>NZ_CP029693.1:6207632-6845198 GCF_003228315.1 Pseudomonas putida
GCCAGGACCACTGCGGGGTCCATCTTGAGCGTGATATTGCCGGTACTGGCGACGATGAAATTCATCCGCACTACTTGCGTGCGGCCGGAGCCTTGCGACAGCACGGGCTTATAGCTCGGCGCGCAGTTGGCCACCGCCACCAGATCGCCGTCCGCGTCATACAGACCGATTTCGCGAATCCATTTGCCACCCTCGTCGGCCGGGATCACCTGTTCGGCGATTATTACCGCTGGGTTAACTGGGTCGATGCGCACCTGATTCAGCGGCCGGCGGCGCCATTCGTTGATCAGGCGGGTTTGTGTTGCATTGGGGATTGGGTCGGTGCCGTTGGCATCGCCAACGCCCATTTGGCTGAACTTCCATGGGATGCCGAGTGCGTCGGCGTTCGCCTGCTTGGCCATCCCCACATTCGTGAGGATCGCGAAAAACTGCGAGTTCGCATCAATCATAATAAACGTCCAGGGTGTCTATAGAGTGTTCGCGACCCACCACGCCGAGGGTCCCGGTGATTTCGATGTCGCGCATCAAAGGTGGGTAAACATCGATAACGTCGCCTTCGTAGACGGCAACACTGATGTTCAAAGTGCCTGGGCTTTCGAGGCTGATTGCCAGCCCTGTCAGGTGCCGGGTGACTGGCTTGGCGTCGTCGATCAGGCGTTCAAGCTCCTGATACATTTCTTCAGTAATGCCGGTATCCAGCACACCGAGTTTCAGAGCGAAAGAGCCTGGGATCCCCTGCGGTGTCATGTTGAACCACTCGATGACCTCGATCAGGTACCCAAGAGGTTCCACAACCCGACGCAAGGAGCCGATGGTGCCTTTACGAGAGTGCACGTAGTACGCCGAACGAATGGCGGCGCGCTTGGTTGCCTCGACCCAGTTGCTGTCCCAGCGATCAACCGAAAAAGCCCAGGCCAAATAGGGCAACAGTTCAACTGGGCACTCGCTGGGGTTCCACAGCTGTCGCAGTGGAATGGGGGTGCGCTCAATTTGTGCCAGTGCTTCGGCGGCCAGCTGTTCCAACTTGCTGGCGTTACGCGGCAAAAGCGACGTGGTACCCATTACTCCACACCCTGGGCCAGCGTGATGGCGGTGCAGTAGGGCGCTTGGTAAGGCGTGGCCGCGATGTCGGTCCAGTTATCCAATTCGACCTTGCGCACACCTTCAACGTGCAGTGCGGCATGGATGGCTGACTCCGAGACTTCCATGGCCAGTCGGCGGCGCTGATGTACGTAAGCCAGCAGGCGTTGTTTAGCAGCCAAAAGGATTGGCTCCGATTCAGGGCCACTGGTTTTCAGGTAAAGACGGGCGCTGACCTGGTAAGGCAGGACAGCCGCACCCTGCACCGTCAGGCGATCCGCCACCGGGCGGCGGTCATCGTCGCTCAGGTAGGCGTTGACGATGTTGAGCAGATCGGCATCAGTGCGACCGTCTCCAAGCAAGGACTGCACTGTAACGACTACTACGGCAGGGCTTGGGCTTTCGGCTGTGGCGTCGGCCACGCGTCCATCAGATGCGCGAGCGTGAAAGATGTAGCTGTTGCGTGGGCCGGCGGTGCTGAGGCCTTCCCAGGCCATTTGAGCTCGCTCGCGCAAACTGTCGTAACTCTCAAGGATTTCGGGAATAGGCGGCACAGCATTGGCGTTACCCACCTGTACTACCAGGCGTTTGACGTTGTAATTAGCTGCCAAGTGCTCCAGGTCGGCGCCTTGGGCAAGGGCAAGCATGTTGGCCACGGCGCCTTCGTTGACGCGCTGGCGCCAGATCGTTTCGCGGTAGGCATTTTCCTCGAGCAGTTTGGTCAGAGGCTCGGACTCCAGCTCGAGGCGAGCGGCAATTTCCGCCTGCTCTTCTGCGGGCCATAGGCTGATCGCATATGCCTTGCGCTCGGCCAGGATCAATTCGAAGTCGATCTGCTCGACGATCTGCGGCGCTGGGAGTTGGCTGAGGTCGATCGGGACAAAGGTGTTCATACGCTCGCCCCCAGTTGCAGCGGAATGCTCAGGCTGTGTTGTTGATTACTGTCGACTTCGGCGCCTTCAAGTTCCAGCACGACCGCACCCTGCAGACTGACGCCGCTGAACTGCACGCGGCTGAGGATGATTCGAGGTTCCCAGCGCAACAACGCCATGGCCGTGGCGGCATACACCCGCAGACGCGTAGCGTCGTTGAAAGGTTGATCCACCAGCTCGGGTAGCAAGCTGCCGTAGTCACGACGCATGACACGGGTGCCAATACGGGTGCTGAGGATGTCGGTGATCGACTGACGGATGTGCTCCAAGTCGCCGATGGCGCCGCCGGTTTCTCGGTTCATAGCGGTTTACCTGACTGATCAGATCCGGACTTCACGCCGCCATGCGGGTGGTTGACCAAGCTGATATTGGCGGCGATGACATCCTCCGAAACGGTGACCTTTCCGGTGACATTCTGGTTACCGGTCTGGGTGTAATCGCCTTCGTGGGTGATCGGGCCGACGATGTGAATACCGCCTTTGCTGATCAGCTCGCTGGTGCCTTCCTCGGGCAGCACTGCGCGCAGGTGATGAGCGACGCTGTCGTACTCGATGACAGCGCCGTCGCGGTAGGTGCGGCGCTGCAGGCCAGCGCGGTCGCCGTTGGCCGGGTGCTCGTCGCTGAAAATGCCAGTGAGGGCCACGCCGTTGGCGAGCAGGCCGGACGGGCTGAACAGAATGACCTGCTCATTTACCGTGGGCGGATCCCACTCCTGGTCCAAGCCTGCACGCAAGGCAATCCACGGCAACCACGCAGTGAGCAGGTCGCCGGTTTTCACACGCACACGCGGTGGCTTCATCTGGACTTCGGCGATGGTGCCAAAGCGGATGAGGTTTTCCAGCAGGCGGGAGAGGGCGGCAATATTGTTCATGCCGCCGATGGTGGCGTCACGCGTGCGCGTATGCAGCCAGTTCAACTTGTAGATGGCAACTGTACAGGCGAATGAGTCGTTGAGATTCAGGCCCAGGCGCCAGAAATTTCGAAAACTAGACTTAGTTAACGTTGAGTACGCACTTCGATGTTCATCAAAACAAGCGAGGGTGGCATAGTGATGGCGCTTTACGGGTTGGACGTTTTAAGGCTCTCTAAAAAGGATTGTTTATGGCGCAAGATACATTTCACTACCCCGACACAGACCGAAATTTGCTCTATTCAGCAGTGCTGAAATCTGTGGCGGAGCTCGGCTTTAAATTAAAGTTTTCTGATCGTGCCGGCGGCGTTATCTCGTGCGATTCAAAATGGAGCATGAAGAGCTTCGGTCAGCAAATTAACCTGACTATCGCGACTGGTAGTCCTGGAGCCGTCTTAACTATCAGTACTTTTTCTGGTCAGGCATTTGACTGGGGGGAAGGCAAAAGCATAATCCAGTCCCTAAAAAATGCTGTCGACAAACAATTCGAAGCGACTGTGGATACCCCTGTAACAGCTCCGCCACCTGCTACCCAGGCACTCACTAAAGATCTTGCTGATGAGCACCGTGCACAAGCTCAATCACTGCGTGAGACAGGCATCATTCGACAAAAGGACCACCGCACCGATATTTTTCGAATCTCTTTGTTCGGAGTCGTAGCTGGCTTCGTGCTTATGTATTTTCAACCACAGAACGTCAAAGCACTTTGGCTTTTAGGGCTTGGTTTTGGTGGATTAGCGGTTTGGTATGTGTGGGGCATGTTCATGCCAAAGCAGTGTGTTCGGTGCAGCAAGCACACGGTGAACTGCTTGAGTTCAGTGGATACGCTGGTGGGTGTGCGAACGGAACAGCGCAGTGTTACTAACCTCAATACTCGTCAGACCGAGTGGGCTCGGGTCACCGTCAGTGATATGGAGAATCGCTCGAAGTACCGTTGCACGTCGTGCAAGCATGAATGGACCGAGACCAATTACTATAAAAAAGATGGTGGCTGAGAACTGCCTCACTGCGTTAGCTGATTGAGCAACATGTCGCGGATCAGATCGAGATCCGCATCCGTGAATCCAAGTACTTCCCGCTGCTCATATTTCACTTCCGGGGCACCACGTTCAGCACGATCTTTCAGTCCGTACTGGTGCACCCGGGCGATACGTGAAATTCGTCCGGTGAAACCGACACTGACCAGGTTGCTGTCGCCTTTGGCCTTGAGATAGCTGGCATTGCGCAATTTGCGAAACATCTTCAGCTTGCGCTGAATGCGGCCCTGTTTGCCACGTAAGTCGCGTGACTTGCGGGCCGCGTACGGGCTGTCGTCCGGATTGCGCTGGGCCGTGATTCGTTGCTGCTGAGTTCGGCGCAACTGCTGGGCGATTTTTCGGGCCAATGCAGTGCGCGCAGACGGCTCCAGCCGCTGCAGCAGCACACCTGCCCAGTCTTCGAGGGCTTGCAGGTCACTCATTGCCAGGGCGCTGTGGGTGAGGGGTTGTCAACGCCATGCCCTCGGCTGGCTGTGGCGACTGCCACTCCGCTATCAACATCCCCTCAGCAAACACCTGAATTGGGCCATCGATCGTTTCGTAGGGCGTGTACTGCGGCTCGCCGGCGTGCTTCACGGTGAAGGTGCCGTCGCCCTGTTTTTTCACGATGACCCGCTCCGTCAATGGCAGGCTCAGGCTCATGTCGACTTTGCTGTTGTCGATGACGTCGGCCTCGAACTTGATGCCATCGGCGGACTTGTCCAGGTTAGTCAGTAGCTCCGATTGGTTCGTCCGCAGCCAGCCGAGCAGTGGCAGCATTACGCTGTCGGGATGGCCGGCGAAGTCGGTGAGGATGATCTGTAGATCGTAGGCGTATTCGAACGACAGACCGCCAGCCGCGGTGCAGCGAATCTTGCCGTTGTCGATGAAGACCACCAGCCGGTCGGGGTTGTATTTGAGGTCCGGGACGGACGCCAACAAGTGGGCGCGCAGGCTATCGGGTTTGTTCATGTTGCACCTGGTGCTGGTAAACCATGTCGACCTGGGCGGCGCATTCAGCCCATGCGGCCTCGACGCGCTCCTGGTCGGTGAGCAACGCGCCGTTATTGGATGGAGCTGTTTCCGGCAGGCTGCACGGCACCACGGCCGGACAGCCACTGACGATAAGCGTCGGCGCCGGTGATGGTGGGGCGCTCGCGCATCCGGCGAGCAGCATCAGGCAGAGGCTGGTCAGCCCAGCGCCGTAGGTCTTCGTTTTCACGTTTCAATCCCTCGATCGTTCTTTCGCGGTTGGCCAAGCCTTGTCGCAACTCATCCTGCTGGGTGCGCAAGGTGGCTTGGGCGTCGCGCTCCTGCTGCAGGGTGCCGCGAAGGCTGTTCGCGGTGGCCAGATTGCGGCCGGCTTCCTCACGGGCAGTCTTGAGGCTTTGCTCGGCCAGATCGGTAACCTTTTCTGCCACGCTGATGCGCAGCTCCTGAGTCCAGATCAGTAGCGTCAGGGCCGCGAGCAAGGCGAGGCCATACAGCGCCTGACGCAACGTGCTCATGCGCGGTACCAGCCGAGCTTGTTCATGTCGCCGGTATCCAGCTTGGTGATCGGGCCGCGCACAATCACGGCTTTGATGCCCGGGGTCATAAGGTGCAGGGCCTCACCCAACAAGGCCATGTCCTCATGTTCGGTGGACTCAGGCACCACCAGCAGGTCGCCATCCTTTACGTTCAGTCGTTGCACAGCGTCGAAATCAATCATGCGGCCTCCGGCACAGGGCAGCCGGCGGCGTGCCGTTGGTAGGCGCGCTCCAGCTTGGTGTCGTACAGATTGCGTTGGTAATCGGGGCCGTTGTAACCCTTGGCAAACACGGCCCATTTCTTTGCCTTGAGCGCCTTCAGCAAGGCCGGTTCGGCTTCGAGAAAGCGCACGAACGCTTCGAACTGCTCGTTTTCGTCCTTGGCCATCCGCGCAGCAAAGTCCTGCACACTGGCGTAGCCCAGGCGTACCGCATGAAAGCCCATGATCTGGAAGGCGCCCCAACTGGCCGACTCCAAGGCGCAGGTGTCATCAATGAGCCGAGCGTGTGCCAGGCGTTGGTGTTCGGCGGTACCGCCGGCATAACCACCGGCACGCGGGTTGACCAGGTTGGGCTGGGTGGTCGCCAACTCGTCGGCGTGAGCCTGCAGGGCTGTGGCGTCATCTTCCGGCGCCCGAGGCCGGCCGAGCTGGCGGTACATGATGTGCCGCTCGTAGAGAATCTTCGGCTTGCCGTTGTCCAGGAAGCCCGCGCCCAAGCTTTCCACTTCGTTGACGGCGAGAACGGCCGCCAGTTCGACGCCGAGGCGCACAGCCGCTTGGCTCAGCGTGGCATTGCGCAGCAGGCCGGAACAGTCACTGCCGGTCAGGGCCGCGAGAGTTTTGGCGCCGGCGATACCGTCAGCGACCAGTTCCCTTTGGGTCTGGTAGGCGCGCACTGCAGTCTCGGTGGCATCGCCGAACAAGCCATCTGCGTACAGCGAGGCGCCCGCCGAGTTGAGGCGCTGCTGCAGTACTCGAACATCCTGACCGCGATCACCATGGCGAAGGGGTGTCATACCTGGTCCACCTTGCGCTTGAAGAATTGATTGGCGAGTGCCCGGGTACCCTCAACGCCGAGCAGTCCAATGACGCCGCCGAAGAACGGGCCGGTCGATGCGGGAATCCCCAGCAGCGACAGCCCGTGACTGCCGGCCAGAGCGAGGGCGCCACACAACGGGGCTTCCAGCGCTACCCGGCGCCAGGTGCCGCCGCCGTACATAATCCGCAACCCTGCGATGACGGCAGCCAGGACGCCGGCGTAAATGGCGGGCCAGTTTTGTTCGAGCCAGGTGGCGAACCAAGCCCAGGTATCCGGTTTGTCAGGCATGCGCTTCATTCCGTTGTCCGAGGTTGAGGGTGGGGAGCTGGTAGGCGTCCAGGGCGAGAAAGCGTTGGTTCAGTCCCATAGGTTCACCATCTGTCGCTGCTCTGCTTGCGGGGCGACCTCTGGCAATTGCACCGGTGTGCCGTGCGGCAGGGTGATGCCGAGGTCGGCCAGCCCGGGATTGGCATCAAGCACGGCCTCGGTGACACCGGCCGTGCGGCCGTAGATTCGCCAGCAAATGGCGTCGACGGTTTCGCCTTGTTGGGCGATCACGATGGCCATCACAGCAGCTCCACGGTGGTGTGGCTGATTCCGAGAAGGGTACGCAGCGCTTTGCGCGAATCTCGACGCAGTTGGTCGGCGCTGCTTTCTTCCTCGGTGACCTTTTTCTCGCCGCTGTTGGTCGCATCAAAACTGCTGTAGCGCTCCACCAGCTCGGCCAATGCACTGCAGTAAATGACGCGGCGATAAAGGTGCAGCAGGTGGCTTTCGTCTTTGATTTTCTCGGCGGGTACTTCGGCCAATGTGGCAAAACCAAGGCTCTGCTGGGCAGTCCGGTAGCCTGCAAGCTCCCGGTTTGCCTCGATCATGGCGTTGACCGTCGCGACCTCGAGGCGATCATCAGTGACAGCATTAGTGATACGCATGGCGGCGCGCAGATGCTGGCCGTCAATCTCTGGCCAGAAGGTGCCGTTGCCGATCGGGAAGGCAGTCGTTGGGATACCGCCGGCGATAAATCCGCTCATGCTGGTCGCTCGAATAGGTCGGCGGTGGTCGGGACTTCACAGCTGGGCAAGGAGTAAACCCGCTGATCCGCCCCGAGCCGCCGGGTGCGTGGGGACGCTCGGTTAACTGGCTGGGCCAGTATGTTTCTTGAGAAGGCGCTCGGCGCGCTCCAGATCTTTCTTGCCGCCGCAGCTGCTGTGCAGCTCGATGGCGCGTTTCAACAGGCCAATGCCGGCTTGCAACTGACCGGGTTGTCCAGAATTCACGTCGTCGATGCCTTCCAGGGTGGCGTGGCCGAGGGCGAGCACGAGCTTGGCTCGGGCTTCGTCCGGCATGTCCTGGTCTTCAGTCAGCACAGCGGTTTTGGTGAGGATGTCCAGCGGGAAGGTGCCGCCGGTCTTCTGAGCCTTGAGTGCGGCCGTTGCCACTTCCTCCGCCACCAGACAACCGGTGGTGCGGTTGAATCGGTCTGGCATCAACAGCCCGTGTTGCAACACGTATTCAGCCACCTGCAACCCGCCGGCAAAGTCGCCCGCATCGAAGTGCCAGACCATCAGGGTGGTCAGCACTTCGTCCTGGGCGCCCTGGCCCGCTGAGAGCACGCCGTCAACGTAGGGCACGTATTCAGGCAGCATCTTAGCCTTGAGTTTCGCCTTGCCCTCTTGGGACTGCACCTGCTTCAGACGGAACTGGTCCTGCTGCAACTTGGCGAGCATGACCTCGTAACCGGTGGCACCTTCCATCAGGGCGGCAGGCGCGACCGCTGCGGCCTCCTGCGCTGCACGTTTGCGCAGCTGGTTCTGTTGGGCAAGGGTGAGAGCCATGGCTTACACCCGCTCGATGTTTTCGACCAGGGCGACGAGGCCGAGGTCTTCGATGACGTAGGCCTCGTTCGAGGACTGGTAGTCGGCGACGCGGTCGTATTCCGGCTCGTCTTTCAGGTGACGACGGCGAGCGCTGGCCAGGTAATAGATGGACAGGTTGTTCAGCGTGGTGATGAGCACACCGCCCTCGATGAAGAACGGTGCGTCCTCGATCGGCAGGCCACCCAGGCGCCCCTTGCTGACGACTTCGTCGGCGGCGTTTTCTTCCTGGTTGGAGGCGGCGCCTTTTTCCACGGCCTTGAGTTGCTTCTCGTGCAGCAGAGCACGGTCGACGATCACCACCAGATCAGGGCGCTTGCGGTGCCATGGGTCGAGCATTTGGATCGCATCGAACACCAGTCCATCGAGCGTCTTGTAGTCGCCGGTGGCACCCACAGTGACTTTGCCCGGGGTAGCGCCCTCATCGAGCACGCGCTCCGGCGCCGCCACGCGGATTTTTTGCAACCAGCCGATGTTGACGTCCTGCAGCAGCGGGTTGGTGGACAGGTTGGTGTCGGCAGCGACGCTGATGCCGTTGAAGCCGATCATGATCCGATCCAACCCTTGGCGTTCGGCGATCGATGCCGACAGCTTCGGTTGGAAATCAGGAAATTTTGCCCAGGTATCGAGTTTCACGTAAGGGAACGCGGTGTCGAAGTTGGTCTTCTTGCAGCTGTAGGTGTCTTTGCTCATGCCGCTGACATCACGCGGCTGTCGCGGGGTATTCCCACTGGTGTTGGTGCGGCCGGCGGTTGGCCCGTTGACGCCCAGCAGGATCGCTTCGCCATCCGCTTCATCGACGGGGATGATGTTGATCTTTTTCAGGAAGGTGCTGGATTCCTGAATCGCGGTTTCCAGCTTTTGCTGAGGCGTCGGGGCAACGGTGAATTTCACTTCAACCGAGTCGACGCCGTTGATTTTGGCCTGCTGGGACAGGTAGCCATTGAAGGCAATACGAGTTTCTTTACGCATGGTGTTCTCCGAACTGGTTTAGGTCTGCGTCAGGGGATCAGTAGTCAGCGAGGGCCTGCCCATTGCCGCCGGAAAGCGTCGGGCGGGATTGCTGACTGTGGTCCTCGGTGGCGCCGAGGCGCTTGACCAGGTCGGCGAAGTCGGTGTTGAGCTTCTCGAACTTGGTTTGCAATTCCTGGCGGGCTTTCTGTTCAGCGGCGAAGGCTTCGGCCTGTGCGCTGCCATGGGTGGCCAGGCTTTCAATCAGCTCGCCCAGGGCGGCGAAGCTGGTGGCGTCCTTGCCTTCCTTTTCCTTGCTCATGCCGAGGAGCTCGCCGACTTTCTCCTTGAGCGCGGCGAACATGCCGGGGGTATCGGTGACTTCCTCGAATTCCAGGGCGGTTTCTTCCGCAGCGGTGAACAGGTTGTCCTTGTCCTGTTTGCGATTGGTCAGGGTGCCGTGTTGAGCGCTGAACGAAAGCGCCTCAGTGCCGAGGCTGGCCGGGGTGTCGGTGATGGCAAGGCCGACCAGGTAGGCCTTGCCGCTGTCGGCGAACTTCGGTTGGACCTCGATCGAGGTGTAGACCTTCTGGCCTGCCTTGTTCAGGGCGAGCAGTGCGTCGTTGGGTTGGAGTTGCCCGAACAGGGCCAGCTTTTTCACTCCGGCGATCTCGACCTCGTCGGCCTTCAGGGCCAAAACGTCGCCATAGGCGCCGAATTCGCCACCGGGCCAGTAACCCTTGATGTGCTCGCAATTGATGCGGGCGCCGTAGGTGTTGGGGCTGTAGGTGCTGGCCATGTCCTCGATCCAGCTGCGCTCAATGTTGCGTCCATCGGTGGTGGCGCCTTCAACGGCGATGCGAGTCCATTTGGAGCGGAATTTCTTGGCTGGGGTGTCGGTCTTGCCGGCCATACAGGGAGTCCTCATTGCGGTGGCGTTGTGCCTGGCGATGAGGGCATGGTCGGCATCGCGCGATGGCGCGGCAACGTGGAGGAGTTGTAGCGGGGTGGCTTACAGGGCGCGGAGATAGGGCCGCGCGCGCGAGAGCGGCAGCATCTGCGCCATGAACGCTATCGTCGAACTACCCACTGATCACCGCCGGCATGCCAAGCACTTGTATTGGCAGGGCTACCGCGTATGTGAAATTGCCGAACTGATCGGCGAGAAGGAAAAGACCCTTCACAGTTGGAAAGCCCGCGACGAATGGGACCGGGCCACGCCGCTCGAGCGTATCCAGGCAGCCACTGAGGCCCGCCTGGTGCAACTGATCCTCAAGGATCCCAAGTCCGGCGCGGACTACAAGGAAATCGATCTGCTGCACCGTCAGTTGGAGCGGCAATCTCGAATTCAGCGTTACCAGGGCGGCGGTACCGAGACCGACCTCAACCCTGAGTTGGCCAAGCGTAACGCCGGGGAGAAGCGTAAACCGAAGCGCAACGACATCCCAGAGGAAGCCGTCGAGAAGTTGATCGAGGCGTTTCTTGAGGGATGTTTCGACTACCAGAAAGACTGGTACCGCGCAGGCAATCAGCGCACGCGCGCCATTCTGAAAAGCCGCCAGATCGGCGCCACTTACTACTTCGCTCGGGAGGCGCTGATCGATGCGCTGACCACCGGCCGCAACCAGATATTCCTGTCGGCCAGCAAGGCGCAGGCGCACATTTTCAAAGCCTACATCCAAGCTTTCGCCCGCGAGGTGGTGGACGTCGATCTGACCGGCGATCCGATCATTTTGCCGAACGGCGCCGAGCTGCACTTCCTCGGTACCAACGCCCGGACGGCCCAGGGCTACCACGGCAATTTCTACTTCGACGAATTCTTCTGGACCTTCAAGTTCAACGAGCTGAACAAGGTCGCGTCCGGCATGGCGATGCAGAAACAGTACCGCCGGACGTACTTCTCGACGCCAAGTTCGATGGCGCACGAGGCATACACCTTCTGGACCGGGGAGCGGTTCAACAAGGGCAAGCCGACCGCCCAGCAACTGAAACTGGACGTCAGCCACGATGTGCTGCAGCAGGGCAAACTCTGCGACGACCGGATCTGGCGGCAGATCGTCACCATCCTGGACGCCGAGGAGCGGGGCTGCGACCTGTTCGACATCGATGAGCTGCGCCTCGAGTACGACGCGGCGGCGTTCCAGAATTTGCTGATGTGCCAGTTTGTCGACGACGGGGCGAGCATCTTCCCGCTGAACATGTTGCAGCCGTGCATGGTGGACAGTTGGTCGATCTGGACCGATTACCAGCCCTTCGCCGCCAGGCCCTTCGCTGATCGACAGGTGTGGGTGGGTTATGACCCAGCAGAGTCGGGCGATACCGCAGGCTTGATCGTGGTTGCGCCACCGCTGGTACCGGGTGGCAAGTTTCGGGTGTTGGAACGGCATCAGTTCCGGGGAATGGACTTCACCGCCCAGGCCGAAACGATCCGCCAGGTCACGCGTCGTTACTGGGTGACCTACATCGGTATCGACACCACCGGTTTGGGCAGCGCGGTGGCGCAGCTGGTGCGCCAATTCTTCCCCGCGTTGCGCACGTTCTCCTACAGCCCCGAGGTCAAGACCCGTCTGGTGATGAAGGCATGGGACGTGATCAGCAAAGGTCGGCTGGAGTTCGATGCCGGCTGGACGGATTTGGCCCAGTCGTTGATGGCCATCCGCAAGACCGTCACCGCCGGCGGGCGTCAGTTCACCTACACCGCCGGTCGTACTGACAACACCGGCCACGCCGATCTGGCGTGGGCTCTCTTTCACGCATTGCACAACGAGCCGCTGGAGGGCCAGACCGTGGCCAACACCGGTTTCATGGAGATTTATTGATGAGCAGCCAGGTACAGCCCGCCGTATCTCAACCCATCGAAGGTGAACACCTGGTCCAAGCTGGGGGCGGTCAGTCGATGGCATTCACCTTCGGTGATCCGGTACCGGTGCTCGAGGGTAGGGAAATTCTCGATTACCTGGAGTGCTGGTCCAACGGCCGCTGGTACGAGCCACCGGTTTCATTGGACGGTTTGGCGAAGTCCTCGAAGGCCAGCGTGTATCTGCAGTCGGGCCTGATTTTCAAGCGCAATGCTTTGGCGCGCACGTTCATACCGCACCGCCTGCTGAGCCGGCAGGCGTTCGAGCAAATCGTCATGGATTGGGGATGGTCGGGAAACCTCTACCTGGAGAAGCGCGACAACATGCTCCGGCAGGCCTTGGGCCTGACACCCTGCCTGGCGAAATACATCCGCCGAGGTGTTGACCTGGACACTTACTACCAGGTGCAGGGTTGGAGGGATGAGCACGAATTCAAACCCGGCAGCGTGTGCCACCTGCGGGTGGCGGACATCAATCAGGAAATTTACGGGCTGCCCGAATGGCTCCCAGCCTTGCAAAGCGCGTTGCTCAATGAGAGCGCCACGCTGTTCCGTCGCAAGTATTACCAGAACGGCAGCCATGCCGGATTCATTCTCTACATGACCGATGCCGCGCAGAATGAGGATTTTGTCACTGATCTACGCGGTGCGATGAAGAACAGCAAAGGCCCGGGCAACTTCCGCAACCTGTTCATGTATGCACCGGGCGGCAAGAAGGACGGCCTGCAACTGATCCCGATCAGCGAGGTGGCGGCGAAGGATGATTTCGGCGCGATCAAGAACATCAGCCGTGACGATCAACTGGCGATGCTGCGGATCCCGCCTCAGTTGATGGGGGTGGTGCCGCAAAACGCTGGGGGCTTTGGATCGATCCGCGATGCGGCTCAGGTGTGGGCTGTGAACGAATTGGAGCCGGAGCAGGCCAGGCTGCTGCAGATCAATGAATGGCTGGGGGAGGAGGTGGTGCGCTTCCGGCCATATGAGGTACCGGCGCAAGGGTGAAATTCCCTGCGCAGTGAACGAGGCGACGGGTTGGTGCGTCAACACCAACCCGACGTCGAAACGCTCGAGCTAGCCGAGTGATCCAACCGAGGCCTCGCCCCTCTGCGCAGGGGGGCGAAGCCTAAGCGAATCCATAGACAGAGACAAGGATCACTTATGTCGCAACCGATTTTCCCTTGGATGGGCGGCAAGCGCCGCATGGCAAAACACATTCTCCCTGAGTTCCCTGAACACGAATGCTACGTCGAGCCGTTCTGCGGTGGCGCAGCCTTGTTCTTCATGAAAGAGCAGAGTCATGTGGAAGTCATCAACGACTACGACGGTGAAGTGGTCAACCTGTACCGGGTGGTGGCGCATCACCTGGAGGAGCTGGTCCGGCAATTTCGCTGGTCGCTGGTCAGCCGCAAGATGTTTGAGTGGACCAACATGCAGATCCCGGAAACGCTGACCGACATTCAGCGAGCGGCACGGTTTTTCTATCTGCAGCAGCAATGCTTTGGTGCCAAGCCTACGGGCCGCACCTTCGGTACCGCCACCACCTCACCGCCGAGGCTGAATCTGTTGCGGATCGAGGAGAAACTCAGCGAGGCGCATTTGCGACTGGCTCGGACCACCATCGAACACCTCGACTGGAAAGAGTGTATCCGGCGGTACGATCGCCCGCACACCCTGTTCTATCTCGATCCGCCTTACTGGGAAACGGCGGGCTACGCACCGGGCGGGTTCAATTTCGAGCAGTACCAGGTCATGGCTGAACTGGCCGCATCGATCAAGGGCCGCATGGTCATCTCAATCAATGACCACCCGCAGATCCGGGAAGTGTTTACGGGGCTACGTCTGAAGGAAGTGCCGTTCCGGCATATGGTGGGGGGGCAGGGAGGTAAGCAGGCCAATGAGTTGATCTACTTCAACTGGTGATATACGCGCGAGCCCGATGCTCGAACGAATGACTTTACTGCCGCCTTCGGGCGGCTTTTTTGTGCGCAATTCCGTGGCGTGACGCGTCACAGTTCGACGCTAAAGCCCCTGAGCCCGATGGCATCGGCAAAGCGTCCGACCGCCGTCAAACTGGCCCAGGTGCGTACCTTCTCTCGTCGTGAGCGCACCGGCACCCAGCGTGCGCCGCTGCCGCCGAGACGGATCGACAGTCCCCAGTCCGACCCACCGACAACCTTGGCCACCAGGCACTCGCGTACCGCGTGTTGTTCGACCAGGGCGCGCAATACCTCTTCCTGAATGCCTTCGCCGTTCACAAGGGTTCCTCCTGCCGACGCGCCGTGGCGGCGGCGTCGAAGACCTCATACAACGCCTGAATGCTCGCCACGTCCAGTGCCTCGACCGTCTCCAGGCCCAGGACAAAGCCGGTGGCACGATCACTGGCACGCCACAGTTCGTTGGCGTTAGGCGCCTGGTGGATGGGGGCGAGGAGCTTCAGCGTTTGTACCTTCACCGCCGGCGGCAGGTTCAGCCGTTGCAGCGGTTCGCTGATAGGGTTGTTGCCGCTCATCAGAGCCACCCGGCGTGACGGCCCGCGTCCAGGCGCTGGCTCAAGTCCCGACCTTGGCCCCGCGACAGCACACCGGCCACCACCACCCCCCAGAGGAAGCCACGTAATCGATTTTGCGTGCTAAGCAGGCCAGGGTGGTTCAGGGCCTCATAACGAAAGGCTTCAACTTGCGGACGCAGCAAGGGCAGCAGCGCTTCTGGGTCCGCCAGCGCGATGAGGTCATCAAAGTACTGATTAACGGTCTCGATGGCGACTGAGTCAAAGACGGGGGCAGGCATGGTCAGCGTCTCTTCGAGTGAGTGGCGGGTTGTGTGTAAAACCACACTGCCGGGTAATGGTAGACCAGCCTTGGCAGGGCTGGTTTCCATGGCCAAAGAAAAAGGCCCCCATGCCTGGCGCAGGCGTGGGGGCCTTTTTCACATAAACGGTGTTATGCGTTATGCGTAACGCCGTGCTCTGTCGCTGACGTCAGGCCGCCAAATGGCTCGCCGCCCAGTCTTTTTTGAAACGGGCTTTCATGGTTTCCATTTGTTCCCCGAGTTCATCGAGCTTGGCTTTACCCAAGAGCTTCTTCGCCTGAGGGAACATTTCGGTTTCCTCTTCTTCGATGTGGTGTTCCAACAATTCCTTGACGACTTTCACCCGTCCCGAAAACTCCGGGGTGCCCGGGTCAGTCTGCTTCAGATCGGGCAACACCAGCGAGTCAACGGTGCGATGTTCTTCCTTCGCTTCGAAGTACATGACGTCCTGCTCTTTGCTTCCTGCCTCCTTGAAGGCCGGATAGAGGATTTCCTCCTCCAGTTGGGTGTGGATGGAAATTTCCATCTCTAATTTGTCCAGGAGTTCAGCGCGTTTCTTGGTCGCTTTGTCCGTCGACTCACTCAACTGAGCGAGGATGCTTTTCACTTTCTGGTGGTCGGCTTGCAGAAGATCGATAGCGTTCATGGTTTCCGCCTCAGGCAATACGAAATTGAACCTCAATCAGGCCGGCATCGAGGTGTCCGAGAGCTATCGCATTTCCTGTGCCAAGGGCATCAACGCAATTAATTGCGGGTAAACAGCGACTTACGGTCCTTGCATTTCCATTGAGGCGTGCAGTCTGCAAGAAAGGGTGAATTCAGCATTGCAGATAGCGGAGAAACGTCACGGCGCGATGGCAACGAGGTCGGGTTGAACTCCAAAGTCAGACCCGCTGTCCAGACGCTTAACTGTCGCGACCGTTCGATGAACCGATTAGCGTTGCCAGTTCATATCGCAGATAACAACTTCACACGTGAAAAGTGTGCCGAGCGCATCTATGAAAATAACCGAAGTGTCTGTGATCAAGGCCGCAAGAGCATGGTCGGCCAAAAATGGTCAAAATGAAGAGCAAGCTGCGGCTGAGGCGGCCGATGCAATTGGGAAGCTTAGATTTAGGTTCACAGGTGACCAATATCAGCGGGAGCTGGAAAGCCTATATCAGCGTTATGCCGAGTCGTAGTTTTGTAAACAATAGATTTTCTAGCTGGCGCAAACGGCTAAAGCAGGTTTTTGAGGTGATCGGCACTTCCATTAGAAGCTTTGTACGCTTTGGGCCGAGAACAGCCTGTTGCGAAGGGCTGCAACCGTCCATTGCAGCCACTCACAGGTGGCCTGAACCGGACAATAGGCATCCCGTTGAATGAAGGGTTAATCGCCCGGCCAGACCACGCGTCACAAACCAAAAGCGGCGCCCTATCCTCGCTGAGGCGCGATGGCCAGCAAAGCGACATGCGCAGCATCAACAACCAAGGCCCGACCGCATTCTGTGGTTACGATACTGCCAATATATTTCGCGCCTGAGCCTGCGGTGTACACATTGTCTCCATCAATTCGGAAGAGCAGTTCACCAGAACTGCTTCGTACGAACTCGTCTTTATCAAGGCGCCCAATCAGTTCAGCCATGGGCCCCCGGCCTGCATAAACGTTGTAACGACCTTTCGCAAAAACAGTAGCCATCTGCCTCTCCTTGATCCAGCCCCATGCCTACCAGAACATCACGCCAGCTGTCGAAAATCCTCTATGCCCACACAACAGAATAAGCCCCAGTTCATCCACGGCTAACTGTAGATGTAGTTCCTCAACGAGGCCAAGGGGGAGCAAGAAAACTGCACAGCAGAAGGCGTTGGAAATCGTGGGGATAGTGCGATACGAGACGATGGATTGAGCTAATCTTTAATTGTTCGCCTCGCTAATCACGGCTCCCAATCAGCTGCTCCCTGAAGTGGCTAGCGAGGCGGGCTCAGCCCATGATTGTCCTTGCAACCGACAGTACCCAGTACCCACCTTCTTTTCCTCTGGTTGCTGCCATTTGATGAATGGTCGAAACAGCCGCGCTATCGACACCACATATGGGAGCCCCAGCACCATATTTAGGGAAAAACGCCCCCGATGTCGGGGAGTCTCCAGGAGGTAATAGGCACCAGCCGGGCAGAAGTGGCCATCCCTAAACCTCTGGCTTGGTTATTGCTCCGCTGCTCGGAGTCAACATTCTTTGAATCGTCGAAACCGGAGATCGAAGCCTTGTGGAACCATCCTCTACTACTTGGAGTAACCTTCGGAATCGGGATCCTTACATTAGGCTCGGCTATGACCCTTATTCTTATGGAATGGCTGGTGAGATAACCAGTCGGCCCAAAACAGCCGTCGGTGGTGTGAAGCCCATCATTGAAAGGCGCACTCGAACGACCGCTTTTGACTGTGGATTCAACCGATCGCTGCCACCCACAGGGCTATCCCTCGGGAAGATTCTTCCCAGAAACAGGTAATGTTTTTCCTGTCCTTTTTAAATTGCGTCTTTTCCAAGCCTTCGGGGCACGCGCCACAATTCCTACGCATCGAACCCCAGCTTGCCGGGGAGAGCCACGCCTGGCGCGCGCAGTCGTCCCCCCGCCACGCCTGCGGGCTAAATGTGTCGTTTTTTCTGCATTCCCTGCAATTGCTCCGGCGCAGGCCTGGTGGGGCTTGCTCTGGCATTGATAGGGGCGAAAAAGCCTGCGAATCCCTGCTAGGGTGGGCTGTTTTGAGAAGGCTTCTGAAGCGCAGCGGGGGAAGGATTTTGAGAGGTGGCTCGGGAAAAGGGTTAGTTTTTGAAATGGCAGCCCAATAGTGGCTGAAGCGCCCGTATTTACTGGGTTTGGGAGCTAACTTTGGAGGGTTAGTTATGGTTAGGTTTGAGGTTAGTAAATTTTAAGATGCTGATTTATAAGGATTTTATTTATTGGTTTTTTAACATCTATAAAGGTTAGGAAATAACCCTCTGCTAACCAAATCCTAACCTACGCCTATCGTCTCAAAGCCTTACAGCACAAGGCTTTCAGAGGAGTCAGTAAAAAACTAACCTTCCTAACCGTTTTCCGAGGGGTCAACATGAAAAGCCGAAAGCACCTATAGGGGAGGGCGCTGGCCCAGGTCCGTCAGTTGCTGTGCACTCACGTTGGTGCGCAAACACTCCCAGAATCCAGTAACTGTCACCGAAACTGTCACCAGTTCCATGCAACGTCACATTGATACCGTTGGAAGCCTTGAAAATAGTGGAGCGGGTGAAGGGAATCGAACCCTCGTTATCAGCTTGGGAAGCGCGTAACGAGGTGTTTAAGAAAAGGAAAGGGAGGGGAAAAACAAATTCGAACTGCCGCTTTCGACCGATTCTGTTGAAAAAGTCGCTTTGCCGAAACGGACTCATCGTTGATCGGTGAAAACACCTTTTTTGCACGCTCCTGCGCGAAATCGGAGTTCGGAAGCCTCAGCTCAAAGTAAAGATTTCAATCTCACGCACGTACTTTTTTGCCGAGCAATCCATGGACGACTTTTTCAACAGAATCGACCAATAGCGGACGATCGAAATAGGCGCCTTTCGGACAGAAGCGGGTCATTAATTGTCGTCAGTCAAACATGATTCGAGGTTACCTAGGGACTGCCCCTGTCCCGTCTGTGCAACTGGCCTGATTCATAGACAACTCTTTAGCGCGGCCAAATGTTTTTTTGATATCCAGCGATCCGTCGCAGCGTAGTACTTGGCCACCGATCCGGATGCTTCCGACTGGATATCGACAAAATAGGCTGAGCCACTCGTTGCTACTGTGTAACTACCGTTGCTGCCAGGTTTCTGCGTTGCTCCATCCCGGCCTTCAAAAACGAACAGATTTTGCCACTCACGCTGAACACATTCGGCGATGACCTTATTGTTTTTTTTTGAATGCGAAACGTCGCGAGGAGCTGCTTGACGCATCTCGTTCATCGTCGGAACTGCACATCCCGCGAATGACACAAGAGCTAATGCCCATATGGCTGATTTGATATTACTCCGCACGTTCCAACAGGATGACCAGATGACTACTGCCGCTTTGATAGGCCGATACTCGTCGTGAGGCAGAGCTGGCCTTGATACCTTTATATTGAGTTTCATCTTCCAAGTTCCTTTCATTCGGACGATGGAATGGGGAATTACGCCTTACGAAATTTCATCGTTGCATTGTCGGAAGTGGGCCAATGAACATTACCTTCAGCCGATCACGTCCGATGACGCGTGCCAACTCGGCGATCACGCAATACATGAAGATCAACGTAACGAGCAGAATCTGTATGGCCCAAAAGCGAGGCCAGTTTATCGAGGACCAAAGCAGGGAGTTGGCATCCGTGAAACCTGGCGCCTCTTTCCAGTAGTCGTACAGTCGCTCCAGGTAGTGCACGATCAGTGCGACCAAGGCGTACATGAGTGTTTTCCAGGTGACATTCCAGACCAGCGGTTTATCGGGGAAGCGGTTGATGAACGGCAGCATATCGGCGATTAATACGCACTTGCCGAGCACCAGAGAGGCGATCAGCACAGACGCCGAAACCGGTAGATCAACCCCTGATCCCTTGATCATGAGAGCTCGAATCAGGGCAACGATGTGCAAAATGACGAAAAAGAAAATGGTGGGCGGCAGAACCTTCATGAACTCATGTTTGATTTTGTGTATCACCGTACTCATATCGGCGTCCTCAATTGAGAATTCGCGTAACTTCTCAGGGCTATTCTAGGAACCCGGATTGATTGAATTTCTTGTGATTCAAAAAGAGGCAGAAAACGACTGTGGATTCATCGGTCGATGCAACGGATTGGCTAAGTCGTTAAGCGGGCGTTTCGTAGTTTAGTGTTTTTCGAGGGCGGCCATTCAGCTACCTGCCACTTCATTGAGCGTTGGTGCAGTGAAAAGCGTCCGCCAATAGGCGGACGCTAGGTACGCATTTTTCACTACTTCTGCTGTTTCATTTTCTCTTCGATTTTCTTGTCAACTTCCGAGCGGATCTGGTCGATGCTGAAGCTGGCCGGTTTCTGGCTAGGCGGGTAATCGATGAAGGTCTGCAGGAAAGCTGCAGATTTCTGTACGCCTGCGAAAATCAGGTAGTCGTTTTTGCTCAGCCAGTCATAGTACTGGTCAGACACAACGTCGGCTCGCTCATACGGGTCCATCCGCAGGTTGAAGAGCTTGGGCACACGCAGGCAGGTGAAGGGTTCGCTCCATACCTGCAGACCACCAGGAGCACGTTGCTCACAGAAGACAATTTTCCAATTGTCGTAACGCATGCCCACCAGATCACCGTCATCGCTAAAGTAGTAGAACTCGGTGCGTGCACTCTTGTCGGTCTTGCCGGTCAGGTAATCCAGCTGGTTGAAACCATCTAGGTGCACCTTGAAGTTCTTGCCGCCGACGTCGGCGCCCTTGAGCAGGCGATCCTTGATATCGGTATCGCCGACAGCTGCCAACAAGGTCGGGAACCAGTCCAGCCCGGAGAACATCTGGTTCGACACTTCACCCGGCTTGACGTGGCCCGGCCAGCGGATCATCGCCGGCACCCTGAACGCGCCTTCCCAGTTGGAGTTCTTCTCGTTGCGGAACGGTGTGGTCGCCGCGTCCGGCCAGGACCATTGGTTCGGGCCGTTGTCGGTGGTGTAGACCACGATGGTGTTGTCGGTGAGTTTCAGGTCATCCAGGGTCTTGAGCAGCTTGCCGACATCGCCGTCATGCTCAAGCATGCCATCGGCATACTCGTTACCGGGCATACCGCTCTGGCCTTGCATGGATTCACGTACATGGGTGAACGCATGCATGCGGGTGGTGTTCATCCAGACAAAAAACGGTTTGTCCGCCTTGGCCTGTTTCTCGATAAACGCCTGGGCCGCCGCCGTGGTTTCGTCGTCGATGGTTTCCATGCGTTTTTTGTTCAGCGGGCCGGTGTCTTCAATCTTGCCATCGGCAAAGCTGTGGATCACACCGCGAGGCGAAGCGGCCTTGACGAAAGCGGCGTCATCCTTCGGCCAGTAAGGACGCTCAGGCTCTTCTTCGGCATTGAGGTGGTAGAGGTTGCCGAAGAACTCGTCGAAACCGTGGTTGGTTGGCAGGTATTCGTCTTTGTCGCCCAGGTGGTTCTTGCCGAATTGTCCCGTCGCGTAGCCTTTGGCCTTTAGAGCCTGGGCAATGGTCACATCTCGTGCCTGCAAGCCGACTGGCACACCCGGCATGCCCACCTTGGACAGGCCGGTACGCAGTGCGGACTGCCCGGTAATGAAGGTCGAGCGCCCGGCGGTGCAGCTGTTCTCCGCGTAGTAGTCGGTGAACATCATGCCTTCATGGGCAATCCGGTCGATGTTGGGGGTTTTGTAGCCAACCACGCCCATGGAGTAGGCACTGATATTGGTCTGGCCGATGTCGTCGCCGAAGATTACAAGGATGTTGGGCTTATCGGCGGCCCCGGCTGTCGCCGAGAACGCCATAACCGAAGCCGCCAGCAAGGCCGCCTTCGGTATCCACTTGCGTATGCCAGTCATAGGACTTGCTCCATTACCGGTGAGTCGCAGTCTGCGACCAATTTTTAGCGAGTTCCTGCTACCACTTCGATTATTGCCGCGCTCGAATACACCGATATCCAGATGCCTTTCGACGCAACTCGGCAACCACATCGACGATAGCTTAGTTATTGGATATTGCTAAAACTGGCCAGAATGGCCTGTTGATGGCAGCTATTGAGCTGCTAGGCGGCAGCGGCGTGATGTCCCCGGATTCGAAGACGCTTTCAAAGGACCGCTTCTGGCCGATATCTGCCGGATGTGAACGCATTTATCCGGAGTGCGTAGTCAGTTGAGAGGGGCTGGTGGTACAGAACTGGTACGGAGTGAATGAGGTGTTGCTGTAAGCCTTTGTTTTAAAGACTTTTGGCGTTAATCGTTCCAATCCATCACTGAAAAAGCTGTGGGTTTTGGATAGTGACCGGTAGCAATCGACTGTGGGTTCAGCTGGGGCTAGAGACGCCGTAGAAATGATCTGACAATTGATTTCGTAGCTTCACTTGTGTCTAGGTCTTGAAACGTACTCAAGGAATGCCAAATGCACTCAATAATCTCGTTTTGAGGTGCGGCGCTTTCGGTATCTGGAACAGAGGCCTCAAAAACATGGTGGCGAGTGCTGCCTGCGTCGAACTCAAAAATGTAGAGGAGCTGATCAACATTTAGCCCGGTTTCTTCTTGGAGTTCTCGGGCGGCAGCTCCAGCGATAGCCTCGCCAGCCTCCACCTTGCCACCAGGCAAAGACCACTTTGATTTCAGTTTGCGAACGAACAAGATCTCCCGATCTCTCTCGCATATGACTGTAGCTCTGACTTTCATCTTCTGGTCCGAAACGCTTGTCATTGAATTGTAATGAAAATGCCATTTTCAGGGCACGTTTCTCGACGAGTGCAAACTTAGAGCCAACTTAACCCGAAAAAGTGCCAGGTTGCTTTACCAATCGGTGATTTTGATGTGGCTTGGGTCACCGACCGCTTCTGGTCGTTTTTTGCCAGATGTGAACGCTGCGCACGGTCAGTTGAGAGGGCTTGGTGGTACAGAGGTGGTACAGGGCAATAGAGATTCTGCTGTAAGCCTTTGTTTTAAAGGCTCTTGTCGTTAATCCTTCCAATCCATCATCGGCGCGACACTGAATCTCCTACTTATAACATCTTGTTTATTAACGATTTTTTGCAAAATTAAATGTCCATGAAATTCACGTGTGCAGTTCATAGGTGCACACGAGGTGCACATACGGGGCATATGGTAGGTATTATACAGGTGCGTCAGTCAGCACACCGGGTGTGCTTTTTTGGCAATCAAAGACAGGCCGCTGGTGCAGGTGTTGGCGATGTGGAAGGGGGGGGTGGGAATTTGAATTTTTTTTTTGAATTTCCCCTCTGCGCCGGTCGCACAGACTTCCGGAAAATCCCAAATCGCGAACCTACCTACGCGTGACTGTTGAGGAATTGGAATGGCTACCTTCACCAAATTACCAAGCGGCAAATGGCGTGCCCAGGTACGAAAAGCTGGGATCTACAAGGGGGCGACGTTTTCTACGAAGGTGGAAGCAAAAAAACTGGGCCGCCTCGATAGAACACCATGCCAATCATGTCGCGGTTAGCGGTTACGCACCACCTCCGAAGGGGGCGACGCTCGCTGATCTAATTGAAAAATACACACTAACAGCAGCTGGTGAGGCTGGAAAAACCAAAAAGGCCACACTCAAGATGCTAAGTGCAAGACTTGG
Source organism: Pseudomonas putida (assembly GCF_003228315.1). Taxonomy (NCBI): domain Bacteria; kingdom Pseudomonadati; phylum Pseudomonadota; class Gammaproteobacteria; order Pseudomonadales; family Pseudomonadaceae; genus Pseudomonas; species Pseudomonas putida. The sequence goes on from NZ_CP029693.1 coordinate 6,230,908, forward strand.
GCATGTGAAGCTTTCGATGCTCAGTGCTGCCGTTCTACGGGACTTTATAGACAAACGAGAGGCTGATGGTGCCGGTGGGGTAACAATTGCCGCTGATCTTTCGTTTCTCTCGGCGGTATTGAAGTGGGCGCGCCATTCGCGACGGTTGGATGTTCATGATCGTCTTGCCCTGGAAGCTAGAGAAAGCCTAAAGCATCGTGGGATGAATACACGCAGTGCTGAACGAGAGCGTGAGCCAACTGATCAAGAACTGAAAGCACTGTACGCCTACTGGGATGAAAACCTACGTCAAAAAATCGATATGGCCACATTAGTTCGATTTGGCTTAGCGACCGGTATGCGGTTGGGAGAAATTTGCCGGATCAAGGTTGATGATGTTGATCGAGAGAAGCATACGGTCGTCATTCGAGATAGAAAGGATCCAAGGCTAAAAAAGGGAAACGATCAGACGGTTCCTTTGTTTCCACCAGCGTGGGAGATCATTAGCCCATTGATCGCTGGCCGTGAAGATGGGCAAATCTTTTCAGTGAAGGCTAGCTCTGCAAGCACAGCCTTCACGAGAGCTTGCCAACATCTGAATATTCATGGCCTCCGTTTTCACGATTTAAGGCATAAGGCCACAGCTGATTTTTTCCGATCTGGTTTAGATATACCCCATGTGGCACTACTGACCGGTCATAAAACCTGGGCGATGCTGAGGCGTTATACATCTATCAAGGCTGCTGATGTACATAGTGCGTTTGAGCGTGTTCATAGCGAATGATCAGGAGGGGGGAGTATTCGATTTTTTTCGTAATTTCACCCCTCTTAACGCTCAGCAGCTAATTCTATAGTTACCCCATCTTCCAAAGTTAGAAATAAGGTGGAGTATTCAATGATAGAGGCTGCATTCAACAACGAAGAAAAGCGGGAAAACATTGCCAGGGCACTCGGTTTCCTAACGGCTTCTGAACTCGCTATTCTTGCAGGGGTGAAGGAGTCAACCTTAGAGGCATGGCGGAAGAGAAGTGAAGGGCCCACTTATGTTCGCCTTGGCAATGAACCTCTCTATCCTCTAGAGGGCGTCAGAGATTTTTTGGTGGGAAGGATAAAGGTAAATGGGAGGCGTCACATTGTCGACGCTTTATGACGCAGGTTGCTGACATAGTACCCATTGGAGGCGGATGGGGTGTGAAAAGTAGCCTCACCTCTAAGTGTGTGCAACCTCTGCGAAGCAAAAGCCGCTCCTGCAACTGTCGTCTCCCACTTATCCTCTGGGGATACTTGTTAGCTTCTAGAGGCAAGTAAAGCGCCAAACAAAAAACAGAAGACGCGGAGAGTATATTGGCTACCTTCCGCGCGAAATGCTATCACAGTCAGTAAACCTGCCTCAACTCCTTTCTCTCTAAAGCGTTAAGCAGGTCGACTTCATTCCAGTTTATGAACCAAAAATTTTCAGTTGCATTATTGAAAAAGTCTTCAACTTGCTGTTTGGATGGCTTTGGAGTACTGCAGGTCTGATAGAAACGGTGAATCCACTTTGTCCGCTTTTTTCGATCAATGTATGGGCAGGAAACTGAGTCAAGAAATAAACAAGCTTGTTCTGCATCTGTCTGGATCGAGTCAAGATTCGCAAGACGGCGCTCTATGCTTGAAATGACATCGGATTGTATTGATGAGTATTCAGCTCTATTTTTTATATAGAACATGCATGTGACCAAGTCATAATATGAGTCTTTGCCTTGAAAGATTTTTGAAACCAATTCGGGTGGTAATAGATACCCATCACCCATGTCGCTAATTGCGAGGATGACGTTTAGGGCTTCAAGAAATATAAAGTTCTCTACATCTGATTCTACTGCCCCCAAATCTCCCTCAAGTAACTCAACCGCAAGCTCGTATGTTCTCTGTTTTACTGTGTTCTCATAAGGGCCTAAATGCATTTCGGAGAATCTGCAAAGCAAAATTACTGACGCGCACAATTTGTAGGATGCGCTAACGGATGGAGCGACGGAGTAGAAGAAAAAAATAAGCTCAAGAAATACAATTACTGCATCACGATATTTGTCTATTTCTCCTTCTTCCTGATCTATGGTGTCTATGTTGATTAGTCTTTTGACACGCTCAAAGAAAGCGGAAATTAAGTAAGAGGATACTTCGTCATATCCGACCTCGTTTGTCGAGCAAGTGGCCTTGATCGAGTCAATGAAACTGTGCACAAGTCGGTTTACTCGATGTATCTCTTTTGGAATGAATACGGAATTTCCATTTTTGCTTTCTAGAAATTTATCTGTAAACTCATTTACTTTTAAGTTTACCTCTCTGACTACTTTGGATTTTGCAGTGAAAAAGGGTCTTGAATAGGTGGAGGATTTTGATGAGTTTACATGGAGGTTGTAAGAGTTTAGGCAGTCTGCATATACTTCGTATACTTTTCGAGCGATTTTTTCTTCTTTAGCAAAAATAAAAACATCATCTACATATCTTTTAATCGAGTAGTGAACGCCAAGCTCGTAACGATATAAGTCGCCTGCGAGTCGTGTTTGTACCATTTGGTCAATGTCTTGAAATATAATTTCTGCAAAAATACGACTTATTTCTGGCCCGATTACAATTCCATTTGTTTCATTGTAGTTTGCTTTTTGCATTAATGCGTCAAAAGCTGAACCAAAAGTTGAGAGTCCAATTTTGGCTTTGACATACTGTTTTTCTTTGGTGGCCCAAGCCAATGAGTGCGTGTATATGCTATCGAAGCATTTAGATACATCAAGCGTTTTGAGTGAGGCAAAGTCTTTCTCTAAGGAAATGAATTCATTGGAGTTAAAGAATTTATAAAGTCGGTCGTGTCCTCGGTAAGAAAAAAACGAGGAGCTATGCTTGTGTCTTTTGTCTGAGCCGGTTTCCTCTACAGCGCCGCGTTTGTACTTGGAGACGTTTTCCCAGGAGTTTTTATAATAAAATACACTGGCTGTTCTTTGAGGGGCTCTTATGGAGTAGTTGCTTATTGAGCAGTAGTGGCAAATTAAAGATTCGTAAGTCTCATAGAATGTTCTCATTTCCCACTGTGAGATTGGATGAATTACAGACAGTCGTCTGTAGTCTAAAAGATTCTTTCTGATTTTGTACTGGTAAGGGATTGTGAAAAACTTTCTGCGTCCTTTTGCGAGTACAAGCCTTTGAAAAAGTTCGCTCAAGACCGAGTTTTTATCTGGTAGCGTTTTGCATATGGAATAAAAACCATCGTTTGAAAAAATCAGCGGTGTTTCGTAGGGGACGGTTTCAGTTACTAGGACTCTATTGTAGTCATTCTTTTTTATTGGTTTTGCATTTGAATTAAGCATAAGTCCAGCACTCCTGAATAAGCTTTAAGTTGTTGCGGGAGAAATACATAAAGGTTTTCTCGCGAAAGCCACGGCTAAAGCTAAATCTCAAGAGGCGACGTCGTTGTGCAACGGTGGTTTTACAAAAAAAATCATCGAATACTGTGCCGTATCCAGAAAGTATTGCTTTACGTATGTAGTTATCTAGTTTTATCAGTGCTTCTGATTTTTCTAAATCTATACGGTGGTAGTTGTAGTAAATGCCAGCGAGGCGTTTCCTTTCTCGATCTGCATCAAGAACGCTGAAGTTTGAGGTTAGAAATTTTAAGCGTGTCTCCAATAAATCGAAATCTCTAACCTTGCAATAGCTGATCATGGAGCGGGTTATTCTTGTTTTTATTTTGTTTACTTTGCTGCCTGCAATGTCTAAATGAACATCTCGGAATTGCGAACGCTCAGTTTTTATGGGTTCGCGTACTGTTAATTGATATCCAAGGAACTCAAAAGTCAGAACATCATTAGGTGCGGGGGAGGTGTGTTTAAAAGGTTTTATATCTTGAGTGGCGTGACAAATTATTGTTTTTTTATCGTTTAGCAGTAATCCCTTTGGGAGCAATTTTGAGACAGTATTTGTAAATTTTGATTCGTCTTCATTTCCACTCGAGATGATTATTATGTCATCTACATATCTTGAGTAAAAAAATACGCCGGGTTGATTGCGAATATCTTTGTCAAACTGAAGCATCATTACTTCTGATAGTGTTGCGCTTAAGGCGAGTCCGCGCGGCACCCCTAGACCACCACTGCTTTTATGGTGGGTCAGTAGGTCTTTAACCATTTTTTTGGTTGTTGGGCTTAATTTGCTGATTTTAGATATTGTGGAAATGACATCTTCGACTTGGAATGACTCATAAAAACTTTTAACGTCAAGTCGATATACTCGATATGATACGCCTTCGGATAAGATATTTTTTATGTTGGCTACTATCGAGTCGCGACTTGCATTTGGTAGTTTTGTGTTTCGTTGAATGTTCTTGTTGATTTTTCTAAGTATCAGTTCGTCGCTAAAATTTTTTATTCTATAGATGGTTTTCTTTTTAACCTTGGTGGTTAGTAGAAAGCCATAACCCTCAAATCCTAACCGTGCTCTTTCGAGGGCGTCAGCTATAATTTGCATTTTTATGGTTGGATTTCTTAGCCTAGGGGTCGTAAGAAAGTCACTTTTTCTAAGCGTTCGAGATATAGAAACTTGGTTGAAAGATTGATCGAACATGTTCTTTCCTTAGATTTTTGTCAGTCGACCCATTCGGTGTAGCGTAACATCCTCATCCTGAGCCGCTCAATACAGAAGGTGCTTTGCATTTTAATCATTCATTCGAGCTTCGCCTTAATAGTCAAGGGCTCAAACGGAGGCCGCAGCCCGCGCAGCGAGTAACGAGCGAGCAGGAACGGGCGATGTTTGAGGCGTAGCGAACCCTTTACTTTGATTGGATCGTATCCTAGGGCGAGGAGTGGGGAATGCTGTGTTCCCCACTCCCGAGCGTCTGGGGCGATCCCCAGGCAGGGGATGGCAACCCCAAAGTGGGGTTGCGGGTTTGCAAGGAGCAGAGCGACGCGCACGCAGTCCAGCGGCACGCTGGCCCACCATCGGAACGATGGGTAGTGGGTTACACATAGTGTTCAGTGCATGGGGTTGCGCGAGTCTTTGCTCCATTTGCATACTATGAAAACAATAACAAGAGCATCAGGAGATGCCGTGATGTTTAAATCAAACAATCTAATTCTATCAGAGCAACACCGAGCTACATTGGCAACAGCTAGCGCGACTTTCCCGGGAGAAAAGCTTCATCAAGTGGTAACTCGAACTCTGGCAGACCTTCCCAGTGACCGGGCTTTTGTGGACTTCTACGAATTTTCTCGAATAGATGTTCCTTCTGCTTTTGACTCGCTACTAAAACTTCAAAACACAGGTTTGGCATACAGGCATATCGAAAATGACGGAGAAGAGCTTCACGAAATTCTTAGAGTTGAGGCGACGCTTTTAGATGCCATCATACTTGCATTAGCACTGTTGCTTGATGTCATTTTGGGCATGCTTTCAGCTTGTTCGAGCGGTGGTAGTAAACCGCCGATCACGACTATTCCTTCGGCTACTTTAGTTCCCGAATACAAACCCTCTACGCCTATCCTGAAGCGAAAGCCGGAGAGCATCTGCTATGACGGGCCTTCTCTATGACTTTTGCAATCCTACGAGCTAGAAAGGTCAAGAGTTTTGGCGCATTGGCCCGCTCAGCGCGCCACACTTTCAGAGAGCAACCTACACCAAACGCAAACCCAGCCCAACTGCACCGGAACCGGACAGTTGGTGCCGTTGGAGTTGATCAGGTGCTAGAAGCCCTAAGAAGTCGACTACCAGACAAGAGGAGGAGTGATGCAGTGCTTTGCGTCGAATACTTGGTGACAGCCTCGCCCGAAGTCTTCAAGCGGCACGGAGGTTACTTGGATGATTTGGGCGGGGGCTATTTCGACGACGCGTTAAGATGGTTGAAACAACGTCATGGGGCGGAAAATGTGATTAGTTCGACTTTGCACCTAGACGAGTCGACGCCGCATCTGGTGGCATACGTTGTGCCAAGAACTAAAGACGGACGTTTATCATGCCGCGATTTCCTAGGCGGGCCCGCCAAGCTGCGTGAAATGCAAGACAGCTTCCACGCCGCTTGCGGTGTGAAACGCGGCCTGGAACGCGGAGTGAGGGGATCCAAGGCTAAACACGAGGACGTAGCGACTTTCTACGCTTCGCTGACGGCAGCGGGTGACACGCCGCAGTTGTGCCGCAAGGACTACGTGGCGGCGGCGCTCGGTATGAAAACGGAGGCTTGGCAACGAGCCGAAGGTGTAGCCAAAGCTAACGCCCTGCGCGGCGCGAATGAGGCTCGCACCAAAAAGGCCATCAGATCTAAGTTCAAAAACCTGAAAAAAATCGCAATAGAGCTGGACGAACAACATCAAATCGCCGCACACCGAGAAATCGAGCGCGCTAGTAGAGAGCTTGACCTAGAGCAGCGCTCGAGGAACCTTGTCGTTCGTGAAAATGAAATCCGTACAGCGGAGCATAAAGTATGGGTCTTGGAAGGGGAGAGAGACGCTTTACAGCGTAGGCTTGAGATGCTTGAAGCGAGGATAGACGCAGGGCTAAAGGCCCCGAGGCGAGGCCTTAAATATGATAGTCAATACACCTTAGGCTAATTCAGACTTTCTTCGGGGGGAACCCAGAAACCCCAAATAGGTGCTTTGTCGGTGTGCGCCGTTAAGATTGCAAGTTGGCTGCTATATTAGTCAATCCCGACAATTTTCCATTTTTCAACAGCGTACCGTTCGAGCTCATATAGCGCCATTTCACTCCAATCGCGTCCCCGGCGCAGGTTAATCATTGTCCAAAACAACTGCATGTTGCCACTATCTAAACGTTCGACTCCTGCAAGGCTCACAAGCCGACGCTCGCCAGTGCGGTACCAAGAAATATAAGCTTGTGCAAACCATTCTGAGCTGCTTCCCCCGTTGTTGATCATGCTCCTGATTTTCTCGATGTTTTTTTCAAATTCAGTCATGGTACGTTCTTCCATTACGCGCGATCTGCGCAAGAGCCACCAATCTGACGGGAAATCGACGCTTTAAGGAGGGGGCGATTTTGTGAGAAAAACAAAAAACTCCCCCCTGTACCTCCCTTTACTTTCTTTACGGGGGGACGTGGATATTCTGTATTTTGGCTTTTTCTTGGATAACTAAGTACAACTGTAATCCCAGATGGGGCTATGCCCTTACGATTTTGTAGGTGCTATCGTTTAGAAAGTCCGTTCCCCCTATTCGGATGCCTATTACTTTCTTTTTAGGTTCTCCATAACTGGACTGTGTTTCTTCCTTTATGAGCTTTATTTGCGCATTAGAGGTGAATAGTTCGGCGTTTTTGAGCATGTTTAGGTATCCATCGGTATTCCTCCAGATATTGTCCCTGACGTACTGAAGTATGCTGCCGTGAGGGGCTGATACGTTTTGTAAATTTAGTTTATTTATTTTTTTGAAGATTGTATTTAGCCCATATACCCCGAAGGGCTGATATTGTCTGATGCCCAGAGCTTTTAACGCCGCTTGAACTCGATCCTTGTTTCGTAGGGACGCGAGATCTCTTTTTTCTCTTTCATTGTCCATTGTGCGCTCTGAGTTAGATTTGTAGTTGGTTTTTTCTTTTGATATGCCTTTTGTGATGTATTTGTATAGATACGTAGCGGCGCTTGCACTACCACTGCCTACTTTGCCATGAACAATGGTTGCTGCTGTTTTTTCGGGAAATTTTTCTCGAATGGCTGTAGATAAGCTATCGAGGGAGTTGATATTTACAAAAACTAATAGGTGCCAATGTAGGCTCCCATCCTTGTGCGGCTCTACCGTGCGGAAACCGAAGTAGTGCTCGGGGCCCGCACTTATGCCTCGCTCGTTAAGTATGGATCTTATCTGAACCCATTGACGTTTTAAGTAATCGTGGCTTCCTCTGATGCCAACGTCAGGGTCGTAGGATCTCCGGCCTTTCAATGGGTTTGGGTGGAATTTTGAAGGGGCAGTGAGTGTAATAAAAAGCCATTTGAAGCCGCGTTCCATTGCCAGTTTTTCTAGGCTTTTGACCATAAAGTAAAGTTCGCTTATGCGGTTTTTTTCATTCGCCTGCGCTATTTTAAGTAAGCTTTCCTCCTTGTTTGTTATCGTATTGACTACCTTGTATCTGGATAATTTTTCGTCATTATCCTTTCTTTTGTTTTGCTCTCGGATAAGAGTGTCATCTGAGCAGTAGTTTTGCAGGGGGGCTTTTCCCTCTTTTTCCTTTCCGCCGATAATCGCATTTTTAGCTTCATGGTTCAGGCGCTCTTCATTTGCTTTTTTTTCAAGGGCGCGCCTCCAGAACTTTTTACATGATAATCGCTTGTATATGGCGGATTCGATGCTCGACTCAACAGTGATTCCATATACGTGCGTATTCACAATAAACTTCGAGCCCGTGAGGGCAGGCTGTGGATTTGCTTGGTTGCTGAAGTGTCGCGCAAGAGTTGACGCGAGATATAGAACGTATTCTCTCGAAAGATGACGGGCATTGGGAAGGCTGGAGACGTCGAGCAGCAGTGGCTCGACTTGGTGTGAAATGTACTTTGGGTTTTGCATGTCTGAAACCGTTTTGGTGGAAACGGAATCAGGATGTTTTGTTTGTAGAAATATTTGCGGGAGGGAAAATCAGGTATTTTCTTAAAATCTTCCCCCTTGACTAATCCCTAAAAAGATCCAGCTGCTCGGGAAAAGCTGGTATTTTGAAGTGCATAAAGGTATTAGGGTAATCTCTAGCCCATACGGCATTTGCTTTTTTAATAACATCTTTAAATTCTTTCCTGAAGTTTTTTCTTTTTTCTTCAGGCTGGTCGGCATCGAGAAAATCTGTGTGTTCAAAATAGGCCGAAACGACTTTCGTGAAACGACTAGTATCAGAGGCTGAGGGGATGATGTTGTGATTATTGCAGTTCCCACACATGTATATTACTGCGTCAAGAGTTGGATCTATTTTTTCATGCGCGACAGGAGCTTTATTTTCCAACCAGTCCTGGGCCGCACCGATTAATAGATCTATCATTTCTGTGTCGACGCTCCAGTATGCATGCTGATTAAGCACGGGCTTTCGCCATTCAGCAACAGAGTCATCGAAAAGGTATGCAAGGTTAATCTGGTCGTATTCTGGGACGTCCAATATTCCATGACCGCTTGTTAAACCATCGACGCATTTCGATAGTGATATTTGATCCTCGTTCTCCATGGAATGCCAAAGCTTTCGGGCTTTTCGCAGCGATTCCAAATACCTCCTTGCAGTATCGATTCGCTCGGTTACGTTCAGCCCCCGAATTAGCTTTTTACGCCTGGCTTCCGTTTCAATTGCACTTTGATGAGCAATTACCCACGCGAGGTCTTCAGGCTGCGGAATATCACCCCAGGCGGTGAAAAGCTTTAGGAGTGCCTCATATAGCGTTTTATTATAAATTCTTGTTATTTCTACTGAATTAGGCATATTGAGTCTGAAGTTCATATTCAGTGCACGAGGATAACAGCGTTTGCTGCACACCATGTGCACACATACCGAGATAAGTCATTGAAAATTATGAAATAGCTTATCGATCCATCATCGGTGCGACGGAAAAGCGGCGGGAGAGTGGGGCGGGTGTGGCGATGGATGCGGACATTGGGGATCTGGAATCGGTGAGGCTGGGAGGTGGGGGAGTTTAACAGGAATGGGGGGTGGGGGCTTTGACTCGTCGAGAAGCGGCCATTCGCGAGCTATTGGTGAATCGGGCGCTGGAACAAGCCCATTCCTGAACCAACGCTGTCACCCCACCAGATTTCATAATCCCCATCAGTCTCCCGACCTAGGATGAACACACAAGCCCAACCCCCACGCCTCGCACCCCAGGAACTACAAAAATGACCTCAACCCTCCTCAAGATCGCCCTGATCAGTGGTGCTGTCCTGCTGAGCGCCTGCTCCGGTGCAGGCACCCATCACGATTATTCCTACGACAACGTGCAACCCAGCGGATTCGGCCCAGGCCCTACCAACAGTAACCCCAACAAAATGAACTTCCACGGCAGTGCGCTCGGCAGCAGTTACGGCGAGTACGGTTCAGGTTTGTTGCATGGCGATTGATCAATGACGCCAACGGTGGAGTGAGTTCACCGTTGGGGTTTGTTTAAGCAGGGGTGTTACTTGGGCACTGCAATCCATTCGCCCAGAATTTTCTGGTAGCCACCCGTGACCTTGGCAAGGTGCAGCCACTGGTCCACATACAACTTCCAGGTCATGTCATCCCGCGGTAGCAGGTACGCCTTCTCGCCGTACTGCATGTATTGCGTCGGGTTCACCGCGCACAGTCCCGGTTTCAGCTTCTGTTGATACAGCGCTTCCGAAGCGTCGGTGATCATCACGTCTGCCTTGTTTTCCAGCAGTTGCTCGAAGATGGTCACGTTGTCGTGCAGCGCCAATTGCGCCTTGGGCAGGAAGGCGTGGACGAACGCTTCGTTGGTGCCGCCCGCGGGTTCGACCAGGCGTACGGTGGGTTGGTTGATCTGGTCGATGGTCTGGTATTTGGACTGGTCTTCGCAGCGCACCAGCGGGATTTTGCCGTCGACGTCGAGGGTGGTGCTGAAGAAGGCTTTTTTCTGCCGCTCCAGAGTGACTGAGATGCCGCCCATGGCGATGTCGCATTTGCCGGCGAGCATGTCGGGCATCAGGGTTTTCCAAGTGGTGGGCACCCACTGGACCTTGGCGCCGAGGGTGTCGGCCAGTGAGCGGGCCATGGCGATGTCGATGCCGGAGTATTCGCCGTCTTCGGCCTTGAGGGTGTAGGGCTTGTAGTCGCCGGTGGTGCAGACGCGCAACTGGCCTTGCTGGAGCACGCTGTCCAGATGGCTTGCGCCGTCCTGTGCCTGGGCGCCCATGGAGAGGGCGAGCAGGCCACCGAGCAGAAGGGGGCTTTTGAGCTTGTTCATTGTTATCGGGCTTTTGTGATCTGTGGTTTGGACGGGGGAGTGTAGTTAAACAACTTCCCGACCGTCATCACGCAAGCCGGATTACAAGGCGTTACTGGCGCTTGGTAGTCTTCTCTGACGACGCCACCGTGCCGCTCCCACAGTTAATGTAGGAAGAAGACTTCAGCCAGCGCTGGTCGGGGTAGTAGGAGAACAGCAGCTGCCCATCTTTCATCGAGTCGATCAGCTTGTGCGCGATTGCCGGGCGGACGGCCGGGCAGCCGAGGCTTCTGCCAATGCGGCCGTTGGCGCGGGCCAGCACCGGGCTGACGTACGGTGCGCCATGGATGACGATGGCCCGGTCGAAGGCGTTATCGTTGAAGCCCGGTTCCAGGCCTTCCATGCGCAGGGAGTAGCCGTTCTGGCCGCGATAGCTTTCCTGGGTGCGGAACAGGCCGAGGCTGGTGGCGAAGCTTTCGTTCTGGTTGGAGAACTGGGTGGCCATGTTTTCGCCGCTGTTGCGGCCATGGGCGACGAGTTCGTGGAACAGCAGTTTGCGTTTTTTCAGATCGAACACCCACAAGCGTTGTTCGGTCGAGGGCAGGGAGTAATCAATCACTGCTAGTCTTTGCGGCGCAGCGGCGCCTTGGGCGCGAGAGCATTGTGTTGCGTGGACGGCCAGGGCGATGACCTTGGCATTGGCATTCGGGGCGGCTTTGGCCAGCGCGTTTTCAAGCGATTCGGCGTAGGCTGTGGTGAGGAAGGCCGACGTCAACAGCAGCGCTGTGAGTTGCAAGCCAAAGCGATGTAGCGCCATATGTAAATCTCATCAGGAATATGTCGAGTCTAGCAGCGGTTTCAACGCTAGCTTTTTGATTTGTGGGAGATTAGGGATTATCCATGGTGCAATTAACAAGGTTATTCGTCATAAGCCGCGGTTTGTTTATGGTCTTTCTGATCAGCGGCACTGCACTCGGCGAAACTTCGCCGATCGTGCCGCCATCTCCGCAGACGACTGAATTGTCCGCCGCCCCCGACGATGTCGTCGGCCAGGGCATCCAGGCCATGCTCGAACCCTTGGAATCGGCGTTTCCACCCCTGATCACCTCCCGCAAGCATCAACGGGCGGACATCAACCGCGTTGTTCTCGACTTTTACGCCCATCGTAATTATCGCGCCGCCTGGACCGATGGTCGTGACGTCAATCAGCTGCTCAAGGGTTTGAACGGCATGGAGGCCGACGGCTTGAACCCTGCGGATTTTCGTGGAACCGAGATCGCCGAGGCTCAAGTGCTGCTGCAGGCCAATGCGCCAACCCCGGCGCAGTCGGCGGCATTCGATATCGCCCTGACCCGCACCTACATCACCGCCTTGCTGCAATTGCGGCGCGGCAAGGTTGACCCCTCGCGGCTGGATTTTCACTGGAACTTCGACCCGGTCGGCGTCGATCCCCGAGAGGATGTGAACAGCTTCTTTGCTGCCCTCGATGAACACGAAGTAGCCCGCGCGTTCGCTCAGGCGCCGCCGCAGGAGTCTGTGTATGGCGACATGCGTGAAGCCCTGGCGCGCTTGCGTCAGGTGCGCGATGCCGGTGGCTGGCCGAAGGTCGCCGAGGGGCAGTCGCTCAAACCGGGCATGGACGGGCCGGCCGTTGCGCAATTGCGCGCGCGTCTGGTGGCCGGCAGTTATCTGGAGCCGCACGCGAGCAAGCACAACGGTTACGACGACAAGGTCATCGCGGCGGTGAAGAAGTATCAAACCGAGCAGTACCTGGGCGCCGATGGCGTGGCCGGGGCGACGACCCTGGCGGCGTTGAACGTGCCTGTCGAGGCACGGATCGATCAGGTCCGGGTCAACCTGGAGCGCGCCCGGTGGTTGCTGTACAAGCTGCGCGGCACCTTTGTGGTGGTGGATATCGCCGGTTACAAGGTGGTCCTGTATCGCGACGGTCAGCCGGTCTGGCGTTCCAGGGTGCAGGTGGGCAAGCCGATCCGCAGCACTCCGGTGTTTCAGTCCGAGATTACCTACATCACGTTCAACCCGACCTGGACCGTGCCGCCGACGATTCTGACCAAGGATATGCTGCCCAAGATCCAGCAGAACCCGGATTACCTGGCGGCCAATCGGATCCGTGTGCTGGATCGGGCGGGCAATGTGCTCGATCCGTCGACCGTCGACTGGTACAACGCCCGTGGCCTGACGTTGCGCCAGGATGCCGGCCCGGAAAACTCGTTGGGGCGGGTGGTGATTCGCTTCCCCAACGACTATGCGATTTACCTGCACGACACGCCCCATCGCGAGCTGTTCGCCAAGTCCATGCGAGCCACCAGTTCCGGTTGTATCCGGGTGGAAAACCCGCTGCAACTGGTGGAGTTACTGTTCAACGACCCGGTGCGCTGGAACAGCGAGGGCATTCAGAAACAGCTGGCCAACGGTCGAACCGAAAACATCAAGCTCCCGGTCCGGGTGCCCGTGTTGTTGGCGTATTGGACGGTGGATATGAGCAACGAGGGGCGGGTGGCGTTTAAACCGGATGTTTACGGTTACGACATGCCGGTGCTGCAGCAGTTGAACAAGCCGTCGAAGTTACCCGCGTTGGAATTGCCGGGTGGCGAAGTGACCATGGTGGTTACCGGGCAACAGCAGCAGTAGTTGGCAAACGGTATGTGTTTCGGGTGTGTTACAGGTCCCGCAAGCCGGCCGACCAGCTGTCAAAACGGATCCAAATGATCGTCTAGAGTTCTGGTAGCTCTGCCGAGCCCGGCAGAACGCCCCTACGTACGGACGATCGCCAATATGTTGATAACTCAAGCATTGACAGCCGTTGCTCTGACCGTTGCCGCTTCCGCCATTTTTCCGCTTTCCGCCCAGGCTCAATCGAAACTCACATCGGAAGAAGCCCACGCCATTGGCGTGGATGCCTATGTGTATTTCTATCCGTTGTTGACCATGGATATCACCCGCAAACAGTTCACCAACATCGAACCGGGCAAGGAATTCGGGAAGGGCCCGATGAATATGTTCGTGAGCGTGCCGGAGTATCCGCCGGCGAGTTTCAAGGGTGTGGTGCGCTCGAACTTCGACACCTTGTATTCCATTGCCTGGCTGGATTTGACCAAGGAACCGCTGGTGATTGCCGCACCGGACACGGCCGGGCGTTTCTACCTGCTGCCGATGCTCGACATGTGGAGCGACGTGTTCGCTTCGCCGGGCTGGCGCACCACGGGGACTGAGGCTTCGCAGTTTCTGGTAACGCCGCCGGGCTGGGTTGGCAAGGTGCCCGCCGGGATGCAGCAACTGCCGGCGCCGACGCCTTACGTCTGGATCATCGGTCGCACCAAAACCGATGGCGCCGCGGATTATGCGGCGGTGCACAAGATCCAGGCCGGCTACACGGTGACGCCGTTGTCGCGGCTGGGTAAAGAAGCCGAACCGGTGAGCGTGCGGATCGACTCGACGGTGGACATGAAGACACCGCCGAAGATCCAGGTCGACACCATGTCGGCTGCCAACTACTTCGCTTATGCCGCCGAGTTGCTCAAGTTGCATCCGGCCCATGCGACCGATCAACCGATGCTGGCTCAGATGAAGCGCCTGGGCATCGAGCCCGGCAAATCATTCAACATGGACGCGCTGGATCCCGAGATCAAAGCCGCTCTGGAATCCGCGCCGAAAGACGCGCAGGCGTTGATGAACTGGAAAGTGGAAACCCTGGCGCGGGTGGTCAACGGCTGGTCGATGAACACCGATACCATGGGGGTTTACGGCAACTACTACCTCAAGCGCGCGATCGTCGCGCAGCTCGGGCTGGGTGCCAATCTGCCCGAAGACGCGATTTATCCGTTGAACCTGGGCGACGCCAACGGCAAGCCCCTGGATGGCGCGAACAAATACGTGCTGCATTTCGACAAGGGCGAAGCGCCGCCAGTAAACGCGTTCTGGTCGGTCACGCTGTATGACTCCGAAGGTTTCCAGGTCGCCAACGACCTCAATCGTTTTGCGGTCAGCAGCTGGATGCCGTTCAAGAACAATGCCGATGGATCGCTCGACATCTACTTCCAGAATGAAAGCCCGGGCAAGGATCTGGAGGCGAACTGGCTGCCGGCGCCCAAGGGGCCGTTCAACCTGACCATGCGTTTATACGGACCGAAGGCCGAAGCGCTGACCGGCAAGTGGAACCCGCCACCGGTCAAGCAAATGTAATGACCGGCCAGTAAAGGTGGCCGACGAGGGCTCAGTATTGGCTGCCTTTATTCGTAAAACTGCCTGTCCCGCCACCGGCGCCGCCTGTCCCACCGCCGGCCGAGCCGGTACCGCCGCCAGCGCCGGAACCTGAACCCGTGCGGCTGGCGCTGCCACTGGAGGAGCCGGTCGCGCCACCGTCACCGGCGTTGCCACCTGAGGGCGATGCGGGGGTGTTGTCGGGCGGCATGACCGGGCCACCGGTTGCGCCGGACTTGGGACGGGGCGCATCGGTAGCGTCATTGGATGCGGCGAAGGCGGCCAGTGAGGTGGCGGACAGCAAGCCGGCGAGTAGCAGTGAAGTGATTTTGATGTTCATCAGCGACCTCTCCAGAAAGTGAGTAGATACCTGACGTTGGTGTGGGTGGCGGGGTGATTGGTGCCGGATGGGTGACGAATGGTGCAAAACACACCGCAGAACCCCTGTGGGCGTTAAAGCGAACCTGATTTCGCGGATGTCACCATTCAATTGTAGGAGGAGCCTGCTCGCGAAAAATTATCCAGACAGCCCGCGTCATCGTTGACGTCCATCGCGAGCAGGCTCGCTCCTACAGGGGCTTGGCGTTTCAGCGAGTACTGTATCCCGCCAGTTTCTCCTCCAGATGCTGTCGCACCTGCGGCCATTCCTCATCAATGATGCTGAACCGCACCGAATTGCGCTTGCGCCCGTCCGGCATGATGCGTTCGTGGCGCACGATGCCTTCCTGCTGTGCGCCGAGGCGCAGAATGGCTTTGCGCGATGCCTGATTGTTTTCGTCGGTGGTGAATTGCACCCGCACGCAGTCCAGTTCCTCGAAGGCATGGCGCAGCAGCAGGTACTTGGCTTCGGTATTGACGAAGGTTTTCTGCCAGCGTGTCGAGATCCAGCTGCTGCCGATTTCCAGCTTGCGATTGAGCCGGTCGATTTTCCACAGGCGGGTTGAGCCGATCACTTCGCCGCTGTCCTTCAGCACAATCGCGAAGGGTTGAACCGTCCCGGCCTCGCGGCCATCGAGGGCTTTTTTCAGATAGGCGTCGACGGTGGTGGAAGAGGGCACGACAGTGACTGTCAGGTTCCACAGTTCACCATCGGCGGCGGCCTGAACCAGGGCGTCGGCGTCGGCATATTGCAGTGGGCGCAGGCTTATTCGCTGGCCCTCCAAAGAGGCGTCTGTCATCTGAGTCTTTCTCGGCAGGCGAATCGGGCGTGGGGTGTCTATTACGCCGTACCTGTGCCGGCCGACGCAACCACGCAGCGGCAGCGCGGTCACAGAATAGGCAACCAGGCAAAGGGATCGGTGGCCATGAAAAAGCTGAAAATCGCGACCTTCAACGTTAACGGCATGCGCGCACGGCTGCCGAACCTGCTGGCGTGGCTTGAGCGTGAGAAACCGGATATTGCCTGCTTGCAGGAGCTCAAGTCGGTTGACAGTGCGTTTCCTGCCGCGGAGCTTGAAGCGATCGGCTATGGCGCGATCTGGCAGGGACAGGCGTCGTGGAACGGCGTGGCGATTTTGGCGCGCGACGCACAGCCGCTGGAGAGCCGGCGAGGCTTGCCGGGGGATGACAGCGACAATCACAGTCGCTACATGGAGGCGGCGGTGCATGGCGTGCTGGTCGGTTGCCTGTATCTGCCCAATGGCAACCCGCAACCCGGGCCGAAATTCGACTACAAGCTGGCGTGGTTCGAGCGGCTTATCCGCCATGCGCAAACGCTGCAAGGTAGCGAGCATCCGGTGGTGCTGGCCGGTGACTACAACGTGGTACCCACCGACCTGGATATCTACAACCCGCGCTCGTGGCTCAAGGATGCGTTGCTGCAACCGCAGAGTCGTGAGTGTTATCAGCGCCTGCTGGACCAGGGTTGGACCGATGCCCTGCGGCATGTCTACCCGGATGAGCGGATCTACACCTTCTGGGATTATTTCCGCCAGCACTGGCAAAAGAACTCTGGGTTGCGTATCGATCATCTGCTGCTCAATCCGGTGTCGAGTCCTTACTTGCAGGACGCGGGCGTCGATGCCTGGGTGCGCAACGAGCCCCATGCCAGCGATCACGCGCCGACCTGGATTCAGTTGGGATCGCGTAAACACCGTTAAGGTCTGTTGCCTGGCGATTGGCTAAATCAATTGTCAGCGACATCGCTTCATCCTTTATACATAGCGCCCACTGGCGGAAAGATCCGCGACCCGCGTGTACAAGGACTGAACGATGAGCGAGCCACGCCTGAGCAACCCCGCGCTATATCTGCAACGCCTGGGTTTCGATGCGCCCCCGGCGCCGACCCTGGAAACCCTGCGTCAACTGCAATTGCGCCACACCGGCGTTTTCCCGTTCGAGAACCTCACCACGTTGTCGGGCGAGCCGGTGCTGATCGACTTGCCTTCAATCGAGCGCAAGGTCCTGCATGGAGCGCGCGGAGGGTACTGCTACGAACTCAACAATCTGTACCTGGCATTGCTTCAGGAGCTGGGTTTCGATGCGCGGGGCATCAGCGGGCGCGTGGTCATCGGCCAGCCTGAAGGCGCCTGGCCCGCTCGCACCCATCGCTTGAGCCTGGTGATCGTGGATGGCAAGCGCTACATCAGCGATGTCGGCTTCGGTGGCATGGTTCCCACTGCACCGCTGTTGCTTGATAGCCGCGAGGAACAATCAACACCCCATGAACCCTATCGCATCGAGCAACACGCCGACGGGTATACGCTGCGCGCCAAGGTCGGGAACGAGTGGCGGCAGATGTACATCTTCGACCTGCAACGCCAGGAAGACATCGATTACACCCTCGGCAACTGGTATGTCTCGACCCATCCCGACTCGTCCTTCGCCAAACAACTGATGGTGGCGCGGACCGGGGAGGGTTGGCGGCGTACGCTGAACAACGGCAGTTTCGCGATCCATCGCCTGGGTCAGGAGAGTGAGCGTCGGGAGCTGGCCGATGTTTCGGAACTGATTGCCGTGCTGGAGAGTGAATTCGGCATTCGGGTGCCGGATCATGCGAAATTGATCAGCACCCTCGAAAGCTTGGTGGAGCCGCACTAGCGTTCGATCGTGCATACAAAAAAGGGGCAGATTGAATCAATCCGCCCCTTTTTTGTGCCCGGTCTATGGCTGAGCCTCAGGTTCCATGACGCGATGAATTTCCCTGAGTGCTTCCGAAAGTTTTTTCTCCAGAGCTTTCAACTCGGAGGTCGTGACGTTGCGCTTGAGATGCCCGGCAGCTTCGGGCTTTGCCTTTTGCGGAGCTGCCAACAGGGCCCGGCGCAGGGTGTTGTTGATGGCGGTCTGGTAACCGTATCCCTCGCTTTCCGCCAGCGCGCGAGCCGCCTCGATGACGACATCGTCGAGCATGATGGTGATGCGGGTTTTGCCTTTGCTGGAAGCAACCGCTCCGCGCTTGGCGTTGCTGAAGTCATATTCGTCTTTCATCGGTCAGGCCTCTTGATACTGGCGGCGCTCGTTTTTACTGGCGAGGCGCGCGGAAATGACTCTTACGAAATTCGGATCACGATATGTGTACGCAACCACCAGCAGACGACCCTTGCCATCAAGCCCCATGGTGATCCAGCGCTGCTCATCATGGTGATCGTCCTGAAAGGTGAGAGCGCGTTCGTCATGAAACACCGGTTCCGTTTCGGCCAGGCTGATGCCGCGGTGCTTGAGTTTGTTCGCCGCGTTCTTCGCCTTGTGATACTGAATTTCGAATGACTTCATTATGCATACTTTATATGTATATGAAAGAGGGTGACCGTGACCGATGGTCGCCGCGAATTCCAAAGACTAGCGGGCGCAGGAGAATGGGACGGGGGGATGTATTTCAAGGTTTGAGGCGTACTGGCATACAGTCTGCATGACTGACCGTTCATAACTTGACGAGTAAGTTGTATACAACTCTATAGACTTTTGTCTCTGATCTTGAATACAGTGTGCGCATAACAAAAACCAGGGAACCCCCTAACATGAAAACGCCCCATGTTTCACACCAACGGCCCGAAGACGAAAATCTTGGGATCGGCGCGAATATGGCTTACGGCCTGCAACATGTTCTGACCATGTACGGTGGCATCGTCGCGGTGCCTTTGATCATTGGTCAGGCTGCCGGGCTGTCGCCGGCGGACATCGGTTTGTTGATTGCTGCTTCATTGTTTGCGGGGGGGCTGGCCACGTTGCTGCAAACCCTGGGTCTGCCGTTTTTCGGGTGTCAGTTGCCGCTGGTACAGGGCGTGTCGTTCTCTGGCGTTGCGACCATGGTGGCGATTGTCAGCACGGGAGGTGAGGGTGGCTTCCAGGCGATTCTCGGGGCGGTGATTGCGGCGTCCCTGATAGGCCTGCTGATTACGCCGGTGTTCTCCAGAATCACCAAGTTCTTTCCACCGCTGGTCACGGGCATCGTGATCACCACCATCGGTTTGACGTTGATGCCGGTGGCCGCGCGCTGGGCCATGGGTGGCAACAGCCATTCACCGGAATTCGGCAGCATGGCCAACATCGGCCTGGCCGCGCTGACTTTGGTGCTGGTGCTGTTCTTGAGCAAGATCGGCAGCGCGAGCATCTCCCGCCTGTCGATCCTGCTGGCCATGGTCATCGGTACGATCATCGCGGTGTTCCTCGGCATGGCGGACTTCTCGTCCGTCACCGAGGGCCCGATGTTCGGTTTCCCCACGCCGTTCCATTTCGGCCTGCCGACCTTCCACTTCGCGGCCATCCTGTCGATGTGCATCGTGGTGATGGTGACGCTGGTGGAAACCTCGGCGGACATCCTGGCGGTCGGTGAAATCATCGACACCAAGGTCGACTCCAAGCGCCTGGGCAACGGCCTGCGTGCGGACATGCTGTCGAGCATGATCGCGCCGATCTTCGGCTCCTTCACCCAAAGCGCCTTTGCCCAGAACGTCGGGCTGGTGGCGGTAACGGGGGTCAAGAGTCGTTATGTGGTGGCCACCGGCGGTCTGTTCCTGGTGATCCTCGGCCTGCTGCCATTCATGGGTCGGGTCATCGCCGCCGTGCCGACCTCCGTGCTCGGTGGTGCCGGGATCGTACTGTTCGGCACCGTGGCGGCCAGCGGTATCCGCACGTTGTCCAAGGTCGACTATCGCAACAACGTCAACCTGATCATCGTTGCCACCTCTATCGGCTTCGGCATGATCCCGATTGCCGCGCCGAACTTCTACGAACACTTCCCGAGCTGGTTCGCCACGATCTTCCACTCGGGCATCAGCTCCTCGGCGATCATGGCGATCGTCTTGAACCTGACCTTCAACCACCTGACTGCCGGTAACTCCGATCAACAATCGGTGTTTGCGGCGGGGACCGAGCGGGTTATTCGTTATCAGGATCTGGCGGCGTTGCGCGAAGGGGATTACTTCAGCGACGGCAAGCTGCATGACTGCGACGGCAAGGAGATTCCGGTGCTGGAATCGGCGCATGGCGCGGTAGAGCCGCGACCGGTGCTGGCGAAAAGCAGTGAGCATGTCTGACATGCGCGGGTGAAAAAGGCCGATCTGTCGCGAGACAGGTCGGCCTTTTTTATGGATCGAAAGATCCCGGCATTTATGCAGGGCCACAAAAAAGCCCCTGAATCTTTCGATTCAGGGGCTTTTCGGTCTTGCTATCTGGCTCCACGACCTGGACTCGAACCAGGGACCCAGTGATTAACAGTCACTTGCTCTACCAACTGAGCTATCGCGGAATGGCGCCTATGTTACTGATTCAAAAAGAGAAGTCAAGCGTCTGATAACAAAATGGCGGACGCCACGAGACGGACGGTGGTTTAAAGGTGCCCGAAGCGGCCTAACCGCCGAAGGTGATAGTGCCGAGCATCAGTTTGGCGTAAAGCGCGGTGGCGCCCAGCTGCACCAGCCACAGGACCAGGCCGCCGAGAAATACGCCGGTGGCGATTTGCAGCACAAGGTTATTGCCGCGCTTGGCTTGGTGGCGGGGGGTGAAGACGTCCAGATCATCCAGGTCGTCGCGGTCGGCGCGCAGGTTGTCGTTTTTCATGTCGGTTCTCTTCGGAAATCTCGGGTGTACACAAAACCTGTAGGAGCGAGCCTGCTCGCGATGGCAATGTCCAATTCAATACATCTTTGACTGAACTGCCGCCTTCGCGAGCAGGCTCGCTCCCACATTTGATCTGTGTGCAGTTTAGAGGCCCCGGTCAGGCCATCGGGAAATATCTGCCACAAATAAAAAACGGGAAGCCATCTGGCTTCCCGTTTTTCGGATCAGGCTGCGGTTCAGATGACCTGAACGATGGCATCCGTCACAGTCTTGATGTTGCTCTGGTTCAACGCAGCCACGCAGATGCGGCCGGTGTCCAGGGCGTAGATGCCGAACTCGTTGCGCAGGCGGTGAACCTGTTCAACGCTCAGGCCGGAGTAGGAGAACATGCCGCACTGACGACCGACGAAGCTGAAATCGCGCTGCGGAGCGTTTTGCGCCAGCAGATCGACCATCTGGGTACGCATGCCTTTAATGCGCAGGCGCATTTCGGCCAGTTCCGCTTCCCACTGGGCGCGCAGTTCCGGGCTGTTGAGCACGGCGGCCACGATGGTTGCACCGTGGGTTGGCGGGTTGGAGTAGTTGGTGCGGATCACGCGTTTGACTTGCGACAGTACGCGCGCGCTTTCTTCTTTCGATTCGCTGACGATCGACAGGGCGCCAACGCGCTCGCCGTACAGCGAGAAGGATTTGGAGAACGAACTGGAAACGAAGAAGGTCAGCCCCGATTCTGCGAACAGGCGCACGGCGGCGGCGTCTTCGTCGATGCCATCGCCAAAGCCCTGGTAGGCCATGTCGAGGAACGGTACGTGACCTTTGGCTTTCACGGTTTCCAGAACGTTTTTCCAGTCCGCCGGGCTCAGGTCCACGCCGGTCGGGTTGTGGCAGCAGGCGTGCAGCACGATGATCGAGCCGTTTGGCAGCGCGTTCAGGTCTTCGAGCATGCCGGCACGGTTCACATCGTGAGTCGCGGCGTCGTAGTAGCGGTAGTTCTGCACCGGGAAGCCGGCGGTTTCGAACAGGGCGCGGTGGTTTTCCCAGCTCGGGTCGCTGATCGCCACGACGGCGTTCGGCAGCAGTTGCTTGAGGAAGTCGGCACCGATTTTCAGTGCGCCGGTACCGCCGACGGCCTGGGTGGTGATGACCCGGCCAGCAGCGAGCAGTGGCGAATCATTGCCGAACAGCAGTTTTTGCACGGCCTGGTCGTAGGCGGCGATGCCGTCAATTGGCAGGTAGCCACGGGAAGCGTGTTGAGCGGCGCGAATCGTCTCGGCTTCGACAACGGCGCGCAGGAGTGGAATTCGCCCCTCCTCGTTGCAGTAAACACCAACCCCCAGGTTGACTTTGTCAGTACGGGTATCGGCGTTGAATGCTTCGTTGAGGCCCAGGATTGGATCGCGTGGTGCCATTTCGACAGCGGAGAACAGGCTCATTTTTGCGGCAGCTCTAAATGGAGAGTGGAGGGACGTGTGGCGCTCCAGCCGAATGCACTAGAGCGGTGCACAAACGGGGAGCTAGTATAGAGGCCATCTGCGATTGATGGCGACAGAGGATTTGGCTTTTACGGCAAGTTTTTCCGAATATTTATCGACCGTTAGTCGATTGGCGTAATCAAAGTCTTCACAGGATGTAGGACGTTTGCCTTGAAAGCGCTGGCAATCGGCTCCACATTCAGCACAATCCAGTTTTTTCCTCGGGCGCGTAAGTCGTTTGCGGCCTTTCCCGTTCCTGCCGGTTTGACTGCGTGGGGGCGATCGCCGCTTCCAGCACAGAGAGATACTTCATGTCTGAATTCCAGCTAGTCACCCGTTTCGCCCCCGCCGGCGACCAGCCGGAAGCCATCCGCCTGATGGTCGAGGGCATCGAGGCGGGACTCGCGCACCAGACGTTGCTCGGTGTGACCGGCTCGGGCAAGACCTTCAGTATCGCCAACGTGATCGCCCAGGTGCAGCGTCCGACCCTGGTACTGGCGCCGAACAAGACCCTGGCAGCGCAGTTGTATGGCGAGTTCAAGACGTTTTTCCCGAACAACGCCGTCGAGTATTTCGTTTCCTACTACGACTACTACCAGCCGGAAGCCTACGTCCCGTCCTCGGACACCTTCATCGAGAAAGATGCCTCGATCAACGATCACATCGAGCAGATGCGCCTGTCCGCCACCAAGGCACTGCTGGAACGCAAGGACGCCATCATCGTTACTACGGTGTCCTGCATTTATGGTCTGGGAAGCCCGGAAACCTACCTGAAGATGGTGTTGCACGTGGATCGCGGCGACAAGCTCGATCAACGCGCTCTGCTGCGTCGCCTCGCCGATTTGCAATACACCCGCAACGACATGGATTTCGCCCGTGCGACCTTCCGCGTTCGTGGCGATGTGATCGATATTCATCCGGCGGAATCGGACTTTGAAGCGATCCGCATCGAACTGTTCGATGACGAAGTGGAAAGCCTGTCGGCGTTCGATCCACTGACCGGCGAGGTGCTGCGCAAGTTGCCGCGCTTCACCTTTTATCCAAAAAGCCACTACGTGACGCCGCGGGAAACCTTGCTCGAAGCGGTAGAGGGCATCAAGGTCGAACTGCAGGAGCGCCTGGAATACCTGCGGACCAACAACAAACTGGTGGAAGCCCAGCGTCTGGAGCAGCGCACCCGTTTTGACCTGGAGATGATCCTCGAACTGGGTTATTGCAACGGCATCGAAAACTACTCGCGCTATCTGTCCGGGCGGCCGGCCGGTGCTGCGCCGCCGACGCTCTACGATTATCTGCCCGCCGACGCCTTGCTGGTGATCGACGAGTCCCACGTCAGCGTGCCGCAGGTCGGCGCCATGTATAAGGGCGACCGCTCACGCAAGGAGACGCTGGTGGAATACGGTTTCCGTCTGCCTTCGGCGCTGGACAACCGGCCGATGCGCTTCGATGAGTGGGAAGGGGTGAGCCCGCAGACGATTTTCGTCTCGGCGACGCCGGGCAACTATGAGGCCGAGCACGCCGGTCGTGTCATTGACATGGTGGTGCGCCCGACCGGGCTGGTGGACCCACAAATCGAGGTCCGTCCGGCGCTGACCCAGGTCGATGACTTGCTGTCGGAAATCACCAAGCGCGTCGCGGTCGAGGAGCGGGTGCTGGTCACCACGCTGACCAAGCGCATGGCCGAAGACTTGACCGATTACCTGGCTGACCACGGCGTGCGGGTGCGTTACCTGCACTCGGACATCGACACCGTGGAGCGCGTCGAGATCATCCGCGACTTGCGCCTGGGCACCTTCGATGTGCTGGTGGGGATCAACCTGCTGCGTGAAGGCCTGGACATGCCGGAAGTGTCGCTGGTGGCCATCCTCGATGCCGACAAGGAAGGCTTCCTGCGTTCCGAGCGCTCGCTGATCCAGACCATCGGCCGTGCCGCGCGTAACCTCAATGGTCGGGCGATTCTGTATGCCGATCGGATTACCGGGTCGATGGAACGGGCGATTGGTGAAACCGAGCGGCGGCGCGACAAGCAGATCGCCTTCAACCTGGCCAACGGCATCGTTCCTAAAGGGGTGACCAAGGACGTGGCCGACATCATGGAAGGCGCCACCGTGCCGGGTTCGCGCAGCAAGAAGCGCAAGGGCATGGCCAAGGCCGCCGAGGAAAACGCCCGTTATGAAGCCGAGTTGCGCTCGCCAGGCGAGATCGCCAAGCGGATCAAGGCGCTGGAAGAGAAGATGTATCAGCTGGCGCGGGATCTGGAATTCGAGGCGGCGGCGCAGATGCGCGACGAGATTACCAAGTTGCGCGAGCGGTTGATCGAGGTTTGAGATTTGCGAGGTCTGTGCGGGCCTCATCGCGAGCAGGCTCGCTCCCACAGTGTTTTGCGTCGTTCACAAACATTGTGTCCGGCGCTGTACCTGTAGGAGCGAGCCTGCTCGCGATGGGGGCGCCTCGGTACTAATGTGCTTCCCCAGCCTTCAACCCCGCCGGCAGTTTTTTGGTCAACAACACCGCCAACATGCTGATCCCCAGCGCAATCCCGACAAAATGAAACGCATCGTTGTAGGCCATGATCGATGCCTGCTGATGCGCAATTTCACTGAGTTTGGCCAACGCCGCTGTCTCATTGCCCAGTGTGCCGGTCAGTGACGCGAGGCGTTCGGCCACCTGCGGATTGCTCGGCACAATCGATTCGCGCAAGTAATCGAAGTAAGTCTTGGTTCGCGCATCCAGCAGCGTGGCGAGCAGGGCGATGCCGATGGCGCCACCCAGGTTGCGCAGAATGTTGAACAGGCTCGACGCTGACCCTGCATCCTTCGGCAGGATGTACGAAGTGGCGATCAACGAGATGGTGACCATGATCAGCGGCTGCCCGAGCGCGCGGATGATCTGGATCTGATTGAACTGCGGCCCGGCAAAGTCCGGGTTCAACACCCCCGACGAAAAACTCGCCAAGCCGAACAGGCCGAAACCCACGGTGCACAGCCATTTCGGCGAGACAACCTTCATCAACTTGGGCACCAGCGGAATCAGAAACAGCTGGGGCACGCCCATCCACATGATCACTTCACCGATCTGCAGGGCGTTGTAGTTCTGGATCTGCGCCAGGTACAGCGGCAACAGATAGATGGAGCCGTACAGGCCGACCCCCATCCCGACGCTGGAAATACTCGACAGGCCGAAATTGCGATTGCCCAGGATGCCGAGGTTGATCAACGGATTGGGCTTGGAAAACTGCACGATCACAAAGGTGATCAGGCTGATCAGGGCGATGCTGCCCAGCGTCACGATCAGGTCCGATTCGAGCCAGTCCTTGCGATGACCTTCCTCCAGAAACACCTGCAGGCAGCCCAGGCCAACGCCCAGGGTGACGATGCCGGCGTAGTCGGTGCTTTTGAGCAATTCCCAGTGCGCTTCTTTCTTTTCCAGACCGTACATCAGCCCGGCGATCATGATCAGGCCGGGCGGAATGTTGATGTAGAAAATGTATTCCCAGCCCCAGTTTTCCGTCAGCCAGCCGCCGAGGGTCGGGCCGATGGAGGGGGCGAAGGTGGCGGTCATGGCGAACATCGCCATGCCCTTGGCGCGGTGATGTTCGGGCAGTTTGATCAGGGTCAGGGTGAACGCCAGCGGGATCAGCGCGCCGCCGGTAAAGCCTTGTAGCGCGCGGAAGACGATCATGCTTTCCAGGCTCCAGGCCATGGAGCACAGCAGCGAAGCGACGAGAAAACCGAGGGACACCCACACCGCCAGGCGCCGCGCCGACAGCAACTGCACCAGCCAGGCCGTCAGCGGGATCATGATGATTTCCGCCACCAGGTAGGAGGTGGAAATCCACGAGCCTTCCTCCAGGGTCGCCGACAGCGCGCCCTGAATGTCCTTGAGCGATGAGTTGGTGATCTGGATGTCGAGCACGGCCATGAAGGCGCCGAGCATCACGCTCATCACCGCGATCCAGTCCCGCCGGGTCGGTTCCCCGACCGGGCGGATCAGTTGATCACCGGCCATCGTCAGAGGTGTCTTTGCTGCTTACCTTGGGCGTGACGGCTTCAGGGGCGTCCTTGATGTTCACGGTGGCGGTCACCGACATGCCCGGACGGATCTTGCCGCGCAGTGGATTGTCGGCGGCAAACGTCAGTTTGACCGGAATCCGCTGCACGACCTTGGTGAAGTTGCCGGTGGCGTTGTCTGGCGGCAACAGGCTGAACTGCGCCCCGGAGGCGGCGAACAGGCTGTCGACCCGGGCTTCGATGGGTGTGTCGCCGTAAGCGTCGAAGGTCAGCTGGGCCTTCTGCCCGGGCTGCATGTGGCCGATCTGGGTTTCCTTGAAGTTGGCCTGAATCCAGATGTCTTCGTCGGGCACGATCGACAGCAGATAAGCGCCGGCCTGCACGTACTGGCCTTCCCGGGCCGCGCGCTGGCCGATCAGGCCACTGATAGGCGCGTGAATTTCACTGCGGGTGAGGTTCAGTTCAGCCTGTGCGAGATCGGTCTGGGCGTTGGCGATCTGTGCGTCGAGGCGTTTGATTTCGGCGCTCAACGCATTGACTTGCTGGCGCTGCGCTTGGGCATCGGCCTGGGCCTTGCTCAGCTGGGACCGGGCGATATGGGATTCGGCGGAGAGGGTGGTGACCCGTTCTTCCGACACGTAGCCGGGTTTGCGCAGGGTTTCTGCCCGGTTCAGATCGATCTGCGTACGACCCAGGCTGGCCTGGCTGGAGGCGACCTGTGCTTCGCTGGCGGCAATCAGGCTGCCTTGCTGGGTCAGTTTGCTCTGGGCTTGCAGGCGCTCGGCCTGGCGAGTGGCGAGCGTCGCGTTGGCGCGGTCGACGGCGAGGCGGAAATCATCGCCTTCGAGCCGGATCAACAGCTGGCCTTTCTCGACGTGCTGGTTGTCCTGCACCAGCACCTGATCGATACGCGCGCCCAATTGGCTGGAAACGCGGGTGATCTCGCCCTGGACATACGCGTTGTCGGTGCTTTCATAAAAGCGTCCCTTGAAGAACCAATGGGCGAAGAAGCCCCCGGCAATCAGCAGGACAATCAACAGGAAAACGGACAGGCGACGCTTGAGTTGGGCAGGCATGGGGCAAACTGTAGTCGAGGATATGTAAGGAAAGTTATCAGCAGGTGAATCTGGCATACAGCCGATAAGCGGTAAATGCCATCGCTTGATATTTGGCCATTCACCGCATCATACGGGCATTCCAGACGCAATCTTGGCCTAAATGCCCTGTTCGCTGGAGCGGGGTGGGGGTCGCCTGTTACCATTCGCGGCTTGATTGTTTCTTTGCTTTTCATTCTTTTCGAGACACGCCATGACCACCGTCCGCACTCGCATCGCGCCATCGCCTACCGGGGATCCTCACGTAGGTACCGCTTACATCGCATTGTTCAACTACTGCTTTGCCAAGCAGCACGGCGGTGAGTTCATCCTGCGGATCGAAGACACCGACCAGTTGCGTTCGACCCGCGAGTCCGAACAGCAGATTTTCGACGCCCTGCGCTGGTTGGGTATCGACTGGAGCGAAGGCCCGGATGTGGGCGGCCCGCACGGTCCTTACCGTCAAAGTGAGCGTGGCGACATTTACCAGAAGTACTGCCAGCAACTGGTCGACATGGGCCATGCCTTCCCGTGCTTCTGCACCGCCGAAGAGCTGGACCAGATGCGCGCCGAGCAGATGGCGCGCGGCGAAACCCCGCGTTACGACGGCCGCGCGCTGTTGCTGTCCAAGGAAGAAGTGGCCCGTCGTCTGGCCGCTGGCGAGCCGCACGTAATCCGCATGAAGGTGCCAAGCGAAGGCGTCTGCGTGGTGCCGGACATGTTGCGTGGCGACGTTGAAATCCCGTGGGATCGCATGGACATGCAGGTCCTGATGAAGACCGACGGCCTGCCGACCTACTTCCTGGCCAACGTGGTCGACGACCACCTGATGGGCATCACCCACGTATTGCGCGGCGAAGAATGGTTGCCATCGGCGCCGAAGCTGATCCTGCTCTACGAATACTTCGGTTGGGAACAGCCGGAACTGTGCTACATGCCGCTGCTGCGTAACCCGGACAAGAGCAAGCTGTCCAAGCGCAAGAACCCGACTTCGGTGACGTTCTACGAGCGCATGGGCTTCATGCCCGAGGCCATGCTCAACTACCTGGGTCGCATGGGCTGGTCGATGCCGGACGAGCGCGAGAAGTTCTCGCTGCAGGAAATGGTCGAGAACTTCGACCTCAAGCGCGTTTCCCTGGGTGGGCCGATTTTCGACATCGAGAAGCTGTCGTGGCTCAATGGCCAGTGGCTGCGTGATCTGCCGGTGGAAGAGTTCGCCGCGCGGGTGCAGAAGTGGGCATTCAATTCCGAATACATGATGAAGATCGCGCCGCACGTACAGGGTCGCGTCGAGACATTCAGCCAGGTTGCACCGCTGGCCGGGTTCTTCTTCGCCGGTGGCGTGAATCCGGATGCCAAGCTGTTCGAATCGAAGAAGCTCTCGGGTGATCAGGTCCGTCAATTGATGCAGTTGATCCTCTGGAAGCTCGAAAGCCTGCGTCAGTGGGAGAAGGACAGCATCACGGCGACGATTCAGGCCGTGGTCGAATCGCTGCAATTGAAACTGCGTGATGCCATGCCGCTGATGTTTGCCGCGATCACCGGGCAAGCCAGCTCGGTGTCGGTGCTCGATGCGATGGAAATCCTCGGCCCGGACCTGACCCGTTTCCGCTTGCGCCAGGCGATTGACCTGCTGGGCGGCGTGTCGAAGAAAGAAAACAAAGAGTGGGAAAAGCTGTTGGGCGCGATCGCCTGATACGCGACATGAAGGACTGATGGCCATTTTGCGCGCCTGTTGCTGGGCGCAGAGCGGCCATCAGGCCCCGGATTTTCGGGGGGAGGGCGGTAAGTGATTGTAATGCCGACAAAAAATTTCAAATATTTTGAAAAATAAGTTTGACAGCCTTTCGATACGCCCTTAAGATTCGCCCCGTCCTCAGCGATGACATCAACGATGAGGGGCTATAGCTCAGCTGGGAGAGCGCTTGCATGGCATGCAAGAGGTCGACGGTTCGATCCCGTCTAGCTCCACCAATTTACACTTCAAGGTCTGGCCACACCGGCCTTGAAGCGATCAACACTCAGCGTTGATCAGTTGTATAGAAGGGTTTGCGTCCCCTTCGTCTAGTGGCCTAGGACACCGCCCTTTCACGGCGGTAACAGGGGTTCGAGTCCCCTAGGGGACGCCAGTTTTACAGAAGCGATGTTGCAAGATGTCGCTCCGCCGAGAGGCGAAAAATCCGGGGCTATAGCTCAGCTGGGAGAGCGCCTGCATGGCATGCAGGAGGTCAGCGGTTCGATCCCGCTTAGCTCCACCAATTTACAGTTCAAGGTCTGGCCACACCGGCCTTGAATCGATCAGCTCTCAGCACTGATCAGTTGTATAGAAGGGTTTGTGTCCCCTTCGTCTAGTGGCCTAGGACACCGCCCTTTCACGGCGGTAACAGGGGTTCGAGTCCCCTAGGGGACGCCACGTTTACCCGCTCTGCGGGATTTTATAAGGGTCATTCAATTATTGAATGGCCCTTTTGTTTGTCTGGCGTTTGGCCAATTCCCCCAATTTCTCTCAAACTGTTCTTCAGACCAGCGGTCACATCCACGGCTTGCAGAAAATTATTATGAGAATAATATTCTAGTCGTAATATTCGGAGGCAACGATGAACGATAAAAAAGCTCAAACCCGCGAACGCATTCTCAAGGCCGCCAGTGCAGCGCTGATCCAGCGTGGCCCGGCAGAACCGAGCGTGGGCGAGGTGATGGGCGCGGCCGGCCTGACCGTCGGCGGCTTCTATGCACACTTCGAAAGCAAGGACGCAATGATGCTGGAGGCGTTCAAGCAGCTGCTGGGTCGACGTCGTGACTTGATTGCCGACATGGATGCCGAGTTGACCGGTGAAGAGCGGCGCGCCCTGGTCGCTGCGTTCTATCTGTCGCGCAAGCACCGTGATTCCAGCGAGTCTGCGTGTCCGATCCCGGCCTCGATCGGCGAGCTCGGACGTCTGCCCGAGACGTTTCGCATCGCCCTGAATGAACACCTGGAACTGATGGTCGCGCAGTTGGCGAACAGTCCCGAAGACATCGACAAAGCCCTGGCCGACATGGCCCTGATGGTGGGCGGCCTGGCGCTGGCACGAGCGCTGGGACCGGGTGATTTATCCGATCGATTACTGCGCGCAGCCAAGTCGGCGGTGCGTTGACCTGAAGGCAAACAGCCTGGGGAGAGAGCGATGAGCACGTTGAAATGGGTTCGTGGCGTTAATGGCACCTTGGGTTGGTTTGCTCCGAAACTGGTCGCAAGCAAAATGCGCCTGGCGTTCATGACGCCACGCAATTTTCAACCGCGTGATTGGGAATTGCCGCTGCTGGCCAGGTCCGAACGGGTCACTTTGCGTTTCGGCCTCTCCGCCTTGCGTTGGGGGCAGGGGCCGACGGTATTGCTGATGCATGGCTGGGAAGGTCGTCCGACGCAATTTGCCAGCCTCATTACCGCGCTGGTCGATGCCGGCTACACCGTGGTTGCCCTCGATGGCCCGGCACACGGTCGTTCGCCGGGAACCGAGGCGAATGTCGTGCTGTTCGCCCGCGCCATGCTGGAAGCCGCCGCCGAATTGCCACCGCTGCAAGCGGTCATCGGCCACTCCATGGGCGGCGCCAGTGCCATGCTGGCCGTGCAGTTGGGCCTGCGTACGGAAACCCTGGTCAGCATTGCCGCGCCGGCGCGAATTCTTGGTGTATTGCGCGGTTTCGCCCGTTATGTCCGGCTGCCACCGAAAGCCCGCTCGGCGTTCATCCGGCAGGTCGAGAAAGATGTCGGCATGCGCGCAGCGACCCTGGATGTTGCGCACTACCAACTCGACATGCCTGGTTTGATTGTTCATGCCGAAGACGACGATTTCGTTCCGGTCAAAGAGTCGCAATTGATCCACGAAGCCTGGTTCGACAGTCGGCTGTTGCGTCTGCAGGAGGGCGGTCATCAGCGAGTGCTCGCCGACCCCCGGGTGATTGATGGCGTGTTATCACTGCTGGCCGGTCGCAGCCTGCAATCGCGCCAATCGGCCTGAGCATCCGTTACACTGCGCCGGTCGACATCATCTGACCGGGAGTGGGGCATGGGCTGGGATCGGGCAACGCCATTTATCATTGATCTGCAAGTGGCCGCCGAAGACATCGACGGTCTGGGGCACGCCAACAACGCGGTGTACGTGACCTGGCTGGAGCGCTGTGCCTGGCGCCATTCGCAGCGCCTTGGCCTGGATCTGACTGAATACCGCCGGCTGGACCGGGCGATGGCGGTGGTGCGGCATGAGATCGACTACCTCGCAGCCGCCTATGAAGGTGACGAACTGCAGATGGCGACCTGGATCGTCGATTGGGACCAGCGCCTGAAAATGACCCGTCATTTCCAGCTCAAGCGCCCCAGCGACAACGCGACGTTGTTGCGCGCGCAGACCACCTTTGTCTGCATCGAACTGTCCACGGGCAAGCCCAAGCGCATGCCGGCGGAGTTCATCGAGGGCTATGGTCCGGCGTTGCTGTCGCAAAATCCGGAAGCAGCCAAAAATCTAATGTAGGAGCGAGCCTGCTCGCGATAGCGTGTATCGGTCGACATCAATTTTGAATGTCCGGCCGCCATCGCAAGCAGGCTCGCTCCCACAAGGGAATCTGCGATGTTCTGCAGATTCCCTCCGAAACCAGTAAACTGCCCCCCGTTTTTCGTCGAGTGTGTTTTTCATGCAAATTGCCCTGGCGCCCATGGAGGGGTTGGTCGACAACATCCTGCGCGACGTGCTGACCCGAGTGGGTGGTATCGATTGGTGCGTGACCGAGTTCATCCGGATCAACGACCAACTGCTCACGCCTGCCTATTTCCACAAGTTCGGTCCTGAATTGCTCACCGGTGCCCGCACGGCGTCCGGCGTGCCGTTGCGTGTGCAACTGCTCGGATCGGACCCGGTGTGCCTGGCGGAAAACGCCGCGCTGGCCTGCGAGTTGGGTTCCGAGGTCATCGACCTGAACTTCGGCTGCCCGGCCAAGACGGTCAACAAGTCTCGTGGTGGCGCGGTGCTGCTCAAGGAACCCGAGCTGTTGAACCAGATCGTCGAGCATGTCCGTCGTGCCGTCCCCGCGCACATTCCAGTCACTGCAAAAATGCGCCTGGGTTTCGACAGTCCAGACGGTTCACTGGTCTGTGCCACGGCGCTGGCCGAAGGGGGCGCCGAGCATATCGTGGTCCATGCGCGGACCAAGACCGACGGCTACAAGCCACCGGCGCACTGGGAGTGGATCCCGCGCGTGCAGGACGTGGTCAAGGTGCCGGTGTTCGCCAATGGCGATATCTGGAGCGTCGAAGACTGGCGCCGTTGCCGCGAGATCAGCGGCGTGGAAGACATCATGCTCGGTCGCGGCCTGGTGTCGCGTCCTGACCTGGCCCGGCAGATTGCCGCGGCGCGGGCCGGTGAAGAGGTCGTCGAGATGACCTGGTCCGAGCTGCTGCCACTGATCCAGGATTTCTGGCTGCAAGCCGTGGCGCAGATGACACCACGCCAGGCACCGGGTCGCCTGAAGCAGTGGCTGGCGATGCTGACCCGCAATTATCCCGAGGCCGTAGAGCTGTTCAGCGTCCTGCGTCGTGAGACCGAGCTGGATCAGGTTTCCCGATTGCTGGGTTTACAGGTGGCTGAAGCCGCTTGAGAAAAATCTGAAAAAAATCTCTTGAAATGCAATCTGCGGTCCCTATCTAAGGGTTACGCGATGCCGAATTCGGGTCGCGGAGACAAAAACCTTGCTGATTGTTTTCAGGAGATTTGAACCATGACTACCGCATTTTCCCTGGCGCCTCTGTTCCGTTCCTCGGTGGGCTTCGATCGTTTCAACGACCTGTTCGAAACCGCCCTGCGTAACGAGCCTGGCAGCTCTTACCCTCCCTACAACGTCGAAAAACATGGCGACGATCAATACCGCATCGTCGTGGCGGCAGCCGGTTTCCAGGAAGAAGACCTGGAGCTGCAAGTGGAGAAGGGTGTGCTGACCATCAGTGGCGGCAAGCGTGATGCCAGCGAAGGCGTGACCTTCCTGCATCAAGGCATCGCCCAGCGAGCCTTCAAACTGTCCTTCCGCCTGGCGGACCACATCGAAATCAAGGCCGCGGACCTGCGCAACGGTCTGCTGAGCATCGACCTGCTGCGGGTCATCCCGGAAGAGGCGAAAGCCAAGCGCATCCCGATCAACGGGGCGCAAAAACCGGCTCTGCAACACTAAGCCGGAACAGTAAAAAAGGGCGCCATTGACGCCCTTTTTTGTGCCTGTGTTTTAACCCGCGTTTGCGTGGTACGTGTATGGCGGAAAGATAACAGTCAGCCATCGGCGATTGATTAAAAAAGCGCCCGCATAACGAGTATGCGGGCGCAGAAAACCCGGCCCTGTGATCGGGAAGAGGAGCCCGGGGTGTTACACAGGAGAATGATCGGCTGCCAGCGATCATTCTTCGGCGAGACGGGGTGCATGACCGCTTGCCGATTGCGTGGGGTTCAATTTACGGATTGGCCGGGAGGGTGTCACTTGTACAGAGGGTCAGTGGGTTTATGTGTGGGTTTAACCGATTCATACACAGGTATGACGGGCGCCAGGAGCCTGTAGGAGCAAGGCTTGCCCGCGATGGCGATCTCACGGGCCCCATCGCGGGCAAGCCTTGCTCCCACAGAAAAGCGGATCGCCTGCTGAGATCACCTCAGCAGTTTTTGGAACTCTTCCACCGGCAGCGGCTGGCTGTGCAGATACCCCTGATAGAAATGGCAACCCAACCCTTGCAGGAACTCCAGCTGTTCAGGCGTCTCCACGCCTTCGGCGATCACCTTCAATTCCAGGCTGCGGGCCATGGCGACGATGGCGCGGATGATTTCGGCGTCGTTGGGGTCGGTGGTGGCGTCACGAATGAACGACTGGTCGATTTTCAGGGTGTCGACCGGCAGGCGCTTGAGATAGGTCAGTGAGGAATAACCGGTACCGAAGTCATCCATGGCAAAGCTCACGCCGAGTTTTTTCAGGCGGCGCATTTTGCTGATGGTGTCTTCCAGGTTCTGGATGACGATGCCTTCGGTGATCTCCAGTTTCAGCATCGAGCTGGGCAGGCCGTAATGGGCGAGGCTTTCTTCGATGTGTTCGACGAAGTCGTTCTGGCGGAACTGCCTCGGACTGATGTTCACGCACAGGCTGAAGTCGTGCGGGTCCACCAGACCGTTGGCAATCAATTGCCTGAACGCCTGGCAGGCCTCATCGACGATCCAGGTGCCGACCTCCAGGATCAGGCCGCTGTCCTCCAGCACCTTGATGAACTCGGTAGGTGATTGCGCGCCGAGTTCCGGATGGTTCCAGCGCACCAGGGCTTCGGCGCCGACGATACGATTTTCCCGGGCATCGAGTTGTGGCTGGTAGTGCACGCGAAACTCGCCCCGCGACAGGGCCAGGCGCAGGTCGGTTTCCATGCGCAGGCGCTCGCTCGCGGCCTTTTGCATGGTGTTGTGGTA
The DNA here is from genome assembly GCF_003228315.1 of Pseudomonas putida. NCBI lineage: Bacteria > Pseudomonadati > Pseudomonadota > Gammaproteobacteria > Pseudomonadales > Pseudomonadaceae > Pseudomonas > Pseudomonas putida. The sequence continues at coordinate 6,266,017 of NZ_CP029693.1, forward strand.
CATCTGCGCGGTATTGCGCCCCGAATCCTTGGCTCGATACAGCGCAATGTCGGCACGCTTGAGCAGGTCGGTCGGCGTGGAACCGTGGTCGGGAATCAGAGCGATGCCAATACTCGGCGTCACTTGCAGGCGCTGGCCGTCGAGGAACATTGGCTCGGACAATAATTCGCGCAAGGTGTCGGCCAGCTCCCGCACCTGGAGGCTGACATCGTTGCGCGAACCTTCGAGGCCGCTGAGCAGTACCACGAATTCGTCGCCGCCCAGACGCGCGACGGTGTCTTCCATGCGCACGCTGGCTTCCAGGCGCGCGGTGATGATTTTCAGCACGGTATCGCCCACCGGGTGGCCGAGCGAATCGTTGATGTGCTTGAAGTGGTCAAGATCGAGGAACATCAGCGCGCCGCGCAAGTTGTGGCGCTTGAGCAGGGCGATCTGCTGGCTCAGGCGATCCATCAGCAGCGCGCGGTTGGGCAGGTTGGTCAGCGGGTCGTGGTAGGCCAGGTGACGGATCTGCGCCTCGGCGTTTTTCAACAGGCTGACATCCCGGGCGGTCAGCAACAGGCAGGCGGTTTCATTGAGGGTGATCGGTTCCACCGAGACTTCGACCGTCAGCAACTCCCCGCGCTTGTTGCGCCCTAGCATTTCCAGGTGATGCACCCGGCCCTTGATCTGCAGTTCGGCCAGCAGCGCCGAGCGCTGTTTTTCTTCGGCCCAGATGCCGACCTGATACACCGTACGGCCGATCACTTCGTCGGCGCGGTAACCGGTCAGACGGCAGAAGCCATCGTTGACCTCCAGATAGCGCCCGGTGTCGCGTTCGGTGATGGTGATGGCGTCGGGGCTGGAGTGGAACGCCTTGGCGAATTTCTCTTCGCTGGCCTTGAGTGCCGCCTCCGAGCGTTGCTGCTGGGTGATGTCGCGCAGGGTGGTGACGATGCATGGCTGCTCGCCGACGCTGATCTGGCGGCTGGAAATCACGCAGGTCAGCAGTTGCCCGTCCTTGTGCTGGACAATGATCGCCACGTTGTTCAGCGCCTGTTCGCGGATCACCTGCTCGATGCGTTGCAGGCTCTTCGCCGAGGCGTCCCACAGGCCGATTTCGTCGGCGCTGCGGCCGATCACATCGCCGGTGGTCCAGCCGAAGGTCTGGGTGAAGGCTGAGTTGATCTCGATGAACTGGCCGGTTTCCTGGTGGGTCACGCAGATCGGGTCCGGGCTGACCTGAAACAGGGTGGCGAATTTCTCTTCGGAAGCCACCAGGCGCTGTTCGCGTTCCACCTGATCGGTGATGTCGAGCAAAGTGCCGGCCATACGCAAGGGCATGCCGTTTGCGTCGCGATACAACCGCGCGCGGCTTTCCAGGTAGCGGGTGCTGCCGTCGGGCAACTGAACGCGGTAGGTCAGTTGATAGTTGCCCGCCGGGCCTTCGCGCAGGCTGCGGTAGGCATCGCGCATGGTGTCGCGTTCGTTGCCGGGCACGCCTTCGAAAAACTCTTCGAAGGATTCATGGAAAGGTTTGGCCTCCAGCCCGTGCAGCTGTGCGGCGCGAGCCGAGCCATAGAGCATGCCGCTGGGAATGTGCCAGTCCCAGGTGCCCAGTTGTGCCGAGTCCAGCGCCAAGTCGAGGCGCTCCTGGCTGTCCTTGAGCGCCTGATCGGCGGCTTTGCGCTCGGTGGTGTCGAGGAACGTGCTCAGCAGATAGGGCTGGCCCTCCAGTTCGACCTTTTGCGCGCTGAGAATGCCGTCGTGAACTTGCCCGTTGCTGGCGCGGAACTGCACTTCCATGCTGATCAGGTCGCCCTTGGCCTTGGTGGCCTTGACCAGTTCCGCTCGCTGCTCAGGGTGCACCCACAGCCCCAATTCCAGGGTGGTACGACCGATGGCTTCCTGCACCGGCCAGCCGAACAGGCTTTCGAAATACTGGTTGGCTTCGGTGATCAGCCCGTCATCCTGGCGAGTCAGCAGGACCATGTTCGGACACAGGTGAAACAGCGTGGCGAATCGCTTTTCCGAGCTGCTGAGCGCCTGTTCGCGCTGGCGCTGGTGGGTGATCTCGCGAATTACGCCGATCATCCGTGGCCGGCCGTTTTTGTCCGGCAGCAGGCTGCCGTTGATTTCCAGCCAGTGCAGGCTGCCATCGGGCCAGCGAATGCGGTGATGCATCGCCTGTTCCAGCGGTGCGCCGGCAATCACCGCATGGAAGGCGCGTACGGTTTTTGCCCGGTCTTCGGGAGGCAGCAAATCAAGGTATTCCAGGTCCGCCGGCAGCGGCTGGCGAGGATCGAATCCGAACAGTGCCTGTGTGCCACGCGACCAGCTGATCTGACCGCGCTCGATATCCCAATACCAGGCGCCCAGACGCGCGCCGTTCAGGGCAGCCAGCAATTGCGGGGCGCTTTCCCAGCTCTGCTCGGAGCGCTGGGGATCCAGCGCCTGAATACGCGGCATCGGCGGAATACGGTCAACAGATTTCGGCATTGGCAAGCCTGTACTGATGTGGGCGTTTTGTGCGGGATTTCGCGGCTCTATAGGAGTAGCACAAGTTAGCCTTGAGTCCCTGGCAGATCGATCTGCGCATCCAATAGGGCCATGAAGGCCCGTGCTGCGTTCGACAGCGTCCGTTCTGTGTGCAGGATATAGCCTAGCTGGCGAGACAGTTGTATGCCCGGCAAAGGTATTCGCGCAACCTGATCATCGAGCATGGTGCGCGGCAGGACGCTCCAGGCCAGGCCGATCGACACCATCATCTTGATGGTTTCCAGGTAGTTGGTGCTCATGGCGATGTTCGGCGTCAGGCCCTGGGCCTCGAACAGGCGCTGGACGATATGGTGGGTGAAGGTGTTGCCACCGGGAAACACCGCCGGGTGGCGAGCGATGTCCGCCAGGCTGACCTTGCCGTTTTGCAGCAGCGAATGCTCCGGGGCCACGACAAAGTCCAGCGGGTCGTCCCATACCCGAGTGGCCGCGACCAGGGCGTGGGGTTCCGGGGCCAGGGTGATGACGGCCAATTCCGCACGGCCGTGCAGGATTTCCTCGTAGGCCACTTCCGAATCGAGAAACTGAATGTCCAGCGCGACATCCGGGTAGCGGCGGGTGAACTCCCTTAATAAAGGTGGCAGTCGATGCAGGCCGATGTGGTGACTGGTGGCCAGGGTCAGACGACCGGTCACTTCCCCGGTGAGGTTGGTCAGTGCACGGCGCGTATCATCAAGGACATTGAGAATCTGATAGGCCCGGGGCAGCAGGGCACGGCCGGCTTCAGTCAGGCCGACTTCACGACCCAGTCGGTCGAACAGTCGCACCTTCAATTGCTGTTCCAGCCCGGCGATACGTTTGCTGATGGCGGGTTGGGTCAGGTGCAGTCGCTCACCGGCACCGGAGAAGCTTCCGGTCTCGGCGATGGCAATAAAGGCATTGAGGTTGGCCAGATCCATGTCGCATTCCAGTTAGTTATCCAAAGCATAAAAAATATGAATTTGAGTTATTTAATCTAACCCCATAGGATCAGCCTCACAAGCCAAAGGGTTATTGAAACCGTCAAAACCCGGGGCATAGAAACAAGCTGATGAGGAAACCGTCTGATGGCCGGCAAAACGCTCTACGACAAGCTCTGGGATTCGCATTTGGTCAAGCAGCGCGACGATGGCTCTGCCTTGATCTACATCGATCGTCACATCATTCACGAAGTGACCTCGCCGCAAGCCTTTGAAGGCCTGCGTCTGGCCGGGCGCAAGCCTTGGCGCATCGATGCCAACATCGCGACCCCGGACCACAACGTACCGACCACCCCTGAGCGCAAGGGTGGCATCGAAGCCATTGCCGATCAGGTCTCGCGTTTGCAGGTCCAGACCCTCGACGATAACTGCGATGAATACGGCATCGTCGAATTCAAGATGAATGACGTGCGCCAAGGCATCGTCCACGTCATAGGCCCGGAGCAGGGTGCCACCTTGCCGGGCATGACCGTGGTCTGCGGCGACTCCCACACCTCGACCCACGGCGCGTTCGGTGCTCTGGCTCACGGTATCGGCACTTCCGAGGTCGAGCACGTGCTCGCCACCCAGTGCCTGGTCGCCAAGAAAATGAAGAACATGCTGGTGCGCGTCGAAGGCCAATTGCCGTTCGGCGTGACCGCCAAGGACATCGTCCTGGCCGTGATCGGCAAGATCGGCACCGCCGGCGGTAACGGCCATGCCATCGAGTTCGCCGGCAGCGCGATTCGCGACCTGTCCGTCGAAGGCCGCATGACCATCTGCAACATGTCCATCGAGGCCGGCGCTCGCGTGGGTCTGGTGGCGGCTGACGAAAAAACCGTGGCCTACGTCAAAGGCCGTCCATTCGCCCCGAAAGGCGCTGAGTGGGATTTGGCGGTCGAAGCCTGGAAAGACCTGGTGTCCGATGCCGATGCGAAGTTCGACACCATCGTCGAGCTCGACGCGACCCAGATCAAGCCGCAAGTCAGCTGGGGCACTTCGCCCGAGATGGTGTTGGCTGTGGACCAGAACGTGCCGGATCCGGCCAAGGAAATGGACCTGGTCAAGCGCGGTTCCATCGAGCGTGCCTTGAAGTACATGGGCTTGACCGCCAATCAGGCGATCACCGATATCCAGCTGGACCGCGTGTTCATCGGTTCCTGCACCAACTCGCGGATCGAAGACCTGCGTGCTGCTGCCGTCATCGCCAAGGGCCGCAAAGTGGCCTCGACCATCAAGCAGGCCATTGTGGTGCCGGGCTCGGGTCTGGTGAAGGCGCAGGCGGAATCCGAAGGACTGGACAAGATTTTCCTCGAAGCCGGTTTCGAATGGCGTGAGCCGGGTTGCTCGATGTGCCTGGCGATGAACCCGGACCGTTTGGAGTCGGGCGAGCATTGCGCTTCCACTTCCAACCGCAACTTCGAAGGCCGTCAGGGCGCCGGTGGTCGTACTCACCTGGTGAGCCCGGCCATGGCCGCCGCAGCCGCTGTTAACGGTCGTTTCGTCGACGTCCGTGAATTGATCTAAAGGAGCGCAGCATGAAAGCTTTTACCCAGCACACTGGACTTGTCGCGCCTCTGGATCGTGCCAACGTCGATACCGATCAGATCATTCCGAAGCAGTTCTTGAAGTCGATCAAGCGCACCGGTTTCGGCCCGAACCTGTTCGACGAATGGCGTTACCTGGATGTCGGCCAGCCGTATCAGGACAACTCCAAACGCCCGCTGAACAAGGACTTCGTCCTCAACGCCGAACGTTATCAGGGTGCCAGCGTGCTGCTGGCCCGTGAGAACTTCGGTTGCGGCTCCAGCCGCGAGCACGCGCCGTGGGCGCTGGAAGAGTACGGGTTCCGCAGCATCATCGCGCCGAGCTACGCCGACATCTTCTTCAACAACAGCTTCAAGAACGGCTTGCTGCCGATCATCTTGAGCGACGAAGAAGTCGATGAGCTGTTCAAGCAGGTCGAGACCGAGCCGGGCTACCAGTTGCAGATCGATCTGCAAGCCCAGACCGTGACCCGCCCGGACGGCAAGGTGTACAGCTTCGAAATCGACGATTTCCGCAAGCACTGCCTGCTCAACGGCCTGGACGATATCGGCCTGACCTTGCAGGACGGCGATGCGATTGCGGCGTTTGAAGCCAAGCATCGTGCGAGCCAGCCGTGGTTGTTTCGCGACGCGTGATTGATCCGAAATTGATGCAGTAAGGGCCGGCCTCATCGCGAGCAAGCTCAGCTCCCACAGATTATGTGAACACCACAGACCCCTGTAGGAGCAAAGCTTGCTCGCGATGGCGACAGCCCAGGCACCACAAGGCTAAACCCCAAAAAAAGGAAATTCCCATGACCAGCACCGCCCAGCACAGTCAGGTAGTCCAGAAACAATTCGGTGAACAGGCCGCGGCCTACCTGAGCAGCGCCGTCCACGCTCAAGGCACTGAATTCGCACTGCTACAGGCTGAACTGGCAGGGCAGGGCGATGCCCGTGTGCTGGACCTGGGTTGCGGTGCGGGCCACGTGAGTTTCCAGGTGGCCTCGCTGGTCAAGGAGGTGGTGGCCTACGACCTGTCGCAGCAGATGCTCGACGTGGTGGCCGCCGCAGCCGTCGATCGTGGCCTGAGCAATATTTCCACGGTCAATGGCGCAGCCGAGCGCCTGCCGTTTGCCGACGGTGAGTTCGACTTCGTGTTCAGCCGTTATTCGGCTCATCACTGGAGCGATCTCGGCTTGGCCCTGCGGGAAGTGCGTCGGGTGTTGAAGCCTGGCGGCGTGGCGGCGTTCATTGACGTGTTGTCACCGGGCAGCCCGCTGTTCGACACTTACCTGCAAAGCGTCGAGGTGCTGCGTGACACCAGTCACGTGCGCGATTATTCCGCCGGCGAGTGGTTGCTCCAGGTCAGCGAGGCGGGGTTGCATACCCGCAGTACCACCCGTCAACGGTTGCGTCTGGAGTACAACTCCTGGGTTGAACGCATGCGCACGCCTCAGGTGATGCGCGCGGCAATCCGCGAATTGCAGCAGTCGATGGGCAACGAAGTACGCGAATATTTTGAGATCGGGGCCGATGGGTCGTTCAGTACCGATGTGTTGGTACTGTTCGCCGAGAAATGAGCCCCAATCGATAGACTTTTTCCGGGCGCGCCCACGGGCGCACCGACTGATGACATGAGGAAAGCATGAGCAAGCAGATTCTGATTCTCCCAGGTGACGGTATTGGCCCGGAAATCATGGCCGAAGCGGTCAAGGTGCTGGAATTGGCCAGCGACAAGTTCGCCCTGGGCTTCGAGCTGAGCCACGATGTGATCGGTGGCGCGGCCATCGATAAGCACGGCGTGCCGCTGGCCGATGAAACCCTGGAGCGTGCCCGCGCTGCCGATGCCGTGCTGCTGGGCGCCGTTGGCGGCCCGAAATGGGACACCATCGAGCGTGACATCCGCCCTGAGCGCGGTCTGCTGAAAATCCGTGCGCAACTGGGCCTGTTCGGCAACCTGCGTCCGGCGATCCTGTACCCGCAACTGGCCGAGGCTTCGAGCCTGAAGCCGGAAATCGTTTCGGGTCTGGATATCCTGATCGTTCGTGAGCTGACCGGCGGTATCTACTTCGGCGCGCCACGCGGCACCCGCACCCTGGACAACGGCGAGCGTCAGTCCTATGACACCCTGCCGTACAGCGAAAGCGAAATCCGTCGCATCGCCCGTGTCGGTTTCGACATGGCCATGGTGCGCAACAAGAAGCTGTGCTCGGTGGACAAGGCCAACGTTCTGGCGTCCAGCCAGCTGTGGCGTGAAATCGTCGAGGAAGTGGCCAAGGATTACCCGCAGGTCGAACTGAGCCACATGTACGTCGACAACGCCGCCATGCAACTGGTGCGTGCACCGAAGCAGTTCGACGTGATCGTCACCGACAACATGTTCGGCGACATCCTGTCCGACCAGGCCTCGATGCTCACCGGTTCCATCGGCATGCTGCCGTCGGCGTCCCTGGACACCAACAACAAGGGCATGTACGAGCCTTGCCACGGTTCCGCGCCAGACATCGCAGGCCAAGGCATCGCCAACCCGCTGGCGACCATTCTGTCGGTCTCGATGATGCTGCGTTACAGCTTCAATCAGCAGGCCGCGGCCGATGCCATCGAGAAAGCCGTCAGCCTGGTGCTGGATCAGGGCTTGCGCACGGGCGACATCTGGTCGGCCGGTTGCACTAAAGTCGGTACGCAGGAAATGGGTGACGCAGTAGTCGCCGCGCTGCGGAATCTGTAATCTCTCGGGCCCGCTGCTGATTTCACCCCCGAAAGCAGCGGCCCACTTTTCAAGAAGGTGTAGTTGCGATGAAACGTGTAGGTCTGATCGGTTGGCGCGGTATGGTCGGTTCCGTGCTCATGCAGCGGATGCTGGAAGAGCAGGATTTCGATCTTATCGAGCCGGTGTTTTTCACCACTTCCAATGTCGGTGGCCAAGGCCCGTCCGTGGGCAAGGACATTGTTCCGCTCAAGGACGCTTACAGCATTGAAGAGCTGAAAACCCTTGACGTGATCCTGACCTGCCAGGGTGGCGACTACACCAGCGAAGTGTTCCCCAAGCTGCGCGAAGCCGGCTGGCAGGGTTACTGGATCGACGCCGCTTCCAGCCTGCGCATGCAGGATGACGCGGTCATCGTCCTGGATCCGGTCAACCGCAAGGTCATCGACCAGCAGCTGGATGCGGGCACCAAGAACTACATCGGCGGCAACTGCACCGTCAGCCTGATGCTGATGGGCCTGGGCGGCCTGTTCGAAGCCGGTCTGGTGGAGTGGATGAGCGCCATGACCTATCAGGCGGCCTCCGGTGCCGGCGCGCAGAACATGCGTGAACTGATCAAGCAAATGGGTGCGACCCACGCTTCTGTCGCCGAGCAACTGGCCGACCCGGCCAGCGCCATCCTCGACATCGACCGTCGTGTGGCCGAAGCCATGCGCAGCGACGCGTACCCGACCGAGAACTTCGGCGTACCGCTGGCCGGCAGCCTGATCCCTTGGATCGACAAGGAACTGCCAAACGGCCAGAGCCGCGAAGAGTGGAAGGCCCAGGCCGAGACCAACAAGATCCTCGGTCGCTTCAAGAGCCCGATCCCGGTGGACGGCATCTGCGTGCGTATCGGCGCGATGCGCTGCCACAGCCAGGCGCTGACCATCAAGCTGAACAAAGACGTACCGATGGCCGATATCGAAGGCCTGATCAGCCAGCACAACCCTTGGGTCAAGCTGGTGCCGAACAACCGCGATGCAAGCATCCAGGAGCTGAGCCCGAACAAGGTCACCGGCACCCTGAACATCCCGGTTGGCCGTCTGCGCAAGCTGAACATGGGCTCGCAGTTCCTCGGCGCGTTCACCGTCGGCGACCAGCTGCTGTGGGGCGCGGCCGAACCGCTGCGCCGCATGCTGCGGATCCTGCTTGAGCGTTGATCGTTTGATGCTGTGAAAGAACCCGTGCCTTGAAAGAGGTGCGGGTTTTTTTATGGTTTTGGATTCGTCAGTGCTGCCGTCATCGCGAGCAAGCTTTGCTCCTACAGGAGGCGGTGCTTTTGATTTTGTAGGAGCAAAGCTTGCTCGCGATGACGCCGGCTCTGGCATCACAGATCCCCGCCGAATTGCCTGCATGCCCCCCACCCGGTAAAGTGCCGCTCCCCCCGTTTCGCCAGAGGTAGAACCATGACCCAGTCCTTTGATATTGCCGTGATCGGCGCCACCGGTACTGTTGGCGAAACGCTGGTGCAGATTCTCGAAGAGCGTGACTTCCCGATCGGCAACCTGCACCTGCTGGCCAGCAGCGAGTCCGCCGGCAGTTCGGTGCTGTTTCGCGGCAAGAACGTGCGGGTGCGGGAAGTCGACGAGTTCGACTTCAGCAAGGTGCAGCTGGTGTTTTTCGCTGCCGGCGCGGCGGTGACCCTGAGTTTCGCCTCCCGTGCCACGGCGGCCGGTTGCTCGGTCATCGATCTGTCGGGTGCCTTGCCGGCGGATCAGGCGCCGCAGGTGGTGCCGGAAGTGAATGCCCAGGTGCTGGCCGGCCTGAAAAAGCCGTTCCTGGTCAGCAGCCCCAGCCCGTCGGCCACCACGCTGGCGGTGGTCCTCGCACCGTTGCTGGGTTTGCTCGACCTGCAACGCATCAGCCTGACGGCAAGCCTGGCCATGTCGACCCAAGGGCGTGAAGCGGTGACCGAATTGGCGCGTCAGACCGCTGAACTGCTCAACATGCGCCCGCTGGAACCGAAATTTTTTGATCGGCAGGTGGCTTTCAACCTGCTGGCCGAGGTCGGCAAGCCGGACGAACAAGGCCACACGATGCTGGAAAAGCGCCTGGTGCGAGAGTTGCGTCAGGTGGTGGCGCTGCCTTCATTGAAGATTTCTGTCACTTGCATTCAAGCCCCGGTGTTTTTTGGCGATAGCCTTAGCGTGACCCTGCATTCGGCAAGTGCGATCGATCTGGCCAAAGTCAACACCGCGCTGGACGATGCCCCGGGTGTCGAACTGGTGGACGCCGGCGATTACCCGACTCCGGTGGGCGATGCGGTAGGGCAGGATGCGGTCTACGTTGGTCGGGTGCGCCATGGTATCGACGACCTGTCGGAACTAAACCTGTGGCTGACGTCAGATAACGTACGCAAGGGCGCCGCGCTCAATGCTGTGCAGCTGGCCGAATTGTTGATAAAAGACGGTCTGTAAAAGATACTTGGCAACAGTTTTTTTCAATGATTCCGGGCGAGTGCCATGCTTGCCGGGAATGCTGAAGGCAAGCCACCCTGTGGGGCTTTCCGGGGCATGCAGCAAACGATCGCGCGCGACGAACTTTCGCCGCCGCGCGCAATGCCTTACGGCAGCGGCAATCAATATCTTCTCGCTGGCCGAGGAATGTTCAAACTAAGGATGAGCTATGGTTCAAGTTCGCAAACTGGTGTTAGCAATAGCGGCCGCCTCGGCGCTGTCCTCCGGTATGGCGCATGCCCTCGGGCTCGGGGAACTGACCCTGAAATCGGCGCAGAACCAGCCGCTGGTGGCGGAAATCGAATTGCTCGACGTCAAGGAACTCACCGCTGCCGAAGTGGTGCCGAGCCTGGCCTCGCCTGAAGATTTCGCCAAGGCGGGTGTCGACCGCCAGGCGTTTCTCAACGACCTGACGTTTACCCCGGTGCTGAACCCCGGCGGCAAAAGCATCCTGCGTGTGACCTCCAGCAAACCGCTCTCCGAACCGATGGTGAAATTCCTGGTTCAGGTGATGTGGCCCAACGGTCGTCTGCTGCGCGATTACAGCGTGCTGCTCGATCCGTCCAAATTCTCTCCGCAAACCGCCGAGGCGGCCGCGCAACCGGCGCCACAGACCGGCACCACGCCTGTCACCGGTGCGACCAAACCGTCCCAGTACACCACCACGCCGCGCGATACCCTGTGGGAAATCGCCGCGAAGGCGCGCAATGGCGGGTCGATCCAGCAAACCATGCTGGCCATCCAGGCGCTGAACCCGGATGCCTTCATCGATGGCAACATCAACCGCTTGAAAACCGGTCAGGTCCTGCGCCTGCCGGACCAGGCGCAAAGCACCAGCCTGCCGCAACCCAAGGCAATCGCCGAGGTGGCTGCGCAGAACACGGCGTGGCGTCAGGGTCGTCGTTATGTCGCCAAGCCGGGCACGGGGCAGCAGCAACTCGATGCCACCAACCGTGGCACCGGTGAGGTGCTGCCGACGCAGGTTGCTGGGGATAAGCTGAGCCTGGTCTCTGCCCAGGCCGGTGCCCGTGGCAAGGGGGCGGCAGGTGATGCCAAGGCCTTGAGCAACAAGCTGGCGGTCACCCAGGAAAGCCTCGACACGACCCGTCGTGACAACGAAGAACTGAAAAGCCGCATGGCCGATCTGCAAAGCCAGCTGGACAAGCTGCAGCGCCTGATCGAGCTGAAGAACAATCAATTGGCCAAGTTGCAGGCCGAAGGCGCCTCGGGTGCGCCGGCAGCTACCGCTGCAGCGCCGACAATCACGGCTGAACTGGCTGCTGCTCCTGCACCAGTGCCTGCCGAACCCGCGCCTGCAACGCCAGCCGCTGCTACTCCCGAAGTTGCGCCGGCTCCGGCCGAGCAACCGGTCGAACCGACACCGGCAGCCTCCGATGAGCAGTCATTCAACGAGTTGCTGACCAACCCATGGTTGTTGGGTCTGGCCGGTGGCGGGGTTGTTGTGGCGCTGCTGTTGCTGCTATTGCTGGCCCGTCGCCGCAAGGCTCAGCAGGAAGCCGAGAAGCATCTGCGCATGGCGCGTGCCCTGGCCGAGGAGCAAGCGTTCTCCGGGGATCTCGATCTGCCGGAAAGCAGCTTCGAAGGTCTGGAAGTGCCACCGCCAAGCGTGAAGTTGGCCACCGCGCCGGCTCCTGCGCCAACTCCAGCGCCTGCTCCAGCACCGGTGGTTGCTCCGGTAGTGGTGATGCCACCGATCGCTGCACCGTTGGTTGCGCCGGCCGCCGAACGTTCCAGTGATGTATTGGGCCAGGCTCAGTCGCACATTGATGCCGGTCGTCTGAATCAGGCTGCCGCATTGCTGGAGGAGGGCGTCAAGCTCGAGCCGCAACGCAGCGATGTGCGCCTGAAACTGATGGAGGTTTACGGCCAGCAGGGCGACCGCGACGCATTCGTCACGCAGGAACGTCAATTGGTGGCCAACGGCGATAATTTTGCCCAGGTCGAAAAACTCAAGAGCCGTTTCCCGGCAATGGCGCTGGTCGCCGCCGGTGGCATCGCTGCTGCGGCTGCCGCTGCCGAGTTGGACGCGCAGTACGTCAAGGACCTGCTGCTGGACGAGCCGCAAGCGCCGGCACCGGAGCCGGAACCTGTCGATGACGATTTCGATAGCGCCTTCGATTTGAGCCTGGATGATCTGGACAACATCGCTCCAGTCGCTGCAGTTCCGGAGGTCACCGTTCCTGAAGCCGTTGCCGCAGTGCCGGCTCCAGAGCCTGAAGAGACGACCCTGGACGAGTTGGAAGATTTCCCGCTGGACGACGATTTGAGCTTTGATTCGGTCCTGCAACAGCAGACTGAAATCAGGGAAAACCTCGACGACCTGTCGGAGTTCGACCTGGATATGGATCTGGGGGCCGAGCCTTCGCCGGCGATTCTGGCCGAGGACGATTTCCTGCTGAGCCTGGATGACGACGTCAAGGACCTGCCCGTTGCCGAAGCACCGGCGGCACCGGAAGTCGCCCTGGACGATCTGGAGCTGCCAGCTGATTTCGACTTGTCCCTGGCGGAGGAGATGGATGCTCCAGTCGAGCCGGATGCCTTTGCTTCCGAGCTGGATGACGTCAACGCCGAGCTGGATCGCCTGTCCCAGAGCATCAGCGAACCTACTTTCACCGTAGACGACGCCCTGGCGACCGTGGATGACGAGCCGGAATTCGATTTCCTGTCCGGTACCGACGAAGTCGCCACCAAGCTCGATCTGGCTCAGGCCTACATCGACATGGGTGACAACGATGGTGCCCGGGACATCCTCAATGAAGTGGTGAGCGAGGGTGACGATGGGCAGAAGAGCGAGGCCAGGGAGATGCTTTCGCGTCTGGCTTGAGTGATTGATTCGTTGTAAGCAAAGCGGCAGCCCGATAAGGCTGCCGTTTTTGTTTCTGCCGTTGGTGAGGCGGCGTTTGTGAGAGCCTCATCGCGGGCAAGCCCGCTCCCACAGTGATTTGCGCCCTACACAGCACCTGTGGGAGCGAGCCTGCTCGCGATGAGGCCCTTACATTCAGCACTGCTCCGACTGTTGCACTGGCATCCCCACCAGACAGCCTTATAATGCCCGCCTTTGCGTACATCAGCAGGTTGTCCCTCCTTGGCAAACATAGATAACCCGGAAGCCGAAATGGCCGCCGAGGGCTTTTTCCGGATCGCGTTGGGCGTTGAATACAAGGGCTCGCGTTATCGCGGCTGGCAGCGCCAGGCTTCCGGCGTGCTCACGGTGCAGGAAACCCTCGAAAACGCCTTGTCCAAAGTCGCCGATTCACCGGTTTCGCTGCTTTGCGCCGGGCGTACCGATGCAGGCGTGCACGCCTGCGGACAAGTGGTGCACTTCGATACCCGGGTCGAGCGGTCGATGAAGGCCTGGGTGATGGGTGCCAACATCAACTTGCCACACGATGTCAGCGTCAGTTGGGCCAAGGTCATGCCGGCGCATTTTCATGCGCGGTTCAAGGCCATCGCCCGTCGCTACCGCTATGTGATCTACAACGATCAGATCCGTCCGGCGCACCTGAACGAAGAAATCACCTGGAACCACCGCCCGCTGGACGTCGAGCGCATGGCCGAAGCGGCGCAATACCTGGTGGGCACCCATGATTTCAGTGCCTTTCGCGCCGGTCAGTGCCAGGCCAAGTCACCGATCAAGGAGCTGCATCACCTGCGTGTCACGCGCCACGGCAAGATGATCGTGCTGGATATTCGCGCCAGTGCCTTCCTGCACCACATGGTGCGCAACATAGCAGGCGTGCTCATGACCATCGGCGCCGGCGAGCGTCCGGTGGAGTGGATGAAGGAAGTGCTGGACAGCCGCATCCGCCGCTCTGGCGGGGTCACGGCGCATCCATTCGGCCTGTATCTGGTGCAGGTCGAGTACCGCGATGAGTTCGAGTTGCCCGAGCGTTTTATCGGTCCGCACTTCCTCACCGGTTTCTCCGAACTTGACGGCTGACGCCCTCGAACGCTTTTGTTACCATCCGGGACTTTCTCGGATTTGCCGTGGGGTTTTATCGACATGTCAGCCGTTCGCAGCAAGATTTGCGGGATTACCCGCATAGAGGATGCGTTGGCAGCGGTCGAAGCCGGGGCCGATGCCATCGGTTTCGTGTTTTACGCCAAGAGCCCGCGAGCCGTGACGTTCCAGCAGGCTCGGGCGATCATCAAGGCATTGCCGCCGTTCGTCACCACCGTGGGGTTGTTCGTCAACGCGAGTCGTAGCGAGCTGGGGGAGATTCTCGACGCCGTACCGCTGGACCTGTTGCAGTTCCACGGCGATGAAAGCGCCGAAGACTGCGAAGGCTGGCACCGTCCTTACATCAAGGCATTGCGGGTCAAGGCCGGTGATGACATCGCCGCGGCTTGTCAGGCGTATCCGAGTGCAAGCGGTATCCTGCTCGATGCGTATGTTGAAGGGATCCCTGGTGGAACCGGCGAAGCGTTCGATTGGTCTCTGATACCGCAGGGCCTGAACAAGCCGATCATTCTGGCTGGCGGCCTGACCCCTGGAAATGTCGCCGAGGCGGTGGCGCGCGTCAGGCCTTATGCGGTGGACGTCAGTGGCGGGGTAGAGGCGAGCAAAGGCATCAAGGATCCTGAAAAGATTCGGGCTTTCATCAAAGCGGTACGTGGTTGATGTGACGGCTGGCAGACTGCCGCCGTCCATAACAGCACTTGCACAAAGCAGGCATGGCTGAGAGTTTTTTGGGTTGTACGCAGGTCACGTTCCCTGATCCGGCAATCCATCGATCATCGCCGCATACATGAATTTAGCTAAGGGCATACGCGGGGCTGCGAACCAGAGCGTTCGGGCCGCCGGTACTGGAGAAAGAAAGCATGAGCAACTGGTTAGTAGACAAACTGATCCCTTCGATCATGCGTTCCGAGGTCAAGAAGAGCTCGGTGCCTGAAGGTCTTTGGCACAAATGCCCGTCCTGCGAGGCTGTGCTGTATCGTCCGGAGCTGGAAAAGACCCTGGACGTTTGCCCCAAGTGCAATCACCACATGCGTATTGGCGCGCGCGCCCGTATCGACATTTTCCTCGACGCCGAAGGCCGTACCGAACTGGGCGCGGACCTGGAGCCGGTTGACCGTCTGAAGTTCCGCGACGGCAAGAAGTACAAGGATCGCCTGACCGCCGCACAGAAGCAGACCGGTGAAAAAGACGCACTGGTCTCCATGAGCGGCACCCTGCTGGGCATGCCAGTGGTGGTTTCGGCCTTCGAATTCTCCTTCATGGGCGGTTCCATGGGCGCCATCGTTGGCGAGCGCTTCGTGCGCGCTGCCAACTACGCGCTGGAAAAACGCTGCCCGATGGTCTGCTTCTCCGCCTCCGGTGGTGCGCGGATGCAGGAAGCGTTGATTTCCCTGATGCAAATGGCTAAGACCTCCGCGGTCCTGGCGCGTCTGCGTGAGGAAGGCTTGCCGTTCATCTCCGTGCTGACCGACCCAGTCTACGGTGGTGTTTCCGCCAGCCTGGCAATGCTGGGCGACGTGATCGTCGGCGAGCCGAAAGCCCTGATCGGTTTTGCCGGTCCGCGCGTTATCGAGCAGACCGTGCGCGAAAAACTGCCGGAAGGCTTCCAGCGCAGCGAGTTCCTGCTGGAGCACGGCGCGATCGACATGATCATTGATCGTCAGGAACTGCGTCCGCGCCTGGGCAACCTGCTGGCGCAAATGATGGGCCTGCCGACGCCGAAATTCGTCGCCGCACCCGTTGAAAAAATCGTCGTTCCTCCGGTGCCTGCCAACCTATGATCCAACGAACCCTTGGCGAGTGGCTCGCCTACCTTGAGCAGTTGCACCCTTCGGCCATCGACATGGGCCTTGAGCGCTCGCAACAGGTAGCGTCCCGCATGGGACTGGGCAAGCCGGCGCCTCGGGTGATCACGGTCACCGGTACCAACGGCAAGGGCTCCACCTGTGCGTTCGTGGCGTCCCTGCTGCGTGCGCAGGGCCTGAAAGTCGGTGTCTACAATTCTCCGCACCTGCTGCGTTACAACGAGCGGGTTCAAATCAATGGCGTCGAAGCCACTGACGCCGAGCTGTGCCAGGCCTTCGCGGCGGTAGAGGCGGGGCGTGGCGACACGTCCCTGACCTATTTCGAAATGGGCACCCTGGCGGCGTTCTGGCTGTTTCAACAGTCCGGACTCGATGCCGTGGTGCTGGAAGTCGGCCTGGGTGGACGTCTGGATACCGTCAATGTGGTGGATGCCGACATGGCGTTGGTCACCAGCATTGGCGTCGATCATGCGGACTTTCTGGGTGATACCCGTGAATCCGTGGCCTTCGAAAAAGCCGGCATCTTCCGTCAGGGCGCTCCTGCGCTTTGTGGCGATCTGAATCCTCCTCAACCCTTGCTGGATAAAGCGCGCGAGCTTAAGTGCCCGTTTTTCCTGCGTGGGCGCGATTTCGACCTCGGCATCACCGATCACAACTGGCAATGGCGCGGTGTAGACGCCCAGGGCCGTGAGGTCGAGCTGCGCGATCTGCCTTTGCTCGATCTACCGATGGAAAACGCGGCGCTGGCATTGCAGGCGTATCTGCTGCTCGGGCTGCCTTGGGTCGATGCCCAGATCATTCAGGCTTTGCAGGCCACGCGAGTGGTCGGACGTCTGGATCGCCGACAGTTCGACTGGCAGGGCAAGCGTCTGAATCTGCTGCTCGATGTGGGGCATAACCCCCATGCGGCGGAATACCTGGCCCGGCGTCTGGCCAGCCATCCACCGGTCGGCAAGCGCCTGGCGGTGTTCGGATTGCTGGCGGACAAGGATCTGGATGGTGTTATTGAACAATTGAGTGCTAGTGTCGAGCACTGGGCCGTTGCTCCGCTGGATTCGCCACGGGCACGACCGGTGGTCGAGTTGCACGAGGCGCTGCATCGGCGCGGTGCTTCGGTAACGTCTTATGACAGCGTGGCCGCCGCCCTGGAAGGGCAGTGCGCCCAGGCGACGAGCGACGACGAGATTCTGTTGTTCGGATCATTTTATTGTGTCGCCGAGGCCCTGGATTGGCTGGCCCGGCGCTCCACGGAGGAAGCGGCAAATGGCATTGCTGGATAAAGCCTACAAACAGCGCATGGTCGGCGCCCTGGTTCTGGTGGCGCTGGCCGTGATTTTCCTGCCGATGCTGTTTTCCCGTCAGGATGAACAGCGTCAGGTGACCGTTGATGCCCCGGCTGCGCCGCAAGCGCCTGCCATGGCGCAAGTGCAGGTGCAGCCCGTGGTGGTGCCTGAGCCGCAAGCCTTGCCTCAGGAACCGGTGCCGAGCGATGAAGAGGTTGCTCAGGAAACTCCGGCTGTCCCGACGACTCCAGTCCCGACGCCTGCTCCGGCTCCAGCCGCCAAATCCGCCACGCCGCCGGCTCCAGCTCCGGTCCCGGCATTGGCTGCCAAACCTGCGACAGCACCTGCCCAGCCAATCACGGCGGCACCGGGCAAGCCGGACACCACGCAAAGCCGGGTAGACGCCAACGGCCTGTCGGTCAGCTGGTCGGTGCAACTGGCCAGCCTGGCCAATCGCGAAAGCGCGGAAAAGCTGCAGAAAACCTTGCGTAGCCAGGGTTACAACGCCTATATCCGCTCTGCCGATGGCAAGAACCGGGTATTCGTGGGGCCGCTGATCGAGCGTGCCGAGGCTGATCGTCTGCGTGACTTGTTGAACCGCCAGCAGAACCTCAAGGGTTTTGTCGTGCGCTTTCAGCCGGAACGCGGCTGAATCTATCGCCCCGATTTGAAATGCACTGACAATCGCAGCTTACCGATCAGCATGGGCTCTGCTAAAATGCGCCGCCTTATCCGTCTGTAGGCTGCACTGTGCCATTTACCTGGGTTGACTGGGCGATCGTTGCAATCGTCGCCATCTCCGCATTGATCAGTCTGAGCCGCGGCTTCGTCAAGGAAGCCCTGTCGCTCGTGACCTGGATCATCGCAGGAGTCGTTGCCTGGATGTTCGGTGGCTCATTGTCCGAGTACCTCGCCGGATACATTCAAACTCCGTCAGCCCGCATCATCACGGGTTGCGCAATAATGTTTGTCGCCACGTTAATCGTCGGCGCAATGATCAATTATCTGATCGGCGAATTGGTGCGCGTCACCGGACTTTCCGGGACCGATCGATTCCTCGGCATGGCCTTCGGCGCCGCGCGTGGCGGGTTGCTGGTGGTCGTGGCGGTCGGGCTGTTGAGCCTGGGGCCGGTACAGCACGACGAGTGGTGGCTACAGTCCCAGCTCGTGCCAAAATTTCTATTGGTCGCCGATTGGTCCAAAAACCTGATTCTCGGGTGGAGCAGTCAGTGGCTTGCCAGCGGAATCAGCGTACCCGCTGATATTCCGTTCAAGGAGCAACTCTTGCCGATGGCCAAAACGCCTCAGTGAGTGGTGCTCAGTTCAGATCCATTAAGTAGGGGTTGCGTCGCATGTGTGGCATCGTCGGTATCGTCGGTAAGTCGAACGTCAATCAGGCGCTGTATGACGCGCTAACCGTCCTCCAGCACCGCGGCCAGGACGCTGCCGGTATCGTGACCAGCCATGATGGCCGGTTATTCCTGCGCAAGGACAATGGCTTGGTACGTGACGTGTTCCAGCAGCGTCACATGCAGCGTCTGGTCGGCCACATGGGCATTGGCCACGTGCGCTACCCGACAGCGGGCAGCTCGACCTCGGCCGAAGCTCAACCGTTTTACGTCAACTCGCCTTACGGCATCACCCTGGCGCACAACGGTAACCTGACCAACGTTGAACAACTGGCCAAGGAGATTTACGAATCCGACCTGCGCCACGTCAACACCAGTTCCGACTCGGAAGTGCTGCTCAACGTGTTTGCACACGAATTGGCCCAGCGCGGCAAGTTGCAGCCGACCGAAGAAGACGTGTTCGCCGCCGTTACTGACGTGCACAACCGTTGTGTCGGTGGTTATGCCGTCGTGGCGATGATCACCGGTTACGGCATCGTCGGCTTCCGCGACCCGCACGGCATCCGCCCGATCGTGTTCGGCCAGCGTCACACTGACGAAGGCGTCGAGTACATGATCGCTTCCGAAAGCGTCTCCCTGGACGTGCTCGGTTTCACCCTGATTCGCGACCTGGCGCCGGGCGAAGCGGTCTACATCACTGAAGACGGCAAGCTGCACACCCGTCAGTGCGCGACCAACCCGTCCCTGACCCCATGCATCTTCGAGCACGTTTACCTGGCGCGTCCGGATTCGATCATCGACGGCGTGTCGGTGTACAAGGCCCGTCTGCGCATGGGCGAGAAACTCGCCGAGAAAATTCAGCGCGAGCGTCCAGATCACGATATCGACGTGGTCATCCCGATCCCGGACACCAGCCGCACCGCGGCCTTGGAACTGGCGAACCACCTGGGCGTGAAATTCCGCGAAGGTTTCGTGAAGAACCGCTACATCGGCCGTACCTTCATCATGCCGGGTCAGGCCGCACGGAAAAAATCCGTACGCCAGAAGCTCAATGCGATCGAGCTGGAATTCCGCGGCAAGAACGTGATGCTGGTGGACGACTCCATCGTTCGCGGTACCACCTGCAAGCAGATCATCCAGATGGCACGGGAAGCGGGCGCGAAGAACGTTTACTTCTGCTCCGCGGCGCCGGCTGTGCGTTTCCCGAACGTGTACGGCATCGACATGCCAAGCGCCCACGAACTGATCGCCCACAACCGCTCGACCCAGGATGTGGCGGATCTGATCGGCGCCGACTGGCTGATCTATCAGGACCTGCCTGATTTGATCGAGGCGGTCGGTGGCGGCAAGATCAAGATCGAGAAGTTCGATTGCGCAGTGTTCGACGGCCAGTACGTGACCGGCGACGTCGACGAGGCCTACCTGAACAAGATCGAGCAGGCACGTAACGATGCCTCCAAGGTCAAGACCCAGGCGGTCAGCGCGATCATCGATCTGTACAACAACTGAGTAACTACCGGCCCTGAGGGGCCGGTTTTGTGTCCGGCTTTTAATTTACGAGAATTGGGAAAGGAGTCACAGCATGAGTCAGGATTGGGATGCCGGTCGGTTGGACAGCGACCTCGAAGGCGTAGCGTTCGATACCCTGGCCGTACGTGCCGGTCAGCACCGTACCCCGGAAGGCGAACACGGCGACCCGATGTTCTTCACCTCCAGCTATGTTTTCCGCACCGCTGGCGACGCGGCCGCGCGTTTTGCCGGTGAAGTGCCGGGCAACGTCTATTCGCGCTACACCAACCCGACCGTACGAGCATTTGAAGAGCGCATCGCCGCTCTGGAAGGCGCCGAGCAAGCGGTGGCTACGGCGACCGGCATGGCCGCGATCATGGCCGTGGTGATGAGCCTGTGCAGCGCCGGCGACCATGTATTGGTCTCGCGTAGCGTGTTCGGCTCGACCATCAGCCTGTTCGAGAAGTACTTCAAGCGTTTTGGCGTCGAAGTCGATTACGTGGCCCTGGCGGACTTGTCCGGTTGGGACGCGGCGATCAAGGCCAACACCAAGTTGCTGTTCGTCGAGTCGCCTTCCAACCCGCTGGCAGAGCTGGTGGACATCGCCGAATTGGCAAAAATTGCCCACGCCAAAGGCGCGATGCTCGTGGTCGACAACTGCTTCTGCACCCCGGCACTGCAACAGCCGCTGAAGCTGGGCGCGGACATCGTCGTGCACTCGGCCACCAAGTTCATCGATGGCCAGGGTCGTTGCATGGGCGGTGTGGTGGCGGGTCGCAGCGAGCAAATGAAGGAAGTGGTCGGTTTCCTGCGTACCGCGGGCCCGACCCTGAGCCCGTTCAATGCCTGGATATTCCTCAAGGGTCTGGAAACCCTGAACCTGCGGATGAAGGCCCATTGCGCCAACGCCCAGCAACTGGCCGAGTGGCTGGAGCAGCAGGACGGCATCGAAAAGGTCCATTACGCCGGTCTCAAGAGTCATCCGCAGCACGAGCTGGCACTGCGTCAGCAGAAGGGCTTCGGCGCGGTCGTGAGTTTCGAGGTCAAGGGCGGCAAAGAGGGCGCCTGGCGCTTCATCGATGCCACTCGCCTGATTTCCATCACCGCGAACCTGGGCGACAGTAAGACCACCATCACCCATCCGAGCACCACCTCCCACGGCCGTCTTGCGCCACAAGAGCGTGAGGCGGCGGGTATTCGTGACAGCCTGATCCGTATCGCGGTTGGCCTGGAAGACGTGGCGGATCTGCAAGCCGACCTGTCGCGCGGGCTGGCGGCTTTGTGATCGAGTTGTCTGCATCGGCTGGCTCCAATGGACGCGTAGCACTGGTTACCGGTGCTGCGCGCGGTATTGGCCTGGGCATCGCTGCATGGCTGATCAGCGAAGGCTGGCAAGTCGTGTTGACGGATCTGGATCGGGCGCGCGGTTCGAAAGTGGCCAAGGTGCTGGGTGAAAATGCCTGGTTCATTGCCATGGACGTCGCGAACGAAGGGCAGGTGGCATTGGGTGTCGCCGAGGTGCTGGGGCAGTTCGGGCGTCTGGATGCATTGGTGTGCAATGCGGCTGTGGCAGACCCGCACAACATCACCCTGGAAAGTCTCGATCTGGATTACTGGAATCGGGTGCTGGCGGTCAATCTCAGTGGGCCGATGCTGTTGGCCAAGCACTGTGCGCCGTACCTGCGTGCCCACAGCGGGGCGATCGTCAACCTGGCCTCGACCCGCGCCAGGCAGTCGGAACCGGACACCGAAGCCTATGCGGCGAGCAAGGGTGGCCTGCTGGCCCTGACCCATGCGCTGGCCATCAGCCTGGGGCCGGAGATTCGCGTCAATGCCGTCAGCCCTGGCTGGATCGATACCCGCGATCCTTCCGTGCGACGCGCCGAGCCTCTGACCGATGCCGACCACGCCCAGCATCCAGCGGGCAGGGTAGGGACGGTCGAGGACGTGGCGTCCATGGTGGCCTGGCTGTTGTCGAAAAATGCAGGGTTCGTCACGGGCCAGGAGTTCGTGGTGGACGGTGGCATGACCAAGAAGATGATTTACAGCGAGTAGTCTCAGGCATTGTTGTTGAAAGTGCAGCCGTCTTCGCGAGCAGGCTCGCTCCCACATTGGAAACACCCTCTACTGTGGGAGCGAGCCTGCTCGCGAAAGCGGTCCGACTGTTGTCGGTGCTGTATCGATTGAAAGAATTTTGTCTTTTTCAGAAAAACTTCAATCCTGCTATTGACTTAGGTTCGCTACCTGCGTAAATTTCGCGGCCTCGGAGATGCAAACGGGTGATTAGCTCAGCTGGGAGAGCGTCTGCCTTACAAGCAGAATGTCGGCGGTTCGATCCCGTCATCACCCACCACTCCCGAGAGTCTTGCGAAAGCAAGATGGAAGCTGAAAAGCCTCCACCGACGCGCAGCGGTAGTTCAGTCGGTTAGAATACCGGCCTGTCACGCCGGGGGTCGCGGGTTCGAGTCCCGTCCGCTGCGCCATATTTTACGAATCGGTTAGCTCCGGTTCGTGATTGAAAGTACCGAAGCTTTCAGTCAAGCGAGTTACCTGGACGCAAGTCCACAGCGATACGCAGCGGTAGTTCAGTCGGTTAGAATACCGGCCTGTCACGCCGGGGGTCGCGGGTTCGAGTCCCGTCCGCTGCGCCATATCTGCTTCAAGGACCACTGAACGCCTTGAAGCACGAAGAAAGCCATCAGCGCTTGCTTCGAATCGATAGCAAAGACCCTGGTCGAAAGACCGGGGTTTTTTGTTTCTGGAATTTGGTTTTCCTCTTCTTCTGTTTATGCCTGCCTGATCTTCCTGCGCCCCGTCCGCCGATTTCTGTATGAAACCCTGTAGGAGCGAGCCTGCTCGCGATGACGGCCTGACAAACACCGCAAATGGCTCGCCCAACGAATCAAATCCACAAAATTTTGATTCTTTGGTCAGTTTTTTTTGTTTCTGGTGTTTGCCGCAAGCGCATAAGCCTATAAACTTAACCCTTCAGTCAGCTTTGCGCTGTCAATTCAGCCCTTCGCAACGTCAGGAAGGGCTCCCGCAAGACCCCAGATTTCCAGTACATAACCAAAAGGGCGGCCCCCAATGACCGCCCAGAGGATGATCCATGTCCAACCGTGATATTTCCCGGCGTTCGTTCCTTCAGGGCGGGCTGGTGGCAGGTGTGAGCGTGACACTCACGCCGCTGAGCAGCCAGGCGCTGGCAGCCCTGATGGAAAACAGCGTGACCGTGCCGTCCGAGCAATGGCTTGGCAACAACGGCAAGGCGCGTGCGCGTAACGATGCATTGTCCAAGGTCTGCGGCAGCAAGGTCTTTGCCCGCGACATCCGTGCCAAGGACATGCCGGGCTGGCCGCAGCAACAGGGCCACGCCATGTTGCTCAAAACCATCAAGGCCGACCGCATCTATGACGGCTATGACCTGTCGTGGCTGGGCGCCGAGTTGCAGCCGGACCGCATCGTCACCGCCGAGGATCTGGTCAAGGACGGCATCGTCTTTCCGGAAGAGCACGCCCCCGATCCATTGTTGCCGGCCGGCAAGGTGCCGATGTTCATCGGCCATCCGGTGGCGATCCTGATCTGGAACGACTTCGAGCGTTTCCGCAAGGCCAAGGCCCAACTCAAGTTCAACGACAAGGCGATTCGTTACGGTGCCCAGGTACCGTTCTACGAAGGCGATCCCTACGGCAGCTTCCGCTACGTGCGTGTCGGCGGCGCGACCTCGGCGGACGAAGATGAATTCGCCAGCCTCAAGGATTCGATCCTGTTCCCGATGCTGCGTAACCGCCGTCCTGTGTGGAACTCGCAACCGAACCTGCACGGCAACCTGACCGAGCGCGGCCTGTTCTACGCCGAGCGCATGAAGCAGCAGATCGACACGCCGCCAGACAACTGGCTGGTGTTCGACGAGCGCTACAAGACCCCGTCGATCGAACCGGCGGCCATGGAACCGGACAACGGTAACGGCTGGTACGATCCGGCGACCAAGACCCTGCATTTTGTGGTGGCGACCCAGTGCCCGCTGGAAGCTGCGACCGAGACCGCGAAGATGATCGCTCCGTCGCGTTTCGGCCTGGCCAACCTGAACATGCACCCGGGTTACACCGTGGGTTACGGCTCCAAGGACCACAACATTTTCGTCTACTACGCAGCCCTCGCTGCGTTGTACGGCGCCGGTGTGCCGGTGCGTCTGGCCAATGACCGCTACGAGCAGTTCCAGAGCGGCATCAAGCGTCACCCGTTCGATATCCGCTACCAGTTGGCGGTGGACAAGACCGATCACAGCTTCAAGATCTTCCGCGCCGAGATGAGCGTCGACGGCGGCGGACGGATCAACTACAGCGCTTCGGTGGCGGCGGTTGGCGCCACGGCTGCGCAGTCGATCTACTACATGCCGCAGAACGATCTGCAGGTCACCGCTTACCACTCCCGTGCTGTTGAAGCCGGGTCGATGCGTGGCTACGGCACCCTGCAGAGCATGGCGTCCACCGAGATGATGGTCGATGAAATCGCCGATCGCCTGGGCGTCGACGCCATCGATCTGCGTCGCAAGAACGCCCTGCGTTCGGGCATGAAAAACACCCAGGGCGCGGTCCCTGCGGGTGCCCTGCGCCTGCACGAGATTCTCGACAAGGCGGCTGTTCACGAAACCTGGAAAAACCGCGACGCCATCAAGAAGCAGCGCGAAGCGGCCGACCCGGACAACTGGTACGGCATCGGTTTCGCCATCTGCCAGAAAGACTTCGGCACCGGTTCCGAAGCACCGATGGCCAGCATCGAATTCACCGCTGAAGGGCGCATCAACCTGCGTCATATCGGCATCGAAATCGGCACCGGCATGTCTACTTCGCAAGCGATGGTTGTGGCCGATTTCCTCGGTCTGCCGGCGCACGAAGTGAAGACTGGCGAAACCGATTGGAAGGAAATGCAGCTGATCACCGGCGGCAACCCTTACATCATGAGCCAGGCCGAACAGGATGGCTTCCTGCGCAATCCACGTTGGGTCGGCAAGATCGCGTCGGCTTCATCGGCGACCAACTCCGCCTACTACTTCAGTCACGCCACCCGTGAAGCGGCGCGTGTGCTGTTCAACCACGGCCTGTGGCCGGCAGCGCTGGAAATCTGGCGACAAGGCCCGTACGGCGGCCAGGCCAACCCATACGTGGTGCGCCGCGAAGACGCCCATTGGGTCGACGGCAAACTAACCGCCAACGGCATGGAACCGCTGCCATTCGCAATGCTGGCCAAGCGTGCCCACGAGCGCGGCCTGGTCACTGGCGCCACCGTGCACGGTTTCAACCGCTGGAGCTGGGCCGAGGCCGAGTACAGCATCGACGGCGTGCGTGAGCGTCTGCCGCTTGATGGCCTGGCGGTCAAGTACGGCGAGGGGGCGCCGAAGGCGAAGCTGGCACAGATGACCAGCGCCGGTTTCCATCTGCTGGATCGGCAGAACATCGCCTATCCGCCAACCCAGTTGAACAACGCGGCGGTGACGTACTACAGCCCCGTGGCAACCCTGGTGGAACTCAAAGTGAACAAGGGCTCGGCGGAAGTCGAAGTGCTCAACCATCACTCGTGGGTCGAGTGCGGCCGGGTGCTGGTGCCGGAGCTGGTCAAGGGCCAGATCGAAGGCGGTACAGCCATGGGCATCGGCCATGCGCTGATGGAAGACATGCCGCTGTACGAAGGCGGTCCGGGGGAGGGTGACTGGAACTTCAACCGTTACCGTCTGCCAATGGCGCGCAACGTGGCGGTCTGGAAGCAGACGTCTGAAATCCTGCCGCCGCTGTCCCCGAGCGACCCGTCCAAAGGCATCGCCGAGGTGGTGATGATTCCGGTGGTCGGCGCCATCGGCAACGCCGTGGCCCATGCCATCGGCAAACGTGTCCGCGACCTGCCTATCACTTCTGCACGCATCAAGGAGGCCCTCAATGGCTAACCGTCCGCTTCAACTGACCCTCAACGGTCAAACCGTCGGCCCGGTGGACATCCCTGATGACCTGCCGATGATCGACTACCTTCACGAATACAAGAATCTCACCGGTTCTCGCCTGGGCTGCGGCCAGGGCATCTGCCACGCCTGCGTGGTGATCGTCGATAACCCGGACGGCACCAGCGAAGAAGTGCGCACCTGCATCACCGGCGCACACTATTTCGAAGGCAAGAAAGTACGGACCATCGAAGGCCACGCCACCCGTGACGAGCAGGGCAAGGTCACCGAGTTGAACCCGATCCAGCAACGCTTCGTCGACGAATTTGCCTTCCAGTGCAGCTACTGCGCCCCGGGTTTTGTCAACGCTGCGACCGTGCTGGTGGAAAAACTGAAGCGTCAGCCGATCGTCAAGAGCCAGCTGGAAAAAGTCATCGAGGACAGCCTCGGTCACCACATCTGCCGTTGCACCGGTTACGTGCGTTACTACAACGCGACGCGCAACGTGCTGACGGATCTCGGCCTGGTCAAGGAAGGTTAAGCATGAAGCATCTATTGACCCGCCTGGCATTGGCGGTTGGTTTGGCTGCGCCGGTGTTGCTGGCGCAGGCGGATGATCAGGTCAAACGCGGTGAATACCTCGCTCGCGCCGCCGACTGCATGGCCTGCCATACCGCACCGGGTGGCGCGCCCTTTGCGGGTGGGCTGCCGATCGTCTCGCCCTTCGGCACGATCTACGGCACCAACATCACCCCGAGCAAAGAGCACGGCATCGGCCTGTACAGCGATGACGAATTCTTCGCTGCGTTGACCGAGGGTAAGCGTCGCGACGGCGCCAACCTGTACCCGGCGATGCCGTACACCTCGTATCACCTGATGCCCCGTGAGGATTCAGACGCGATTCATGCGTACCTGAAAACCTTCGAGCCTATCGAGCGTGCGGCACCGGTGACCAGTCTGAGCTTCCCGTTCAACGTGCGTCCGGGCCTGATCGCCTGGAACATGATGTACGGCAAGGACGTGAAATTGACGCCGACCGAAGGCAAGAGCGAAGCCTTCAAGCGCGGCCAATACATGGTCGATGTGCTCGGGCACTGCGGCGAATGCCACACGCCACGCAATGTCACTGGCGCGATGCAGCAGGACAAACGCCTGACCGGTGGCCTGCTCAACGGTTACCTGGCGCCGAGCCTGCTGGCCACTGACCTGGCGGCTCGCGGCTGGAATCATCAGGACCTGAGCGCGTTCCTCAAGCACGGCATGAGCGCCCAGGGCACGATGTTCAACGAGATGTTCCCGGTGTTCCACAACAGCACCCAGGGCTTGAACGATGCCGATCTGGCGGCCATGGCCACCTTCCTGCTGGGCGATCAGCCACCGGCGGCGAAAGTGTTGACCGACGTGCCGTTGGACAAGCTCAGTGCCAGTGCCCAGCGCGGCCGTCAGGAATATTTGAATGTCTGTGCTGGCTGCCATGCGCCTGAAGGCGAGGGCAAGCCGCACATCGCCGTGGCCATGCGCGGCAACACCACGCTGCGCCTGGAAGATCCGCGCAACCTGGTTCGGGTGATCGATGACGGTATCGGCGAGCAGAAGTTTGCCGGATTCGAACACATGCAACCGATGCCGGGTTTCGCCGAGAAGCTCAGCCACGAGCAACTGACCGACCTGTTGAACTACCTGCGTCAGGGCTGGGGCGGTCAATCGGGTGATCTGGCGGTGAATGACGTGCAGAAGCTGCGGGCCGATGCGCCGCCGCTCGAGCACAAGGCGCACTGACATGCAGCATCTGGATCTGCAGGTGGTGCGCCGGGCGCTGGAATGGTCGGCGGCCGGACAGCGCCTCTGGCTGTGCACCGTGCTCGCCACTTACGGCTCGGCGCCCCGAGCGCCGGGTTCGTTGCTGGTGGTCAACGACGCTGGACAGTGGATCGGTTCGTTGTCCGGCGGCTGTGTCGAGGAAGACTTCCTCGAGCGCGTCGCCGAAGGTGCCTTCGAGCAAGCAGTCAGCGTTGTGCGCTACGGCGAAGGCGATGATCCTCGCTCGAGGGTGAGTCTGCCCTGTGGTGGCGTGCTGGATGTGCTGGTCGAAAAACTCGAGCCCGATTGCGACGTGCAGGCGCATTTGCACGAACTGGAGTCGGCGCTGTTGGGCCGACGCCGGTTGATCCGGGAAGTGGATCTGGCCAGTGGTGTTCGCAGTTTGTTTGACGATCGCGAGCAGGGCATACGTGTCGAGCGCGAAATCGATCGGGTTCGGTTGCGCATTGGTGCCGCTCAGCGCCTGCTGCTGGCCGGCTATTCCAGCGTGGCCCAGGCCTGCGCTGAGTTTGCCGTGGGGTTGGGCTTTGAAGTGATTCTCTGCGATCCACGGGACGAAGTGCTGGAAGGCGTCGTGCTGGAGAACGTGGAGATTCGGCGCCAACTGCCTTCGGTGTTCATCGCCGATGGCGGCTGCCACCGAGACACGGCGGTAGTCGCCTTGACCCATGATCCGCGTATTGATGATCTGGCAATGATGGAAGCGGTGCGTACCGAAGCGTTCTACATCGGTGTGATGGGCTCGGTGCAGACTTCGCAGAAGCGCTTCGAACGCTTGCGGCGTATTGGCGGTTTGGGGGAGGGAGAGTTGGCGCGGATTCATGCGCCAATCGGTCTGAACCTGGGCAGCAAGACGCCGGCGGAAATTGCCTTGGCAGTGCTCGCTGATATTTTGCGGATTCGTAGCGGTATCGCGCGGGACAAAATGTGATTCATTGCTGAATGAAAAGGGCCGCTCTAGCGGCCCTTTTCACATCTATCGATCAATAGCCGAACTTGTCCCGCAATCCGTAATACCAGGCACCCAACGCCGCAAACGGCGTGCGCAGCAACTGGCCACCAGGGAACGGATAGTGGGGCAGGTCGGCAAACGCGTCGAAACGCTCGGCCTGGCCGCGCAGTGCTTCGGCCAGCACCTTGCCCGCCAGATGCGTGTACGTCACACCGTGGCCGCTGCAACCCTGGGAGTAGTAAATGTTGTCGCCCAGGCGCCCGACTTGCGGCAGGCGCGACAGAGTCAGCAGGAAATTGCCGGTCCAGGCGTAATCGATCTTCACGTCCTTGAGTTGTGGGAAGGCCTTGAGCATCTTCGGCCGAATAATCGCCTCGATGTTCGCCGGATCCCGCGCGCCATAAACCACGCCGCCACCGAAAATCAGGCGCTTGTCGCCACTGAGGCGGTAGTAGTCGAGCAAATAGTTGCAGTCCTCGACACAGTAATCCTGAGGCAGCAGGCTCTTGGCCAGTGCATCGCCCAACGGTTCGGTGGTGATGACCTGAGTGCCGCACGGCATCGACTTGGCCGCCAGCTCCGGCACCAGATTGCCCAGGTAGGCATTGCCCGCCACGATGATGAATTTCGCCCGGACCTTGCCTTGTGGTGTGTGCACCACCGGATTGGCGCCACGCTCGATACGCATGGCGGGTGATTGCTCATAAATCGTGCCGCCCAGCGACTCGACAGCCGCGGCCTCACCCAGCGCCAGATTGAGCGGGTGGATATGGCCGCCACTCATGTCGAGCATGCCGCCGACGTATTGATCGCAAGCCACCACTTCGCGGATGCGTCGCTCGTCCAGCAACTCGAGCTGCGTATGGCCGAAACGCTCCCACAGGCGTTTCTGGGACTCCAGGTGGCCCATCTGCTTGGCGGTGATCGCGGCAAATACACCGCCGTTCTTCAGGTCGCACTGGATGTTGTACTTCGCGACCCGCTCACGAATGATCCGTCCGCCCTCGAACGCCATCTGCCCCAGCAATTGCGCTTGCTTGGGACCGACACTGCGCTCGATCACGTCGATATCGCGGCTGTAGCTGTTGACGATCTGACCGCCATTGCGTCCCGACGCGCCGAAACCGACTTTCGCAGCTTCCAGTACCGTGACCTTGAAACCGCTCTCCAGCAAAAACAGGGCAGAGGACAAGCCGGTATAGCCGGCGCCGATGACACAAACATCAGTCTCAACGTCATCCTGCAAAGCCGGGCGCGGTGGTACCGCATTGGCCGATGCGGCGTAGTAGGACTCTGGGTAGGGGGTGCTTGCCATCCTGCTGCCTCTGTTTAATATATTTTACGAGTGCATCGATCCTACTCGAGTTAAAAAAACACCGCCAGCCATCGCAAAATCTTCTTTGCAGCGTCGAAATTAAATATTTTGCATATTCATAGGGTTAGCGTGAAAAAAGGTGTTGACACCCCTACGCAAATCCGTAGAATGCCGCCTCACAGCAGGCACGTAGCTCAGTTGGTTAGAGCACCACCTTGACATGGTGGGGGTCGTTGGTTCGAGTCCAATCGCGCCTACCAAACAAAATCCGCTCTGCTGGGCGGTCTAGAGGGGTCACCGGAAACGGTGACCCCTTTTTGCTTTCTGCGATTTGCAAAACTTTTGCAAAACTTTTGCAAAACCCCCACCTCAAAACGCCAAATCGGCGCCCACCTCCTGGTACTCGATTTCCTTTTCGTCGTGCCCCTCCTGATAGTGTTTCGTCATCTTCTCGTCTGCGTGGCCCATCAGTGCCTGGATATATTCCGTCGGGAAATTCTGCTGCTCGTAGAGCCATGAACCTAAAGCGCGGATCTCGTGAAAAGTGGGGCGCTCACCCTTCGGCACTTGGTCGTAGGCGTGCGCGGCGTCCCTCGCCTTGCTGAACTCCTTGGTCAGGTAGTCCGGTGTCACTGACGTCCAGTGGTCTTTTGCGTCGATCTGTTCTCGACGCCTGGCCTTTGGCTTGTAGTGGATCAGGTACGGCGATGCGATTGGCGAGCGCAGGCACTCACCGACAACTTCACGCAACGCCGCGCCCATGGTGATCTTCAAGTGGATCGGGTTGTCGTAGCCTTGCGTCTTCCCGGGCGAGACTGTCAGCGTGTTCTTGTCCATGTCGGCGGCTGACTTCAGCCAGGTAACGATATCCTCCCGGCGCTGAAGGCTGACCAAGGCCAGACGGATGGCTCGTTTCAGCCACGGTGGCGTGGTGGCGGCATCGATGATCTTCTTCAGCCCCTCCAGCGTGTGGCGCTGGCGCTTTTTCTCTGCCTCCTTCTTCACCAGCGTCAACTCGGCGTTGTTACGCTCGGCCAGGCCCTTGGCCACTGCGAACGCAAAGATCTGCACCCACAGCCCGCGGTGCTTCGTGTAGGCGTTGTTGCTGAATTGGTCGAGGTATTCGGCCATGGCCAGAACATCCAGTTGCCCGATGAGCCGATCGCCCAAGTCCTGCCGGTACCGCTCAAGCTTGAATTTGATTTCTTCCAGGGTGCGCGCGGCGTAGCCCTTGTCGACCAGCCATTCGTCCTCGAAGCGCTGCAGCAGGTTGCTCACGATCGGCAGTCGATCGCCGGTCAGCGCCGCGAGTAGCGAGCCATCGTCCACCACCAACTCCGCAAACTTCAGGTTCGCAGCCCTGGCTAGCTTGATTGCTTCCTCCAATGGGCGATTGATGCTGGTCATCACGCCGGTGATGGGGTTGCGGTACCGCCAATACTTACCGTTCGGGTAAAGATTCGGCGGCAGCTTTTTGTTTTTGAGCGTACGCGGCCGGGCTGCCATCAGCCGATCTCCAGCATTTTGGCCAGCAGCGGGTCATCCGACCCCATGATTGCTGCCTGCACATCGACGAAATACATCCCGCCCTTTACCTCTCCGATCACTTCGCCTTCCTCAATCCATTTTTTCAACTGCTGCAGGCTGGGCTTACCGCCGATGTACCGCAGCTTCCTGTATTCGCCTGCCTCCATGAGGCGCGGCAACTTGACCGTAATCTGGGCCAAAACTTTTGCCATGATGATGCTCCGCGCCGGGTGTCGGCAGAAGGTTTCAATGAATGGTCACGCTGTCCTGCCCTGGGGCGATCGCGCGAGCCTGTTGTTCGGTGCGTCGGCAGATGTGTTGGATCTTTCCGCCGCAGTCGGCGATGACCCACCAGAAGCCGCCGAAGCGGTGCGGGCCCTTGATGATCTTCGTGATGGTCATGGCGCACTTCCTTGCCTTGGTGACAGAGAGATATGAATAAGGGCGCACCGTTCGTCGGCCTTACCGCACGATGCGAAATTTGGTCAGCCGATGAATTACCCCGAATCGAGGTTTCTATGCGCTCATCAGTGCCCGACATGCCAAATGGCCGTGAGCTCATTGATGAGCTTGATTTAGCTACTTCTCGGATGATGGCCATTTCGGCCGATCTAATCGGAACCGTTGCTTGGCGGGAGGCTTCAGAGAGACAGCAACTCGCCTTCAAAAAATGGCGTGAGTACCTTCATCAAATGGCGGATGGTCGGGTCTGGGCCGAACCAGAAATGGCCGCATAGGATTTCAAAAACAGTTCAGTGGACAAATTGGCCGGATCGTATTCCCCGGACACCGGCGAACTCTTGTGTGGGGTAGGGGTTAGAGTTGTGGCGCGAGCAGGTCAGCAACCACTTCGCCGGTGTCGTGGAAGTACCAGTCGCTGTCGGTCAGGTTGTTGATCATGAAGGCGGCGAAGCTGTCGGCCGACATGTGCTTCATGATCCGTTCAAACTTCGGCGCCGGCCCTTTCCAGGTTGGCTCTGCGCCGACAAGGCGGGCGGCTGCCAGGTTATGGTGACCATCCAGTAGAACGCGGTAGTGCTTGCCGCGAATCTCCATCGTCACGGTCCTGACCACGAAGACCTTGAACGTGGCAGCCTTTCTGGCGATGACATCTCGGTTCAGATATCGCTGGCTGCTGATCAGCGGGGGCGAGCTCATGGCTTCCAACTCTTGCCCACGCGGAACACCATCATCAGGTTGTGATGGAGTGGCACTTTGAGGACGCTATCGAAAAACTCGCCCTTTCCAGATATGAACCCAGTAGGCACCTTGGTTCCTCCGGTGCCGAATTCTCGCCAGCATTCTTCGCCGCCGTTCTTGTCCCAGTAGGCGCGCTCGCGCTTTGGAATCTCATCGTAGGTTTTTTCGAACACGGAGAGATCCGGGATATCACAGATCCGGCGCCATGCGGGATGGCGCTTGCACCAGTCGGCAGCATGCTGAGAAGCTTGCTCGGCAGAGTAAAATTCTTTGATTTTTTGTTCGGTCATCACCGCGGCCCCTTGTAGCAGTACACGTAGGCGAACCAGGCGAGGGCGATCATCAGTACGCACTCCAATTCATCTGTTTAAAGTAATCGCCACCCTCGCAGATGTGGGGAAGCGCTGGCGGCGTAGTGATGCGATTGATCTCGGCCAGGGCAGTCTTCGCGCGCTGGAAGGCATGCTCGGTATGCCTGAGCTGCCAGCGCTTGCGGATTCGGTAGGAGTTGAACGCCTCCTCACGGGTGGGGTAGCAGAACTTCTTCCCACCGGCATATTTGAGAATTCGCTTTCTTGTGTTCTTGAGCGCCTCGGCATAGAAACTGTTGGTCATCAGGTAGTTCTGGGCTTCAGGGATCACATACCAGCACTGCGGTGTTTCGCCGCAAACGAGCCACTTTTCACAGCGTATGGTCACGCCTTCGGGCCCGATCTCATCGACATAGCGATAGTGGTCCGGCCGACCCTTGTTCATTTCTTCAGGCATAGCGATTCCTTTGCCGCTATAGCGGCTGACTTTGAAGGGGGAGGGAGTTCGCCGATTCGGCTACTATCGAGCGAGTCGACATTCGTAGGGACACGCAAATGCTTAACGATACGGATTCCGTGGGAGATACGTTCAAGCGGGCTTTCTATCGCGTGGACGGTGTAACGATGTACGTCTTTTGGGCGATCTGGGTGGGAATGTCTGCCTGGGCGATTTTTGATACCCAAGCATCGAAAATAGAAGTGATCGTCAAGTTGATGATTGGCTTGCTCAACCCATTCCTTTATGTACTGCAGGGACTTATTCGGATGCCTGGCCTGTTAAGCGCGCTGATCATTGCTGCGATAAACGCCCGGTTTCTGTTCGTTCACTTCTGAGGGCTATGCGCGGTCAGCTCATCAATCCGCTGATCCGCTGCATTCAGGCGCAGCTGCAGGGCGTCACGCTCAGCGACAACCCGGTCGAAAGTCTCGCCTAGCACATACTGCACCGGCTGGTGGCCGCACTCGCAATCAGGCCAAGGGTTGTCCTCTGCCCAGGTCCTGCCGTCGCCCTCAGCCTCGCAGGCCGGGCCGAGATAAATGATTTTTGGCTCGCTCACTTTGAACCCCTTCAATTTTCCGTACCCGTGTAGGTGCGCCAAGGGACCTTGACGCCGTTGACCAGAAATCCCCAGTCACCGCGCCACTTGCTGGTGATGAAGAGGGTGATGACGCCGCCGGGGGATACCTGGTCGATTCGGTGGTATTCGCCGTGTAGCAGCTGCGCGGTGTCGCCGGGGCGCCGATCGATGTACTCGGTGGCCTGGGCGTTGGCTGGAACGTTCAACCCGGACAGTACCGGGTCTTCGTGATCGAGCAGCCGCTGCTCCGTGTACCAGCCGCGCAGGATAATCGTCCGAGCGTTCCATGGGTGGTCATGCAGATCTCGGTCTTCGTCCGGCCGCATGATGTGGTGGATCCGGAAGGACCACGGGAACCACCAGAGCGCCGGCTTGTGCGTGGTGCGGGAGTAGGGGTTGAACAGCCACCAGCGGCCCATGTACCTCTCGGAGCCGTCGGCGGACATGATGTGCTGGTACGGGGTGAGTTTGGCGCGGGCGATCAACCAGTCGGCGATTGCCGGGCGCGCGAGCAGCTTGGCGGCCAGGCGCCAGAATAAATCGAGCATGAGGTCGTCCTATGCCGGGTCATGCCCGGGCGGTAGAGGGGCTGAAATTTTTGTGTTGCGGCGCAACGCAGGTGCTGTGCGATCTACGTCGTTTTTTTCAACCAGCGTTCATCCTTAAGTTAGTTATTACCCTCTTGAATAGCCTGAAGCAGGGGTTCAAGATAATGCTCAGTTCGCTGTGAGTCGCTGCAGTGATCGTCAATTAAATTGGGGGTTAATATGCCAGTCGACTTTGAGCGCGCAGCCGAAAACGCAAGAAAACAATTTGATTCAATGACAGATGAAGATCTTGCGAAATGGCAGGCTGCAAATGATGAAGAGCACCGGTCTCAGCACATTCGTTTCAGGCAGGGGTATGAGCAGGGTAAGTGCTACCTTTGCAATAAAGATTTTAAGACAGTGAGTAAAGATGATCCGTGCTTACATTGGCTGCTAAGGCTTGGGAAATTCAAGCCGAAGGATATTAAGCTCATTGGTGGGAAATTTGGTTATATTCAGGTTGCGGCCTATCTGCGATGGTGTGCCAATGAAGAAAGGCTTCTTGCAAATATAAATGATATTGAAGAGGAAGCTTCTGAAGGGAAGTTCCTGAGTTCAACAATTCGGTGGAAAAATATCGAATGGACTTTTGATTGTTCGGCAAACGATCTCGCTGGGCATGGGGGTAGCCATTCCAATTTTCCGCACTATCACTTTCAAATGAGAATCGATGGTCGTCAATTTATCAACTTTAACGACTATCACCTACCTTTTAGTGATGCAGATTTATTGTCCTTCCGGCTTCGCAATGAACCCGGATTTCATTTCGATTTTGGTGTTCATGGCGCTGGGATGTCACACGCCATGCAAGTGGATCCAGAGCTTATTATTGAGAACACGATTGTTTCTGCTTCGGAAGAGGACGCTGGATTTGGTTTTTCTACCATGATCATGTCTAAAAGCGGCACCATCAATGGAGATGATATTTATAAGATGATCCAGGAGAGCAAGCGGACTGGGAAGTCAATAGCAAGCATCTCGCGGAAATTCTATGAGAATGATGAGAGCGTGAATATCGGAACGATTATATCGCCATCTGATAGCGTTCCAGAGATTACTCCAAGAACAGAGATGAAGCGCCGATAATAGTTTGGCGTGATTCGTTGAAGTGGGGTATTTGTGTTCGGCCCGGCATGGAGCCGGAAGGAAAGACTTATGTTCAAAAACCCAGAACAAGACTCAGACTTAATCGTAACTATTCATCATGAATGCTTTTTAATGAAAGCGAGTTTTGATGAGTTTGAATTTCTTGCCAAGAAACAAATTCTGGCATCTTTAAATGCAGTTGAGAAAGTTCGACTGTTCAGCGCCTACACATCATTCCTTCATCATCTTTACGAATTTTACGTCGCTTGTTTTATGCGAGAGCAAGGCAGCGATGATGGATTTTCGGGAAGGGCCGGCTCAGAAAAGAAGGACAAACTTTTCTTGGGGGAGACCCATCGAGTGTTTCAGCAGTTTTGCGATAGATTGAAGGCTGGGTGCGGCTTAGGCTGGGAGAATGACCTTTCGTATTACGATGTGGAGATACCAGAAGATTTCGCGAAGAAGTTCAGAAGAATTAGAAATAGCACTGCACACGCTATAACTGAGAGAAACTCTGATGACAACAATTTGACGGACTTTTATGAGAACTA
Source organism: Pseudomonas putida (assembly GCF_003228315.1). NCBI lineage: Bacteria > Pseudomonadati > Pseudomonadota > Gammaproteobacteria > Pseudomonadales > Pseudomonadaceae > Pseudomonas > Pseudomonas putida. The sequence goes on from NZ_CP029693.1 coordinate 6,302,513, forward strand.
CCATAAATTCATATATGAACTATATCGAAGTGCTCGTAACTACTGGGGTAGGTTCGATGTTTCTAATCTCGATATGAAGTCTATTGGAAGCTTTTCTGTAGTTGTAAAGAAAGATGGTTGATAGTTCAGGTCGGGCCAGCTCAGCTAACCCTCTGTTCCTGTCTTGGCGAACGCTTCAAGTTGTCGCGACTGCTTTTCAGTAACAACGATTTCAGGTCGCGACATGCTGGCGAAGCGGGCGGACTCTTCGGCCGGCGCCGCGGCGAGGTTTAGCAGAAACGTCGACACTGTCTCCTGCCATTCCTCGAAGTCGTGGCGCTCACCCAGCACCTGAAGAGCATCAGCGAGCGCTTTCGACACAATCAGCGTGCGCTTCTCTGCGCCGATCCGGTCCAGCAGGGCTTTCTCCTTGGCGCGCTTGTCGCGTTGAATCTGCGCATTGTCTTTGGCCATTGCCTGCCTCTTCAATTCCGTGGGCCGGTAGATCCAGCCATGTCTGTCGTCGGCGCTGGCGCACCTGGTTGTTGATGCGCTTCACTTCGGCCCCGGGAACTTGATGTTGTTCTCGCGAGCGATGAGCCTGGCGCGTTTTGTTTCCATACCCATGGCCTTGGCCGCTTCGATGACGGTGTGCCCGGCGTCTGCCAGTTCCTTGAGGCGTGGCGCCTGCTTGTTGCGCTCAATGCGCAGCTTGTTGCTGTGGGAGGTGCCGAACATCATCTCGCGTTCGCCGCTGACGCCCGGGGCGATTTCCTGCACGGTCTTTCCGGCGCCGAAGAAGTGGTCCAACTGCTGGTTCAGGTTCGCGATGATCGAGTCGCGCGGGTTGGGCATTGGCTGGCCGATCATTTCCGTTCACCTGTCAGTGCGACCTTGATGCCGTCGGCGCGAGCCTCCAATACCTGGGCGAAATTGATGGCGTCTCTCCACGTCCAGCGGAAGCCCTTCACCTTGCCGGTGGAGCGCTCGACGATGTGGTAGGCGTTGCCCTTGGTCTGGACCTGATAGCGTAACTCTGGCACTGGCTGCTCCTTGCCGATCAAGGCGTAGAACGCGGCGGTGGCGATGCTTGAGCGAATGCTCAGGGCCGCAACCCCGTCGATTCGCTGTTGAACTGATGGATGCATGGCGATTCCTCGATGGGGTTGCGTGTATTCGTCAGCACTCTGTCCGCCTGCTGGTTGCCGTTGGGCGCAGGGGAGAGTGCTGGCGGATAAACGCGGGCAAAAGAAAGGCCCGTTGGACGTTCGGGCCTTTCACAGGTGCGGTGATTTCTGGTCATGGTCTATTTCATGGCGGTCGCCCTCAGTGGGAGTGGAGTGGAAAAACTATTCCGGAAAGGTGCAATTTCTTTCCGGTCCTATGCAGGGGGCCGCATTGCGCGGTGAAGAATCGTCCGCATTGGGGTGTGATCTGAGCGCAAGCGCACTTGCCGGAAGCCCGCGTCGGACGAATCCAGCTCTACCAATCAGGCAGATCACATTCCGATGCGGCCTGGTGCTGGGGAGTACCAGGGCCTCGGGCAGTTAACGTCAGGCTGACGTGGCGCTGGTTGTCAGGCGGCGCAACGTCGAGATCGGTTCTTGGCGTCGAGCGCCTTGAGCTTGAGCACGGCTGTTGCGTATTGCGGATGATTCGAGCCCAGACGGCTCACTTCGCTCAGAATGCTGACCCGGGCAGCCCGAACATGCTTGAGCGCCTGGTTAATGTGATAGGAGCGAACGCCAGCGCGGTGTGCGAGATCACGAGCGCTACGGCAGTGCTCTTTGGCAAGGATGGTGTGGGTGTCGATTGACCACTGGTTGATTGAGCTTGCTGTCTTGCCTGCATGGTCTTGGACTTTCATCGTCGTGCCCTCGGTTGTCATCCCGCTGCCCACTCAGTGAATGGGCAGAAGTGATTCTTTCCGCCATGACCCGCTACTGGCGTCGGCCACAGGCTTGAATCTGTTGTCTCGTCTCACTATCAGTGCCGGTTCCCCGCGCACCCCAGCTCGACTTTCCGTCCCGTTTAAAGAGCTTGGTTCCAGTCGGTCCCCGGTAGGGGGCTGGGAGATCACTTCGCTGATCCCGTGCTACCTGGCGGCTTCACCAGTCGTGTGGCGCGGCTTTCGCTGCTGGGCCTGTGCTTCTGTTTGGCTTGGAATACAAATTAACCGGCGGTATACGTATCGTCAATACCGGCGGTTAATTTATTTTTTGCGAGAATGGCATATGCTTTGATGATTGCTGTACGTATATACAGTTGTCAGGGAGCAGCTATGGCCAAGTCGCAAAAGCAAAAACAAGAGGAAAGGTTTGTTATGTCGGGGGTTGAGCGCTTGGGGCTCAGGGTTTCGTCAATGATCAATCATCCTGTCGCGCAGACTCAGCGCTGGGTGACGGTTCATCGGCTGGATACAGATGGCGATCGAGAGTGGGAGGAGGTGATGGGCTTGCTATCCGAGACCGACGGCATAGACATGACGTTCAACGACGACGAATCGGTGACGCTGAGGTGGGAGGCGAGCACCGAGGAGGATCGCCCTGTAGAAGTGGAGGATGCATTTGAGGTGGAGGAGGTTGCGCCTTTCTGAGGACGAAAAAAGCCCGCTCAATGGCGGGCTTTCTGTTTGGGGTCAAATCCATTTGTATGCTCAATCTGCGCTCCATTCCGTGAGCGTTTCGTGAAAAGCATGTCGCTTATACGAAAAGCCCGGCGCTTGGCCGGGCTTAGTCAAAAGGTCCGCGCTGAGTCAGTGCAGCACCTTACGACTCTCTCCAATCCTAATCCGATCTAGCGCCCGGTTTAATGCATCCAAAGCGTCGAGCAGAGCCTTCGCTTCTGCTTCCCGACCATCTCCCCAAAGGCGCTCTGCCATTTTGTTGAGGGCTTGGATAGACCTTTCGATGTCAGCAGCATTGGCTGTTTTGGCACCTGATGCCTGATTCTTTGTCATTTCAGAACCTCTTCCCCCGCGGAAGAGCTACAGGAGCTGAGCATTCCAGACGAGGAGCACCTTCGCCTGAACGTAGGTCTCATCCGCCCTGATCGTCTGCGGCGGATGCCTATCGTTGTCGGAAATCATCTTGATCTGCTCGTCACCCAGCCACTGAAGGCGCTTGATGTAAAGGTGACCCTCCCAAGAGAACATGTAGATCCCATCTCCCGCGAATTCACGGATGCTGATGTCGACGAGTAGAGGATCCCGGTGCTTGATGGTAGGTGCCATCGACTGGCCCCATCCGGTCACCATCTTGAGATGAAAGTGCTCTTTGAACTCGACGCCCATCTCGCGCAAGTGCTGAGGGCTCACCCGGACATCCTGCAGCATCTCTGGATAGTCATGCGGGATCTGCCCGCCGCCCATTGCTGCGCGCACATCGTAATGGGCGATCCACACCTCGTCACCGACAACGCCAGGGCGGTAGTAGTCAATTTCGATGGCGCCGCCGCCATTGTCACTTTCAGCAGCGGCGAGTAGTCGCCTGCGAGCCTCCTCAGATAAGCCCTTTCCCTGCTTTTCGAGCATCTGCCGAACCATGTCGGCGGCGGAGCTGCTCTGTGATAAAGCGTTGGTTTGCTCCGCAGCTGCTGTAAGGCCGCTAATTTCATTCGCCAGGCGCTTGCTGAACTTCTCAACGGGCACATCAAGCAGGCGCGATAACACCGCGGCAAACTTTACGTTCAACGGGTTGGTGCCATTCAGGTACATCGCGACAGCTGCGGCAGAGATATCAGCCGCTTCCGCGAGGCTCGCTTGAGTCAGACCGAGGGCGTTCTTTTTCGATACGAAAAGCGCCTTGGCGGCGTCGCACTCTGCTTTTAGCTCTGGGGAAAGTTCTTTCTTTTTGCTCATCCGTGAAATTTAACCGTTGGTTAATTTATTTGCGTCAACCGGCGGTATTGCTAGAAAGCTAACCGGCGGTTAATATTGGTCTCGTAAACACCATTCGAGATTTTCAGAATGAAGCAGATCCCACTAACAGAGCTGGTTGCTACGAAAGGGCAGGCCTTTGCGGCCAAGTCTCTTGGGGTCAGCCCCGCTGCAATCAGTAAGGCCATTTCCGCCGAGCGCAACATTTCCGTCATCTGCAATGAAGACGGGACCTTTGAGGCTCATGAGCTCAAGTCCTTCCCGGCGCAGGCATCACCGAAGAAATCAGCTGCTTAACCAACCGGCTTCCTCCTTGTCGCGAGGGAGACGGTTGCGCGCTCAAAGCCGCGCAGCTCATCACCGCCGAGACGATCACGCAAAGGTCCGGCAATCCGTTCGAACGCAGGCCACAGCCTGAGTTGAGACGAGATGGGAAGGGTGGAGGCCAAGGCAACCACCAGGCAGCAAAGGGCGGTTATCTCGCCTTGCAGTTCTGAAGAGTCGGTCATGGTTGCGCCCTTGATCAGTTATTGAAACGAATGATCGCCGGGTTGGCATTGCGCCACCACGGAAACAGTAACGAGGTTTTACGAATGGACGAATTTCTGCGGGCTTGCCAAAGCGCGGTCCTGGACAACGAAGCAAAGGTGTTGGCCGGCCAGATGGGTGTTCCCCACGTCAGCCTGCTGCAGCGTGCCAATCCCGACAACGATGCCCATCACCTGACTATTGAGCACCTGTTCGGGATCTTGCTGCACACCGGCGACATGCGTCCGCTCGCCGCCCTGGCTGATCAGTTCGGTTTCGACCTGGTGAAAAGGGCAGCTCCGGCACCGAAGGAGCTCACGGCTTCGATGATGAATGTCGGCAAGGAAATCGCTGATCTGACCCTGGCTGTGCACAGCGCGCTGGATGACGGCCGCGTAACTCAAATCGAGAAGCAGGCCATTCGGAGAGAGATCGAACATGTCCGTCACGAGCTGAGCGTGATGGAAGAGTCGGTGAAGGTCGCCTGAATCGCAGACACAAAAAAGCCGGTGGCTAGACCGGCTTCTTCAACAGCAACACACTTGAGGGGCCATTATGAACACCAGCACCGCTCCAGGCAATACCCGCCGTGTCGCGACACTTTTTCGGCAAGAGCAAAACGTGTCGCGACACACAATGTCGTCTCGCGAGATCGCCGATCTGACCGGCAGCACGCATGACAACGTGCTGAAAACCATCCGCGCCTTGGTTGCAAAGGGTGTCGTTTCTTCAAACGACACCCCTTACGTTCATCCGCAGAACGGCCAGGTCTATCGCGAGTTCCTGCTCTCCCAGCGCGACACCTTGGTGGTCGTCTCCGGATACAGCGTCGAGTTGCGCGCCCGGATCATCGATCGCTGGCAGGAACTGGAGGCGAGGGCGGATCAATTCCAGATCCCGGCGACCTACGCCGAGGCTCTCCAAGCTGCTGCTGATCAGGCCAAGGAAAACCAGTCGCTTCGCCTGGTGATTCTCGATCAGGAGCCAAAGGTCGCGGCTATTAAACGACTCGCCTCTGCCGGCGGCGCGATCTGCATCAGTGATGCCGCCAAACAACTGCAGATGCCACCCTCGAAGCTATTCAAGTGGCTTGAGAAGAACCGGTGGATCTTCCATCGCGGCGGCTCCAAGCGTTGGACCGCCTACCAGCCGCGAATCACTTCCGGCTATCTGGTCCACAAGGTCACCGCACTGAAAAGCGACCCTGAGACAGGTGCGGACCGCGCTGCCTTTCAACCCCTCGTAACACCGAAAGGCCTTGCCTACCTGGCCGAAAAGAATATCGGAGCCTCGCTGTGAGTGTTCAAGCTATGTCCTGGGCGCTCTCTCTGCCCATTGAGTCCCTGAAAGACTCGAGCGCGCGGCACGTGCTGCTGTGCCTTGCCAACTATGCCGGCTCGAACGGCGCTGGCGCCTTTCCGTCTGCCTCGACCCTGGCACAAGACACCGGCCTGTCTGAGCGTACCGTGCGCTACAAGCTGGACGATCTGGAGAAGGTCGGCCTAATCCAGAAAGGCAACCAAGCTATCGCCGCCGTGCACATCGATCGTCATGACCGTCGACCAGTCGTTTACGACCTTCAACTATCGCGGGGTGCAAATCCTGCACCCCGTACAAAACGGGGTGCAGATGACGCAACGGGGTGCAACTCACAACAGAACGGGGTGCAGCCTGGAACAGAACGGGGTGCAGAATCTGCACCCAATCCGTCACTGAACCATCAGGTAACCGAAGAGCAGCTGCAGCGCGATTTGGCCGACGAGATCGCGCAGCAAGAGCAGGTCGCCGCCGAATGCCCAGCGGCAAACCAACGCTTCGCCATGTTCGCCACCTGGGTTCCCCCGACCAAAGCTTTGTCCGACCAGATTGCAATCGCAGGGCTACCCGCCGACTGCGTTCCCGACGAAGCCATCCGCAAGTTCAAAGGGTTCCACTGCGCCAAGCCGAACACCCTGGATTCAGCTGCCGGCTGGTGCTACCGCCTAGTGCAGTGGGTTAAGCGTGAGCGCGTTCAGGCCGCTGGGCGCGGGCAAGAACCTGACTTCAACGACACCAGCTGGGGCGATGACCTAGGAGGTCTGTGATGAAATCCGTATCGAGCGTGCTGCAAACCCTGTCCAACGTTCCGAGCGCAGAAGTCGTGCCTCTCAAGGCGGATACGGGGACCGTGCAGGTGATCAACGCATTGTTCCGTGAGTTGATGGCGATCTTTCCAGCCTGGAAGCAGGCCTGGCCCGATCAGGAAGCGATCAACGCGGCGAAGGCAACCTGGACCAAGGCCTTCATGGCTGAAAAGATCACCAAGATCGAGCAGATCCGCTTCGGCATCGAGCAGTGCAGGAAGGCCGGTTCCGACTTCGCGCCGAGCGTTGGGAAGTTCATCGCCCTGTGCCAGCCCACTCCCGAAATGCTCGGCATACCGCCGCTCGATACCGCGTTCCGCGAAGCATGCCGCAATGCCCATCCATCGATGGCCGGCCAAGCCACTTGGTCACACGACGCGGTATGGCACACGGCGAAAGAGTCGGGGTTCGAGAACCTGAACCGTCTCGAAAGCTCATTGGCCAAGAAGTTGTTCGAGCGCAATTACGTGATCACCACGCGCCGCCTGGTTGATGGTCTCCCTCTGCAAAAAATGCCCCTGGCGCTTCCCGCTCGAGCGGAAGGGCGCCGTACCCCTGAAGTCGGAAACAAGGCCTTGGCCGAATTGCGCGCCCGGCGCGCCGGAGCAACCCAATGAGTGCACTCGCAAAACAAGTTTCGGGCGGCCATTACAAGTCGCTCAAGATCCAGCCGATCGAATACATCCATGCAAATGGCATCCCCTTCGCCGAGGGCAGCGTCATCAAGTACGTCACCCGTTGGCGCGAAAAGGGCGGCATCGCCGATCTGGAGAAGGCCAAACACTTCCTTGAGCTGCTGATCGAGCTTGAGCAGAACGCGAGGGATCCGGAATGAAGCTGTTCAAGGCCAAGATCGCCCGTGCCAAACCAGTCGACCGTGAGGGAGCAGAGCAAGCGGCGTTGATGACCGAGTTGCGCATCCGTCTGCCCGAGGTTGCTGACTTGATCTACCACGTTCCGAACGGTGGGCATCGGGTGAAAGCTGTCGCCGCGAAGTTGAAGGCCCAGGGCGTGAAGGCCGGGATTCCCGACTTGGTCCTGCCCATGGCCCGTGGTGGTTTCTTCGGTCTATACATCGAGTTCAAGGCTACGCCGCCGAACGACGCGGCCATCTCTGACAGCCAGCACGAACGGATTCGCAAGCTCAATGCTGAGGGTTATCTCGCCGTGGTGTGCCGTGGGCACTTCGACACGATGGAGCAGATCCGCGCCTACCTGCGGCTCGCTCCGACAGTGGTGGCCGCATGAGCAGCGCCGCCGTGAAGATGTCCGACGCCGAAATCAAACGGCAGGCTTGCGGCAATGTCCGGGATTTGCGCGACGTTGAGAATCGCGGCCTGTACCTGCGTTTCACCAAGGCTCGTGCCCGGGCATCCTGGTACTTGGTGACCAAGGGCGAATGGAACTTGATCGGCAGCTATCCCGACCTCAATACCAAGCAGGTGGTTGCTGCGCTGCCTGCCATCCGCCTACGCCTGGAGGCCGGTACAGGTGCCAATCTGTCGAAGTGGTCCACCGTCGGTGAATTGCTGACCTGGTACGCCGAACGCATGTCCCGCGACCGCAACCTCTCCAGCAAGCGCAAGAAGACCGGTGCCTCTGCCATCAAATGCCACCTAATGCCGCGCCTGGGCGACCTGCCTCTGACCGGCATCGACAAGGCGACACTCGACAGCCAGCTAATGTGGCCGCTTCAGGAAAGCATTTCCATCGACTACGTGCGGTCGGTGTTCCAACTGCTGGCCCTGGCTTTCCGTCAGGCCGCCAAGCTGGGCCTGATCACCTCCAACCCGATGGCGCCGATCAAGTTCAACGACTTCTCCAAGGCCAAGGTCGGGATCAAGCCGTCGCGGTTGCGTGGCGTCCAACTGGAAGGACTGTTGGGGCAGCTGCTCGAGGTCCTGCCCGGCGCGCCGCTGGATGCCATGTTGGCGCTGATGATGTTGTGCCACGGCACCCGGATCGGCGAAACCCGCATGGCGCGCTGGTCGCACATTAGCCTGGCCGAGCGTGAGTGGTTCATCCCTGCCGAGAACACCAAGACCGGTGTCGAGCATCACCTACCCCTGACCGAGCAGGTGTGCACGCTGCTGGTCCAGTACCGGGAAGGTCAATACGCCCAAGGTTATGACGGTCAGTTCCTGTTTCCTGCGCGCAATGGCAAGGCGCTGGGTGAGGCTCAAGGCTGCGCCGTGTTCCGGCGGCTGGGGCAGGGCGAGTGGACCAGCCACGACCTGCGCAAAGTCGCTCGCACCGGCTGGGCAGACCTCGGTGTCGATCACCTGATCGGTGAGCTGCTGATCAACCACGCCATGGGCCATAACGTGAAGGTGTACATCCAGTCCGACGTCATGGCCCGCAAGCGTGATGCTCTGGAGCAGTGGCACGCGCATCTAGATCAGAAAGGCTTTGCAGCGATTCACGGATTGACCGGCTTTAGATTTGAAGATTCCGGTAATCCGCTGCAAGCCGCAGAACAGAAGGCTTGCGAGCCTATTCAAGAATCAACCATAGGCGAGGTTTAAAAATGGATAAAAGGACTCACGGACCCGCCCTGGTGCGCAGTTTGATACCGCTCACCGAGTGCCCGTCTTGTGCCGGGAAAGGGATCATCAAAGGGGTGTTTCACGAACTCGACTGCATCGGTTGTCACTCTTCGGGTTTCGTTCATGCCCAGACCCTGGAGCCACTGTTGATCGAAGATCTGGTGCTCCAGTTGGGGCGGATGGTTCGCCGGGAACGCAGTCAGTTGATCGGCAAGAATCGAACACGCTGCATCGTTGATGACTACCAGCAGAGCAATAGCCGCGGCGCCGGCCGCTCGACTTACAAGGGGGATTGAGACATGGGCATTTATAAAGATGTGATGAGCACGCTGGTCCGTGTACTGGCCGCCGACAATATCGACAACAGCACCAAACAGTCGTGGCAGAAGTTGATCGATGCCGATCTGCGTTCAGGTGGTACCGGCAGCTCGCTATCGGTGCGTGACAAATTCGATTACGACTGCTGCCTCTACGCGCTTCTGCACCGTCAGCTTGATCCAGCTCAGTGGGATGTGCTGGTCGCGAAGTACTCGACGCACAAGGCCAACAAGGTCGCCGCCATCGGCCGCCTGGTTGCCCGTATGACTTCCCCAGCGCCGCAACTGTTCATCTATAAGGCGCTCACTGCTTGGGCGATTCCGAAGCTGAAGGGCGTCCAGACCGGTAAGCGTTCCACCGACATGATCGTACTGCCCTCCGAGTTCTACGACATGAATACCTGGGATCCGGAAGGCAAGCCTGAGTCGACGCGACGCCGATGGAAGACAGGTATCGCGAAGCGTCTTGAGTCACTGGAAGAGGCTGCGGTGATCCACGCGACTGAGATATTTGACCGGGAAGAAATCTTCATTGACGCCGCTTGACGCAGTGGCGGAATGATCATAAATTAGCCCCATCATGTCGATCTTGCGCGTTATGAGAGACGACACAATAAAGCCCAGCCGACCGCTGGGCTTTTTCTTGTGACACGAAGTAACTCAATTCTGTAAGGCAGCTATGAACCTTTGGTACTTTTTTGGTGGATTTTTACTCCTCATTTTCGTGGCAAATCCTTTGCTGAGTGCTTGTGAGGCGTTACCCCAAAAAGCTCAGAATGCAATTGCTTTAGTCATATTCACGCCGGTTCTTGCCCTGATGGTCTGGGCCGTTTGGTTCATGTTTACTGGACAGGTTGATCCTTCGTTTAATAACGACTACATCAAGCGCTAGCTCGAAGAGCGCCGACGCTTAACTTGGTGCTTCTTACATACTGATCAATTCAAAAGCCTCGCCATCGTGCGGGGCTTTTTCGTTTTCGGCTCCACCACACCCATCGCTCCGAGCTGGGAGTGCTGTTGGTGCCGATCCTAATGCACTTCCCGAAAGGGAGGAATCGAGATGCCGAACATGCCTGAGAAGGATCCCGGACTGTGGGCCGCTGTGCTTGCCTGGCTGGTTTTGCATCAGCCACAACTTTTCGCCGCCGGATTGTCCGTCGGCATCGCGGTGTTGCGAGTGATGTATGGCGGTGGCACACGTCGTCAGATGTATCTGGAGGGAGCGTTGTGCGGGTTAGTCACGCTGTCACTGGTGCCCCTACTTGAGTGGATGGGGCTGCCGCAGAGCATGGCCACGTTCGCAGGCGGTGCTGTTGGCTTCCTCGGTGTGGAGAAAGTTCGCGGCTATTACGATCGTGCGGCGGCTCGCAAGGTAGAGGGCTGATGGCGTGCGGTGGATGCGCCGCTCGGCGCGACTGGATCAAGAAGTGGAGCAAGGTGGCGTATGAGCGATCCATTGATCTCATTGCTGGAAAGACTGGTAGTCGCCCAAGAGAACACAGCTCGGTCGATGGACCAGATAGCCGGCAGGTTGGACCTACTGATCCAAGCGATGGCCGCTGATGAGCCGGAGGATCCGGATGCGCCGCCTCTGACATACATGGATGGCACGCCATGCCGCTGAGACCACAGAAACCATGCAATGCCCAGGGCTGCAACGTGCTGACCCGCAACCCTCGCTATTGCGAAGCGCACGCGCACCTGCTCAAGAGTCATGTGCGAGAGAAGCCTCGCGAGACGAGCGCTGCCCGTGGCTATGGATACAAATGGCAGCAGGCCCGTGCTGGATGGCTGGCCAAGCATCCGCTTTGCCGACACTGCGAAGCACGTGGCCTGGTGGTTGTGGCCACCGATGTTGACCACATCGAGCCGCATCGTGGTGACATGAGCCTGTTCTGGGATCGGACCAATTGGCAGTCCCTGTGCCACCCCTGTCATTCGGTCAAGACCGCGGCCGAGGACGGCGGATTCGGCAATGCCGGACGGCCGAAAGCAGAAAAACCGTGAAAAAACAGAGAAATCGGGCCAAATGAGAGCGATTAGCGATCAAGGGGAGGGGGCGGGTCGAAAGTCTGGGCCTTTTCGCTTCTAGACCGCGCCCTCAATCGTTTTTTCACACCCGCGAAATTAAAAATTCAGGAGTTGCGCGATGGGAGGCACCGCCACGGTCGCGGGCCGTGGTCGCAAACCCAAGCCGACGGCCAAGAAACAGCTCGCCGGCAACCCAGGTAAGCGAGCGCTGAATACTGCTGAACCTGAGTTCTCCAAGATCACCGACGTTGACCCGCCGGAGTGGTTGAGCGAGCGGGCTGCCATGATGTGGAAAATGATTCTTCCCGAGTTGCTGCGCGAGAACGTCGTGGCCCTCACGGACCTGCACAACGTCGAGGCCTTCTGCACCGCCTATGACAACTGGCGGATGGCTCAAGAGTCGATAAGAGACAACGGCATTGTTGTGGCCGGCGCGACCGGTGGGCCGGTGAAGAACCCCGCGCTCACCGCGGCCAACGAAACGATGCGCCAGATGGTGACCTTCGGCTCGCTGCTGGGCCTGGACCCGTCGAGTCGAACTCGGCTGATAGGCGGAAACAAGGAGAAGGCCACCAACGAATTTGCCCAACTACTGAGCTCATAAATGACCAAAGCCCTGCACCCCAACGTCGACAAGGCGATGGCGTGGGGCCGGTCTTTGCTCCGTGGAAAGGTCCCGGCCTGTCGATACATTCACCAGGCGGTGCAGCGTCACTTCGATGACTTAGCCGCCAGCCGCAAGCGCGGCTACCGCTTCAAATTTGATCCGGCAAAAGCCGAGAAGAAACTGAAGCTCATCCAGCTGCTGCCGCACACCAAGGGTGAGTGGGCATTCAAACGACAGCTGATCAGCCTGGAGCCGTGGCAGTTGTTCGGCCTGGCCGTCACCTTCGGCTGGGTCAAGAAGAAGGGCGGTCACCGCCGATTCCGCGAAAGTTACTGGGAGGTGCCGCGCAAGAACGGCAAGTCCGTGGTGGCCGGCGGCGTTGGCATCAGCATGTTCGTAGCCGACGGTGAGTTCGGCGCCGAGGTCTACTCTGGCGCGACCACGGAGAAGCAGGCGTGGGAGGTATTCCGGCCGGCCAAGTTGATGGTTAGCAAGTCGCCAATGCTGGTGCAGGCTGCGGGCATCGAGGTGAATGCCTCGAACATGAACATCCCGTCCGACTTCAGTCGCTTCGAGCCGCTGATTGGCAACCCGGGCGACGGCGCTTCACCTAGCTGCGCGATCGTCGACGAATATCACGAGCACCCGACATCAGCCCAGTACGACACCATGCTCACCGGCATGGGCGCCCGGCGGCAGCCGCTGATGTTCATCATCACCACCGCCGGCGCCGATATCGAGGGGCCGTGCTACGACAAGCGTCGGCAAGTTATCGAGATGCTCGAAGGCACTGTGCCAGACGACGAGCTGTTCGGTTGGATCTGGACCCTCGATGAGGGTGACGATTGGACCGACCCGAAGATGCTGGCCAAGGCCAATCCGAACCACGGCGTGTCGGTGTTTCAGGAGTATCTGGAAAGCCAGCAAGCCCGGGCGATCCGCTCCGCGCGGTTCACCAACACGTTTAAGACCAAGCACCTGAACCTCTGGGTCAGCGCAAAAGCCGGCTTCTTCAACATGGAAGACTGGAAGTCCTGCGAAGACACCACGCTGACGCTCGAGCAGTTCGAGGGCCAGGAATGGAATGCCGGTTTCGACCTGGCGCGAAAGCTGGATATGAACTCACGGGCGCGCCTGTTCTGGCGCGTTATTGACGGCAAAACGCATTACTACAGTGTGGCACCGAAGTTCTGGGTGCCGTACGACACCGTCTACAACAGCGACAATAAGCGCATGTCGGAGCGATTCCAGGCATGGATCAACTCCGGGCATCTTGAGGTTACCGACGGCGCTGAGATCGACTACCGCGAGATCCTCGAGGACACGAAAGAAGCCAATCATCATGCACCGCTGCGGGAGTCTCCGATTGACCCCCATGGTGCGACGGGCCTGAGTCACGACCTCGACGACGAGGGTTTCAATCCAATCACCATCACGCAGAACTACACCAACATGTCGGACCCCATGAAGGAATTGGAGGCGGCCATCACCGCGGGCCGGTTTCATCATGACGGTAACCCGATCATGACCTGGTGTATCGGTAACGTGATTGGCAAACATCTGCCGGGTAACGATGACGTTGTCCGCCCGATCAAGCAGGGCGACGACAACAAGATAGATGGCGCGGTGGCGCTGATCATGACGATAGGCCGGATACTCGCGAATGCGGATGTCCAGGGCTCTGTCGACGACTTCCTCTCCAGACCGATGAGCATGTAATGGCAGACACCGACTACAGCATTGACCTGCGCACCCGCAGCCCATTCTGGGCGCGCATGGCGAGCTTTTTCGTCGGCGGCCGGCTCGTCACACCGGAGAAGGGGTCGCAGACCGGGCCTGTGTCGGCATCCGGCGTGGTGGGTGACTCAGTCGTCAATGACGAGCGCTCGTTGCAGATATCCACGGTTTTCGCCTGCGTACGCTTGATCTCGAGTGTTACGGCCTGCATGCCCTTGGACGTATTTGAGACCAAGGGGGATGACCGCAAGAAGGTTGGCTTGGACAATCCGTTAGCGCGCCTTCTGCGATATAGCCCCAACCAATTCATGACGGCGTTCGACTTCCGCGTTTCGATGACCATGCAGCTTTGCTACTACGGAAACGCTTACGCCTTGATCGAGCGCAACAGCGTCGGCGACGTGGTCAGCCTTGTTCCCCTTATGTCGGTCAACATGGATGTCCGGCTTGAGGGGAAGCGAGTTGTCTACCGGTACCGTCGGGACAATGCATACGCCGACTTCAAGCAGAGTGAAATCTTCCACCTCAAGGGGTTCGGTTTCAACGGGCTCGTAGGGTTATCGCCGATCGCCTTCGCTGCGAAGACGGCAGGCGTCGCTGTGGCGATGGAGGATCAGCAGCGCGACTTCTATGCCAATGGCGCGAAGTCCCCGCAGTTGTTGATGACCGGTGAAGGGAAAGTGCTCAACAAGGACCAGCGGGCACAGGTTGAAGAGAATTTCAAAGAGATCTCTGGTGGCCCAGTTAAAAAACGACTTTGGATTCTTGAGGGTGGATTCACCACCCAAGCCATTGGCGTGAGCCCGCAAGATGCCGAAACGATGGCTGCGCGGAAATTTCAAGTCAGCGAGCTTGCGAGGTTCTTTGGTGTGCCGCCGCACTTGGTGGGAGATGTTGAGAAATCCACCAGTTGGGGTTCCGGTATTGAGCAGCAAAACCTTGGATTTCTTCAGTACAGCCTGGATGCGTATCTCGAGATTTGGGAAGGCTGCATCCTGCGCTGGCTGGTCAAACCTGCCGATCTGGGCCGTATCCACGCCGAGCATAATCGCGACGGGCTCTTGAGCGGGGATTCTACGGCGCGAGCAAATTACATGAAAACCCTGGTCGATACTGGCCTGCTCACAATCAATGAAGGGCGCCGCGTGAACAACAGGCCACCGGTTGATGGTGGCGATGTAGCCACTCGGCAATCACAGAACGTTCCGCTCACACATCTCGGCCAAACGAACCCCGCTCCCAGCGGGGTTTAGTTTTTCTGGAGCTACCCAATGTCCAATATTCAAAAGACCTTGGCCTTTGACCAGGTCGAGATCAAGTTCGATTCGTCTGGAAAAACGGGGACGTTCGAGGGCTACGCGAGCGTCTTCGGCGTGGTCGACAGTGATGGCGACATCATCATGCCTGGCGCATTCAAAAAAGCGCTCTCCAGCCAGAGCCGTCAGGTTGGAATGTTTTTCAACCATCGCACCTGGGAGTTGCCGGTAGGTAAGTGGCTGTCGCTCGAAGAGGACAGCAAAGGTTTGCTCACACGCGGTGAGTTGACCCCAGGGCTATCGGTGTCCACCGATCTGCGGGCCGCGATGGAGCACAAGACAGTTGAAGGCATGTCCGTCGGATTCACCGTCCTTAAAGACGACTTTGACCTGATCGGCACCGGCCGAGCGTTCAAAAATGTGCAGGCCCTTCGTGAGATCAGCATCTGCACCTTCCCTGCCAACGAGCAGGCGACCGTCGAGTCCATGAAGAGCCTGGAGTCGATCACCACCATTCGTGACGTAGAACACTGGCTGAGGGATTCGGCTGGCCTTTCAAAGTCGCAAGCCCTGGGCTTCATCGCCAGGATCAAGTCCGCAGTTCGGAGCGATTCCGAAGGTGGCGAAATCACCGCGATTCTCAATCGCCTCAAAACCTTTCCAACTGTAGGAAACTGAACCATGTCTGAATTGGCCCAGATCCAAAAGGCAATCGAAGACGCGCAAACGAACATGACCCAACTGTTCGATGCGCAGAAAAAAGAAATCACCGAGACCGGTGCTATCAGCAAAAAGCTGCAAACCGATCTCCAGACCGTTCAGGAAGAGCTGAAGACTGCTGGTACTCGCCTGTTTGACCTTGAGTCGAAACTGGCTGGGGGCGGTCTGGATAATCCACAAGCCAAGAAATCGTTCGCCGAACGCGCCGCCGAAGATCTGAAGAAGAACTGGAACGGCTCCACTTCCGGCAAGGTCGACGTCAAGAGCTTCAGCAAGGCGCTGGGTTCTGGCGGTGCCTCGGCAGGCGCGCTGGTTCAACCACAGCAGAACCCGGGCATTCTGATGCCAGGCCTGCGCCGTCTGACCATCCGCGACTTGCTTGCCCAGGGTCGTACCTCTTCGAACGCCATCGAGTACGTGCGCGAGAACGTGTTCACTAACAGTGCAGCACCGGTCGCAGAGGGCGCACTCAAGCCCGAGTCGCAACTGACCTTCACCAAGGAAACTGCGAACGTCAAAACCATTGCCCATTGGATTCAGGCATCGCGCCAGATCATGGACGATGCGCCGATGCTCGAGTCCTACGTGAACGGGCGTTTGCTGTTTGGCCTGGATCTGGTTGAAGAAGGCCAACTGCTCAACGGTGACGGCACCGGTGACAACCTGATCGGCTTGAACAAGGTGGCAACTGCTTACGACACTGCTCTCAACGCAACCGGTGACACTCGCGCCGATCAGATCGCGCACGCCATCTTCCAGACCAGCGAATCCGAGTTCGAGGCCTCCGGCTTGATCCTCAATCCGCGCGACTGGCATGCCATTGCGCTACTGAAAGATGCCGAAGGTCGTTACATCTTCGGTGGCCCAGCGGCTTTCGCTGCCAAGGTGATGTGGGGCCTGCCAGTGGTTGCGACCAAGGCACAAGCCCAGGGCACCTTCACCGTTGGTGGTTTCGACCTGGCCTCGCAGATCTGGGATCGGATGGATGCGACGATCGAGATCAGCAACCAGGATCGCGACAACTTCGTGAAGAACATGCTGACCATCCTCTGCGAGGAGCGTCTTGCGATCACGCATTACCGTCCGACCGCCATCATCAAAGGCGCGTTCACCGTACCAACCCCATAACCACAGGGCCGGGGCAGGAAACTGCCCCGGATGCTTGCCATGATTAAAATTCGCGCGTTGCGGCAGTTCTCGCACTACCACGCAGGCAGCTTCGATCAATTCGAGATCCGTGAGGTCAAGGAAGAATATGCCGAGGCGTTGATCGGTATGGAGTTGGCAGAAGAGGTTGAAGCCGATCCAATCCTTGAGCCAGAGCCAGAGCCAGAGCCAGAGCCAGAGCCAGAGCCAGAGCCAGAGCCAGAGCCAGAGCAAAGCCCAAAGAAAGGCGCTAAAAAATGACCGTGGCCATTGCTGATCTGCTCCCCACCGAGCTGATTCGCAAGCACCTGCGTCTGGACTATGAAGACGAAGACGACCTCATAGTCCTGTATGGCGAATCGGCGCTCGCTTGGGCGCTTTGGTTTTGTGACAACCCGAAACTCATTGAGGTCGAGGATTTTCCGGCGAGCTTTAAAGCCGCGCTGCTGCTGTTGATTGGACACTCGTACGCGAACAGGGAAGCGGTCGTGGTTGGCACTATTACTGCGGAGGTGCCGATGGCCGTTGAATCTTTGCTGTGGTCCTCCCGCAATTGGTCGGGGCCGCCTGACCCAGTGGTGACGCCGTGAGAGCCGGACTTTTACGCCATCGGATCACGATCCAGGAGCCCGGTCTGATTCAAGACCCAGACACGGGCGAGATGATTCCGGGCTGGGTCACCGTCTGGGAAAAGGTGGCTGCCTCGGTCGAGCCGTTGAGCGCTCGCGATCTGATCGCGGCGCAGGCGGTCCAGTCTGAGGCATCGGGCCGGGTGGTAATCCGGTACCGCGCCGGCGTGCTGCCTACGATGCGCATACTGCACCGCGGAGACGTTTACGAAATCCAAGGGCAGCCATTACCTGATCCTGTGTCGGGCCTGGAGTACCTCACGATTCTGGTGGCGAAGGGGGTGAATGATGGCTGAAAGCATTGAGTTCAGCCTGATAGGCATCGATTCGCTCCTCGGGAAACTGGAGTCCATCAACTATGACGTCAAGCGCAAGGGCGGCAGGTCGGCTCTTCGCCGCGCTGCTCAATTGGTCGCCGAGAAGGCCAGAGAAGGCGCGGTGCGCCTGGATGACAAGGAGACCGGTCGATCCATCGCGCAGAACATTGCAGTGCGCTGGAACGGTCGGCGCTTCAAGGCTACGGGCGACTTGGCATTTCGTGTCGGCGTCATGCATGGGGCGGTGCTGAAGGAAGGCGGCAACAAGTCCGAGAACTCACCAACGCCTCACTGGCGGCTTTTGGAGTTCGGGACGGAAAAGATGCGTGCCCAACCATTCATGCGCAACGCCCTTGCGGACAACATCAGCGCGGCCACCAACGAGTTCTTGAGTCAGTATGAAAAAGCCATTGACCGAGCGATTCGCCGTGCGCAGAAAGCGCGAGGTTCGACTTGATGAAGCCTGCACCAATTTTCTCCGTCTGCGCTGCCGATCCAGGTGTCACTGCTGTCTTGGGGGCGGTGCCAACCAGGCTCTATCCATTCGGCGAAGCGCCGGAGGGAGTCGCGAAGCCCTATGCGGTCTGGCAGCTACTCACGGGGGCGCCAGAAAACTACCTGTCCGGTAGGCCTGACATCGATGGCTACACCCTTCAGGTCGATGTGTATGCCGCTTCCGCAGGCGATGCAAGGGCCGTGACGCAGGCGATCAGTCACGCTATTGAATTGAAAGCGAATGTCACCCGCTGGGGCGGGGAGACGAAAGACAATGCAACAAAGTTGTGCCGGTCGAGCTTCGACATCGACTGGCTTGTACCCAGATAGCAGAACCCCAACCTCTGCCCGCCATGTGCGGGTTTTTTTATGCCCGACACTTGGAGAACGCCATGTCGATTCTGTCCCAAGGGACCCAGGTCTACGCCCTGGTGCCTACCGCAGGTAACCCGTCGGTCTTCGAAGTGATGGAGATCGAGTGCGCAACTGCATTCAGCCCTGGCGGTAACCCAGCCGATCAAATCGAGACCACCTGCCTCAGCGAGTCGGTGCGCAGCTACATGCGCGGACTACGCACTCCTGGTCAAGCGACCCTGAGTCTGAACGCGGACCCGCGCAACACTTCGCACGTGCGTCTTCATCAGCTCTCGGAGGATGATTCAATCGAAAGCATTCGCTGGGTAGTCGGCTGGTCTGACGGCAAAGGCATAGCTCCCACGGTGGGCACCAGTGGAGCGCTGGCTGCCATCAGCCTTGGCGCAGCCGGCTCTGGCTACACTACTGCACCAACCGTAGCTATCACTGGCGGTGGTGGCACTGGCGCGACGGCTACCGCGGTCGTCTCTGGCGGCGAAGTGACAGGGTTCAACATTACCAACGCAGGCTCTGGTTATACCTCGGCTCCAACCATTGCGATGACCGGCGGTGGTGGTACTGGAGCATCTGCCACTGCCGTGCTCGGTGAGGGTGATGACTTCGTGCTGCCGCCTACCCGTACCTGGTTCCTCTTCGATGGATATGTCTCGGACTTTCCGTTCGATTTCGCTGCCAACGCGGTCGTGACAACCGCGGCCACCATCCAGCGCTCGGGCGGCTCCGCCTGGATTCGCAAAACCGCATAAGGGTAGGTCATGAAACTCAGCATCCAAAATCTCAAGGAGGTGGGTGCCTTCACCGGCGCCCCGGTCGAGAAGACCATTACCTGGAAGCAGGGCGAACAGGAGTTTACAGCGACCATCTATGTCCGGTTGCTCGGGTACCAGTCGGCTGTCAGCGACCTCATTGCTGTTGCGGGTAAGCATGACGGTGTTGCCGGCCGTATCGCCTCCTGCATATGCGATGAGGCTGGTCAGCCGATCTTCAAGATTGGCGACATCACCGGCGAGGCTGATCCAGAGCGCGGCGCGCTCGATGGAAATCTGACCGTTGCACTGCTCTCCGCGATCGGTGAGGTCAACAATCCGGGAAAGACCCAGAGCTCACCGAATTTGAGGAAGTCGAGCACGAGCTCGCAATCACCCTCGGATGCACCATCGCCGAAGCCAGAGAGCGAGTGAGTCTGCCCGAGTTCAGGCGGTGGGTGGCATATCGAAACAAGCGCGGTTCCCTCAACTTCGGTATGCGCATCGAACGAGGTTTCGCTCTGTTGGCGACGCTGTACGCCAACAGGAATTCGGACAAGGTCAAGTACAAGATATTCGACTTCATGCCGCATGAGTCGGAGCCCGAACTGACCTTGGAAGAAGCGATCGCCAGCTGGGGCTGATTCCTCTCAACAATATGAACAAGCTGGGGTAGCAATGGCTTCAACTCTCGGAACGCTCACGCTCGACCTTATCGCAAGGATTGGCGGTTTCACTGGTCCTATGGACAAGGCTGAGGCATCCGCGCGCAAGTCGGGAAAGGCGATCGCAGAGTCTGCTGATGTTGCGGCCCTGGCTTGGGAGGCTCTTGGCGAAGTAGTTGCTGGCGCGATTGCAGGCCTTTCTGTTGGCGCGATCTTCACGGCCTTCATTGCGGAAACGCAAGCGGCGGAAAAGGAGCAGGCGCAGTTGGCGGCCGTGCTTCGGTCGACAGGGGAAGCGGCGGGGTTCAACCGCAACCAGTTGAACGACATGGCTGACGCCATGGAAAAAGCTACCACCTTTTCAGGCGGCGATATAAACCAGGCCCAGACTGCGCTGCTGGCCTTCACTGGAGTCGTCGGCAACCAATTTACCCGAGCCCTGCAGGCTGCTGCCGACATGGCCGCGCGCACAGGTATGACCGTGCAGCAGGCCGCAGAAACGATTGGCCGTGCGTTGGACGTGCCTTCTCAGGGGCTCACATCCCTAAGTAAACAAGGTTTCCGCTTTACCGAGGAACAGAAGAAGCTCGCAGAATCGTTCGAGTCTACAGGTGATGTTGCGAGCGCCCAGGGCATCATTCTTAAATCGCTTGAGGAGTCGTATGGTGGCGCCGCCGCCGCAGCCCGTGACACCTTCGGCGGTGCTATTGATGGTCTGCGGAACACAGTTTCTGGGTTGCTGACGGGGGAAGGTAGCCTTGATACCGCCAGGAGCGCGATCGAGGCGCTTAACGATGTCCTTTCTGCTCCTGAGGCCAAGACGGCCATCAACCTAACTGCCCAGGCTGCATCAGCCCTGGCTGTGATTCTGGCAACTCGGCTTGCTGCGAGCGTGATTGGCACTTCGCTGGCGTTTGCTGCTGGTCAGGTTGAGGCTGTCCGATACCAGCTCGCCCTTGCTCGAATGGCAGGTGTTGCACCCGGAGCTGCGGCTGGCATCGTCAGTGTTGGCGTTGCCGCGCGCGGCGCGTCTGCTGCCATGGCACTACTGGGCGGCCCGACGGGCGTGGTACTTCTGGCAGCTAGCGCGCTGGCCTACTTCACCCTGAGCGGAGACGACGCCGATGAGACTGCATCGACCCTGACGAACAAGGTCGACTTGCTCAATCAATCGTTCGATGGTTTCACCAAGAACCAGGCGGCTGCCGCGCTACAGGAGATCAACAAGGACCTGCTTGATGCGCAGCTGAGCGCTATAGATGCAGAAAGCGCGGTCAGACAGTACCAGCGCCTTCTACGCGAACATCCGTCCGATGCTCGACAACAGGAGTGGAATGAGTCCCTGATCGCTGCTCAGGGCGAGCTCGACACTGCACGGCAGAAGGTTGAGGCCTTCGGTGAGCAGATCAATGTTCTCAACGGGATACTGGCTGCCTCTTCGGTCGTCGAGCAGTCCAAGGCATACCGCGACCTGGCCAAATCCCTGGACGAGCAAATTTTGCTTTCTGGGAAAAAGACGAACGCCGACAAGTTGTCAGCTCGTATTGGTGCTGGTCTGATCACTGGCTTAAAGGAGGGGGAGGCCGATCTACTCATCGCGAAGGCCAAGACTCTAGATACCAGCGAGGCGGCGGCGGACGCCGACAAAAAGCGGGGGGAGGAAGCGAAGCGTGCGGCCACTGCGGCAGCCAATGCCGAATCGGCTACGCAAAAGCGCGGCGCGGATGCGATCACCGATTACCAGCGGCAGATCGCGCTCATAAATACCACCGCTGACGCCCGGCAGAAAGCCACCGAAGTCGCCAAGCTTCAGTTCGAGATTGAGTCAGGAAAACTGGTGGGCATCAATGCTCAGCAGCAAGAGCGCCTCAAGGGTTTGGCCGAAGAGCTGGATCGCCTGCAGAAGTTAAAGCAGGCCAACGAAGATACGGCCAAGGCACGAGCTTTCGGATCGACACTGGATGAGAGCAATCAGACGGCCCGAATGGGCTTCGAGATTGAGCTCGCTGGGTCAGGAAGCGGTGACAAGCTAAAAGAGCGCCTGAAGGCTGACTTGGCAATCCAGCAGGACTTCAACAAGCAGTTGGCTGATCTGCAAAAGCAGTTCAACGGGGGGGACATCAGCGAAGAGCTGTACAGCCAGGAAACTGAACTGCTGCGCGAGGCTCTTGCCGAGCGAATGATGCTCCAACAGGACTACTACAACCAGCAAGATGCGGCCCAGAACAATTGGCTTGATGGCGTGAGCTCGGCTTGGGAGAACTACCGAGACACCGCTGTTGATTATCAGCAACAGGCGGCTGACTTCACAACCAGCACGCTCGACACGCTCACCAGTTCTGTCGGCGATGGTATTGCTTCAATGGTTCTCGAGTCTGAAAGCCTCGGCGATGCCTTCGTCAACGTGGCGTCAACCATGGCGAAGAGCATCATTAACGCGCTTGCACAAATGGCGGCTCAATGGCTGGTGTATCAAGCGGTGCAACTCGTCGCTGGCAAAGCAACTCAAGCCAGCGCCGCGACCACGTTGATTGCAAACGCCCAGGCCACCTCGTTCCAAGCTCAGCTCGCAGCCTTTGCGAGTACAGCGGCGATCCCAATTGTTGGCCCAATTCTCGCTCCTGCTGCTGCGGCTACGGCTGCCGGCATCACCGCACCAATGGTTGCAGGAGTCGCTGCTTCTGCCCTCGCGGGTATGGCGCACGACGGCATCGATTCGGTGCCGGAAACGGGTACGTGGCTCCTCCAAAAAGGGGAGCGGGTCACCACCGCTGACACCAGCGCCAAGCTTGACCGGACGCTTGACCTGGTTAGCAAGGGAAGCAGCAATCGCTCTTCAGTCGTCAACTTGATCGAGGACGCCAGTCGCGCGGGCCAGGTCAACCGTCGTCAGCTCTCCGAGCAGGACGTCATCGACATCTACGTCGCGAATATTCGCGGGGAGGGTGATATCCATGAAGTCAACCAGGCGAAGTACGGGTTGAAGTCTCAAGGCGCGTGAGTGCGCGACACATTGAAATCTGGAGTGGCAGATGAGCAACCCAATAAATGTCTGCTACGCCTCTGGCGGGCCGTTACCGATCAACACCATCGAGGCTACCTGTTCTATCTGGTCGACCCCGATCCTGTTCTGCGACGGCTACGAGGATCGCGTCTGCGGTACCGAGGATTCGCGGGTGCTCGTCTTTAAAGCCCTGGCCCTGGAGCAGGCGCTGCCCAATCAGGATAACAGCGCCTTCCAGAACATCATTCTCGCCCTGGACAACACCAGCGGAGAGGTGCAACTGAAGGTCGAGCAGGCCAAGGCCGCGAACGCTCGCATCACTCTGATCTCTCGGCGCTACCTGGAGGGGGATTTTAGCTATCCAGCGGAGCGCTACCGAATGTCCCTGCTGAGTCGTCAGTACGAGGGCGTCACCGCCACGCTGACGTGCGGCCTGTTCGACCTGCTTGGCACGGCCTTTCCGCGCGACAAGCTGAACCCGAATGTCGCACCAGGACTGCTCTACGTATGAGCCAGCTCAGTAAATACCTGTCAGCACCCTACAGAGATGGTGCGCGCGGCCCGCTGGCCTTCGACTGTTACGGCCTGGTCATTGCCGTGCGACATGAAGTGTTCGGCCTACCGCTGCTGCCTTCGCTGGGTGGCGTCGGCCGGGCCAGGTTGCGTGCGAACACCGTCGCTTATCACGACCTCAAGACCGGCATGAATGAGTGCGCGCCAGAGCCTGGAGCCATTGCCGCCGCCTTCAAGGGCGACTATCTGGAGCATGTCGGTGTAATCGTCCATCTGGATGGACAGCTAAAGGTTCTCGACACCAACCCAGGCGGCCCCCGCATTCGCCCTGTGCGCGACTTCGAGTCGTGCTATCAACGAGTGGTTTACTACCGATGATCGAATTCTTCCCCAACAAGCTGTTCGACACCGCGCCGCTGGCCACCTTCACTACCCGCGAGCGGATGACGATCGAGGCGTGGGTCAAGCAGCAGACGGAATTCTATCAGCGCGCCCCGGTGCAGCCGATCAGCGTGGCCGTAAATGACGAGTTGATCTGTCCGACGCTATGGCACAAGGTCAAATTCAAGCCATCTGACCGCGTGCAGATCTGGCGCGAGCCGAAGGGCACCGACCCCTTTACCATCACCGCGTTGCTATTCAAGGGCGTGAAGGCCATAGGCAAATTGCTTATGCCAAAAATGCCAGGCATGCCATCCACTGGCGCAACCGCCCAGGGCGACCCAATCGACGAGGCCAGCGCAAAGGGCAACAAGGTCAAGGCGGGTGACCCCGTGCGCAATCTGGCCGGACGGCAGAAGCTCTATCCGTCTTACTTGGCTGAGCCACGCACCTGGTTTGCCGGGCCTCGCGAGCAATGGACCGAGATGCTGGTTTATGTGTCCGCCGGAAGCGTTCAGGCTAACCTGAGCGACATCAAGATTGGCGAGACGCCGATCATCTCGCTGGGTTCTGAAGCCATCTGCAACGTTTATCCGCCCGGATCGAGTGTTGCCGGCAACAGCGCCTCGATGCTCTGGTACAACGTCAAGGAAGTCGGGGCCAGTTCCAGCGGCTCGGCAGGCCTTGAAATGACCGTGTCCGCCGCCCTGACGCAGACAGCGACCGCCTCGGCTTACCAGTTCAACGGCACAAGCATATCTATCCCGTCCGGCGCCGGTGCATTCCCAGCAGACTGGGAAAGCGGACTTATCATTCGTGTTCTGACGCCCTACGAATACACCGTCGTCGATGGCGGGGCAGGGCGCGATATTGTGCGCGGGCCGCTGGCCATTCTGAATCCGTTCCCAGGCATGCTGATCGAGGTCCAGGGCGCCAACGCCGGGTATTACGTCGTCAACACGTACACCCCGTATGCGCCGGCGGTGCCGCCAACCTCCGGAACGCCGTCGACCGTGCTGGGCTCCAGTGTCCCGGCACGCTACGACTACAACGTCACGCCGCTGACCTTCACCGTGTCGCTCGGCTCGACGCCTTACTCGGTCGCGCTGAACACTGCCACAACCAACCTCGCCGGCCTGGTCTCGGCGATCAATACCGCTAAAGGCAGCGCTCCGTTCATTGCCAGTGCCTCGTCGGGCAAGGTTCTGCTCACGCAGACCGGAGCGAACAACGGGTTGGCGCTGGTTTCGTCCGGAGGATCTGCCGTGCTCGGCTCCAGTCCAGTCAATACGACCGGTACTGCGGCGTCGTCCGGCACGCCTGAGCAGCCGGCTGAAATGACCCTGGACTACACCGGCGGCCAGCCGGTGGTCGGCCTGGCGCTGGGTTCCGGCTTGGCCACCATCGGGCCGATTGGTCTGCGCTACCGGATCACCGCCTTCAGCTCGTCGCTGATGACTGTCGAGCGTCTGACTTCGGCCGGCGCTGCCGATACCGGGTGGCCCGGTTTTGCGCTGATGGAGACCGTCAATGGTCTGATCACCCTCGATTCTTCGAACCTGGAGGGTGGCTATCGCGGTCCATTCGGCTGCGCGCCCAAAGGCGAGCTCGTCACCGAGTTGGAATGGACGGTATTTCACCCGAACGGTCTATGCGGCATCGGGAGGGAAGGGCAGATTTACCCGGTGCGCTCGTTCCATGCGTTCGAATATCGGGACATGGATGCGGCCGGGGACTGGACTGTGATCAACATTGAGCACTTAGGCGGAACCCGAGACGCTCAGGGATTCACCTATCGCGCGACCTTGCCTTATCCGATGCGGCCAGAGGCGCGAATCAAGAAGCGATTCGTGAGCCAGCCGGGCCGTATTGATGCCGAAAAGCAGGACGACATCAGCTGGTACAACCTGCGCAGCCTGCGCCAGACTCGCCCGGTCACTTACCCGGGCATGACGGTGATGGCGCTGCAAATCCGTGGCGGCGATCGCCTTTCTGCCCAGTCTGAAAGCCAAGTCAACCTGATCGCCACCCGAGTTTTGCCGGTGTACACCGGTGGCGCTTGGACCGCTCCGCAGCCAACCCGCGGAATCGTGCCCTGGTGCCTGAACGTGCTGAAGTCGCTCGGCTACACCGACGCCGATATCGACCTGCCAGAGTGGGATCGCCTGCACTCGGTGTTCGAGGCTGCCGGTCAGTATTACGACGAGGTGATCGACGACACCAGCACGGCAAAAGACCGGATCAACGATGCATTGGCATGCGGCTATGCCGAGCTGACCATCAAGAACGGCTTGGTCAGCCTGGTTCGTGATGAGCCGCGCGCGGCGTTTGATATCACCTACGGGCCGAAGACGCAGACATATTCGCCGCAGAACATGACCAAGCCCCTCAAGATCGAAGGCTCGATGCCGTCGGTCAACGATTTCGATGGGGTGGACGTTGAGTATTACTCGAATCTGACGTGGGCATGGGAAACCGTGCCGTGCCGTTGGCCGGGCGATGCCGGGCTGAAGGTGGAAAAGATCAAGTTGCCGGGCGTCGGCGATCGCGATCGCGCCTACCGGATCGGCATGCGCCGTCGCGGTCACCAGTTGTTCCGCCAGGACACCTACGCATGGGAAACGGAACTCGCGGGCATGAACTCGGGTTACCTGAGCTTCTGCGCGGTGGCCAGCGACACCCCGGGCCTGTGTCAAAGCGCACAACTGCGCAGCGCCACGGCATTCGGCGGCGGGTTCTTGATCGAGTCGACAGAGCCAATCGACTGGTCGGCGCCAGAGCCCTACCGAGTCGGTATCAGTCGCCCCGATGGAACGCTTTCAGGTCCGTTTCCGGTCACCGCGATCGACGAATACCACCTGCAGATTGCCGATCTGGATTTCGAGCCAGACACCAGCATGACTTTGGAACTTCCGCAGTTGCTTGTCGGCCCAGCTAGCAAGTGGGCATATCCGGTCTTAGTAAACAGCTCACTTCCATCCAACGGCAACGTGGCGTTGAAGGGCATGCCTTACGACGCCCGCGTTTACACCTACGACAGCGCCATTGCGCCCGCATAAGGACCGGCCATGATTGAATACCCAGAGGGATTACCGGCGCCTCTTCGAGAGGGCTACGACTTCATGCCGGTGAGTCCCATAGCACGTACGCAACTGACAACCGGTCGGGCAATACAGCGTCGCAGATTCTCATCAGTTCCAACTGTGGCTTCGGTTTCCTGGATGTTTACAGATGCGCAGGCACAGCTTTTCGAAGGCTGGTTCGAGCATGTTCTGCTCTCTGGAAGCCTGTGGTTTCAGTGCCAGCTAAAAACGCCAATCGGCTTTGACGATTACCAGGCTCGCTTCACCGACATTTACAACGGGCCAACGCTTGTGGGTGTGAGCCTTTGGAGATTCACAGCCAACCTCGAATTGCTCAAACGGCCAGTTGTGGATGCTGCATGGGTACTGTTCGCGCCTGAGTACATCCTGCAATCAAACATCTTTGACGTCGCGATGAATAAGGAATGGCCGGAGGCATGAGCCTAACTCAACACAAAATCAAATTGCCTATCTGGCCAAGCATGCCTGGAGCTACAGCATGACAATTTTCGCCACATTCAACCCGATCGGCAGCACCCACCCGAAAGATCTTATTGATAACGCCCAAAATCTCGATTACCTAATTCTCGGCCCTGCGCCGGCGTATCCAGATCGGAGAAGCGTCAGCCGCCTATCCTGGGCTGGCATTGAGGCCGCGTTTGCTACGGCACAATCCCAGCGGGCTGCTGATTTCACCGCTGCCCAAAGTCAACGCGCCAATGATTTTACTGCTGCCCAAAGTCAGCGTGCCAATGACTTCACTGTCGCGCAGAATCAGCGGACCAGTGACTTTAATGCCGCACAGGCCCAGCGCGCTGCAGACTACGCAGCATCTGAGCAAAGTCGCGGATATGAAAACCCTGTTCCATACGCCGCGGGCATTGTACTGACCCGGGTTACGCAGCTGATCCAGTACAATTCGGAGCTGTACAAGGCGAAAGCCGGCACCCTGCCGTGGACCACGACCGGGATCTGGGCGACCGACTCGGTCAAATTGGTTTCCATCGGTGATGCGGCTCTTCGCCAGCAGCTTGCCATGACTGGCGGGGCGAGCCTGGTCAACTATTCCGAGCGCACGGTAAAAGACAAGCTTGATGAGCACCGCAGCCTATACGACTTCGTTGCAGCAAACGCTGGAAACGTTACGGTAGCCGTCACCGCAGCCGAGGCGTCCTCATCCGAATACATCGACCTGGCCGGCGGAACGTTTCAGGTGGCTTTACAAGGCGCCACGCTCACCAAAAAGTATTACGGCGGCACGCTGCTGGTGCTCAACCCTGCCGGTAATTACGGAAAGCTGAAGAACCAGGCGCCAGTAACCGATGTGCAGGTCGCTCACCCGCGGACAAAGTGTCCGGTCGTGGACTGGTCCGGCCTCAGCGCACTTTGGCTCGGTACGTCCATTCCTCACCAAGGGGTAGGGGTCGATGGATACCCTGAGCTTTTTGGTAAGACAATGGGGGTCGGCGTCACCAACATGGCGTGGTCAGGATCGCACGCCGGCTACGACGTTGGCGGTGACGCATTTGCCATCAGTACCATCGCCGCGCTGAGCATGACCGAGGACGACCGCCTCGCAGGCCTTGCAGCTTATGGCCCGAGCAGTGCCTACAGCGACACTTTTGACCTCATCACCAAGCCATCGCAGATGACTGCTGATTATCGAATCAGGCAGGCCTTCGGCAATACCCAACTCGGGTACGGCGTTGTGATTCTGGACCATGCGCACAACGACATGAATCGCGCGCTTGGCACGAAAACGCCTGAAACCCAAACGGTAACCGGCGTGACTGTCGGCGCCACAACCTCGATCACCCTGTCTGCAGTCGGTACGATTGCGGTGGGCGACGCGGTGACTTTGCGCGTCACGGGAATCCCAAAGTTGGACTATCTTTCCGGCCGCGTGCAGACGAAGAGCGGAAACACGATCACTCTGAGTTACAACAGCACAGGACACACTGGCACCTTCGCTTCCGGCACCGTGACTAAGCTGGACCGATCCACCATCATGGGGGCGTGGAGCTTCCTTGTGTCGTACATCCGGCACTCTTCGTTCATCGCCCAGGGGGTGTATCCGGTCATTATTACGGCGGGCGCCCCTAGCGAGTTCACGAACAACGAGCCGACGCCATCCATCTATTCGGTAGCAGAGAAAGTCCGTGAGTTCGCGGATACGCTGAGCCTCGGCTTCTTCGACATTGCGTATTTCATGGATGTGAAGAAAGGCGATCAGCTCCGGTATTTCCCTGATGGTGTGCACGCGACGACAACCGCCACTCGCCAGGTACTAACGAACTTTTGGGTCCAGTGGGCATCGGGCGGGGCTGCTCGCGTTATCAACCGTGATGCAGTGATTCAGCGCGCAGGTACAGCAGCGTTTCTCAAGAATCACGAACTGATCTACGACGAATACACGGATGGATTCAGCACCCCGTCGCTCGTCGAGGGCAAATCATCCCTTCTGCACTCTGACGACTTCTCGTCTGGAAGCCTGGCTGCATATACGACTGTCGGTGCGGTGTCTATCGTTGACGCGCCATGGGGGGCGGGTAAGTCGATGCGAGCGGTTCCGCCGCCGGGAACCGGGGTGTTCAACTACATCCAGAAGGCTCTTGCATTTAACTCTGCCATTGATGCGTCATTTGATTTCTATATGACGAATCTCGCCGGCGCAACCTCTGGCCTGATTAGTTTGTTTGACTTGGCGAACGGGGCGGGCCTGAGATACCTGCGAATTTCTTTGGTTGTCACTGCTTCAGGTGCGTTCCTGCGGGTTTCATATTTCAAGAACCCATCAGCCGACGTTGTAACCATGGAGACAAACACCAAGGTGACGATGGGGGTGAAGCATACAATCCGGGTCAAGGTCAGAAAGTCGGTAACCGGCTTGCCAAGCGGGATTCTGTTGTACCTAGATGGCGTATTAATTACGCAGCGAATTACCGTAGACAACTTCGGCCAGACCAACCCAGCTGTGTTCATCCTCGGGGCGGTCGATAACACGACAGGGGTTACTCAAAACCTGTACTACGGGCCAATCTCATTCAGCACAGCGGCGATCTTGGATACCACCGTCAGGGCGTCTGGAAGTTTCACCACCAACGACGGGAAAACTGTCACGGTGGCCAACGGAATTATCACCTCAATCGTTTAATTGACACGAAAGGCCCGCGATCGTGCGGGCTTTCTTTCGTCGGGAGAAAACATGCCAATCACATCACAGCAACTCTTGCAGATCCTCCCAATGGCCGGTAAAAACGCCGGCGTTTTCGCGTCAGCCCTTGGCTTGGCCATGGATCAGTTCAAGATCAATACACGGCTGCGGATGGCTGCCTTCATTGCGCAAGTTGGGCATGAGTCTGGCCAGTTCAACTACGTGCGCGAACTGGGCGGCGACCAGTACCTGAGCAGGTACGACACCGGCCAGCTAGCTGCTCGCCTTGGCAATACGCCCGAGGCCGACGGTGACGGGCAGAAGTGCCGCGGGCGAGGCCTGATCCAAATCACCGGTCACGACAACTATCAGGCATGTAGTAAAGCCCTGTTCGGCGACGACCGACTGTTGCGCTCGCCTGGGTTGCTCGAGGATGCCGAATGGGCATGCAAGTCGGCAGCTTGGTTCTGGCATTCGCGCAACCTGAACGCCCTGGACGCTCGTGAATTCAATCAAATCACGCGACGAATCAATGGCGGTTTGAATGGCTTGGCCGAGCGTCTGGCCTTCTATAAGTCGGCGCTTAGGGTGCTGGTCTGATCGTAGATATATAATGGAAGGGGATTAGTCGGCCAGTACATCCAAGATGGGGAGCCCGAAGGCTCCATTTTCAGGAGTGAAGCTTACAGCGAGCCGTTTAGGTATCCACCTAAGAGAATTACGGCGACGACTCCGAAGACAGCGGCCAGAAGCCACAAGCTGTCCTTTATCGAAAGCGGTTCCGGAGGATCGTTGAACATTGGATCGGGATAAAACGATTCGTCTTTTTTGTCTTCCATATAATGTTCCTAACTAGCGTGGTGATCGCTTTAATTTTCCCGGGCGTCTCAATGGAGGTCCGGAATTTTGTTCGCAAGTTTTGCACTGTCACGTAACGAAGAATCGTATTTTTTAAGCGAAAATGCATGCAGTTTTTTTGCAAATACTGACCCTGCTTTTATGCTGTTGCGCTCTATCAGGACCCAAGAAGCGTAACCCAATATACAGCACAGCGTAATTGCGAAAATCTGGTTGAATACAATCCCTTGCTCAGGAAAATACTTCACTAACAACTGTTGAATAGGGAATCCCCAAAGGTATATTCCGTAAGAAATATCTGCTTTAGTTTTAAGTTTTATTATAGTGGTAAGGCTTGAAAGGTAGAGTATTGTAATGAATACGCCTGAGTACAAGACATATTGGGCTGCCGGGGATTTGCTCAAAAAGTAAAATAGAATCCAAAGGCCTGAAACACCGTAGATATTGATGTGTATATGGTCTTTGAATAAGGCGAGCATTGATCCAGCTGCGAAGCACGGAGCTAGCATGATGGCTAGCTTGGTCGTCGGCAAAAAACTGAGTTGATATTGTTCAGGCAAGAATGGGTTGACTGCAATAGTCAGGAATATTGAGAAGGCCACCCACTTATACCTCGAGCCTCCAATCATGAAGAGGGCGAGCAGAACGGCGTAGGCTGCTACTTCATAGGATATCGTCCAAAGAGAGCCATTAACTGCTGCTTTGAAGTGGTTTGTTTCAAATACGCCTGGAAGTGGGAACGTGGCGGTAAGTAGTATGTTTTTTGTTACATAGCTATACGTGCCTGACTCTCGAAAGTATTGATCGACTGGCAGAGTGCTGATAATTGGTCCTAATATTATCGCAGATACTACGGTCGTAAATATAAGTGCAGGCCATATTCGAAAGGACCTAGCAACAATAAAATCTATTGGGGATCGCTTTGTAATCAAACTGTTTGTGACAACTAATCCGCTGAGAAAGAAGAATATGTTGACCGCCAGTGAGCCTGAGTAGTCGTAGCCTAAAAGGCTGGCAATAAAATCTTTCTCACCACCGTGCGGAACTAGAGCGTAGGCGTGTCCGTAAATAACCATACATGCTGCAACTACACGAAAAATATCAAGATTATTATTTTCCCTGCTCAATAATGTAGCGAGCTTCATCCTGCATCGTCCTAAAATCAATGTTGCTGATAGAAAATTTGCGAAATTGCCGTACATCCCATGCCCGTCATCGAGCGGGCTTTTTTTCGTCTGGAGAAATTATGCCTGTAACCGAAAAAGATCGCGACGTTCTTGCCAGGACTATATGGGGCGAAGCTCGTGGCGAAGAGATCCTTGGCCAGATCGCTGTAGGCTGGACCATCCGTAACCGCGTGTTCGACGGCAACTCTAAGTCATGGTGGGGGGAGGGCTACGCCGGCGTGTGCCAGGCCAAGTACCAGTTCAGTTGCTGGAACAGAAACGACCCGAATTACCCATACCTAAGCGGCGTGAAACAGATCCCGTTCCGTGAGTTGGCGCAGGCGCGGATCGCGGCTGACCAGGTGATTGATGGGAAGTCGCCGGATCTCACCGGTGGGGCCACTCACTACTACGCAGCCAGCATGAAGACGCCCCCGGCCTGGGCCGCGAAGGCGAAGCAGACTCTGAAACTGGGTGGGCACATCTTCTTCCGGGACGTGCCATGACCCCCGTGGCGTGGAAGGTGGTCGCCGCGCTGGCGCTGATTCTGCTCGGCGTCGCCAGTGCCTGGCAGGCTCAGGGCTGGCGCTACGGCGCGCAGCTCGCCGAACAGTCGCGGTTGCACACTGACACCCTCAATCAGCTGGCCATGGTCGGCACCGCTGCGCAGAGGGCCGAGCAGGACAAGCGCCTGCTGCTCGAGCAGCGCCTTGCGGCCAGCGACCAATCCCACCACGAGACTTTGACCAATGTTCAAAAAGACCAGGCGCGCCTGCGTGATCGCCTTGCCACTGCTGATCTGCGGCTGTCAGTCCTCCTTGCCGAGGGGGCAGCCGGTGGCTGTTCAATGCCTGCCACCGCCGGCGCCGGCGGCGTGGTTCATGGCGCCATACGAGCCGAACTTGACCCAGCGCATGCTCAACGAATTGTCGCCATCACCGATGAAGGCGACCGGGGATTGATCGCGTTGGCTGCGTGCCAAGCCTACGTGTCGGAATTGACTCGCCGGCCTTGAAAAGAGGACGCGTGCGGATTCTCACCTTTGAGAGTTCGGATTTGGGTGCTCAGTTCGCTGATGTGCCTGTCTTTGGCCATCAGCTCACAGTTGCTCTTGATTTCGATATCACTGGCACGTCGGTTCGCACCAGTTGCCTCTGCCGTAGCGGCTGCGAGCTGGGCCCGGAGCGAGTCACGCTCCTTGGCAGCTTCGGCGTGCATTTCGACCAGGGTGAAGATTTTCCCTCGCGCCTCGCGCAGTTGTAGGTTCAGCTCTTCGAATTCGTTTTCGTACATCCGCAGCTGGTGCCGGCAGGTTTCGAGCGGGGTAGGGCTGCCGAGCCAGTCATCGGTGTCTTCGATTTCAAGCGAGTCCATGGGAGGGCCTTCTAAGTACTGTTTTTTTATACAGTAATCGAGACGCGTGCTTTTCGCGAGGGTGATGCGACGAGACGGTGGGTTTATGGATGGTATACGTCGGTAGGACACCGGGGGAGGATGGGCGCATCTCGTACCAGTTTCTGTACCAATTGATGTTCCCTTGAGGGCTTGTAAGGGGTCTCAACGAGCGCTGAAACCCCCTATTTAGCGCCTTTTGAATACGCCAGCTAATCCGCACACATAGAATTATGGCTAATTACGTCACGGTTCTTGCCAGCCCTCGACAGTGCCACTCTTGCTATCAAATTGCACGTACCCTTCGCCCGAATCTCCGTACTCCCAACTGGTGAAGGCGACATTCGATCTGACCTTTGTCGGGCTGCCAAGTAACCTTTCTACGTCTGCCTCCGATAGCCCCTTTTGAATCCTTCGCCAGTTCTCTTTGCCTGGTGGAATGGAGGGAGCAGCATTTCTCTGCCGCAGTTGATCCTCAAGTGTGGCTACGCGACGCTCCAGGGTGCGAACGGTTTCCTCAAGCTTATCCACTCGAGATTCGGCGGTCGACTGCGCAACGACCTGTCCGCAGGACGCGACGAGAAAGAAGGAAAGTACGAAAAGATGACGATGTGTAATCACTTGGTTCTCCCCTTGTATGGCTGTCCAATTGTAGTCAATCGGGCGTCATCATTACCGCAAGCGTCATTTTGATGAATTCCTCGTTGCGGTCGATTGCGACCAGGGCGCCACGAACGTTCTCGGCGATTTCGGTACCGCCGTGTTTCTCGACCCATTCTGTCAATTCCATGATCGCGGCCTCGAGTGCGAGTTGGTTTTCGTTGATCTTGAACAGCAGGGAAGGGAGCAGGTCGGAATGTGGCATCGCGGATCCTCGGTAATGAGGTCAGCGTAGCATTCCTTTGGATGGGTGGTTTCGTTCGGCAGGATGCCAGAGAAGGGGAACTACTGTAGGAATATACAACGCTAAGTTATTGATTCTTATAGGGCGATATGCTGGTTTTACGTGCGCTAAAAAACACCAGTTTTATCTTATAGATCAACCGGTTATGATAGCCTCACGGTCACCTTGACATGGTGGGGGTCGTTGGTTCGAGTCCAATCGCGCCTACCAAACAAAATCCGCTCTGCTGGGCGGTCTGGAAGGGCCCACCGAAAGGTGGGCCCTTTTTTGTTGTCTGGCGTTTGGTGCTCGTACAGAAGCCCCATGCGCAGTGTAGTCAACGCAGGAAATGCAAATGAGCGATGAGATCGATATTCCCGAGCATGAGCATGACCACCTGCTCGATCTTGAATTCCACGATATGGAGTCATTCGTCGAAGCGGATGCTCAGGGGATTCTTGATGAAGAAGACGAAGTAGATGATGACGTCGATTATCTCGATCAGTTCGATCAAGAGGATTGAGGCGCCAATATCAAAGGCTTGAGGAGGCGTGCGTTACCCGGAGTACCGGTCCATTGATCAATGGATGTCGGGTTGCGCTTCCGAATGAAAACCAATTCGATTTGAAATTGAACTGTCAGCGCCCAATTGCATCCAACCAGAACATGTCCATGTGTTTCGCTGATTTTTGAGCGGGAGTGCGTTGAATGGGGAGGCGAGCGATGATCAAGTTCTTTGCGGCGTATCTGACCGTTTGCCTTCTGCTTCAGTGGACGGTGGTGGAGGCGTCCTCGTGGATTGCATCCCATGTGCTTCTCAGGTGGATCCTCTAGCCAGGCCCTGAAGTTTGAATGCCGCCGTCACATCGCCATTCGAGCGTAGAATGAAAGGCGCTATCTAATTCAGAGGAGTCGATCATGATCTCCGACCCAGCGAACAAGCCATCGTCCGGCAGTCAAACCGTTTGGGATCAGTACTTTTGCGCCGCGCTGATTGCCGAAAGCAATCTGACCGCACCCGTCGTCGGTGGTGCTACCCATGAAGACAGGCAGAATCTGTTGATCGAGAGGGCCAGGACCCTCGCCGACAAAATGATGGAAAACAGAAAGTGAACAGAGCCCAGCCATTGCGCTGGGCTCTGTGCATCTGGCTCTGTTGATCCCTGTCTCAGGCAATCAGCTCGACCTTGCCGGTTGCCAGGCGATAAACCCCTCCCACTATTTTCAACTTGCCACTGCCGAGCGCGTCGGTCAGCAGTGGGGTGGCTTGCTTGAGGCGTTCGACCGAGTTTTTTACATTCTGCGCGGTGGCGTTCGCCACCAAGTCCCCTGGCTGTTTAATCACTTGCTCGATTGACGACTTGAGAGCATCCGTCAGTTTCGGGATTTGCCCGGGGAAGACCGTATGATCCTTGACGGCTTTGATACCGGCCTCGATGGCGCCACAGCTCTCATGCCCCAGGACCAGAATCAGCGGTGCGCCGAGCACCGCGACCCCATATTCGAGGCTCGCCAGGCCTTCGTCCGTGACGAAGTTGCCGGCGACGCGGACGGCGAAGAGGTCGCCCCGTGCGGTGTCGAACGCATACTCAGGGGCGATGCGTGAATCAGAGCAGCTCAGGACCGCCACGAACGGGTTTTGACCGGAGACCAGGGCCTCACGTTCGTCCTTGAAGTCGTGGGTTTCCGAGTTGCCGCTGACATAGCGTTCATTGCCTGCCATCAGTCTTTTCAGTGCCTCGTCGGGGCTGATGACGTTTTTCGGCTTAGGGGGCGTCGAGGTTTTTTCGGCTGCCTGAAGGATTTGATCGGGCAGTGTGCCGGCGAGTAAAAGCGCACCGGCTCCTAATCCGGCAAGACGAAGAAAACGACGACGCTCATTGTTGTTTGAAGCAGAGTTTGAATCACATGATTTACACATGATTTTATTCACTCGGTTCAATTCGGTGGGAAGGACTGCGATTGGGGGTCGTGCATTTGCAAGAACATGTTGCACTGGCGTAGTGGAGTCTAGTTGGTCCCTTAAATGTCATGTCTTATCCGACCTGTGGAATAGGCCGTCTGAGTCGAATCCACGCAGTTGCTGATCATGGGCGAATGCAATACAGCGATTGATGAGCTACTACTGACAGGCTTGATCAATTTGGCTCTTACAGGAGTTTCCCGATGCTGGCTCACTGGCTACTTGCGGCGCTTCACCTATTGGCGTTCGGCCTGGGATTCTGGGCGGTGCTCACGCGTGGTACGAGTTTTCGGCGTTTGGCAAAAGGCGTGGGGGAGGCTCGCAGCGTGTTGATCGCGGATAACCTCTGGGGAATTTCCGCGCTCATTCTGCTGGTGACCGGAGGCATGCGTGCTTTCGGCGGGTACGAAAAGGGCGCAGAGTATTACCTGCATCAGCCGTTGTTCCACCTCAAGATGACGCTTTTCGTCCTGATTTTTCTGCTTGAAGTGGCGCCGATGCTGACGTTGATCAAATGGCGGGTGGCGCTGGCCCGCGGTGCGGACATCAACACCGGTCGCGCTACGCTGTTTGCGCGGATCAGCCATCTTGAAGGGGGGCTGATGTTGCTGATGGTTGTCGCGGCCAGTGGCATGGCGCGCGGCATTACGTTTGGCTAGCCGTTGCGATCAGGCGCCTGTGTTTGCGGTGGAGGGATGAAGCAGGAAAGGGGGCGTTGGCACTTGAATCTTTAGCCAGCCGTCGGTGCAGGGCTACCGGGCTGGCTACTGACTGCATCAGGGCTCAAGGAGTCGGCGGTTTCGCCGGAGCGGTCAGGCCAGCCTGAATGCGCTGATAGATCTCTTCGCGATGCACCGCAACGTCCTTCGGAGCGTTGATGCCAATCCTGACTTGCTGACCGCTTACGCCGAGGATGGTGATCGTAATGTCATCACCAATATTTATGCTTTCACCGACTTTGCGGGTGAGTATCAGCATGGTCTTCTCCTTAATTGCTTCGTGGGGCACCTGATTCGGACAGTGCAGAAGTCGGTGGTATGTATAGATTAGTGCGAAGTCTCACGGTTTGGGTGCCTCTTTCTGACGCGCAGATACAGCATTAATTCCCAAGGCGTAACTATACAGAGGCCGCATCCATGATTCTCGTTGTTTTGTGGCCATTTTGCGGCACTCGGGAAGTATTCATGAGTGTTAAAATCCGCTCTTTAAGCCTTCTGGGGGAAACGCTGTGCGCAAATGGGTCTTGGTAATGGCGGTACTGGCGCTGGCGGGATGTGGTGACGACAAACGTGCCGAGGCACCCAAGCCTGCACCGGCCACGCAGGTCGGACCTGCGCAGTCCTCTGGACCGCAATGGGATCTGGAAGTGCGTGGAGAAACGCCGCAGGCCGTCAGCGATCTCAGTGGCTGGTTGATCGAGCACCAGTTCATGTCCAATGTCATCAGGGAGGCCAATGGCAACACCCGAATTCTGATGGGCCCCTACGCTTCGAAAGCTGAAGCGGATGCCAAGAAGGACGAGGTGAACGCAGCGCTGGTCCGGGCGAAGAAGCAGAACATTGAGGTGCTGGTTCTCGAGCGTCCTGCGGGCCAGTAAGGCATTGATTGCAACGCACAGGCAATTGGAGCGAAAAGGCCTCGGAGATCAATCCGAGGCCTTTTGTTTTGCGGCGACGATCAGCCGCAGGCTTTCATATCGATGGGGCCGACAAACTCATTGCCGCGTCCCATAACGCACGCCACGCTCTGGTTGCGTTGGCGCTCCCAGGCCTGAACCGGGTAGGTCTTGTCCCAGGCTTCATACAGTTGTCGATCCTGTTTCGACAGACGCAAACCGTACTGTTTACTCATGTAGAAATAGGTTCTGGCGATCATGCCGCGAACGGACGGGCGCGGCATGACCTTCTTCGCCTTGAAGTCGATTTGCGTCAGGCATGAGCCATATTGACCCGATTGCTCCGGCAGCCAGCCGAAGCTGAAGTTGCTGCGATCGCCATTGACCTCGCCGATGCTCGGCACCAGGTTGTGCAGGTCGGCCTCAGCCTTCTGATAGACCGAATCGTAGCGTGTGCAGTTCTTGCGCCCGCCTTCCTGCCAGCACTGGCGTTGATGGCCGATCTGCCACGCCGGGACAATGTGTTCCCACTCGATGCGCGCCGCGCGCTTGGCATTCTTGCGCGGTACATAACCGCAGGCCGCGAGGTTCACTTTGTTGCCCGTGTATTTGCAGCCGCAATAAAACTCGGTGGATTGAGGCGCATACAGTTTCCAGGCGACTTTCTTGGCTTCGGTGAACGTGCGTGGCGCGTCGGCATGGGCGCCCATGGCGAACAACAGAAGCAGAAAACTTAAACAACGGACACTCATTAACTCAATCTTCCTTCGGCACTACCCAGAAAACCTGCACGCCGCCATCGTCGCGGTAGGCGAGGGTGACATTGTCGTTTTCATCGATTTCTTCGAGCAACCGCTCCCATTCATCCACCGGCTCGTCCGGCAGGCGGAATATCAGCGCGGCCTTGGCTTTTTGAGCGGTGGGGGAGTTGATGATTTTCTGAACGCGCAGGCCCATGCGGACGTAGGCATCGGCTGAAGCGGAAATGGAGTCCATCGAATTATCCTTATTAAGCTGTACGTGCATACAGTATTTAACTGTCAGCAATTTCGCAACTGCTTAAAAATCAAGAAAATCCTCTGACAGCGACTTTTCCCGTTTGATGCAGGGCAAGGCGTTTTTGGCGGAAGGGCGCCACTCGCTAAAACGAGCGAGTGGCGAAAGGGATGCCCGAACGCAATCGTTCGGGCGAGGATGAATCAGTATTCCCAGAACATCCGCTGCAGTTCTTTGCTGTCGTTGGTCTTGGTCAGGGCGACCATGGCCAGGATGCGGGCTTTTTGTGGGTTCAGGTCATGCGCCACGACCCAGTCGTATTTGTCGTCCGGTTGTTCGGCGTTACGCAATACGAAACCGCCTGCGTTGACGTGGGAGGAGCGGATGATTTGCACGCCGTCCTTGCGCAGGGCCTGCAAGCTCGGCACCACGCGCGAAGAGACCGAGCCATTGCCGGTGCCTGCGTGGATGATGGCTTTGGCGCCTGACTGAGCCAGTGCCTTGTAAGCGGTGTCGCTGACGTTGCCGTAGGAGTAGGCAATTTCCACATCCGGCAGGCTCTTGATGGTCTTGATGTCGAACTCCGAGTCCATGGTGTGACGCTTGGCTGGCAAGCGGAACCAGTAGGATTTGCCTTCAACCACCATTCCCAGCGGACCCCAGGCACTTTTGAAGGCCTCGGTCTTGATGTTGACCATCTTGCTGACATCGCGACCCGACTGGATTTCATCGTTCATGGTCACCAGCACGCCTTTGCCGCGTGCCTCCTTGCTGCTGGCCACGGCGACGGCGTTGTACAGGTTGAGCATGCCGTCAGCCGACATGGCCGTGCCCGGGCGCATGGAGCCCACAACGATGATCGGCTTGTCGGTTTTTTCCACCAGGTTCAGGAAGTAGGCGGTTTCTTCCAGGGTGTCGGTGCCGTGGGTAATCACGATGCCATCGACGTCATCGCTGTCGGCCAGTTCCGCGACGCGGCGGCCCAGTTGCAGCAGGTTTTCATTGGTGATGCTTTCGGAGGCGATCTGCATCACCTGTTCGCCGCGAACATTGGCCAGTTGGCCGAGTTCCGGGACGCCAGCAATCAACTTCTCGACTCCGACTTTTGCCGCTTGATAGGTCGCGCTGTTGGCGGTACTTGCACCCGCACCGGCAATGGTGCCGCCGGTGGCCAGGATGACGACGTTCGCCAGTTTCTGTTGGGTTTCCACTTCTTTTGCCTGAGAGGCAGTCGGCAGGAGTAGCAGGAGGGCCAAGGCGCCCGGAAGAATGGTCTTGAAAGCAGATGTCATTATTTTTCTCTCTAGGGGTGACGGTGCGTGTGCAGGTTCATCTAGATGCGCCCAAGCGAATCTGAACGATTGGGGCACTGGTGACGAGCAGGATCTGTACCAGTCACGTTTTACGTGGAGAAAAACGTTTAATTTGTTGATTTGTTTAGCTATTTAAGCGATCAGCAAGCACACCGTCTTGAAGCGGGCGTCCGGGTTTCCGACCGTTTGGCGCCTGACCGTTCGGCACACCGAAAAGGTTCGCTTGAAACAAATCGTTCCGGTGGATTGAAGGCTGAAACTAAAGAAAGCTGCGTACCGGCCGATTTGTTCTCTGAGGAATGTTTTTTTCAGGGAGTTCTTATGTCGTTGACTGTCGGTTTTCCAAGCGCATCTGTCATCAATATCGGCGGTAAACCCCCGGCGACTGCCGAGACGTTGAATGAAGCAGCGGCTGACACAGCAGGGCAGCGGTTGGGCCTTGAAGACGGGGAGAAGAAGGCGGTCAGCCTTGGTGACGTCCGAGATTCCGAAGTTGAAAGCGGAGGCAATCAAAGTGTTGCCGTAAAGGAGTTGCTCAAGCGCCTGCAGGAACTGCAGCAGCAACTGCGCGAACAGCAACAGCAACTGGCGGCCACGCAAGCGGCCGAGTTCCCGACCCCGGAAGCCAAGGCTGCAGCGGTCATGGCGATCCAGAGTCAGATTGCCGATACCGCGGCGGCGATGATGCAAGTCACTGCGGCGCTGGCCAAAGAGATGACCAAAGCCGCCAGCACGGGCAGCGTGATCAGCACGACTGCGTGAAAAAACAGACGGTGTCTCTTATGGAGCAACACTGCGAAAGGTACTTTCCGGTCGTTGACAAATTTTGACAAGATTCGCATAGTTCGGTCTACGCAAACGTTTGCGAGATGTTTCCGGTAGATAAAACCTGCCGGTGTACGCCTACGCAACTAACGTCAGCGCAAGCGTTGCTCACAATAATCATAAGACCGGAGTGAACCCATGAAGCTGCCATTCGCTGGACGTCTTCTCGCTGTCGCTATGCTGGCCGGCACATTTGCCGCGCTGCCTGTCTCGTCCGCTTTCGCCCAATCTCCAGAGAAACCCAAAGTGGCGCTGGTCATGAAATCCCTGGCCAACGAGTTCTTCCTGACCATGGAAGATGGTGCCAAGGCTTATCAGAAAGACCACTCCGGCGAATTCGAGCTGATTTCCAACGGCATCAAGGACGAAACGGACACCGCCAACCAGATCCGTATCGTCGAGCAAATGATCGTTTCCAAGGTCGATGCCCTGGTCATCGCGCCCGCTGATTCCAAGGCCATGGTGCCGGTGATCAAGAAAGCCGTGGATGCTGGCATCACCGTGATCAATATCGACAACCAGCTCGATCCGGTCGTGCTCAAAAGCAAAAACATCAGCGTTCCGTTCGTAGGCCCGGACAACCGCAAAGGGGCGCGGCTGGTGGGCGATTACCTGGCCAAGCAGCTCAAGGCCGGTGACGAAGTGGGCATCATCGAAGGCGTGTCCACCACCACCAACGCCCAGGCGCGTACAGCAGGCTTCAAGGATGCGATGGAAGTCGCGCAGATCAAGGTGGTGTCTGTGCAGTCCGGCGACTGGGAAATAAACAAGGGCAATCAGGTGGCGTCCGCCATGCTCAGCGAATATCCGCAGATCAAGGCTCTGCTGGCGGGTAACGACAGCATGGCGGTGGGTGTGGTGTCCGCGGTGCGCGCCGCTGGCAAGGCGGGCAAGGTGCAAGTGGTCGGTTACGACAACATCAACGCCATCAAGCCTATGCTCAAGGACGGTCGTGTGCTGGCCACCGCCGACCAGTTCGCTGCCAAACAAGCGGTATTCGGCATCGAGACAGCGCTGAAAATCATCAAGGGCGAAAAAGTCGACAGCGCCAACGGCGTGATCGAAACGCCGGTAGAGCTGGTTACCCAGTAATCTGGCGCCCAACGGCGCTCGCCCGTCCGGGCGAGCGCATGGAGATTTTTTATGTCCGTTCGCGCATCGAACGCTGTCCTCTCGGTCAGCGGTATCGGCAAGACCTACGCCCAACCGGTCCTGACCGGCATCGACCTGACGCTCATGCGCGGTGAAGTGCTGGCGCTGACCGGTGAGAACGGCGCCGGCAAAAGCACGCTGTCGAAGATCATCGGCGGGCTGGTCACGCCAACCACCGGCCAGATGCAGTTTCAGGGGCAGGATTATCGCCCTGGCAGCCGTACCCAGGCTGAAGATCTGGGCATCCGCATGGTCATGCAGGAACTCAATCTGTTGCCGACCCTGTCGGTGGCGGAAAACCTGTTTCTCGACAACTTGCCCAGCACAGGTGGCTGGATCAGTCGCAAGCAATTGCGCAAGGCGGCAATCGAAGCCATGACTCAGGTCGGGCTCGATGCCATCGACCCGGACACCCTGGTCGGCGATCTCGGCATCGGGCATCAGCAAATGGTCGAGATCGCTCGCAACCTGATCGGCGATTGCCACGTGCTGATCCTCGATGAACCGACCGCGATGCTCACCGCCCGGGAAGTCGAGATGCTGTTCGAGCAGATCACTCGCCTGCAAGCCCGTGGTGTGTCGATCATCTATATCTCCCATCGCCTCGAAGAACTGGCCCGGGTCGCCCAGCGCATTGCGGTACTGCGCGACGGCCATCTGGTGTGCGTCGAGCCGATGGCCAATTACAACAGCGAACAACTGGTCACCTTGATGGTGGGTCGCGAGCTTGGCGAGCACATCGACATGGGGCCGCGTGATATCGGCGCTCCGGCATTGACGGTCAAGGGCCTGACCCGCGCCGACAAGGTGCGTGACGTATCCTTTGAAGTGCGCGCCGGCGAGATTTTCGGCATTTCCGGCCTTATCGGGGCAGGGCGCACCGA
Organism: Pseudomonas putida; assembly: GCF_003228315.1. Taxonomy (NCBI): domain Bacteria; kingdom Pseudomonadati; phylum Pseudomonadota; class Gammaproteobacteria; order Pseudomonadales; family Pseudomonadaceae; genus Pseudomonas; species Pseudomonas putida. Next base: position 6,345,789 of record NZ_CP029693.1, read on the forward strand.
GCTGCTGCGCCTGATCTTCGGTGCCGATATTGCTGATAGCGGCACGGTGGCGCTGGGTTCGCCGGCGCAGGTCGTCAGCATTCGCTCCCCGGTGGATGCGGTTGCCCATGGCATTGCCTTGATTACCGAAGACCGCAAGGGCGAAGGCTTGCTGTTGACGCAATCGATCGGCGCCAACATCGCGTTGGGCAATATGCCCGGCATTTCCAGCGGCGGGTTCGTCAACCAGGCGGATGAAGCGTCCCTGGCGCAGCGCCAGATCGATGCCATGCGCATCCGCAGCTCAGGTCCGGCGCAGTTGGTCAGCGAACTGTCCGGTGGTAATCAGCAGAAAGTGGTGATCGGTCGCTGGCTGGAGCGCGATTGTTCGGTGCTGCTGTTCGACGAACCGACCCGAGGTATCGATGTCGGGGCCAAATTCGACATTTACGCGCTGCTTGGCGAATTGACCCGCCAAGGCAAAGCGCTGGTGGTGGTGTCCAGCGACCTGCGCGAACTAATGCTGATCTGCGACCGCATCGGCGTGTTGTCGGCCGGGCGACTGATCGACACCTTCGAGCGCGACAGCTGGACCCAGGATGATTTGCTTGCCGCCGCATTTGCCGGCTACCAAAAACGTGATGCGCTGCTCAACGACGCAGCGCCTGGAAATCTTTCATGAAAACCGCATCTATAGCCGGCAAACGCAGCGGCAACTTTTATGGCCTCGGTACTTATCTGGGGCTGGCCGGTGCCTTGCTGGCGATGGTCGTGCTGTTCTCGATCCTGAGCAGTCACTTCCTGTCGTATGACACCTTCAGCACCCTGGCCAACCAGATCCCGGACCTGATGGTCCTGGCGGTGGGCATGACGTTCGTGTTGATCATCGGTGGTATCGACCTCTCCGTGGGTTCGGTGCTGGCGCTCGCTGCGTCGACGGTCAGCGTGGCGATTCTCGGCTGGGGCTGGAGTGTTTTGCCAGCGGCATTGCTCGGCATGGCAGCGGCTGCGCTGGCCGGTACCATCACCGGTTCGATCACCGTGGCGTGGCGCATACCCTCGTTCATCGTGTCCCTGGGTGTGCTGGAAATGGCCCGTGGCGTGGCGTATCAGATGACCGGTTCGCGTACCGCCTACATTGGCGATGCCTTCGCCTGGCTGTCCAACCCGATCGCCTTCGGCATCTCGCCATCGTTCATCATCGCCTTGCTGATCATTTTCATTGCCCAGGCCGTCTTGACCCGCACCGTGTTCGGTCGCTATCTGATCGGCATCGGCACCAATGAAGAAGCGGTGCGCCTGGCGGGTATCAATCCCAAGCCTTACAAGATCCTGGTGTTCAGCCTCATGGGCTTGCTGGCAGGGATCGCGGCGCTGTTCCAGATTTCGCGCCTGGAAGCGGCGGATCCGAATGCCGGTTCCGGCCTTGAACTGCAAGTGATCGCTGCGGTGGTGATCGGTGGCACCAGCCTCATGGGTGGACGCGGTTCGGTGATCAGCACCTTCTTCGGTGTGTTGATCATTTCCGTGCTGGCAGCGGGCCTGGCGCAGATCGGTGCCACCGAGCCAACCAAACGCATTATTACCGGCGCCGTGATTGTGGTCGCGGTGGTGCTCGATACATACCGCAGTCAACGCGCAAGCCGGCGGACCTGAATCATGGCAACGATCAAAGATGTAGCAGCCCTGGCGGGAATTTCCTACACCACGGTTTCCCATGTGGTGAACAAGACCCGGCCGGTCAGTGAAGAAGTGCGGATCAAGGTCGAGGCCGCCATCAAGACCCTCGACTACGTACCCAGTGCCGTAGCCCGCTCGCTCAAGGCCAAAACCACGGCGACCATCGGCTTGCTGGTGCCCAACAGCCTCAACCCGTACTTTGCCGAACTGGCCCGAGGTATCGAGGATTACTGCGAGCGCAATGGCTATTGCGTGATCCTCTGCAATTCCGACGACAACCCGGACAAGCAGCGCAGCTATTTGCGCGTGCTGCTGGAAAAGCGCATCGATGGGCTGATCGTTGCCTCGGCGGGCGGCGATAGCGGGTTGGCGCAGGGGCTGGCGGGTGTGCGGACGCCGATGGTGATCGTCGATCGCGGGTTGGACGGTGTCGATGCCGATCTGGTGCGGATCGATCACGAATACGGCGCCTATCTGGCGACCCGGCATCTGCTGGAGTTGGGCCATCGGGAGATCGCCACCATCAGCGGGCCGGCTACCACCAGTGTGGCGCAAATGCGTCTGGCCGGTTTTTGCCGGGCCATGAAAGACGCAGGGCTCGAAGTGCCTGCCGGGCGCATGCTGGAAAGCGACTTCACCAGCACCGGCGGTTACAGCGCAGCGGCGACATTGCTGGAGAACAACCCGCCCACTGCCATCTTCGCCGCCAACGACATGATCGGCATCGGCGTGCTGCGCGCCGCCGCCGAGCGCAACATTCGTGTGCCGACTGAGCTGTCGGTGATCGGCTTCGACGATATCCAGATGAGTCGCTATGTCTATCCGGCGTTGACCACCGTGGGGCAGTCGATCCTGCAGCTGGGCGAAATGGCCGCCGGTGTGTTGCTGCGCCGGATTGCCAAGCCGGACCTGAGCATCGAGCAGCGAATCGTGACCCCCAGCATCGTTGTACGTGAATCGACCGCGCCGCTGGCGGGTGTCTTCGATCAATACCGCTAAAACCGAACAATTGAGTAGTGATGAATGCCAGCAAAAGTAGTGGTGATAGGCAGTCTGAATATGGACCTGGTGACCCGGGCGCCGCGGCTGCCTCGGGGCGGTGAAACGCTGATCGGCCAATCGTTCGCCACGGTTTCCGGGGGCAAGGGCGCGAATCAGGCCGTGGCCGCCGCGCGACTGGGTGCACAGGTGTCGATGGTCGGTTGCGTGGGCAGCGATGCTTATGGCACGCAGCTTCGCGCGGCCCTGGTGGCCGAGCAGATCGATTGTCAGGCGGTCAGTACAGTGGAGGGTTCCTCGGGTGTGGCGCTGATTGTGGTCGACGACAACAGTCAGAACGCGATCGTGATTGTTGCCGGCGCCAACGGTGAGCTGACGCCGGCCCTGATTGGCTGCTTCGATTCAGTACTGCAGGCTGCCGATGTGATCATTTGCCAGCTGGAAGTTCCGGATGCCACGGTGGGCCATGCGCTCAAGCGCGGTCGGGAGCTGGGCAAGACGGTGATGCTCAATCCGGCACCGGCCAGTGGTGCTCTGCCGGCGCACTGGTACGCCAATATCGATTACCTGATTCCCAACGAGAGCGAAGCGTCGGCACTGAGCGGATTGCCGGTGGATTCTCGGGAAACGGCTGAAACCGCCGCGACACGCCTGATCGAGCTGGGCGCTGGCAAGGTGATCATTACCCTGGGGGCCCAAGGTGCGGTGTTGGCCGATGGTAGGGGTTTCGAGCATTTTCCTGCGCCGATCGTGAAAGCGGTCGACACCACGGCGGCCGGCGATACCTTCGTCGGTGGTTTTGCCGCCGCGCTGGCCAGCGGCAAAAGCGAAGCCGAGGCGATTCGTTTCGGGCAGGTTGCCGCGGCTATGTCGGTGACCCGTGCCGGCGCGCAACCCTCGATTCCAACCTTGTCTGAAGTGCAGGCTTTCAAAAACCCATGAAAAAGACTCCATTACTCAACATTGCACTGTCGCGGCTGATCGCCTCCCTGGGGCATGGCGACCAAGTGGTGATCGGCGATGCCGGACTGCCGGTGCCGCCCGGCGTCGAGCTGATTGATCTTGCCCTGACGCATGGCGTGCCGGATTTCATCAGTACCCTGAAGGTTGTGCTTAGCGAAATGCAGGTGGAAAGCCATGTCCTGGCCGAAGAAATCCTGCAGAAAAAGCCGACGGCCCTGGCGGCTCTGGATGAACTGAATGACGAAGGTGCGCTGGGTCAGCGCGAGTTGCTCAGTCATGAGCAATTCAAGGTGCTCAGCCGGCAGGCGAGGGCGATTGTGCGGACCGGCGAATGCCAGTCGTATTGCAATATCGTACTGGTCGCCGGGGTGACCTTCTGATGGGTTGTTGATTTCTACCTGCGCATCGAGTGGGCCAGGTACCTCGAGCCTGCAAAGTGCATCACTTGCTCTGGAGCCTGCTTTGTCCCTGATGACTGGCGCCCACGCGGCGCAAAAAATCGATTTGATCATCGACACCGATCCTGGTGTCGATGATGTGGTTGCCCTGCTGTTTGCGCTGGCATCACCGCAGGAGTTGAGCGTCCGGGCATTGACCACCGTTGCGGGCAATGTGCGCCTGGACAAGACATCGCGTAACGCACGGCTGGCCCGCGAGTGGGCGGGGCGCGAGGATGTGCCGGTTTACGCCGGGGCAGAGAAGCCGATGGTGCGTGATCCGATCTATGCCGAACACATCCATGGCATGGAAGGTTTGTCGGGTGTTCCGATCTATGAGCCAAAGAAAGGCCTGGCAGACGGCAGCGCCATCGATTACCTGATTGATACCCTGATGGCGGCCAGGCCTCACAGCATCACCATTGCCATGCTTGGGCCGCAGACCAACCTGGCCCTGGCGCTGATCCGGGAGCCGGGCATCGTTCAGGGCATCAAGGAAGTGGTGGTCATGGGTGGGGCTCACCTCAATGGCGGCAATATCACGCCAATGGCGGAGTTTAACCTGTTCGCCGATCCGCAAGCCGCCGAGGCAGTGCTCAAGAGTGGTGTGAAACTGACCTACCTGTCGCTGGATGTAACTCACAGGATTCTGACCAGTGACGCCCGCTTGAGAAGGATCGCCGGGCTGAACAACAACGCCAGCAGGCTGGTGGTCGATATTCTCAATGACTGTATCAAGGCCGATATGGAGCATCACGGCATTGCGGGTGGTCCGGTTCATGATGCGACGGTGATTGCTTACTTGCTCAAGCCGCAGCTGTTCAGCGGGCGTAAGGTAAGCGTCGTGGTTGATTGCAGCGAAGGTCCGGCGTTTGGTCAGACCATTGTCGACGAGGGTGATGGTCTCAAGGCGCCGGGAAATGCCTTCTGGGTCGAAAGCGGAGATGCCGAGGGTTTCTTTGACTTGCTGACGGAGCGCCTGGCGCGTCTGCAGTAGCCTTCGTGCTTGCGGGTTTTACGCTTGCTCCGAATGCCTGGCGCTGTGGTTCGTCGGGTATTTCTCGAAGATCTGCCTGATAAATGATTGAGCGGCCTCGGTGCCCAATTCCTTGACCAACAGGTCGAGCGCGATGATCACGAGTTCTTCTGGGCTGCCGGGGCTGTAGGAACTGTGCCCCTCTGGCCACTTGGCTTTGATGTCGGCGTCGATGGTTACGGTGCTCATGATGTTGCTCGTGCAGTCGGGGAGGTCATGGCGAGGAGTTAACCATGTTGTCGTGGTTTTGGCACTGCGACTTAGGCATGAACGAGAGGCTGTGCGACACTTGGCCTTTGAGGACTTTTCAAGGACTGCACTGTGCAGATCGATTTGAACACCCCTGATGGCTTGACGCTTGAGGCTGTGCGCCAGCTGCTGGCGTCCGCCAGTGATGATGTGCATACCCAATTGCGTGTGACCAAGGGCGGCATTGCCTATATTTCATCGGGAATCGTCGGCGGTACCGATATCGACGGTTTGCTGTTTCGCTTGGAGACTTGGGCCAAGGGCTCGGGTTATGTCGGCCGGGTCGCTGCCAGTGACGAAGTCTGGGTGATGCAGATCTTCAACGCGCTGAAGCAAAACTGGCCGAAACCGGCCTTCGACTATATCGATGTCTATTGAGCGCTGTTCATATTCAGTCACGATTGAGCTGTTAAGGGCAGGGCGATGCTCAGGCAAAATCTCCGGCTGTTTGTAACGAAAAAACAGGTTGCCTGTTCTCGTTGTGAAACCAAACGCCGCCGTGGCGGTCGCAAGATCTCAGCTTAACTCTAGGAAAAAGGAGGCGTCATGCCTTGGAAGCTCGCGTCATTGGGTACTTTGTTCGCCGTCGTCATGCTGTCAGGTTGCAGCACTGGCACAACCGAGCCGGCAGCAGACCCTGTAACGACGACTGACACGGGTCATAGCCGTTGTGAGGCCAACGCAGCCGAATTCGCCATCGGCAAACAGGCCTCACCCGAGTTGCTGGAACAGGCGCGTAAGCGTGCCGGTGCGCAGAACGCGCGGTTCCTGCAGCCTAACGACATGGTGACGCTGGAATACCGCTCCGACCGTCTGAACCTCAATACCGATGCCAATCGGGTTGTCATCCGCGTCAACTGCGGCTGATCGCTTAGCCCTTTTCATCACCCACAAAAAACCCCGTCACATGGACGGGGTTTTTTTAGTGCGCCTGGAAATTACTCTGGGCGAACTTGAGCAGCTTGCATACCCTTTTGGCCTTTCTCAGCCACGAAGGAAACGGTTTGGCCTTCTTTCAGGCTTTTGAAACCGTCGCTTTCGATAGCTTTGAAGTGTACGAACAGGTCGTCACCGCCACCTTGAGGAGTGATGAAGCCGAAGCCTTTTTCATCGTTGAACCATTTAACGGTGCCGGTTTGGCGATTAGACATGGTGTATCTCCAAGAAACATATATTTTCAGTAGTGCTGTGCTGCTCAGGCCAACTGGGCACACCGGGGTATCATAGTCGAAATGTTCGCTTTGGGAGCCCCCCGCAGGTGCTGTTTGCCCTACAGTCGCACATTCTTTGTTGCCCGATATCGCTGAAAGCCCCGTTTTAAAAGGCTTTCAGCCAAACGTAAAGACGATAAAAAAAGCTGCAAAGCCTGCATAAATCGCGGGAAAAAGGACTTTTCAGTGGCAATTCACAGCCCGAAATTGCTTTTTTGGTGGCTTGGCAGGCTTATTTTTTCGTCGGGCTGGCCTTGCACTTGGAAATTTGGGTCAGGGCCTGTTGTTGCAGTTCCGGACTGGCTTTGTTGTCCATCAGGGATTTGAGGTCGCTGGCCGGGTAAGATTTCAGTGCATCGGCGCCACAGGCGCAGTGGGCTTTGGCTGCGGCCTCACCGATACTTTGCGCGGCGGCGGGGACGCATTGCGCCATGTACTTTTCGCGCTCACCCTTTGGCCAGTCGGCGTGGGCGGCCAGCGGTAGCGACAGAACGATAGGTGCGACTACAGCGAATAAACGATTCAGACGCATGCCGGGATGCTCCTTGTGGGTCAATGTATTGTTATCTGAGGGGTAAAGCGGCGATCAAGTTCATCACTCTGGCATAAAAACGCCGGATTTTCCCCGTCGCAAACCTTCACTCCGCCACGACCGCTCATCTGTGCTAGCATGCTGCGCTCGGGCGCTGGCAGGCACCGGTCGACTTTCAGTCCCGGCCGCGTCAATGCCCGAATAATCCTGATTTGAATCCCAGTCACTCTGGTTCGGTTTTCCGGTTGGCCGCAAGGCTCCTGCCGCTGTAAGGCAGGCGTTCGTCATTGAATGGCCTGGATCGGATCTTGTACTGGCTCATCCCAACCCACGTGACCTTTGGTAGGGGTCACCACTAGGAGAGGAGGCGCCATGCCAACTATTACTCTTCCCGACGGCAGTCAACGTTCATTCGATCACCCGGTCTCCATCGCCGAGGTCGCCGCATCCATCGGTGCCGGCCTGGCCAAGGCCACTGTTGCCGGCAAGGTGAATGGCAAGCTGGCCGATGCCAGCGACATCATCGACAGCGACGCTACGCTGCAAATCATCACGCCAAAGGATGAAGAGGGGCTGGAGATCATTCGCCACTCCTGCGCCCACCTGGTTGGCCACGCGGTCAAGCAGTTGTATCCGACCGCCAAAATGGTGATCGGTCCGGTCATCGACGAAGGCTTCTATTACGACATCGCCTACGAGCGTCCTTTTACTCCGGACGACATGGCTGCCATCGAACAGCGCATGCAGCAGCTGATCGAAAAAGATTACGACGTGATCAAGAAAGTCACTCCGCGCGCCGAAGTGATTGAGGTGTTCAAGGCTCGCGGCGAGGACTACAAGTTGCGCCTGGTCGAGGACATGCCGAATGAGCAGGCCATGGGTCTGTACTATCACGAAGAATACGTCGACATGTGCCGCGGTCCGCACGTGCCGAACACTCGCTTCCTGAAATCCTTCAAGCTGACCAAGCTGTCCGGAGCCTACTGGCGCGGCGATGCCAAGAACGAGCAACTACAGCGCGTTTACGGCACCGCATGGGCCGACAAGAAGCAACTGGCGGCCTACATCCAGCGTATCGAAGAAGCCGAAAAGCGCGATCACCGCAAGATCGGCAAGCGCCTGGGCCTGTTCCACACCCAGGAAGAAGCGCCGGGCATGGTGTTCTGGCACCCGAACGGCTGGACCCTGTACCAGGTACTCGAGCAGTACATGCGCAAGGTACAGCGCGATAACGGCTACCTAGAGATCAAGACGCCTCAGGTTGTTGATCGCAGCCTGTGGGAAAAGTCCGGCCACTGGGCCAACTACGCCGACAACATGTTCACCACCGAGTCGGAAAGTCGCGACTACGCCATCAAGCCAATGAACTGCCCTTGCCACGTGCAAGTGTTCAATCAGGGTTTGAAGAGTTACCGCGAGCTGCCGATGCGCCTGGCTGAATTCGGTGCGTGCCACCGTAACGAGCCATCGGGTGCGTTGCACGGCATCATGCGTGTGCGTGCGTTTACTCAGGACGATGCCCATATCTTCTGCACTGAAGAGCAGATGCAGGCCGAGTCCGCTGCATTCATCAAGCTGACCATGGATGTCTACGCCGACTTCGGCTTCAAGGACATCGAAATGAAGCTGTCCACTCGTCCGGAAAAGCGGGTCGGTTCCGATGAGTTGTGGGATCGCGCAGAAGCTGCATTGGCCGCAGCCCTTGATAGCGCGGGCCTGCCGTACGATTTGCAGCCGGGAGAGGGTGCGTTCTACGGTCCGAAGATCGAGTTCTCGCTGAAAGATTGCCTCGGCCGCGTGTGGCAATGTGGTACCTTGCAGCTCGATTTCAACCTGCCTGTCCGTCTGGGCGCGGAATTCGTCTCCGAAGACAACAGCCGCAAGCATCCGGTGATGTTGCACCGGGCGATTCTGGGTTCGTTCGAGCGTTTCGTCGGAATTCTGATCGAGCACTACGAGGGTGCATTCCCTGCGTGGCTGGCGCCGACTCAGGCTGTGGTGATGAATATCACTGATAAACAGGCAGATTTTGTCGCTCAGGTCGAAAAAACTCTCAACGAAAGCGGGTTTCGTGCCAAGTCTGACTTGAGAAATGAAAAGATCGGCTTTAAAATCCGCGAGCATACTTTGCTCAAGGTTCCATATCTCTTGGTTATTGGAGATAAGGAAGTCGAGACTCAGACTGTCGCTGTGCGGACTCGTGAAGGTGCTGACTTGGGCTCGATGCCCGTCGCCCAGTTCTCCGAGTTTCTCGCGCAAGCGGTTTCCCGGCGTGGTCGCCAAGATTCGGAGTAATTATTATTAAGCGTGATATGAGACAAGATAAACGAACTGCACCGAAAGCCCCGATCAACGAGAATATCTCGGCACGCGAGGTTCGGTTAATTGGAGCTGACGGCGAGCAGATTGGCATCGTCTCGATTGATGAAGCGCTCCGTATCGCTGAAGAAGCCAAGCTTGATCTGGTAGAAATCTCCGCTGACGCAGTCCCGCCTGTTTGCCGGGTGATGGACTACGGCAAATCGATCTTCGAAAAGAAGAAGCAGATTGCAGCGGCGAAGAAGAACCAGAAGCAGATTCAGGTAAAAGAAATCAAGTTTCGTCCAGGGACGGAGGAAGGGGATTACCAGGTAAAACTACGCAACCTGGTACGTTTCCTGAGTGACGGGGACAGGGCCAAGGTATCCTTGCGATTCCGCGGCCGTGAGATGGCCCACCAGGAGCTGGGTATGGAACTGCTCAAGCGAGTCGAGGTTGACCTGCAAGAGTACGGTTCGGTCGAACAGCATCCTAAGATGGAAGGACGCCAGCTGATCATGGTCATCGCCCCGAAAAAGAAGAAGTAATCAACAGGGCACGGCAGGCCTTCTGATTATGTTTATCAACTGAATGCGGAGTATCCGAACATGCCAAAAATGAAAACCAAAAGTGGTGCTGCCAAGCGGTTTCTGAAAACTGCTAACGGCATCAAGCACAAACACGCTTTCAAGAGCCACATCCTGACCAAAATGTCGACCAAGCGTAAGCGTCAACTGCGTGGTAGCAGCCTGCTGCACCCGTCTGACGTGGCAAAAGTCGAGCGCATGCTGCGCCTTCGTTAATTTTAGTCAAGAATAGAGGAAGTAACTCATGGCTCGTGTAAAGCGTGGCGTCATTGCCCGTAAGCGTCACAAAAAAATTCTGAAACTTGCTAAAGGCTACTACGGCGCACGCTCCCGCGTATTCCGTGTTGCCAAGCAAGCGGTAATCAAGGCAGGCCAATACGCCTACCGTGACCGTCGTCAGAAAAAACGTCAGTTCCGCGCTCTGTGGATCGCTCGTATCAACGCTGGTGCTCGTATCAACGGTCTGTCCTACAGCCGTTTCATCGCCGGCCTGAAAAAAGCGTCCATCGAGATCGACCGTAAGGTTCTGGCTGATCTGGCAGTGAACGAAAAAGCGGCGTTTGCTGCGATTGTCGAGAAAGCTAAAGCCACCTTGGCTTAAGTACCCCCGACAGTCACCCGGCCTCACCTCTGTGGGGTCAGGTGTTAAACGTCATAAATAGGGGAAGAGCCTTCAAGCTCTTCCCCTATTTCGTATCTGGAGTCTGTACATGGAAAACCTGGACGCGCTCGTCTCTCAAGCACTAGAGGCTGTGCAAAGCGCTGAAGATATCAATGCCCTGGAGCAAATCCGGGTTCACTACCTTGGCAAAAAGGGTGAATTGACTCAGGTGATGAAGACCCTGGGGAATTTGCCGGCAGAAGAGCGCCCGCAGGTCGGCGCGCTGATCAACGTTGCCAAGGAGCGTGTCACAGAGGTTCTCAATGCGCGCAAGGCGTTGTTTGAGGAGGCCGATCTTGCGGCCAAGCTCGCCGCCGAATCCATTGACGTGACCCTGCCTGGCCGCGGCCAGACCTCTGGCGGTCTGCATCCGGTTACCCGGACTCTGGAACGTATCGAGCAGTTCTTCACCCGCATCGGCTACGGCATCGCCGAAGGCCCCGAGGTCGAAGACGATTACCACAACTTCGAGGCGCTCAACATCCCAGGCCATCACCCGGCCCGGTCGATGCACGACACTTTCTATTTCAACGCCAACATGTTGCTGCGCACCCATACCTCGCCGGTACAGGTCCGCACCATGGAATCGAAACAGCCGCCGATCCGCATTGTCTGCCCTGGCCGTGTGTACCGAAGCGACTCCGATATCACCCATTCCCCGATGTTCCACCAGGTCGAAGGCCTGCTGGTTGATCGCGATATCAACTTCGCCGACCTCAAAGGCACGATCGAAGAGTTCCTGCGGGTGTTCTTCGAAAAAGAACTGGCCGTGCGTTTCCGCCCTTCGTACTTCCCTTTCACCGAGCCATCCGCTGAAGTCGACATGGAATGCGTGATGTGCAGCGGTAAAGGCTGCCGCGTCTGCAAGCAGACCGGCTGGCTGGAAGTCATGGGCTGCGGCATGGTTCACCCGAACGTGCTGCGCATGTCCGGGATCGATCCGGAAGAGTTTTCGGGCTTTGCCTTCGGCATGGGCGTCGAGCGTCTGGCCATGCTGCGTTACGGCGTGAACGACTTGCGTCTGTTCTTCGACAACGACTTGCGGTTCCTCGCGCAATTTCGCTAGTCGTAACGAATTCTTAGGAGAGCAGGATGAAATTCAGTGAACAATGGCTGCGTGGCTGGGTAAGCCCGCAGGTAAGCCGCGACGAGCTGGTTGCTCGTCTGTCGATGGCCGGTCTTGAGGTCGATAGCGTAACGCCGGCCGCCGGTCTATTCAGTGGCGTGATCGTGGGCGAGGTGCTGAGCACCGAACAGCACCCGGACGCCGACAAGCTGCGCGTTTGCCAGGTCAGTAATGGCTCAGAGACTTTCCAGGTCGTGTGCGGTGCGCCAAACGTGCGCCCGGGCCTGAAGATCCCGTTCGCCACCCTCGGCGCCGAATTGCCGGGCGACTTCAAGATCAAGAAAGCCAAGCTGCGTGGCGTTGAGTCCAACGGCATGCTGTGCTCGCAGGCCGAACTGCAAGTGGGTGAGGGCAACGATGGCCTGATGGAGCTGCCGGCCGATGCGCCAGTAGGTCAGGACATTCGTGAATATCTGCAGCTGGATGACGCCATCATCGAGGTCGACCTGACTCCGAACCGCGGCGACTGCCTGTCCCTGGCGGGTCTGGCTCGTGAAGTCGGCGCGCTGTATGCCGCACCAGTCACTCGTCCAGTGGTTGTCCCTGTTCCAGCCGTGCATGATGAAGTGCGCCCGGTCGAGGTGCTGGCGTCAGCTGCCTGCCCACGCTACCTGGGGCGAGTGATCCGTAACGTCGACTTGTCCAAGCCTACGCCGCTGTGGATGGTCGAACGCCTGCGCCGTGCTGATGTACGCAGCATTGACGCTGCTGTCGATATCACCAACTACGTGATGCTTGAACTGGGCCAGCCGCTGCACGCTTTCGATCTTGCCGAAATCAACGGTGGCATCCGTGTGCGCATGGCCGAAGAGGGCGAGAAGCTGGTGTTGCTCGACGGTCAGGAAGTCAGCCTGCGCAGCGATACGTTGGTGATTGCCGACCACACCCGCGCCCTGGCGATTGCCGGCGTAATGGGTGGCGAGCACAGCGGGGTCAACACCGCGACCACTCGCGACATCTTCCTGGAAAGCGCGTTTTTCGACCAGATTGCCGTCGCTGGCAAGGCCCGATCCTATGGCCTGCACACTGATGCTTCGCACCGTTACGAGCGCGGTGTGGATTGGCAACTGGCCCGCGAAGCCATGGAGCGTGCCACTGGCCTGCTGCTGGAAATCACCGGTGGCGAAGCTGGCCCGATCATTGAAACTGTCAGCGAACAGCATTTGCCGTCGATTGCACCCGTGACGCTCCGTGCCCAGCGCATTACCCAGATGTTGGGGATGGAAATGGGCTCGACCGAAGTCGAGAGCCTGCTGGGCGGCCTGGGTCTGGTCGTTACGACTGAAGGGGCAGAGCAGTGGCGCGTCGAAGTGCCAAGCCATCGTTTCGATATCAGCCTGGAAGTCGACCTGATCGAAGAACTGGCCCGTTTGTACGGTTATAACCGTCTGCCGGTCCGTTATCCGCAAGCGCGCCTGGCTCCGCAAGCCAAGGCCGAAGCACGTAGTGATCTGCCAGAGCTTCGCCGCCTGCTGGTTGCTCGTGGTTATCAGGAAGCGATCACCTACAGCTTCATCGATCCGAAACAGTTCGAGCTGTTTAATCCGGGTGTCGAACCGTTGCTGCTGGCTAACCCGATTTCCAACGACATGGCCGCCATGCGTTCGTCGTTGTGGCCAGGTCTGGTCAAGGCCCTTCAGCACAACCTGAACCGTCAGCAGGATCGCGTTCGTCTGTTCGAAAGCGGCCTGCGCTTCGTCGGTCAGCTCGAAGGCTTGAAGCAGGAGCCGATGTTGGCGGGTGTGGTTTGCGGTAGCCGCTTGCCTGAGGGCTGGGCGCAAGGTCGCGATGTCGTTGACTTCTTTGACGTCAAGGCAGATGTAGAAGCGGTGCTGGGCTTTGCCGGTGCACTGGATGCGTTCACGTTCGTTCCAGGAAAACACCCGGCGCTGCACCCGGGGCAAACCGCGCGCATCGAACGAGAAGGGCGTCTGGTAGGTTTCATCGGTGCTATTCACCCTGAGCTCTCGAAAACCCTGGGCCTGGATCGTCCGGTATTCGTTTTCGAGCTGGTTCTGGCGGAAGTCGCATCCGGTAAAATGCCGAAATTCCACGAGTTGTCGCGCTTTCCTGAAGTGCGTCGTGACCTGGCGCTGATTGCGCACCAGGACGTCGCAGCCTCGGCTGTATTGGACGTAATCCGTGAAAATGCAGGCGAATGGCTGACAGACCTCAGGCTATTTGACGTGTATCAGGGTAAAGGTATTGATCCTGATAGAAAAAGCCTCGCCGTCGGCTTGACCTGGCAGCATCCATCGCGCACTCTTAATGACGATGAGGTGAATTCCACGACTCAAAATATCCTCACCTCGCTCGAACAAAGGTTGAACGCCACGTTAAGGAAGTGACGTATGGGGGCTTTGACGAAAGCTGAGATGGCGGAACGTCTGTATGAAGAGCTGGGCCTGAACAAGCGGGAAGCCAAGGAATTGGTCGAACTGTTTTTCGAGGAAATCAGGCACGCTCTTGAAGACAACGAGCAGGTCAAATTGTCCGGTTTCGGCAATTTCGACCTGCGGGACAAACGCCAGCGGCCTGGCCGCAATCCGAAAACCGGGGAAGAAATTCCAATCACGGCTCGCCGTGTGGTCACCTTTCGTCCAGGGCAGAAGTTGAAGGCCCGAGTTGAGGCTTATGCTGGAACCAAGTCATAACGACGAGCTTCCCGTCATCCCAGGCAAACGCTACTTCACCATTGGTGAAGTCAGCGAGCTGTGTGCGGTAAAACCACACGTGCTGCGCTATTGGGAGCAGGAGTTTCCTCAACTCAACCCCGTCAAACGCCGCGGAAACCGCCGGTATTATCAGCGCCAGGACGTGCTGATGATCCGGCAGATTCGCGCACTTCTATACGATCAAGGATTCACCATCGGCGGCGCGCGTCTGCGTTTGTCCGGTGATGAAGCCAAAGATGACACCACGCAATACAAGCAAATGATTCGTCAGATGATCGCTGAGCTCGAAGATGTTCTGGTGGTTCTCAAGAAATAAAATAACTGCTTTTAAATACTTCCAGTTTTCAAAAGCTTGCGATATATTCTTGAGCGTTCTTCGAGATAAAGAACAGATTACACGCCTAGTCGGGGCGTAGCGCAGTCCGGTAGCGCACTAGCATGGGGTGCTAGGGGTCGAGTGTTCGAATCACTCCGTCCCGACCATATTTTTCAATGACTTAGGCCAATGTTCACAGCATTGGCCTTTTTCATGTGCGTGACTTTTGCGTGACTCCTCGATTTTTCACGCCTGTTTCCTCTTCAAGATTGTCAGGACCGGTCCACGCGAATCGGTTGCTGATACCATGTTCGCAGTTTCAATCAGATGCCCGAGCTCAGCGCCCGAGTAGTGGCTGGTGATGCTGCCGTTCTTGTGGCCCAGAAGTGCCTTGCGGTCTTCCTCGGTGACGCCTGCTGCGCGTAGCCGACGGCCAAATGTGTGTTTGAGGTCATGGATCCTTATGGATGCATAACCTGGGTGAGCGGGGCGAAGGTTTTCCTCCTGCCAGCGTTTCGCCGCTCTCACCCGCGCTTTCTTCCAGGCCGAGTCGTTCATTCGATGCATCGCGTTGCCGTTGAAAGGGAAAACCCAGCCCTTGCTCAGGCCTCGCTGTTTGTCGATGATCGATTTCGCCACGCTATTGAGTACGACCAGTCGCTCATCGCCGTTTTTCACACCTGACCGTTCGTTACGGCCTCCAAGGTCGGACGGGATCAGGAACACACTGGTGCCGAGTTCCGGCACCGAAATCTCCCAGTCCCACCTCAACTTGCAGACCTCTCGCTCGCGGCAACCCGTGTTCACCTTGAACAGGGCCATCGTTTGCAGATGCGCCGGCAACTCCCCGAAAAGGATCGATTGCTCTTCCCATGTCATGGGGTAGGGCTCACGTACCTTTTTCTTCAGGTCCAGCTTCGCCAGCATTGGCACCGAATCAAGCCAAGGCCTTCGCTCCTCATCCCGCCACTTCTTTGCACAAAGCGACAGAACCCGTATCACTCGCTCAATCGAGATGTTGATCGTGCGTGGCGCTACCGGCTTCAGTTGTTTTCCTTCTGGAGTCAGCATTCCCTTTAAACGATCCCGTACGAACGGTTCAAGCGCCTGGTCATCGATATGCGTCAATGGCAGGTCCTTGAGGTAAGGGTGAAGCTGCTTCAGGTGGTGCGCCGTCAAGTTGATCGAGGGCTGATCCTTGCTCTCGAGCAGAAACCTTGTCGCCGCTTCCTCCCAAGTTCGGGTCCGGCGTACGCCGTAAACCTTCTGCTGTCGAAGTTGCTCTAACCAGTGAATCAGGTACTGCTCGGCTTCTTGCCGGTCACCAGTTCCAGTGCTTTCTCGAAGGCGCTTGCCTCGGAAAACTTTGTCGATTTGCCAGACTCCGCCCTTTTGGTAGAGACCGGTGATCGCTTTTCTCGCCATGGTTTGCCTCCTTTGGCATCACCCTGGCGCTCGCTGCGAGGGTGATTGTTGTCCTGATTGGCTGTCTTTTCAATCGACTTGCTCTCGATGTAGGCATCAGCCCACTCGTCTAGCTCGATACGATCAAACGCCACGTCCTGCTTTCCGATGGGGAGTTCGCGCACGTTCGGCCTGACCGTTTTGTTGAATTCGTCGCGGCAAATGCCGAAATAGCCGGGCGCATCCATGAATCGGATGAAGTGGGGAGGGATGCAGCTGGCTTTGGCTGCTGTAGCGTTTGCCATGGGTATGCTCCGTGCCGCCCGTGGCGGCAGAGTGTTCAGTGAATGGTCACGCTGTCCTGCCCTGGGGCGATCGCGCGAGCCTGTTGTTCTGTACGTCGGCAGATGTGTTGGATCTTTCCGCCGCAGTCGGCGATGACCCACCAGAAGCCGCCGAAGCGGTGCGGGCCCTTGATGATCTTCGTGATGGTCATGGCGCACTTCCTTGCCCTGGTGGCAGAAGGTGGTTATTGGGCGGGCCAACCAAGCGGAAGTCCGTTCTCACGAAGCAGGTGTGACGGTGGGTCTTCCTGCATGCACATCGGGGCGCAGGTCTGGGTGCCACACGCGTGACAGCTAGTTGGCCCACCCCAGAACGTCGGATGGATACGCGGGAAGCCGCTACTGCATTGGTTACGGCGCTCGTCGTATTGCGAGCAGGGAGTTCTTTCGGGCATAGGGATTCCTCGCCCGCCGTACACCGGCAGGCTTCTGCTTTAATGGAGTAGATATTTCGTGGGAGGGGCGGTGATGCATAACGCTTTTCGAAACAAGCTATTCATCACCGGGGTTCCGATGGTGATTGTTGGACTCGGCGTTTGTCTGAACCAACTATTTTGGGGTCGAAGTGTCGGTTACTTGGCTTTTGCCGTTTTAGTCTCAGGGTGCACTTTGTTGCTGATTGGATGGGTGCAGAGGAACAAGTGAAATTCTCGGCTTTACCGCGGCCCCTTGTAGCAGTAAACATAGGCGAACCAGGCGAGGGCGATCATGGGGTCACCTTGATGTCTACACGTCATGAATCCACTCGATGTTGAGCAGGTCATCGTCATCGATCTGCGACTCACGTAAATCGTTGCTGGTCACCCACTCCGCAACCTCGTCGTCATCCATGCCCTCAATCACCTTTCGAAAATTTACGACCGACTTTCCGGTGAGTACGACTGTTCTTTTCATTGGGCAATACCTGTTCTTTGCCGCTATAGCGGCTGACTTTGAAGGGGGAGGGTGGTGTTTTTTTTCAGAGCGCTGCGAAGCTGCTGGGCAGCTATAGTTTGTCGGATCTGCTATTGCCGATCGGTCAACTAAAAGGGGGTTGTCGTGATCCGTGCTTTCCTTAAGGTCTCGATTTTCAGTGCAGCGTGCCTAGGCATTTCTGCTTGTTCTACTGTTGAGGGGCTTCAGCCCTCTGATAGTAGTGTGATTGTCGAAGTACGAAATACATCTTACAACGAGGTGTGGAAGTCCTCGGTAAATGCTATGAGTTCAGGCTTGGCGATCGTTGAAATAAACAAGAGCGCAGGAGTTATTAAATCCGAAGCGCCTGCAGGAATGGCCACTTGGGGGGAGGTCATCGGTTTGTTTGTGACTCCTGTCTCGCCATCCGCAGAAAGTTACTCAATTCGAATCGTCAGCAAGAAACGTGCGACGTATCAAATTACTGGTCAGGATTGGGCGCCGTCTATCGCAGCTCGCATCCGGGCGGATTTAGACGCGGAATAATCGATCACCGTGCAATCTCTATCGATCAGAGATCATGGGACTCATGCCGCTGCTCGGCCAGGCGTGATTGCTCGAGGGTGTTCAACTGCTCGTCGCGCTCGTTTAGCAACTGTTGCAAGGCGTCACGCTCGGCGACAACCCGGTCGAAGGTTTCGCCCAACACGTACTGCACTGGCCGGTGGCCGCATGAGCAGTCTGGCCACGGGTTGTCTTCTGCCCAGGTCCTGCCGTCACCGGTGCCAGCCTCGCAGGCCGGGCCGAGATAAATGATTTTTGGCTCGCTCACTTTGAACCCCTTCAATTGTCCGTACCCGTGTAGGTGCGCGAAGGGACCTTGACGCCGTTGAGCGGAAATCCCCAGTCACCGCGCCACTTACTGGTGATGAAGAGGGTGATGACGCCGCCGGGGGATACCTGGTTGATGCGGTGGTATTCGCCGTGCAGAAGCTGTGCGGTGTCGCCCTGGTCGCGTCTGATCCACTCGCAGGCGTCCCGCATGATCCAGTCGACTCATTTGGGACACGGCTTCGAAACCATGCCGTCCATGACTGCCTTTTTCCATTCATCGCCCGCTGGCCGCTGCTCTGTGTACCAGCCGCGCATAATGATCGTCCGAGCGTTCCATGGATGATCATGCAGATCTCGGTCTTCGTCGGGTCGCATGATCTGGTGGATGCGGAACGACCACGGAACCCCCAAAGTGCCGGCTTGTGTGTGGTGCGGGAGTAGGGGTTGAACAGCCACCAGTGGCCCATGTACATCTCGGAGCCGTCGGCGGACATGATGTGCTGGTACGGGGAGAGCTGGGCGCGGGCGATTAGCCATTCGGCGATTGCCGGGCGCGCGAGCAGCTTGGCGACCAGGCGCCAGAAGAAATCGAGCGTGAGTTCGTCGTATTCCGGGTCATGCCCGGGCGGTGGAAATGGCGGAATGAGGAAGCGGGCCATGTACGGTCCGCTGGAGAGGGTTACATGGAATGGAAATACTGGATCAGCGGGTGCAACCAACTGCTCACCACGTTGTAGATACCAATCGCAGTAAAAACGACTACGGTGAGGATGACGAAAAACGTTCTTGGCATTACGGGCGTTCCTATTAGGTTAGATTTTGAGAAGACTCTCTCCCCTAATAGTGGGTAGGCAGTGACCCAAATTCGTCCGGTCACCAGCAATTTTCAGAAAAAAACTAGATCAGGCTGCAACAGCTTCCTGCATTGCTGCGCGCCACGGATCGTTGGCCCTCGCCAGTGCTGCCATCGGTGGTGGGCTCACGCTGTTGCCACACATGTGGACCTGTTGGGTCTTGTTGAACGGCTTGCCGTCCGCCCCATGGCTGATGATGTAATCGTCGGGAAAGCCCTGGGCTTTGTTCAGTTCGGACGGCTGCAACATCCGCAGGCAGATATCGACGATCACGTAAGGCGTGCCCTTGATCGTGACGGTGACCAGGCCCAGGCGATCTTTGGTGGTGATGGTCGGTGCCGGCTCATCGGCGCCACTCACGTTCTCCGTGCCGTAGTAGCTGATAAAGAAGGCCGCGACACGCAGGGCACCTTCTTCATGCTCGGGAGAAAGCGTGTACTGGACCAATGCGTGATGTTCGGCTCCAGCGGTCATCGTCGGTACCGGCTCATCTATGTCCCGTCCAACGCAGTTTTTCCGAAGCGTGGCGAGACTCGCTGTCACCAGCTGCTGCTGGCTGCTGGCTGCCGGTGTTGGTCACGGTGGTCATTGGGTCCTCAACGCTCTTGGCTGCCGTGGTGTTGAAGCCGCCATTCATCTGAGCCATGAACACAGTAGATATACCCATCGCGTGGGCGGCGCCGGCCGGACGTTGGTAGTTGCCTCCACTGGTGATGGTCGGCAGCAGTTCGTCGAGCGCCTTTCCCTCATCGGAAAACCGGAACTTCACCAAGTGCGCGGCAGCTACGCCGTACTTCCCGCCCGAAGCCGTTATGGTGCCGAGTGGTTCGTGTTGGTCGGCGGTGCGTGGGGCAGATCCCGGTTTGTCACCGTTGCCTAACTGCACCAGCGTGGTCGCAGAGAGTGTCAGTTCTCCGCGATTAGCGCAGGGTATTGTCGGCATTGGCTCGCGTGGGTCGTTGATCCGGTCGCTACCCTAGTGGGTGGCCGGTGCAATGATTGGGCTGGTCATGGCGAACGATCCGCCGCGCGGCTAAGACGTCACAGTGCGCAGCGGCTCGTTGGCCGATTGCACGCTTTCCCCTGACCAGTTGGCGATCGGTACAATGAATGGATCAGCCGCATCAATGACGAACTTCTTCATGCCTTTGGCGATCCGGCTCAGGGTGGCCTTCGCGAGTGGCTTGGCACGCCCGAAAATGCTTTTGGTGGGAACGGTCCAGTCAATGCACTCGGCGGCGGTGCGCCACTTTTTCTGGCCTTTCTTGGGTTCTTCGCATGGGTTGGCCTTGGCCACACGATCGACTGGCCGTCACAGCGAGCAATCATGAACAGGCGTTCACGGCTGGTCGGCGCGGCAAAGTCACAGGCTTTGATCACCTGCCATTCGACGTCGTAGCCCAGCCCCTTCAGCAGTTGAACGAACCGGCGCCAGGTCGTGCCGCGACGCTTCGGATCGGGAACCAGGAACTGATTCGAGACTGGTACTTGCTCGCCGGGTTCTGCCACCCGGTTGATCTTGCTCTTCGGCTTGGTTGGGTGCGGCACCAGGTCCAGGGTCACGACCCTGCTGGTAGCCTTGTCGCGCTTGGCGATCAGCGGCCCCCACTGAAGGATCTGTTTCACGTTTTCCAGGCTAATTACGCGGGGTTTCTTCTTACCTGCCCACTTCAGGCCGATCCACGACAGGTTACGAATCTCGCGCTTGCGCGGCTGCCCGCCGACGGCCTGGCTGTGGTGCGTGCAGTCTGGCGACATGTGAAACTAGCCCACGGCGCTGCCGCCGCACTCGGTGTCCGGATCACCGTCGAACACGTCGGTGGTGTAGTGCACGGCGCCCGGGTGATTCTCAGTGTGCATGCTGATCGCCTGAGGGCTATGGTTCTTCGCGACATTCACCGCGCGACCCAAGCCCCGGTACCGGCGCCGCCACCACCATAGAAGAAGTCGACAACGATCTCATCGTCCTGAGTGCTGAGGCCGAGTCCGTATTGAGTTTTGAAATCGAAGGGGTGTTTCTTCTGTTGTGCGGACATAGGGGATCCTCGCCGGCTGGCGTGTAAAAAGTAGTTGGTGGAAATAAGGGCTAGTCTTAGTTACTGGGTATCGATGAGGCAGGCGAAATGGACACCTATATCGTTTCGACCGCTCGGAAGGATCACGACGGAAAATATGTTGAGTTCGAATGGGCAAAGCTGGATGGCCACATGCATGCCATTGGCCATAGGCAGGTGGTCAGCTTTGATCAGGTCTGCGAGGCCCTGGCTAAAGGTGATGAGGTTTTTGCTGACGACCATCTCAGTGAAAATCGGTCAAGGTTTTTTCTCGGGGCCAATGCCTCTGGAGGACGAGTAATTGAACTGGAAGCTTGCGTGTCCGAACTCGAGCAAATTGGTGATCTACCAAGGTTCTAACTTCTAGTCTCCTATCGCCGGCTGGCGTGATTCCTTGGAATGGGGTAATTGTGTCGGCCCGGCGTGGTGCCAGATGGAGAAAGGGTTATGTCAGTGAAATTGGTTGATCATTCGTGGACAAAAATCATCGAGCGTGATGCCTTCGCAAAAATTGTCCTGCGCGACAAAATTGAAAAGGTTCAGCAACTGGAAGAGGCTATTCGCTCTAACGATGGCGCTGATGCCGCGGGCAATGTGCTCAATCATGGCTTGATCGTTCACGCGCTCAAGCGGTGTCTGGAGAATCTCGATGGATCAACTACGCTCACCGAGCAGGACTTCTGGGTCTGCTACGAATTCGCGACAGCTGCTGCGCGAAAGGCTGAGAAGATCCTTGCAGAAGATGACGACAGCGAAGAGTGATCTTGGGCTGTTGCATAGCTTATGAAGATCAGGCTGGTTTCGCGGCCTGAAGTTTTTTACTTCGGATCAAGCGCGCCAAGGGATCTCTTGTAAATCAGCAGATAGGATCTGCACAAATTGCGGCGGGCAGTACCGATGCAAGGAATTTTTCGGGACTGAGTATTACAACTGCGCAGCAATTTATCGCTACTACGAATAGCACAGGTGGATCCCCTTCATTTACTGTTTATTTCTCTGGGTATTGGATATGAGCGTTTATGCACAATTAAGAGATGGGGAAATAATTTCTCTGTTCTCATCTCCCCAGCTTGAAGAGAACTGCCCGGGAATCCAAGAGTTGGATGATGATAACTCATTGGTCTTGGCGTTCATTGAAAATAATAAGGTAAGGGGATTAGATTAAAGATAGCCGGGCGCCAAGGTAGGTAGTTTTAGGTGATTATATACAATATTCTGTGTGTTATTATTCCGGGGTCGGTGATTAAAATAAATTAACTGTTACCCGTATCCCTCAATTGGTTAACATTGGCATAAATAACATTTCATCTCCCGGGCAAAGAATGACAGGGGACGGTGTCTCAGGTTTCGGAGCGTATGCCAATAAAAACGCTGTAGGATCGATTGTTGGGTATTCAGGTATTGATGGAATATTGATTACGGTTGGCGCCAACGATTGGGCAAATCCCAGGACGAGCATTGATGACTACATCGATAAATATAAGGCAGGGTATACAGTACTGTCGCGGGCTTTCTATGTAGCTGCTCGTAGTAGCGCTTAGTCCTATATGGAGAGCTGATCATGCGATTGCCATTCCGCACAGCGATGGCTGGCAGTGGACTCTTGAGCACTGGAGGTATGTCACAGAGTCACTGGTATACGAGGAAGCGGTGAAGCCAGGAACTTTCGTGACGGTGATATCGGGCGCAGAAGCGCTACTTCTCCCCGAGCACTTCGTGACCAGATTCATTTGAATGCATCTGGTCACGAAGTGCTGACGACCTGGCTTGTTAAACGAATGCAGGCTCACGGGTACTGGATTTAGACGTCATATATTTTTTCGATTTTTCGATGCCTCGTTTTCTGAGGGGTGTCTCTACAAATCGGTAGTTTAACTCGGCGAATACAGCGATCAAGACAATAGCGGTTAATACAAACCGAATGTTGTAGTGAGCGTCGAACTGAAACCCTACGCCCTCGATCCGCGACCATATCTCTCTGGTCAGCCAGAACGACGGGTTGTGAACCAGATAAATGGCAAAAGACCGGGCGCCAATATAGGCTAGGACGTTCCTGATTTTTCCTTCAGAGAACAGATAGCCGCCCTGGTACGACCCGAGCCATACCGTCACGGTGCAAAGCAGCGTCACCATTGTGAAAACAAACGGTATTACGCCGCCATTTGATGGCGTTATCAGAATTGCCGCTATCAAGGCGAAGGCGGTGAAATACTTGATTGCGCTGTCTGCCAAAAATTTTGGCTCTATCAGTGCGTAGGCTTTGGTGTTTTTAAAAATTGCCAAGCATACACCAAGTAGAATTCCATCCATTCTGGTGTAAAGAACGTGCAAAAAGCTCGACGAATTGAAATACATAAAGCCCGTGCCAAGCAATACGGCGGCGCCGAGCCAAATGATCCAGCGCAGTTTTAGAAAGAACAGAAATGGAAATAGGAAATAGAACTGCTCTTCAAGTGAGATGCTCCAGTAAATACCGTTGCTTCCGCAGAGTTTATTTCCGAGAGTGCTGGCATAGCAGCTCGCAAAGTGAATGTTTGATACGAACATGGCTACCGACAGTCCGTCGAAAATGTTCGATTTAAGGCTTCCGAATATACCTGTTTGATTGAATGTTACAGATAGTACGCTGACTATGAATAGCCACAACATTGCAGAAGGGAAAATTCGGTAAGCTCTTCGGATGTAAAAAGAAACCATCTCTTTTACGAAAGTGCTTTTGTCTTCAAGTCGTGCGGCCGAATGAAAGGTTTTGTAAAACGCATTGGCAATTACGAAGCCTGATATACAGAAAAATATATCGACGCCAGCCCACAGCCCGTAGGACCAGTTACCTATCTGTGGGTACCAAAATAGCAAGTTCCCCAGATGCCCCATAACTGGGAGGAAGACGGCGATAGCCCGCAGCGCCTCAATTTCATAATTTTTTTGGTGTTTTATGACAGACATCTGAGAGTCCCTTCATTTTTTCGCGCGAGTTTACACGAATGAAAGCTGCTTTCTGAACAAATCACAGCAGAGTTTCTCGCTACAGGAGCGATGGACCTAATTCGCCATTTGAGTTGGCACTTTTTACCCGGAGAAAAGCATGCCCATCACCGCGCAGCAACTGCTGCAGATCCTCCCGAACGCCGGCGCCAAAGCCGGCGTTTTTGTTCCTGTCCTCAACACGGCGATGCAGCGGTACCAGATCATTGGCGCCAAGCGGGTCGCCGCGTTCCTCGCCCAGATCGGGGCATGAGTCCGGCCAATTGATCTATGTCCGGGAAATTTGGGGCCCGACTCCGGCCCAGGTCAGATACGAGGGGCGGGTAGACCTCGGCAACACAGTGAAGGGAGACGGTTTCAAGTACCACGGGCGTGGTCTGATCCAGATCACCGGCCGGTCGAATTACGCCGCGTGCGGTGAAGCCCTAGGCATTGATCTGGTCAATCAGCCAGAGCTGCTGGAGCAACCGCAGTACGCCTGCCTGTCGGCCGCATGGTTCTGGGCGACCAAAGGGTTGAACAGCTTGGCCGATGCCGGTGACTTCGAGCGGATTACCCGCCGCATCAATGGCGGGATGATTGGCCAGGCTGACCGGCTGAAGATCTGGGACTACGGCGGTGCTGGCATGAACCTGTTTCTGCGAATCTTTCCTTACATAGCAGCGGTCGCTCTGGTGGCCGGCGCTCTGTTCGTAGCCTACCACCACGGGCTGTCAGTGAAAGACGCTGAATGGCAGTCGGCCTGGAGCGATCGAGATACCCGTGACGCCCGGGCCAAGGCCGAAAACGAAGCCGCCGCCCGGGTACGGGAGCAGGCCTACCAACAATCAATCAACAAGGCGGTTCAGGATGGCCAACGCATCATCGAGCAAGCAACTGCTGATGCTGCCACTGCTCGCGCTTCTGCTGACGGCCTGCGCGGAGCAGCCGACGACCTTGCCGCTCGACTCGCAGCCAGTGAAGCCAGCGGCCATTCCTGCACTGCCGCCGCAAGCAAGGCAGCTGCCCGCGCCGCCGCTGTGCTTGCCGACGTGCTCAAGCGCGCTGACCAGCGAGCGGGCGAACTGGCTGAAGTTGCTGACCAAGCCAGAGCCAGGGGAATGACCTGCGAGCAGGCGTATGACGCTCTGGGTAAATAGGGGATGTGTTCGGTCGACAGAACGCCGGAGAGTTGAAAAAAAGGGGTTCAACGCCCTAAGCGTTTCATTAGGCACGCCTTTGGGGTTTGGCCATAGGCAGCACATTCATCTCGTATCTCCGCAAGCCCTTGAGCCAGGCTACCCACCAAGATGCCGGCCAAGGCTGCGACGATAATGAATACGACCACTCGATCGCTCGGCGGGGGCTTTCGCTCCATGCGAAGTTCGACACACCTTACGCCGTAGAGCGCAAAATACAGCGCAATCATGGCGCCGGCGCCGACGAACGAGTAAAGGCCAAAGGAAAAAACGCTCAAAGCTTTGAGTATGCTCACCGCGCAACTCCGTTCAATGAAATGCGTGGTGATTGAACCATCAGGACAAAAGCTTGTCACTGCGTGTCACGCACAAAATTAACGCCGGAAAGAAGCCAAAAAGGCGTGGGGACTTTTTCAGGGATTCGCTATTTCCTGCGTGGTTTTGTAAGGCACCGTTTGCAGCGAGCACCAGAGGAGGAGCCAGTAAATACAGGGCCTTACGCCATTTTTCATGCATGGGGTGCTAGGGGTCGAGTGTTCGAATCACTCCGTACCGACCATTATTCCTGAGTAAAATCAGACACTTAAGTTGGTCAGCTAGATCGTTTTTTTTTGTGCCTGCGCAAAACCCGCGCAAAATTACCCGGTGATTTTTCAATGACTCAGGCCAATACCCAAAGCCTCGGCCTTTTTCATGGGTGTGATATTTGCCCCACCTGATGCTCCCCCCCAAACTGCCTGACAAACCAATCCGAAAGCATCGCCTTCTCGGAGTACAAGCGGTCACTTCTATTGGCTCTTCCCGGACGTTGCAGGTAAAGCTGATCAACAACCCTGGCATCGGCCTGGCTCACGATCTCCCCATCTTGTTTGAGCACGTAATGCAGGTCGATGCTTGGCCAGGTGATGTCGCGCATGAAGCGAACGTCGTAGGCGTTTGGTCGCCAGGGTTCGAAACGACCGGCCAGGTCGATGTTGCGTATTTCAATTTGCAGCTGCTGGCCGGGTGGCAGGTAGCGCTCGCCCAGTTTCTGGAAGTAGCTGCGTAGTTCTTTCATGACATAAGAATCCGCACCCCGTTCATAACCCGGGCTGTCCAGGCTGGCGTCGGTGTATTTTTCGGGATTCTTGAAGTCGACTTCGACCGAAGACGCGGCGTTGGCAATCGGCACCATGATCAGTGGCAAAAGAGCGACCAGGGTGCGAGCGATGGTGGGGCGCATGACATCACCTCCAGGTGCAGCATTTCATCTGTGCTGCACCTGTTCATTTTACGCTCAAGGTGTTTGTCAGGGTGTTGAAGTGATGTATTGCCTAACCCGCTAAAAATCGTCCTCCCGAGGTCAGATCAAAAAACCGACTACCTGCGCATTCAATCCTTCCTGCGCCCCGGCAATCAAGTGCAACGGCACCGTCTGCTGATTCTCCAGCGACGGCATTTCAATGCTGCCCACAATCTGCAGCTGTCGCTCACTCAACCGGATCGCCTCCTCTTCCTTTTCCCTGGCCATTCTCGCGTGGTTCGCTGCGATTTCATTGAGAGTTGACACGATACATCTCCGGTGACTGACCAAGCGTACTGCTGGTGCCCTTAAGCATTAGTGTGAAGTGCTGCCGTGTCAGAAATATGTCGTTCTGCGGCCGCTGTGCCCGCCTGTGCAAGCCGCAAGCCAGAGCTGGCGGCGGATTACGCCCCGCGTTTCATTTGCGACGAAAGGTTATG
Source organism: Pseudomonas putida (assembly GCF_003228315.1). Taxonomy (NCBI): domain Bacteria; kingdom Pseudomonadati; phylum Pseudomonadota; class Gammaproteobacteria; order Pseudomonadales; family Pseudomonadaceae; genus Pseudomonas; species Pseudomonas putida. Next base: position 6,372,807 of record NZ_CP029693.1, read on the forward strand.
CGACAAGTCGGGGCCCGACTGTCAGCGACTACAACCGGTATTTGATGACGATTCCCTTGAGCTTGCGACCTTCCACCGCTCTCACGTCGCGCGCCCACAGTGGCCCGCTGGCATAGGCGCCGACCGTGCCGATGTGGTCGTAGACCACCACCACGGCGTCACCCCCCAACTTGGCGGCTTCCTCGCGCAGCTTTTGTTCGACTTCGGTAATCGGCGGGGCAGGGTCGACGCTGGCATCAATCAGCACTTCACCCAGGCGAATGTGCGGGCGAAGGGGTTCGGAGCGCAGCACCGTGACTTCACTGGGCAATGTCGGTGCCGGGTGTTCGACGCCGACGTAGGCGGTGGTCTGGGCATCGACGCTGGCGCAGCCGTTGAGCGTCAGCAGCATGGCGATGAGCCCCCCAGCCAGGAGTGACAGCTTGACGCGGGCAGACCAGGACGCGGCAGGGGCGAGGACGGGCATGGCGGATCTCCTCCGGGCTATCGGCTGCAGTGCAAGAGGCGCACGTTTGACGTTAGCAGACGAGCAGGGAGTTGCCAGAAAGCCCAACCATCGAGGTTGGGCTGTATCAAGGGTGAAACATCGTCGAACAGGCGGGTTCTGCTACTGATCTTTCTCGCAATTGACCATCCACGACACGCCGAAGCGGTCGACCAGCATGCCAAAGCGCGCCGCCCAGAAGGTGGCCTCCAACGGCATTTGCACACTGCCTCCCTCCGCCAGCGCGGAAAACACACGTTCCGCCTCGACGATGCTGTCGACATTCAGCGATATGGAGCAGCCACTCATGTCATCGGTCGGCCGGTCCGGTGTGGTGTCCGAGCCCATGATCGCCTGGTCGCCCACGGACAGACGCGTGTGGATGATCAGGTTGTGCAGGTCCTTGGGCAGATGCTCGGCGGCAGGGGATTCGCCAAAGGTCATCATCATTTCGAGCTGGCCTTTGAGGCATTGGGCATAGAAGGTGAACGCGGCTTTGCAGTCGCCGTTGAAGATGAGGTAGGGATTGATTTTCATGACTGGGCTCCTGATCGTTGAAGGGCTAAATCGATCCGTAGGAGCGAGCCTGCTCGCGATGGTCGTCAACGATCACGCGGAAAATCAGATGCCCTGCGGTGCCTGCGGATTTTTCGCGAGCATGCTCGCTCCTACAGGATAGGGCATGGTTTTGCCAGTTTGAGTGCTTCAGGTGCACGGCGTGGTCCGAGCACCCGCTCAATCGCACCGCTCAACATGTTTTCCAGCAGCTCATCCTGCGCCTGTTCATCCAGCACATGGGCCGACATCCAGCTCGGTGCATTGTTGAGCAAGGCGGCAATCGCATGCCCGGCCGCCAGCAACCCCGGCTCTTCGAGACGCGATCGCGCGACCAGCATCTTCAGCAACCGCCGTTCGTACTGCTCGCGCAACTGCCGAACCCGGGCCTGCTGCTCATCATTCAGACAGCCGGCATCACGTTCCGCCAGGCGGAAGTGCCACGGCATGTCGCGGTGCAGATTCAGGTGCGCACGGATCAGGTTGCCGAGCCGGTCGCGCTTGGCCGGTGCCTTCTGTTCGATACGCCCGAGGGTGGCCAACAGCTCTTCATAGAACTCTTCGATCAGGTCCAGCAGCAGGTGCTGTTTACTCGGGTAATGGTGATACAACGAGCCCGGGGACAGCCCCAGGCACGTGGCGAGCTCACGCATGCCGACCTGGCCGAAACCCTTGCTGGCAAACAACTCCAGCACCTTGTCCCGGTACTCGGCGAAACGCGAGCAGCGCTCAGGCATAGGCATGGAAGCCGCGCCCCGTTTTGCGTCCCAGATAACCGGCGGCGACCATTTCTTTAAGCAGCGGCGCCGGGCGGTATTTGCTGTCGTTGAAGCCGTCGTAGAAGGCTTCCATGATCGCCAGCAAGGTATCCAGGCCGATCAGATCCGCCAGGGCCAGCGGGCCGATAGGCTGGTTGCAGCCCAGGCGCATGCCGGCGTCGATGTCTTCGGCACTGGCCAGACCTTCCTGAAACACCAGGATCGCTTCGTTGATCATCGGTACCAGGATCCGGTTGACCACGAATCCCGGACGGTTGCCGGCAGTGATGGCGGTCTTGCCCAGTGCCGTCGCCATGTCCAGTGCCATGGCGTGGGTGGCGTCGCTGGTTTGCAGGCCGCGGATCACTTCGATCAGGCCCATCACCGGCACCGGGTTGAAGAAGTGCAGGCCGATGAAGCGTTCAGGCTGGCTGACGCTGGCGGCCAACTGGGTGATGGACAGCGACGACGTATTGGAGGCGATCACGCAGTCGGCGCTGACCTGCGCGGCGATCTGCTGCAGCACCCGCAGTTTCAGTTCGAGGTTTTCGGTGGCGGCCTCGATCACCATCTGCGCCCCCACCAGGTTGCTGTAGTCGGTGCTGGTGCGGATCCTGCCCAGGGCAGCGGTTTTCTGCTCCAGCGTCAGCGTTTCCTTGGCCACCTGGCGATCGAGGTTTTTGCCCACGGTCGCGATGGCTTTTTGCAGGGCGCTCTCGGAGATGTCGAGCAGGGTCACATTGAAACCGGCCAGGGCGCAGACTTGCGCAATACCGTTGCCCATGGTGCCGGCGCCGATCACGCCGATGTTTTGCAGATTCATGTTGCCGTCCTTCGTCCAAACCTCTGCGATACCTTCGCCGTGGTGGCGGGCGAAAGCGTACTATTGCCGCGAGTCTAGAGCTGGCAGGTCGGTTGTCCTATGCCGAAACTGTTCAACGGCGCTGGCGTTTTTTGCCATTTCCAAAGTTGGGGAGAGTTGCGTTCACATGCGGGAAAAGGACTCGGTGGCCGCCTATTTCGTGCAGGCAATGATTCAGGGGCTGGGGGATCAGCCGCAGCGGGTGCGGGCCGTGCTCGAAGAGGCCGGCGTGGATCCGGCGCTGATGCAGCAGCCCACGGCGCGGGTGCCGGCCAATGCTTTTGCGGCGTTGTGGCTGATACAGATCCGTGAGCTCAATGATGAGTTCTTCAGACTCGACTCCCACGGCATGCCGCCGGGGGCATTTGCCCTGATTTGCCGGGCGTTGATCCAGGAGCCCGATCTGCACAAAGCCATGCGCCAGTGCCTGGCCAATTTCGCCCTGTTCCTGCGCGACTATCGTGGCACCCTCACCGTGCGCGGCAAGCGGGCGGTGATCAGCCTGGACAGCCACGCGGCAAACGAGGATGTCGGCCGTTTCGGCGAAGAAACCTTCCTGGTGCTGATGATCAGCCTGCTGTGCTGGCTGGGCGGGCGGCGCATTCCCATTGATCGAGCGGATTTCCGTCACCAGCGCCTGCCGCTGAGCGACGACCCTTTGCTCTGGGGGCCGAACCTGACCTTTGGCGCCGAACGCACCGAAATCGAATTCGCCAGTCATTACCTGCGACTGCCGGTGGTTCAGGACCTGGCGTCGCTGAAAGTGTTCCTGCGCACGGCCCCGCAATGGCTGGTGATCCGCTTCCGTAACCAGCACGGCCTGGCGTCACAGGTGCATCAGCGTTTGCGTAAAAGCCATTACAGCGACTGGCCGACCCTGCAAGCTTTCGCCCTCGAACAGCACCTGAGCCCCAGCACCTTCCGCCGCAAGCTGGAGCGCGAAGGCTGCTCCTATCAGGAGATCAAGGACGAAGTGCGCCGCGCGGTGGCGTTCGAACAATTGCGCCAGAGCCGCGCGAGCATCAGCGACATCGCCGAACACCTGGGCTTCCAGGAGCCCAGTGCCTTTCATCGGGCGTTCAAGAAGTGGACGGGGGAAAGTCCGGGACGCTATCGGGCGCGGTTTCAGGACGAGTGATAAACCTCAGGAGTCTTGTGCGGGCCGTGCAATGTTCGGCCCGGCGATCTGTGGCGACCGGTTTTTCAGCAAACCCTCCAGCGCCTGGCGATACTCGCTACCGCCCAGGCTCATGCTGTTGTTATGCGTCCCGCCGGGGATCAGCAGCAGGCGCTTGGGTTCGTGGGCGGCATTGAACAACTGCTGGCTGAAGCGCGATGGCATAAACGGATCGGCCAGGCCGTGGACCACCAGCAGCGGCATGTCGATGTCGACGATTTTGTCGATGGAATCGAATTTCTGCGAGAGCAGCCAACGCACCGGCAACCAGTTGACGGGCAGGTTGTTGCCGGCCACTTCGGCGACGGCATCGCCCAGCGAAGTGAAGGACGATTCGATCACCAGGCCGCGCACCGGCACCGCAGTCTTTTGCTTTTTCGCTTGTGCGGCCAGGTCCGCCGCGAGATTGATGGCCACCGCGCCACCCAGGGAATGACCGTAGATCAGGCGTTTGCCGGCGTCCGGTTGCATCACTGTGAAGCGCTCCCAGGCCGCCCGGGCGTCTTCGTAAACACTGGCTTCCGACGGCAAGTCACCTTGGCTCTGTCCAAATCCGCGGTAGTCGATCGCCAGCACCGAATAACCCATGGCGCGCAACTGCTCGATGCGGAACGCCTGGCCGGTGAGGTTCCAGCGCACACCGTGCAGGTAGAGGATCGAAGGCGCGTCGCGACGGGCGGCCGGCCACCACCAGGCATGCAGGTTTTGTCCGGCCTTGAAGCTGGCAGGCTTGATGTCGAACTCCTGAACATCCTGTGGCAAGCCGCGATACCAGCTCGCCGTGCCCGGCTCGATGCGAAACAGCAGTTCGCGCTCCTTGTACTTGAGCGCACCGCAACTCACCGGCAGGCCGACCACCAGAGCCGCCATGCACAGCAGCGGCAGCCAGCGTCGGCGCAGACGAGTGAAAAGGGCAGTGGGCATGGACAGGGCACCGGCACACGGAGGAAGCCCGCGTTTTAACAGATGTATGCCGGGGACGGGGAAAATTTAGACAATCCGCACGGCGGATCGACACCGCCCCCTGTAGGAGCGAACCTGCTCGCGATGGCGGCCGCCCAGTCAATATCAATGGTGACTGAAAGTCCGCAATCGCGAGCAGGGTCGCTCCTACAGTTGATGGTGGTTGGCAGTAGGATCAATCCACACTCAACACAATCTTGCCCACATGCTCCCCAGCCTCCATCCGCGCATGGGCCAGCGCTGCATCGGCCAACGGATAAACCTTATCGATCATCGGCAAACACCGACCCGCCGCCAGCACTGGCCAAACGTGTTCGCGCAACTGCCGTGCAATTTCGGCTTTCTCTTCCTTCGTCCGTGAACGCAGCAGCGATCCTGTGACCGAGGCACGCTTGGCCATGATCGCCAGCAGATCGATCTCCTTGGCCACCGCACCACCGAGGAACCCCAGCATCACCAGCCGACCTTCCATGGCCAGGGCCACGACGTTGTTGTTCAGGTACGAGCCACCCATGATGTCGAGCACCACATCCACACCCTGTCCCGAGGTCTTTTCAGCGATGACCCGGGCAAAATCCTGTTCGCGATAGTTGATCGCTTCGGCGCCCAGTTCGCGCACCACCACGCATTTCTCTTCACTGCCCGCCGTGGCGAAGGCCTCGATGCCGAACTCGCGGCAGAGCATCAGCGCGGTAGTACCAATCCCGCTGGTCCCGCCATGAATCAAGGCGCGCTTGCCCTTGCGTGCGCCGCCCATCTCGAACAGGTTGGCCCAGACGGTGAAGTAGGTTTCCGGAATCGCCGCGGCGTGCAGCCAGTCCATGCCCTCGGGAATCGGCAAGGCCTGGCTGGCCGGCACCACGCTGTACTGCGCATACCCGCCGCCATTGGTCAGCGCACAGACCCTGTCGCCGATCGCAAAGTCGCTGACACCGGCGCCGACGGCCACCACTTCTCCGGCCACTTCCAGCCCCGGAATCGGATTCATCCCGGGTTTCATCGGGTACTGGCCAGCGCGCTGCAGCACATCGGGACGATTGACCCCGGCAGCGTGCACGCGGATCAGCACCTCACCGGCAGCCGGTGTGGGAACCGGTACCTGGCGCGGTTGCAGCACTTGCGGGCCGCCGGGTTGGGTGATTTCGATGTGGGTCATGGTTTGGGGCAGTGTCATGTTGGATACCTGTAGTGAAAAACTCGATTGAGTGTGGAGGTGATTTGTTCAAGCAATCGTGGGGCGAACACAGGAGTGTTTGTCCGGGTGGCGCAGCAGACGCGCTGCCAACTCCAGAAGCAACGCCACGACAATTAGCCCCGCCGCGATCACGAACATCAACGCATGTTGCCCGCCACTGGCATTGAACAGCGCCGAATAGGCGAACCCCGCGAGCGCCTGAAAGGTGGCGAACGACACCGTGGCGCGGCTCCAGGCGATCTGTTGTTGATGAGGGTCGGGGATCAGTTCGTGAACCCGGGCCAACGCCAGTGGCACGATGCCCGGCGGAAACGAGCCGATGATCACCGCCAACAAAGCCAGTGCTGCGAGGGTGTTGGAAACCGACAGCAGGCCCACGGCCATCGCCTGTACCACCAGCACCATTCGAATACTCAGCCTGCCGCCCAGCCGATCGGCCAGAAAGCCATAGCTCACAGGTCCCGCAATCGCGCCAAGGCCATACATCACCCAGACCATCGCTCCGACCTGCTGCCCGGCACCGAGCCCACGGGCCACGTAATCCACCAGGAATACCATGGCGGGCACCAGTCCGGCCGCCATCAGCGCATATTGGGCAAACAGCAGGTAGATGCCTGGCTTCATCGGCGGCGCGGGGACCGTGGCTGGCGTCGTGGCTGTTGCAGGGTGTGCGGCGGAAGGCCAGCCAAACCAGCTGATCGCCGTCAGGATCAATGCCAGTGCTCCCAGTCCCAGCCAGGTTTGCTGCAAGCCCAGGCTCAGCAGTGGCGGTACGAGGGTCCCTGAGCCGGCGATGCCCAAGCCGATGCCAAGAAAGATCGCGCCACTGGCCAGGCCTCTGCGAGTGGCCGGTACATGGGGCAGCACCGTCGCGGCCACCAGAACCATGATCGCGCCACCGGCAATCCCGGAAAGCAGGCGCCAGCCAAAGAACCAACTGACCGACAGTGGGAAGGCACAGGCAAAAAACGCCAGGGTCACCGCCAGCATCATCAGGCGCAGTGTTGTTTTATTGGAGGTCCGGCGAGCCAGCGGATGGCCGATCAGTGCACCGATGAGGTAGCCCACCAGGTTGGCGGCGCCGAGAGTCACCACGTCGCTGGCGGAAAACCAGTGGGCCTGGATCAGCGAGGGAATGAGCGGCGTGTAGGCAAAGCGCGCCAGGCCGATGCTGACCAGACTGGCGCAGAGGCCGGCGAAAGTCGGCAACCAGATTCTGCTGCGGGGGAGTTCGGGAGGACGTGAGAGGCTGGCCATGGACGTTGTCCTGTCAAGTTTCAATGGCGCTCAGCATATCCGCGTTCTACGATGCAATAATGCTGCGATTACTCTTGGTAAAGATGCATAAATGCAGCATGGGGAGAAGCCATGAACTGGGATGACGCACGGGTGTTTCTCGCGGTCTGCCGCGAATCGACGTTGCGCGGTGCCGCGCGGGTGCTGGGGGTGGATCAGGCCACAGTGGGGCGGCGGATAACGGCACTGGAAAAATCGCTGAGCGCGACGCTGTTCCTGCGCACTTCCGAAGGCTATGCGCTGACGGCCGTGGGGGAGGCGGCGATGCGTGCCGTGGAGAAAATGGAGCACTCGGCGCTGGAGCTGGAGCGGCGGATCCAGGGCCTGGACGATCGACTGACGGGCACCGTGCGCGTCACCACCACCGACTCCCTGGCCATCGATTTCCTGATTCCGGCCATTGCCCGCCTGCACCAGAAACATCCCGATGTGCGAGTGCAACTGGACGCCTCGACACAGTTCCTCAGCCTGGCCAAGCGCGAGGCCGACATCGCCGTGCGCAACACAAGGCCGGACAATCCGGACCTGATCGCCCGGCGCATCGCCCGCTGGCCGACCGGGCTGTTCGCTTCGCAGAGTTATTTGGACATCCATGGCATCCCCGAGCCGGGAACGGCGTTCGAAGGGCATGATCTGGTGGTGTACCAGCCGTATTTGCAGAGTGGCAAGGACATGAACCTGGTCGGTGAACCCCTGGGTCGTGGACGCATTGTCTCGAGCCTGAGTTCCAGCCTGCTGGTGCGCCGCGCCATTGCGGCCGGGATCGGGATTGGCGAAATCCCGGTGCATTTGGGGCAGAGGGACGGCTTGATCAGACTGTGGCCGGAACGTACCCGACCGTCGCCCTATGACGTATGGCTGGTAACCCACGGCGACCTGCGGCACACCGCGAAGGTGAGGGCGGTGATCGAGGAAATTGTCGAAGGTTTTTCCGGTACCGGCGAATAACCTGTAGGAGCGAGCCTGCTCGCGATGGCGGTGTACCAGTCACCAACAATGTTGAAGGTGATACCGCCATCGCGAGCAGGCTCGCTCCTACAGAGGTTTATGGCATCTCAGGCAATTCCTGCGGCCGCAGGTCAAACACCAGCACCTCGGCATCCACACCATTGCTCAAGGTCAGCACCTGCTCTTCACGAACCCGCACGCCATCACCTTCCTGCAACTGCATGCCGTTAAGTTCAACGCTGCCCCGCGCCACATGCACATAGGCGTAACGATTGGCCGCCAGTTCCAGGGTGGCGCTTTCCTGGCCATCGATCAGACCGGCATACACCCGCGCATCCTGGCGTACCTTGAGCGAACCCTTGGCGCCATCGGGGGAGATGATCAATTGCAGGCGGCCGCGTTTCTTCTGCGGGCTGAAGTGCTCCTGCTGGTAGCGCGGTTTGGCGCCGCTGACCTCAGGCACGATCCAGATTTGCAGGAAGTGCACCGGGCGTTTGTCCGAGTGATTGAACTCACTGTGAGCCACGCCGCTGCCGGCACTCATCAACTGCACATCGCCGGGGCGAATCACCGAACCTGTGCCCAGGGTGTCCTTGTGCTCCAGCGCACCGTCGAGCACGTAGGAAAAAATCTCCATGTCGCGGTGCGGGTGCTGGCCAAAGCCTTTACCGGCCGCCACGCGGTCATCGTTGATCACCAGCAGGTCGGAAAAACCCTGTTCTTTCGGGTTGCGGTAATTGGCGAAGGAGAAGGTGTGGAACGACTTCAACCAGCCATGATTGGCCATGCCGCGATCAGAAGCCTTGCGAAGCGTCAGCATGATGAAATCTCCTGTTTTTTGGGACGGGCGACGTGAATTCGTCCGAGTGAGGAGAAGGTTAATGGTTACTGGTGGGTGCAATAAGTAGATGAAAATTGAAATACTGTCTTGTTCAGGTTGACAGTTGTGTGAAATGAATCACCGACGCTCGAGTCATACTTGGTCATAATGCGCAGCGATGTCGATTCCGCACCCTGAATACCGAATGCATAACCTGTAGGAGCAAAGCTTGCTCGCGATAGCGGTTAGACATTCACAGGTGGTGGTGAAAGCAAGTCCGCTATCGCGAGCAAGCTTTGCTCCTACAGGGATCGGTGTTTTTTCTCATTAGCTCAGTGATTTTGAACCCATGAAAACCGTGGCAATGGTGCTGTTCCCCGACTTTCTCCTGCTCGACATGGCCGGGCCCATGGAGGTGTTTTCCATTGCCAACCGGTACCTCAAGCCCCAAGACCACTATGTACTGACGACCCTCGGCACCGAGCCCGGTGCGTTGCGCGCCTCCAATGGCGTCAGCGTGCAGGCCGATCTGCACATCGATCAGGCCTGTGACGGTTTCGACCTGCTGCTGGTGCCCGGCGGGCCCGGTGCCTACAACGAAAAACATCCACCGTTGCTGGACTGGCTCAAGCACAACGTCCATCGCTCCAAAAGCTACGGTTCGATCTGCACCGGCGCCTTTGTCCTGGGCCATGCCGGGTTGATCGACGGCTACCGCGTGACCACTCACTGGCACTACACCGAACGCCTGATCAAGGCGTTCCCGAATACCACCGTCGAGACCGACCTGATCTACGTGCAGGATCGCAACCTGATCACCTCCGGCGGGGTGACGGCCGGTATCGACCTGGCACTCTCGGTGGTCGCCGAAGACCACGGGAAGAAGATCGCCCAGGACGTGGCCAAGGTGTTGCTGGTGGTGATGAAACGCCAGGGCGGCCAGGCGCAGTTCAGTCCGTTGATGGCGACGGTGGCGCCCCAGGAAACGGCCATCACCCGCGTGCAGAACCACGTACTGGAACACCTCGACGAAAGCTTCAGTATCGAACGCATGGCGGCACTGGCGACCATGAGCGCGCGGCATTTCGCCAGGGTGTTCGCCCGTGAAGTGGGCATGACCCCCATGGAGTTTTTGCAGAGTGCCCGCATCGATTGCGCGCGCACGCTGCTGGAAACCAGCGATTTGCCGCTCAAGACCGTGGCCTTCAAAAGCGGCTTTGGCAGTGTGCGCCACATGCGTTTTCTGTTCGGCGAAAAACTCGGCCTGACCCCGACCCAGTACCGCGAACAATTCAGCTAGGCTTGTGGCCGTGCCGGGCACCGTAATGGCCGTGACGCTCCCCCTCAAGTGGTTGTACGGTCATCAGAGCCTGCCAAGATAACCTTCAGCTCATGGCAAGGAAGGTACGGAGCCTGTATGGACGCTCGTGCCAGGCAGGTTCCTGGCGGGTGACGTTAGATGAACAGCCTCGGATATACACACAGCGACACGGTGCTGGGGTTCGGCCCCTACGCGTTCCACCTGCAACAGCGGCTGGTCCTGGACGGCGACCGGCCGATGCGGCTGGGCGGGCGGGCGCTGGATATCCTGCAGGTGCTGGTCGAACACGCGGGCTCGGTGATCAGCAAAGAACAAATCATCGCCCGGGTGTGGCCACGCTCGGTGGTCGAGGAAATCAACCTGCGGGTGCACATCGCCGCGCTACGCAGGGCCTTTCGCGACGGGCAGGATGGCCACAGCTACATCATCAACATTCCCCAGCGCGGCTACAGTTTTGTCGCACCGGTGCGACAGGCATCGCAAATCACCCCGATTCCCGCCGAACAGCCTCACAAACCCCAACACAACCTGCCGGCGCGGCTGACGCCGATCATCGGGCGCGATGCGGTGGTGGGCAGTCTGATGCGGTTGTTGCCGACCCGGCGTCTGATGACGCTGGTGGGCCCCTGCGGGATCGGCAAGAGCACGGTCGCGCTGCGTGCCGGCGAGCTGCTGTTGCAGCATTTTCGCGACGGCGTGTGGTGGGTGGATCTGGCATTGATCGATGATCCGCAACAGTTGGCCGATCACCTGAACCACACGCTGGATCCCACCTGGGAGGCGCTCGAACAGCGGCATGCGCTGCTGATTCTCGACAATTGCGAACACCTTCTGGAGGGCTGCCGGTCGTTGGTCGAAACGCTGCTGGCAGCCAATCCGCGTCTGTCGATTCTGGTGACCAGCCGTGAGCCGCTGCTGGCCACCGGCGAAACCCTGTTGCCCTTGCCGCCGCTGGTGGTGCCGCCGGCGTTGGCGTTGCGCAGTGTCGATGAAGTGATGGGATATTCGGCGGTGCAATTGTTCGTCAACCGTGCCCGTACCCGTCAGCAGGGGTTTGCCCTGCGTGAGCAGGACCTGCGGGTGGTGCGTGATATCTGTCGACGGCTGGATGGTTTGCCCCTGGCGATCGAGCTGGCGGCGGCGCAGATCGATGCGTTGGCGCTGGTGGGGGTGCAGGCGCAACTGGATAACTGTTTTCAGTTGCTGACCCAGGGCCGGCGCACGGCCGTCCCCAGGCACCAGACCCTCAGGGCCGCCCTGGACTGGAGCTATGAACGCTTGAGCCCGGTAGAGCAGACCGTGTTGCAGCGCCTTGCCGTGTTCAAATCGGCGTTCACCCTGGACGCCGCACTGGCTGTGGTCAGTTGCGACACCCTGTTAGCCGACAGCCTGAGCAAGGTGCTGGACAGCCTTGCACTCAAATCGCTGTTGTCGCTGGAGCAGAATCAGGGTGTGAGCCGTTACCGCTTCCTCAACACCACCCGGCGCTATGCCCTGGAAAAATTCCAAGGTGGGAGCGAGCCTGCTCGCGATGATCGTTAACGAAAACACGCGTTTCCTGGCTGAACGCGGTGCGCTTGAGTCCATCGCGAGCAAGTTCGCTCCTACAGGGCGGTGTCCTGCAACTCATCGAGCAACCGGCGCACGGCGATCAGGTCGGGCGTTGCATGTCCTTCGGTAAAGCGCTGGTAGATCGGTTCCAGCAGTTGCCGGGCTTGCTGCAAGTGACCCTGGCGCTGCCAAAGCCGCGCCAGCGAGGTGGCGCTGCGCAGTTCCCAGGCCAGCGCGCCCTGGGCCCTGGCCACCTCGAGTGCCTTGAGCAGTACGGTTTCGGCGGTGCCATCCTTGACCGGGCAATCTTCGGCCAGCAGCGCGTCGGCCCTGGCCCGCAGTATCTCCGCCGTGCTCCAGCCCGCTGCACCGCTGTCGGCGCGTTCGAGCAAGTGATCATCGACGAAGGCGCCGTCGAGGGTAACCATGATGTCCTTGATCAACCCCATCCCCCCACGCCGCGCAATCTGCCCACGGTCAGCGTCGATGACCTGCGCGTAGTGCTGCGCCCAGGTGTAGAACAGCAACACCGAATGCTTTTGCGCCTGCTCCAGCAACATGCCCAACAGATCGCGGGCGGTGTGGCTGTCGCCGTTGTAGTGGGCGATCAAACAACCGGAAAGAGCCAGGGTGTAGCAGATTGATGTGCCATGGTTGATCTGCAGGGCAATGTCCAGGGCCTGTCGCGCCGTGCGCCAGGCTTGCTCCGGTTGGCCTTGCAGCCAGAGGATGCGCGCGAGGATGGTCAGGGAGGCCACGCTCTGGTCGTATTGCACGCCAAATCCATGGGTAAAGCGGTTGAGATGACCGCTGTGGGCCATGCGCTGGATCACCTCTTCAGCGTCGAGCCGCGCCCGGGACTGGTCGCCGGCAAAATGCAGGGCCAATACCCGCAATCGATGGGTGCTCAGCGAGAGCGCCGGTTCGCCATGCAAGCCCAGTCGGTCGAACTGCCGGGTCTGCTCCAGGGCCATCTGATACTCGCCACAGCTCAAGTTGACCGCCATGTGCCCGGAAACGGCGCGCAACTCCCCGACAACATCATTGCATTGTCTGGCCAGAGCTCTGGCGGTGACGAACGCGCCAATCGTTTGCGCGGTGCCGCCCTGGACGTGGTAGCAGGCACTACCGAGGGCCAGCTTCAGATTCATTTGCAGTTGAGGGCAGGGCCGGGGTGCGATCTCGAGCAAGGCCAGGGCCTTGCGCACATAGCCGCCGTGCTCCTTGAGCAGCGACAGCTCCTGCCAGAGTGGCGTGGACACCGCTGTCAGGCGGATCGCCAGTGCCTGCGGCCCTTGTGCGTTCAGTCCCCAGTCGAGGGCCACACGCAAGTCTTCCAGGCCACGGGCATAGCGCTCGATCCAGAGCCTGGTTGGCGTCTGCTCCCATTCCTTTTGCGCTTGCTGCATCAATGCCAGACAGCGTTCGGCGTGGCGCTCCCGGGTGGCGGCCAGTTCGCCGGCCTGTTCGAGCTTTTCCACGGCGTAGCGGCGGGTGGTGTCGAGCAGACGGTAGAACACATCCTCGTCACCCACATCCACGCTCAGCAAGGACTTGGCCACCAGTTGCGTGATCGAGCCGAACACCTCGCGCGGCTCGATGTGTTCGCCGACGATCACCGCCGCGGCCGATGCCAGGGTGAAGCCGCCACGGAAGATGCTCAGTCGACGCAGACAAGTCTGTTCGCAGGCGCTGAGCAGTTCGAAGCTCCAGTCCAGTGTGGCGCGCAGGGTCTGGTGCCGGCCCGGGGACGTCTGGCTGCTGTGGGGGAGCAGGCGAAAACTGTCTTGCAGTTGCCCGAGCAAACCGTCGAGGCCAAGGCTGGTGACTTGCGCCGCCGCCAGCTCCAGGGCCAGTGGAATGCCATCCAGGCGTCGGCAGATATCGATCACCAGTGGTAGCTGGTCATCACTGAACTCAAAGCTTTCATGGCTGGCCATGGCCCGCTCGATGAACAGTTGCAGCGCGGAAAAGCCCAGCGCCTGGGTGCGGTCCAATACGGCGATGGGCGGTGGGCAGTCGAGGGATTCCAGGCGCTGGACGAATTCCCCATCGGCACGCAGGCTCTCGCGGCTGGTGGCCAGGATATGCACCTGCGGCGCGCCACGCAGCAGGCTCTCGCACAGCAGGGCCACCTCGTCGAGCAGGTGCTCGCAGTTATCGATGACCAACAACATCTGTCGCTCGTGCAGGAACAGGGTAAGGCTGTTCAGCGGTTCGGCATCGTGCACGGACAGTTCCAGCAGCGCGGCCAGATGGCCGGTGATCATCAGCGGGTCGGTGATCGGCGCCAGATCCAGCAGGCGGATGCCGTCACGGTAACGACCGATCAACTGCTCGGCGGCACTCAGGGCCACGGTGGTCTTGCCGATGCCGCCGGGGCCGACCAGGGTGATGAAGCGCTGGCGCGGCAGTTGCGCCACCAGATTGTCGACCAGCGCCTTGCGCCCGATCAGGCGGGTGCTGCGCAGGGGCAGGTTGTGTTCGCGCGGCTTGACGGGGTCGCTGGGCGGGCGCGGCTGGGCCTGCTCGAGAAAGAACGGCGCGACGAAGCTGTAGCCGCGCTGGGCCACGGTGACGATATAGCGCTGGCCGGCCTGACCGTCGCCCAGGGCCTTGCGCAGGGCGGCCATGTGCACTCGCAGGTTGATCTCTTCGACCACCGTGTCCGGCCAGACCTCGGCCATCAGTTGTTGCTTGCTGACTACGTTCCCGGCGTGCGCGAGCAGCACCAGCAGGATGTCCATGGCTCGCCGTCCCAAACGCAGGGGCTGGTCGGCCTCCATCACCAGGCGTTGTTCGGGGTAGATCCTGTAGGGGCCGAAATGCACCGCCTGATCGAGGGAAAGGGTCAACGGGTCACTCCTGTTGCAGCCGTCTGTTTCGCGGGTTTCGGGCATATTCCTCAGGTTTTTGCGTCAGCGCAATGCACTGTTTCGATGACTCCCGGGTGCAGGGATTGACTGTAGCGTATCGCTGGATGGCGTCGGTCCCATGAACATTAGGCGCCGCCTTGTTCGAAGTGACATTGAGGCGATGAGCGGTGCTGGAAAATTAACAACGTTTAACTCGTCGTACTTTCGTTCTGGTTCAACACTCCATCCCGGTTGGATCTCATTCATCGGAAGGACGCCGTAATGATCAACGTGGTGGTGGTCTATCACAGCGGCTACGGGCATACCCGGGTCCTCGCCGAGGCGGTGGCCCGGGGCGTGGAACGCTATCCGGGCAGCAGCTGCCGGCTCCTGGCCGTCGAAGACGTCGACGACCACTGGGACCTGCTGCACCACGCCGACGCGATCATCTTCGGCGCGCCGACCTACATGGGCAGCGCGTCGGCGGCCTTCAAGGGCTTCATGGAAGCTACTGCCGCCTTTTATCTGGCGCAACCCTGGCGCGACAAGCTGGCCGCCGGCTTCACCAACTCCGGCTGCCTGTGCGGCGACAAACTCAATACCCTGCTGCAGATGGCGGTGTTCGCCGCCCAGCATTCGATGATCTGGGTCGGCCTCGACCTGTTGCCTGCCCGTTCGGGGTCAGGGGTGTTTGACGGGCAGCTCAATCGCCTGGGCAGTTCGCTGGGCGCCATGGCCCAGTCGAATGTCGAGCAGTCTCCTGAACAGGCGCCACCCGCCGAGGATCGCTGCACCGCCGCCGCTCTGGGGGAGCGGGTGGCGCGACTGGCGGCGCGGATGTCGATTGATCCGGACAAGGGCGAGGTTCTGTAGGCGTTGCAAAACCTGTGGGAGCGAGCTTGCTCGCGAATGCGTAGTGTCAGTTTCCATAGATCTTGGCTGACACGGCCCTTTCGCGAGCAAGCTCGCTCCCACAGGTTTTGCGAACGACTACAAAATTGCGCTGGCGCAAGCTTTGCTTTTTGGGCCCTGCATCACCCGGCAGCGCCAGGCAAACGGGTTAATGCCTTCACTGCGGGTAAACATGTGACAGAAATGCGCCTGATCGCAAAAGCCGCACTCCAGGCTGATTTGCGTGAGGCTCAGGTCCGTGTGCCGGATCAACAGCTTGGCCCGGGCAATGCGTTGCTGGCGGATCCAGTCCTGGGGCGAAAGGCCGGTGCTGCATTTGAAGGCGCGGGAAAAATGACTGCGCGACAGCGAACAGGCCAGGGCCAGTTCGGTCACTTCCAGGGGCTCGCCAAGGTGTTCGAGGATCAGTTGTTTCACCAATCGCTCACGCTGCGGGCTCAGGCCCCCGGCGTTTTTCAAAGGCGTTTGTGCGACTGTCGCGCGGACGGCGTTTTGCTGTGATTGAGCCATGACGAAGGTCCGTGTCGGTAGGACCCATTCTTGAAGCCCGGCGCTCTGGCTTGCGAGTTAAACGTTGTTAATTCCTCCTCCGCTGCGGGGAAGTCTGGCGTAAAGTCAGCCACAATCGCCCTCCGTACCTGGCCCGTCACACAAGGAACCCGTGCCTGTGAATCGAAATGATCTGCGTCGCGTCGACATGAACCTGCTGGTGATTTTCGAAGCGCTGATGTTCGAAAAAAACCTCACCCGCGTGGCGGAAAAACTGTTCATGGGCCAGCCGGCGGTGAGCGCCGCCCTTGGCCGGTTGCGCGATCTGTTCGACGACCCGCTGCTGTTGCGCAATGGCCGCGGCATGGAGCCGACGGGGCGGGCGCTGGCGATTCTCAAGGAATTGCAGCCGGCCATGGACGTGATTTCCGGAGCGGTCAGCCGGGCCAAGGAGTTCGATCCGACGACCAGCAATGATGTGTTTCGCATCGGGCTGTCGGACGATGCCGAGTTCGGGCTGTTTCCGCCGCTGTTGCGTCAGTTGCAGGAAGAGGCACCGGGGATCGTGGTCGTGGTGCGCCGTGCCAACTACCTGTTGATGCCGACCTTGCTGGCGTCCGGTGAAATCTCCGTGGGCGTGAGCTACACCACGGAATTGCCGGCCAATGCCAAGCGCAAGAAGCTGCGGGACATTGCCTGCAAGGTGCTGCGCGGCGACACCCGGCCGGGCCCGCTGACCCTCGACGAATACTGCGCCAGGCCCCATGCGATGGTGTCGTTTTCCGGCGACTTGAGCGGCAACATCGACCTGGACCTGGCCAAGGTCGGACGCTGCCGCAAGGTGGTGCTGGGCGTACCGCAATTCAGTGGCCTGCGCGCGCTGCTGGCGGGCACCGAGATGATCGCCACCGTGCCTGACTACGCGGCCTGCGCACTGGTCGAGGGCTGTGGCCTGCGCGCCGAAGACCCACCCTTCGAAATCGAAGCCGCGCAGCTGTCCATGGCCTGGAGCGGCGTCCATGACAACGACCCTGCGGAACGCTGGCTGCGCTCGCGCATCAGCCAGTTCATGTCCGCGCCGCTCGACACCTCCGCGTCCGCCTGACACACCGCCCCTGTAGGAGCGAGCCTGCTCGCGATGACGTCGGAACATCCAACATCGATGGCGCCTGACACACCGTCATCGCGAGCAGGCTCGCTCCCACAGTGATCTATGGTGTTGCCGGATTTTGAGTCCATCACAAAACCCTGTGGGAGCGGGCTTGCCCGCGATGAGGCCGGCACATCCAGCATCCCTGGAGCCTGACACACCGTCATCGCGAGCAGGCTCGCTCCTACAGGGAGCCGGTAGCCAGGTACTCACGCAAAAAGAGCACGTACATCCAATTTTTTCTTCCCCCGTCCCGGCAATCTCACTACTCGATTTGCCGGAGCCTTGCGTATGTCTGAACTCAATCGACTTGAACCGACCAGCCCCGGGGCGGGTGAGGTCGTCACTCTGATCGTCAAGCACCGGATCAAGGCCGGGTTTGAAGAGCCCTACGAAGCCTGGCTGCGCAACATCGTCAAGGTGGCGGGGCAGAGCGAAGGGCACCTGGGGGTGGACGTGGTCCGTGGCAAGCAGTCGAGCCTGCACCTGTTCACCTGTGTACTACGCTTTTGCTCCACCGACGCCATGCAGCGCTGGCTCGATTCGCCGCAACGTCAGGCGCTGATCGAGGAAGCGGCACCGATGTTGGCCGACGGCGACCAGACCGAAGTCAATCCGGTCAAAGAATTCTGGTTCTCGCCGCTGGCCGATGCGGCCTCGCCACCGCCGCGCTGGAAACAGGCCGTGGTGACGCTGCTGGTGATCCTGCCGCACACCTTGCTGGTGCCACTGCTCTGGGGGCCACTGTTGAAGCTCAATGCATTCCTTTCCAGCTACGTGGTCGCCACCTTCCTGATCACGCTGACCATCGTGCTTTCGGTGGTGTACGTCTTTATGCCGCTGGCCACGCGCCTGTTCGCGCCGTGGCTGGAAGCCGGCCAGTCCCATACAACTCAGCCTTAAGGAAACCCGATGAACGCCGATCTGATTTTGTTCAATGGCCAGTTCCATACCGTTGACCGGGAAAACCCGCTCGCCAGCGCCGTGGCCATTCGCGAAGGCCGCTTCGTGGCCGTTGGCAGCGATGCCGAAGCCATGGCGCTGCGTGGTTCGGGCACCCAGGTGATCGACCTCAAGGGCCGCTGCGTGATTCCCGGCCTCAACGACTCGCACCTGCACCTGATCCGTGGCGGCCTGAACTACAACCTGGAGCTGCGTTGGGAAGGTGTGCCGTCGCTGGCCGATGCGCTGCGCATGCTCAAGGAGCAGGCGGACCGTACGCCGACCCCGCAGTGGGTGAGGGTGGTCGGTGGCTGGAACGAATTCCAGTTTGCCGAAAAACGCATGCCGACCCTTGAAGAACTCAACCAGGCCGCGCCGGACACGCCGGTGTTCGTCCTGCACCTGTACGACCGGGCCTTGCTCAACCGTGCCGCGCTGCGCGTCGCCGGCTACACCCGCGACACGCCGAACCCGCCGGGCGGCGAGATCGTTCGCGATGCCAACGGCAACCCCACCGGCATGCTGGTGGCGCGTCCCAACGCGATGATCCTCTACGCGACCCTGGCCAAGGGGCCGAAGCTGCCGCTGGAATATCAGGTCAACTCGACCCGTCAGTTCATGCGCGAACTCAATCGCCTGGGCCTGACCAGCGCCATCGATGCCGGCGGTGGATTCCAGAATTACCCGGACGATTACCAGGTGATCGAGCAACTGGCCAAGGACCAACAGTTAACGGTACGCATTGCCTACAACCTGTTCACCCAGAAGCCCAAGGAAGAACTTACCGACTTCAAGAACTGGACCGGCAGCGTCAAGTTGCATCAGGGCGACGACTACCTGCGGCACAACGGCGCCGGCGAGATGCTGGTGTTCTCGGCGGCGGACTTCGAAGACTTCCTCGAACCGCGCCCGGACCTGCCGCAAAGCATGGAAGACGAACTGGAGCCGGTGGTGCGTCATCTGGTCGAGCAGCGTTGGCCGTTCCGCCTGCACGCGACCTACAACGAATCCATCAGCCGCATGCTCGACGTGTTCGAGAAGGTCAACCGCGACATCCCGTTCAATGGCCTGCCGTGGTTCTTCGACCACGCTGAAACCATCACCCCGCAGAACATCGAGCGGGTAAGGGCGCTGGGCGGCGGCATTGCGATCCAGGATCGCATGGCGTTCCAGGGCGAGTACTTCGTCGACCGCTATGGCAAACAAGCTGCCGAAGCCACGCCGCCGATCAAGCGCATGCTTGCCGAAGGTGTGCCGGTCGGTGCGGGCACCGACGCCACGCGCGTTTCCAGCTACAACCCGTGGACATCGCTGTACTGGATGGTCAGTGGCCGTACCGTCGGCGGTCTGGCGTTGTACGAGGAAGGTTTGCCTCGCACGACGGCGCTGGAACTGTTTACCCACGGCAGTGCCTGGTTCTCCTCCGAGCAGGGCAAGAAAGGCCAGATCAAGGTCGGGCAACTGGCGGACGTGGCGGCGTTGAGCGCGGACTTTTTCAGTGTCGAGGAAGAAGCCATCAAGTGGATCGAGTCGGTGCTGACCGTGGTCGGCGGCAAGGTCGTGTACGCCGCGGGCGATTTCGAGAAGCTGGGGCCGGCCAGCGTACCGGTGCTGCCGGACTGGTCGCCGGTGGTGAAGGTCCCCGGTCACTGGCGGCCGAACTCACCGCTGCAGGCCCAGGTTCACCAGTGCAGCGGACCCTGCGCGGTGCACTCCCACAGCCATGAGCGGGCGCGCCTGTCGAACGCCCCGGTGAGTGATTTCTCCGGGTTCTGGGGCGCTTTAGGCTGCTCGTGCTTTGCTTTCTAACGCATACCAAAAAGCGCCGACGTGATCCGTCGGCGCCAAAAGCAATAACCATCCACCAAGGAGTTTTTTCATGAGCAACGTTCCTTACAAGCGCCTGAACAAAGACGATGCCGTTGTACTGCTGGTCGATCACCAGACCGGTCTGATCTCGCTGGTGCAGGACTTCTCGCCCAACGAATTCAAGAACAACGTGCTGGCGCTGGGCGACATCGCCAAGTTCTTCAAGCTGCCAACCATCCTCACCACCAGCTTCGACAAAGGTCCGAACGGCCCGATCGTGCCGGAGCTCAAGGCACAGTTCCCGGATGCACCGTTCATTGCCCGTCCAGGCCAGATCAATGCCTGGGACAACGAAGACTTCGTCAAGGCCGTCAAGGCCACCGGCCGCAAGCAACTGATCATCGCCGGTGTGGTGACTGACGTATGCGTGGCGTTCCCGACCCTGTCGGCCATTGCCGAAGGTTTTGAAGTGTTCGTGGTGACCGATGCTTCCGGCACCTTCAACACCACCGTGCAACAAGCAGCCTGGGCGCGCATGTCGGCCGCCGGTGCTCATCTGCTGAACTGGTTCGCCGTGGCCTGCGAGCTGCAAGTCGACTGGCGCAACGACATGGAAGGCCTGGCCAACCTGCTGTCCGAACGCCTGCCTAACTACCGCAACCTGATCAACAGCTACACCACCTTTACCAAGTGATTGTCCGGCTGCCGGCCTCGGTCGGCAGCCTTTAAAAGATCGCTAAACCCTGTAGGAGCAAAGCTTGCTCGCGATGGTCGTCAACGATGACGCGGAGTATCTGAATCACCGCGGCGTTTGAGAGATCATCGCGAGCAAGCTTTGCTCCCACAG
This sequence comes from Pseudomonas putida, assembly GCF_003228315.1. Classification (NCBI taxonomy): domain Bacteria; kingdom Pseudomonadati; phylum Pseudomonadota; class Gammaproteobacteria; order Pseudomonadales; family Pseudomonadaceae; genus Pseudomonas; species Pseudomonas putida. The sequence continues at coordinate 6,393,741 of NZ_CP029693.1, forward strand.
AAAAGCCCCTCGCCACACATTGCCGTGTGGCGAGGGGCTTTTTTTTCAGTTCAAGTGAGTCTTGAGCTCCAGCGCCGCCTGGCGCACCGCCGCTTTCACTTCAGGAATCTGGCTCAACGGGTTGAGCAAACCAAAGTCATGAATCATCCCGTTGTAACGCACCGACGTCACCGGCACGCCGGCCGCATCCAGGTGGCGGGCATAACCTTCGCCTTCATCGCGCAACACGTCGAACTCGGCGGTCTGCACCAGCGCCGCCGGCAGGCCCTTGATCTGTTCGGCACTGGCGTTGAGTGGCGAGGCGTGGATCTGTGCGCGTTCGGCCGGGTTGGTGGTGTAGTTGTCCCAGAACCACTGCATCATGCCCTTGGTCAGGAAGTGGCCCTCGGCAAATTGCTGGTACGAGCCGTTATCGAAGCCCGCGTTGGTCACCGGCCACATCAGCAGCTGAAAGCGCAGGGCCGGAGCGTTCTGTTCCTTGGCCATCAACGCCACCACCGCCGCCATGTTGCCGCCGACGCTGTTGCCGGCCACCGCCAGACGCTTGCCATCGACACCGATTTCCCGGCCATGCTCGGCCACCCAACGCGTCGCGGCGTAGGCCTGGTTGATCGCGGTGGGGTACTGCGCTTCCGGCGACGGCGTGTAATCGACGTAGACCGCGACAGCGCCGGAGCCCACCACCAGGTCGCGAATCAGCCGTTGGTGAGTCGGGAAATCCCCCAGCACCCAGCCGCCACCGTGGAAGAACATGAACACCGGCAACTCGCCCTTGACCTTGGCCGGACGGACGATCTTCAGGTTGATTGTTTGTTCACCGACCTTGATCGCGCGGTCACTGACGTCGACGCCGGACAGGTCCACCTTCACCGACGCCTGCGCACCGGTCAGCACCGCACGGGCGTCTTTCGGGCTCAGTTGTTCAAGGGGCTTGCCACCACCGGCGGCGAGGGCTTCGAGGAAGGCCTGGGTGTTGTGCTCGACGCCGGGGCTGCCAGCGGCAAAGGCATTGCCGACAGCGAAGGCGAGCAGGGTGGTGGTCAGGGACTTCTGGACGATGTTCATCGGGTAATTCCTTTTAGTCTGGTGGTTGGCGGCTCGTGTTTCGAGCCGATGTGCGCAGATTAATGAGGTGCCCAAATGAGAAAAAGCCGCTATAAAGCGTTTGACTGTCAACCAAGGTGTGACAATGAACCCGTTCGAAGACATGCGTATCTTTTGCCAGGTCATGGAGTCCGGCAGCTTCACCGCTGCCGCCGATCAATTGGGCCTGTCCAAGCAGTTTGTCAGCCGTCGTCTGATGCAGCTCGAAGAGCGCCTGGGCGTGCGCTTGCTCAACCGCTCCACGCGGCGCCTGGACGTCACGCCGCTGGGCCAGAGTTATTACGAATCGGCCTTGCGCCTGCTGGGTGAGGTCGAACAGGTGGAGCAGGGCATCGCCGGGCAAACCACCGAACCGCGCGGCACCATTCGCGTCAGCGCGCCGCTATCGTTCGCCTTGGCGCATCTGGGCTGCCTGCTGCCGTTGTTCCTGCAGCGCTACCGTGACGTCACCGTGGAAGTGGATTTGAGCGATCGACCGGTGGACTTGCTCGGAGAGGGATACGACCTGGCGCTGCGCATCGGCACGCTGGAAGACTCGACGCTGATCGCCCGACGTATCGCCTCCATCGAGCGGGTGTATTGCGCCAGCCCCGCGTACCTGGCCGAGCGCGGCACACCGCAAAAGCCCGAAGACCTGCACCAGCATGACTGCCTGCCTTACGGCCATGGACGCCAGGTGCAATGGCGCTTCGCGGGCCCGGGCAAGCCACTGGCGGTCAACGTCACCGGACGGATGCGGGTCAACAACGGCGAGTTGCTCAAGGACGCGGCGATGGCCGGGATGGGCATTACCTACCTGCCGACCTTTATCGTCGGTGCGGCATTGAAGGAGGGGAAGTTGGTGCCGGTGCTGGACGAATTCCGACCGGAGCCGCTGACGTTGTCGGCGGTGTATCCGCAGCACCGGCAATCGTCGCGACCGGTGCAGGCGTTGATCGAGTTTTTGCGGGAGCGGCTGGATCGGGCATAAGCGTTCTACAGGCAACCAAATAACTGTAGGAGTGAGCCTGCTCGCGATGGCGGAGTGTCAGACAACATCGATGTTGAAGATCTGCCGTCATCGCGAGCAGGCTCGCTCCTACAGGGTACGGGGTAGATCAGTTCGCGCGCTTGTCGTCCCCCGGTTCGCCACCAACATGAACGCCGCGATCGTCACCGACTTCACCGGCGCGATGCACACCGTTGTCGTCACCGGCGCGATGCACGCCTTTGTCATCACCTGCACGGTGAACCCCGTGATCATCCCCCGGTTCGGAATGGGTGCCGCTGCGGCCGGAGCTTGAGGCGCTGCCGCTGGAATGATCGCTGCCGCTATCACCACTGCTGCCGTGACCGCTGCCGCTTCCACCACTGCCTCCACTGCCACCGCTTCCGCCACCACCATTGCCGCCGCCGTGACCGCCACCGCCACCGCTGCCGCCGCCACCGCCGCCACCGCCGCCGCCACCGCCGCCGCCACCGCCGCCACCACCACCGCCACCGCCTCCACTACCTCCCTCCCTGGCATGGGCAGTCGACATATCTGACAGGCTGTCCGGAATCAAGACGGTAGACGCCGACAAAACTGCGCCAATAGCTACTGCAAGTAAAAGCTTGTTGAAGTGCATGTCGTTCTCCGTTTTCTTCTTCGGGTGCAACGTGAAAGCACTGCAATTGAAGTCACAGTGCAACCCACAGCCCGCCCCAGTTCAGCGGGGTCAGTGAATGCTCGAAGCCAGTTCGAAAATCGGGATGTACATCAGGATGACGATCACCCCGATGAGCAGGCCGATGAAGGTCATCAGCAGGGGTTCGAACAGCCGCACGAACCATTCGATCCAGCGGCTGATTTCTTCGTCGTAGAAGTCGGCGCTGCGCTCCATCATTTGCCCCAGGTTGCCGGACTGTTCACCGGCGCGCAGCAGGCGCAGGGACACCGGGGTCACCAGGTGATTGAGTTCCAGCGCGGCCGACAGCGATTGCCCTTCGCGCACCCGTTCGCAGGCCTGGTCCAGGCGCGCGCGGGAGGCGGGGGTCAGCAGGTTGCGCACCATGCCCATGGCGGTGACCAGGGGAATACCGCCTTGCAGCAGGATCCCCAGGGACCGGTAGAAGCGCGCCAGTTCGTACATGAAGATGCGCTGGTGGATCGCCGGGACTTTTTCGATCAGGCGATCCACTCCTCGGCGAAAGGACGGCTGGCGCTGAAGCAGGGCAATGCTGACGATGAAGGCCGCAAAGGCACCAAAGAACTCGCCCTGGTGAGCATGCAGGAACATGCCGCTGCTCATCAAAATCTGCGACAGCCACGGCAGGTTTTCGCCCAACCCTTCGAACACCAGGCTGAAGCGCGGCACCACATAGCCCATCAAAAACAGCACCACGCCGCCGCCGACGATCAGCAACAGCATGGGGTAGATCGAGGCGCTGACGATCTTCTGGCGAACCTCGTCCATGCGCTGGCGATAGCTGACATAGCGTCCCAGCGCGTCGCCCACGGCGCCGGTCTTTTCGCTGGACTGCACCAGCGCCACATACAGCGGCGGGAATACCGCCGACATCTGTCCCAGGGCCTGGGAAAACGATTTGCCTTCGTACAGCAGGCGCACCAGTTCGCTCAGGGTCTTGCGGGCCTGGGGCGCGCTTTCTTTTTCCGCGAGGCTTTCCAGCGCATCGATCAAAGGCAGACCGGCATTGAGCAGGGTGGTCAGTTCCTGGCTGAACAGCACCAGGTTGAACGTCTCGCGCTGCTTGAGGCCCATGGCCCGCCAATGTCGTTCGGCGCGCAGGCTGACCACCCGCAAGCCCTGGTCTTCGGCAATGCGCCGGGCTTCGCTATGACCGGGCGCTTCGACGGTCATGGAAACCACACCGGCCTTGCCGACTGCTTTGAGGTGAAAGCGCATGGTCGCCATTCTCGTCAATTCCAGTTGGTGACTTCGGCGTTTTCACCTTCGCCGCCGGCCTGTCCGTCCTTGCCCAGGGACAGCAGGTCGTACTCGCTGTGCTCGCCGGGGTAGCGGTAGGTGTAGGCGCGGCCCCATGGGTCCAGCGGCAGTTTTTTCTGCAGGTACGGGCCGGTCCAGTGGGCTTCATCGCTGGGCGCGGTGACCAGCGCCTGCAAGCCCTGTTCGGTCGATGGGTAATGACCGACTTCCAGGCGGTACAGGTCCAGGGCCTTGCCCAGGCCTTCTATTTGCGCCTTGGCCACTTTCACTTCGGAACGGCCCAGTTGCGCGAAGTACTTCGGCGCGACGATGCCGGCCAACAGCCCGAGCACCACCAGCACCACCAACAGTTCGAGCAGGGTGAACCCGCGCTGAGCTCGTGGTGAATGGACTTGTGCTGAACAAGCACGCGGGGCGAAAGACAGTCGCTGTTTCATGATGACCTCACTTAGTCGGCAGGAAGGGTCGCAGCTGATTTTTGTAATAGGGGCTTATGCAATTGCCATGCACAGCACCGACAAAGGCCGCAACGCCTTCCTGAACCCCACGTACTACGGCCCTTTGCGCTTTCGGCACAGTGCTTGCGTATGGCTGACAAACGACCGGTCACTGGGGCATTTGCCCCATTTTTCAGGATCGGGCAGGGGAGGTAGAACAATGAAAATTCTCACCGCGGGATTGCTCGGATTGACCTTGTTGGGCGGCAGCGTGCAGGCCGATGTCTTCATCTCGACAGACGCCAAAGGCAACTTGGTTCTTTCGAACGTTCACCGCCCCGGCCGCCATTACCAGAAGGTCATTCGCGAGCCCGAAGCCGCGGTGGTCAGCCTCGATCAGCAGCCACAGATGATTGCCGCCAGACCCTACGCCGAGCTGGTCTCGAAGGCGGCGGAGGCCAATCACCTGCCCGCGGCGTTGCTGCATGCGGTGATCCAGAACGAGTCCGGCTACAACCCCAGCGCGATGTCGCCCAAGGGTGCCGGTGGCCTGATGCAACTGATGCCCGACACCGCCCGCGAAATGGGCGTGACCAACGTCTACGACCCCAAGGCCAACATCCAGGGCGGCGCGCGCTACCTCAAGCGCCTGATGACGATGTTCGACAACGACATGGCCCTCGCCGTGGCCGCCTACAACGCCGGCCCCCAGGCCGTGCTCAGCCGTGGCGGCGTGATCCCGCCGTTCGCCGAAACCCAGCGTTATGTCCCCAGCGTGTTGAACCAGTACCGGCGCCTGCAAGGGCTGTCGGCGGACGCGCCGTTGTAAGTGAAAAAACGGGGCGGGTTTTCCCCAACATTGGGGCAAGGTAGCCCCGCCAAAAAAGTGGGGAAAAAGTGGGGAATTTCCCCCGATGAATTAAGTGGCAATCCTAACTATCTGAAAATCTTGTGAAATTTTTGTGGCATGCGGATTGCTCAAAAGTATTAGTCGAGAATTATTCCTGTGAGCCCCTACCTCGAGGCCCTTGATCATGATCGGGATACACCACGTTCCTACCATTGTCCCTTGGCTTTTATTGGCCGCCTCGGTGTTCGGCATCGAGTTTGCGGAAGCGGCGGCGCGTTGTGAGCGCAACCTAGTGGCCAACGTCGTGGCGCTGGACCAGCCGCTGATGTTCAACCGCCTGGGGGCACAGAACGTTAACGGCATGATGTACGCCCTGCGCCGGGATGTGGTCGACGATCGCAATGTCTCGCTGGCCCAGGGCGGCGCGGCGGTGCCGGGCAAGGTATCGCTGCGGCCCGACAAGCGCCCGCGTCCGCTGGTGCTGCGGGTCGCTGCCGGCGAATGCCTGACCATCAACCTGCAGAACCTTCTGGCCTATCAGGCCAACCCGGGCTCCCATGAAGGCGGTGAGGAAGAAGAAGGCGAGGAAGAAGGCATCAACGTTGGCAACAACGATCAATTCAAGGTCGACGAGCAAGTCGCCGACCGCCATGTCGGTTTTCAGGTCAACGGCCTGCAGGCCGTCAACAGCATCGATGACATCTCCTCGTTCACCGGGCGCAACGCCAACACCCTGATCCTGCCCGGCGCCACCCGTTCCTATACCTTGTACGCCGAACGCGAAGGCGTGTTCGCCGTCAGCAGCCGTGGCGCAACCTTCGGTGGCGAAGGCGCGGCCGGCAACGTCGCCAACGGCCTGTTCGGTCAAGTGGTGGTGTTGCCCAAGGGCGCTCGCAGTTATCGCAACACCGTGACCGAGGAAGAAATGCGCCTGGCCACCACCGGTCGCACCCCGGCCGGCCAGCCGATCGTCGACTACCAGGCGCGCTACCCGCAGCGCGAGCCGTGGATCCGTGAAGGCAAGGCCGGATCGATGATCATCAACATGGTCGACGGCAACGAAATCATCTCCAGCGAAAGCGATGCGATCGTGATGGGCAGCAATGCCGATGGCAGCTTCCCGGCCGCGACTTATCCGCTGGAAGCCGTGGGCAAACGCAACCCGGCGATCCCCAATCGCCTGGAACCGTTCCGCGATTTCGCCTCGCAATTCCAGGATGAGACCGCCGCGACCCAGGCCTTCCCGGCGTACTGGGCCGACCCGGTGATGGCCCATGTGCTGGAGCCGACCCGCGATTCGTTCATGATCAACTACGGTTCCGGTGGCATGGGCGCCGAGGTGGTCGCCAACCGCCTGGGCGTGGGGCCGATGCACGATTGCCTGTCCTGCGCCTATGAAGAGTTCTTCCTCAGCTCCCACACCGTGGGCGACGTGGCGATGCTGGTGGACGTACCGGCCAACGCCGGCCTCGAAGGCATTACCCCAGGCCAGGTGCCGAGGGCCGATCAGATCGGAGTCAAGGCGACCATGGCGCTGTACCCGTCGGAGCCCTCCAACGTCAACCACAGCTACATCGGTGACTTCGTCAAATTCCGCAACACCCACAACGGCCACGAGCAGCACATCTTCCACCTGCACGGCCATCAGTGGCTGTTCAACCCCAACGACGACAACTCTGACTACGTGGACGCCCAAGGCATTGGCCCGGGCGCCGGCTACACCTATGAAATCGCCAACGGCGGCTCGGGCAACCGCAACCGGGTAGCGGGCGATGCGATCTATCACTGCCACTTCTATCCGCACTTCGCCCAGGGCATGTGGGCCATGTGGCGGGTGCACGACGTGTTCGAAGAAGGCACCAAACTCGAAGTTTCACAGCAGGGCGCCGACGGCTTCCACAGCGAACCTTATGCACTGCGCAGCGGTAAGCCTGCGACCGGCGCGCGGGCCTTGCCCGATGGCGAAATTGTCGCCGGTACACCCATCCCGGCAGTCGTTCCGCTGCCCGGCAAAGCCATGCCGCCGATGCCAGGCAAAGTCGTGGTCATCCCGAAAATCGGCGAAACCCTGGTGGCCGCCAATGACGATGATCACGAGGAAGAAGACGACGATGACGGCGAACACCACGGCAGTGGCTCGCAAGCCATCGGTTCGCTGGCGCTGGTCGATCGCAGCGAAGCCAACCGCAATGCCGACGGCAGCCTGAAAAACCCTGGTTATCCATTCTGGATCGGCGGCATGGAAACCTCCGTCGGCCAGCGCCCACCGACCCCGCCGCTGGACATGCTCGACGCCGCCAAGGCCCAGAGCCTCAAGGCCTCGGGCAAAGCCCTGTGGGCCAACCTCGACCCGAACCAGTCCGGTGGTTGGGACGGCGGATTGGGTCGTCATTCCCTGGACGGTTTCTCCGCCGGGGGCGAAGCCAACACTGTCACCACGTCCCTGGATTTCTCCAAGGAAGTGACCCGCGCCAAGCCGCTGTACCTGCCGGAAGAGGGCACCGAAGTCGAACAGGCGGCCATGGCCTTCCATGCCAAGAAAGACCACCCAAGCTATGCCTTGCTGCCGGGCAACCAGATCGTGGCGCGCAACTTCCGCACCAACGGCGCCTTGCCGGTGGCCGGTGCGCCGTACTACGAACCTTGCATGGATGACCGGCAAAAACGCCTGACCAGCAGTGCCGGCACAGGTGAGTTCAACAGCGGCGAGCGCATCGACGGCCTGTCGTTCACCGGCTCCTCGACCTTCACCGCCGACCGTCCACGGATCTACAAGGCGGCGAACATTCAGTTCGACGCGGTGTACAACAAGGTCGGCTACCACTTCCCGCAAGCACGCATTCTCGCGTTGTGGGAAGACGCCTGGCCGGTGATCACCAAGCAGCGTCCGCCAGAGCCGCTGGTGATGCGCATGAACACCTTCGACTGCGTTCAGTACCAGCAAACCAACCTGGTACCGGCCACCTATGAAATGGACGATTACCAGGTGCGTACGCCGACCGACGTGATCGGCCAGCACATCCACCTGCCGAAATGGGACCTGACCGCGGCCGACGGTTCGGCCAACGGCTGGAACTATGAAGACGGCGTGCTTTCTCCGGGTGCCGTACAAGAGCGCATCCACGCCATCCGCGAATACAACCAGTGCCAGGGCACCGACCCGCGCGACGGCACCCCGGCCTGTCCGAAAGCCAAGAACCATCCGTTCTTCGGCCAGTACGGCCGCGCCGACTGGGTCGGTGCGCGGACCGCCATGCAACGCTGGTTCGTCGACCCCGTGGTCAACAGCAAAGGCGTGGACCGTGGCCTGGGCACCATCTTTACCCACGACCACCTCGGCCCATCGACGCACCAGCAGATCGGCCTCTACGCCACCGTGCTGGCTGAACCTGCAGGTTCCACCTGGTTCCATGCCGAAACCGGCGAGCCGCTGTACAGCGGCGCGCGCCAGGACGGCGGGCCGACCTCATGGCAGGCGGTGATTTCCACCGGTGACCTGGACGGCGACGGCAAGAACGACAGCTTCCGCGAGTTCTTCCTCGAATACAGCGACTTCCAGCACGCCTATGAAGCCGGTGTGTACGTGGGCGCAGGTCCCAACGGCGTGCCTAATCCGCAAGCCTTCCCGGCCACCGCCGACAGCTTCCGCTATGCGATCAACCCGCCGGTGCGCAACAACGCCAGCAGCCTGCTCGACGGCATCCTGGAAGTACAGGGCGGCATGGTGCCCGGTTGCCCGACCCGGCCATGCCCACAGGCAATCTCGGTGGATGACCCGGGCATGTTCGTGGTCAATTACCGCAACGAACCGCTGGCCCTGCGGGTGTACGACCCGAACAAGGTCGGCCCGGACGGTAAGCGCGGCATGCAGGCCGACGGCCTGGGCGGCGACCTGGCCTACGCCATGCAAAGCCGTACCGACCGTGCGATCCCGGCGATGAACCTGGCGCCGAACCTGATCACTGCGGCCACCGGTCCCACCGGCGGCACCACGCTGTTCCCGCCCCACATCAACACCGGCGGCGCGGAAGCGGGCGATCCGTTCACCCCGATGCTGCGCACCTACACCGGTGACAACGTGCGGTTGCGGGTGCATGCCGGCGGCCACGAAGAGGAGCACAACGTCACCCTGCACGGCGTGAAATGGCTGCAAAGCGGTTCCGGTTTCGGCAACAGCTCCAACTCCGGCTGGCGCGCATCGCAGATGATCGGGATCTCCGAGCAGATGGGCTTCATTGCGCCGGTCTCGATGCTGTCCAGTTCGGCGGCGACCACGGGGGACTACCTGTACTCGATGGACGCTTCGATCGAAGGCTACTGGAGCGGGATCTGGGGCGTGATGCGCAACTACACCGCGCAACGCAACGACCTGTTCGCCTTGCCCAACAACGCCCGGCCGACCGGCATGCGCAACACCGTGGCGTTCGATGGCGTGTGCCCACGGATCGGCGCCAACCCTACCGGCATCGGCACCCGGCCAACCCCGCAGCGCAACTATGAAGTGGTGGCGGCGCTGGCCAACGACATCCTGACCAATCCGCTGGGCCTGACCATCGGCGATCCGGCCGGCATCGGCCAGCACGTGGGTGGACCGCTGAACCCGGCGGGCGGCACCCTGGTGCTCAACTCGCGCACGGTGAGCATTCCACAGGTCACCGTGACCGACCCCGAAGACGGTGAAACCATCACCATCGGCGGGCAAAGCGGGCCGCTGCACGACCCGACCGCGATCCTGTATGTGCGCAAGGCCGACCTCGACCCGACCACCGGCAAGCTCAAGCCTGGTGTGCCCGTCGAACCGCTGGTGTTGCGTGCGGCCGCCGGCGATTGCATCAACATCACCCTGGAAAACCGCCTGCCGAGCGTGATGCCGGACCTGACCCAGACTGCGGTGATGCAAGGCATGGTCAAGCGCGACCGCAACAGCGGCACCGGCTCGACCACCTTCAGCAACAACCTGATGCGGCCGTCGAGCCATGTGGGTCTGCATGCGCAATTGCTGGCGTACGACATCACCAAATCCGACGGCACCAACGTCGGTGCCAACCCGATCCAGACCGTGCCACCACGGGTCGGCAACAGCGGCGCTTACCCGACCCGTACCTACCAGTACTACGCCGGGCACCTGGAGCGTGAAGGCAAACCGATCACTCAACTGGGACGCAATGTCGACAACATCAACGCCACGGCGGTGGAGTTCGGCGGCCTGAACATCACCCCGGCGGACGTGATCAAGCAGTCGCAAAAAGGTTTGGCGGGGGCGATGAGCATCGTGCCGGCTGGCGCGACCTGGGTTGAAGATACCCGCAAGGTCAACGCCACTGTCACGGCGCCGGGGCAAACCGCCTACCGCGACTTTGCGATGGTCTGGCAGAAAGCCTTGAACACGCGCTGGGCCAACGGGCGGCCAGTGGAGGGGATTGCCGCGGAAGGTTTCGGCGTGCCGACTGATCCGCAAGACAACTCCAGCATGGCCATCAACTACCGGACCGAACCGCTGTGGTATCGCTTCGGCCTGGCCCCGGACGCGCCGTTCGGTCACGCCGCCGGCTCGGGCTACGGCGACATGACCAACGCGCACATGGCCTACAGCAACGCGCTGGTGGGCGGGGACCCGCAAACGCCAGTGCTGTACGCCAAACCGGGGCAGCCGTTCCGTACCCACATCCTGATGCCCACCGGCGGCAGTCGCGGCACCACCTTCCAGCTGGACGGGCATGTCTGGTCGGCCAACCCGTTCCTGTCGGAGAAGAGCGATACCGGTGGCTACCCGATGAGCAGCCCGGGCGTGGGCTCGGTGAAGTTCGGCTACAACCCGATGTCGATGTACATCGGCGCCCACGAAAGTGTGCTGCCGGCGGCGCACTTCAGCTTCATGTTGCCCAGCGCCGGGGGCGTGAACGCGATACCGGGGGACTACCTGTTCCGCGACTACGGGGCCTACGGAAACATCTCCGGGTTGTGGGGCTTGTTGCGGGTGACCAACGAGCCGGAACCGGCGCCGGTGCCGTAGGTGTAGGAGCAAGGCTTGCCCGCGATGGAGGCACCTCGGTTTTGTGGGGTGGCTGATGACGCTATCGCGAGCAAGCTTTGCTCCCACAGGGCAGAGGGAGGTCGTGCCTTTGTAGGAGCAAGGCTTGCCCGCGATGGGGGCACCTCGGTTTTGTGGGGTGGCTGATGAAGCTATCGCGAGCAAGCATTGCTCCCACAGGGTAGAGGGAGGTCGTGCTTTTGTAGGAGCAAGGCTTGCCCGCGATAGGAGCACCAAGGTTTAGAGGCAGGCACGGATCTTTAATGGAGTGTTTTGCAATGAACAGGACCATCAAATTCGCCAGCTGTGCGCTTGCCCTCGGGATGGCGTTGATCTGGCTGGGGGTATCGCGCACGACGCCGCCGACCCTGCTTGCCGACGTCGCGTTGCCCAACACCTGGACCGGCCAGACCCTTGAACGCGACGGCGTATCGGTGGCCCTCGAAGTGCGTCCGCTGGCCAAAGACGGTGTGCTGCGCGAAGGCGAATTTGCCGATGTGCGTTTCCGTGTCACCGACAAAGCCTCGGGCCAGCCCTTGGCGGGTGTGGCCCCCGGTGCCTGGGTGGATCCGGAAGTGACCGCCGCCGACCAGGCCCAGGGCCGCGACAAGAGCTGCAAGTCGCGGGTCAGCACCTTCCTGCGCTCGAACATCGGCGCACGACCGCTGCTCGACCTCAACAGCTACTTCCTGTTGGTGATGAACCGCGATGCCAGCGTCATGGTGGTCGATCCGTCGGTCTCGGTGGGCGGCATCACCAGCACCATGGCCCGGATCGACATCAAGCAACCGCCGATGGATTGGGTCACCCCAAGGGACAACAAGCGGGTCTTCGTCTCGATGCCGACTGCTGACGAAATTGCAGTGATCGACAGCGAACAATTCAAGGTGGTCGATTCGGTGGCGGCCGGAAGCAACCCGGTGCGCGTGGCCCTGCAACCGGATGAACGCCTGTTGTGGGTCGGCAACAACGCCAAGTCCGCCGAGCAATCCGGGGTCACAGTGATCGACAGCATCAGCCTCAAAACCCTCAAGCACCTGGCCACCGGCGCCGGTCACCACGAAATCGCCTTCAGCAAGGACAGCCGCTTTGCCTTCGTCACCAACCGTGATGACGGCACCCTGAGCATTATCGATATCGCCAGCCTGACTTTGATCAAGCAGCTCAAGACCGGTTCGAATCCGTTGTCGGTGGTCTACTCGCCGCTGTCCGGCGCCGCCTATGTGGCCGACGGCAGGGACGGCACGGTCACCGTGGTCGATGCCGCGAGCCAATCGGTGCGCCGGGTGATCAAGTTGAAACAGGGCCTGGGGCCGATGGGTTTCAGCGCCGACGGTCGCTTCGGCATCGTGCTCAACACCCTGGAGAATCAGGCCTCGGTGATCGACGCGGCCACCGACTCGCTGATCCATGACCTGGACGTCTCCGCCGAACCCTTTCAGGTGGTGTTCACCAAGGCTTACGCCTACGTTCGCGGGCTGGCGTCGTCCAAGGTGACGATGATCAACCTGGCGTCGCTGGGCGAAGGCCGCAAGCCGATTACCCAGGGTTTCGAGGCGGGCACCCAGGCGCCACGCCTGGCCGGCGACTTGCCACTGGCCTCGAGCCTGGCGGTGTCGCGGGATGAAAACTCGGTGTACGTGGTCAACCCGGTGGACAACACCACCTACTTCTACGCCGAAGGCATGAACGCACCGATGTCCGGCTACGCCAATCGCGGGCAAGTGGCGCGGGCGGCGATGGTCATCGACCGCAGCCTGCGCGAAGTCGAGCCAGGGCTGTACAGCGCGCGGATCAAGCTGCCGCCCGCCGGGCGTTTCGACGTGGCGTTCCTGCTCAATCAACCGAGCATCGTCCATTGCTTCAGCACCGTGGTGGAGGCGAGCAATACGCCTGTGAAAACCGCGGGCGTGCCGAAGGTGGAGTTCATGCTCGACAAGTCCACCGCAGCGCTGGGCAGCCCCTACACCGTGCGTTTTCGCATCGTCCAGGGCAAACACAAGGCTGCCCGCAGCGGGGTCAAGGACGTCCAGGTGCGCTACTTCCTGGCGCCCAGTTCACGGCCGCAACTGGTCACCGCGCGAGACGTCGGCGACGGCATCTATGAAGCCCCGGTCACCCTGGACCAGAAAGGCGCCTGGTACGTGCACGTACGTGCGCCGTCCCTGGGCGCGACCTTTGGCGAGCAGACATTTGCCAGCGTTCGGGTACTGCCCGAGCAAGCTCATTGAAGAGGACATCGACATGAACCGATTTGCACATCGTGGACTGCTGACATTCTGCCTGTTGGCCGTTGGTATCGGTCAGGCAATGGCTCACTCGGCGGATGAACACGCCGGCCATGACATGTCGACCAAAGGCGCCACCTCGGAGAGCGCTCAGGTCAAGTTCGCCGACGTGACGCTGGTGGACCAGAACGGCCAGAACGTCAGCCTGGAAAAAGACCTGGTGAGCAACAAGATCGTGGTCATGAGCTTCATCTACACCAGCTGCACCACGGTCTGCCCGGTGGTGTCGTCGATCATGGGCAAGGTCCAGCAGAAGCTGGGGGCACGGGTGGGCAAGGAAGTGCAGTTGGTGTCGATCAGCATCGATCCGCAGCGTGACGACGCCAAGCGCCTGAACGAGTACGCCCGCACCTTCCAGAAGGGGCCGGGCTGGAGCTGGCTCACCGGTACGCCGCAGTCGGTCAACGAAACCCTCAAGGGCCTGGGCAGTTTCAGCGGTGACTTCAAAAACCATCAACCGCTGATCCTGGTGGGCGATGGCAACAGTCGCCACTGGACCCGCTATTACGGCTTCACCGACCCTGCGGTACTCAGCCGCCAGGTCGAGAAACTCAGCGGCGAACGCAACGTCCACGCCAAGCACACAGCCATCGCCATGGAGCAGCAGCCATGAGGGCCCTGAACCGAATCACCCTGAGCCTGTGTCTGTGCCTGTTCGGTACGACGGCCTTCGCCCATGAAGGGCATGAACAGTCGGCGCCAGCGGTGGCTGCCGCGCCTGCGGCACAGCCGGCGGGCGGCACCCGTGATGCCAAAACCTGGTTCACCGACACGCCCCTGCGGGACCAGGACGGCAACACTCTGCGTTTCTACAGCGACGCCCTGCAGAACCGTGTGGTGCTGCTCAATGTGATTTTCACCAGTTGCAACGATGCCTGCCCGTTGATCACCCAGAAGCTCAAGCAAGTGCGTGAAGTGCTGGGCGACAAGGCGGACGACATCACCTTTATCTCCCTTACCAGTGATCCGCTGCGCGATACACCGGCGGTACTCAAGGCTTACACCTTGAAGCAGGGCGTCGATGGGCCCCACTGGCTTTTTCTTACCGGCGACAAGGCGCAAATGGACCTTGTATTGAGCCGCATCGGCCAGATCGTGCCGACTCCGGAGCAGCATTCGACCCAGTTGATCGTTGGCGATGTGGCCAACAAGCGCTGGAGCAAGATCCGTCCCGATGCCCCGGCCGCCGCCATTGCTCAGCGCTTGCAGTTGCTGACAATGCCCGTGGCCGGTCGCTGAGTTCGCGCCATGAAAAACGCCCTCATCCTCGGCCTGATGCTCCTCGCAAACGTTGTCCTGACGGCCCAGGCGCTGACGCTGAGCCCCAGCGAAAGTGCCGGCAAGCGGCTGTACCGCGAGGGTGTGTCGGCCAGCGGTGAGCCGATCATGGCGCGGATCGGGGCGGCGGGCATGTTGTTGCCGGCGACCAGCCTGCCGTGCGCCAACTGCCATGGCATCGATGGGCTCGGGCGACCTGAGGGCGGGGTGCGTCCGCCGGAGTTGAGCTGGTCGCGGCTGACCAGCACCTATGGCCAGCAACAGATCAATGGCCGCACGTACCCGGCCTACACCGAGAGCACGCTGGCCCGGGCGGTGCAGGAGGGGCGCGACCCGGCCAACAATCACCTGGACCCGGCGATGCCGCGCTTCGTGCTGTCGATGAGCGATCAGCGCAATCTCACCGCGTACCTCAAGCGCCTGGCCGATGACCGCGATCCGGGCCTGAGCCCCGAGAGCCTGCACCTGGGCACCTTGTTGCCAAGCACGGGAGAGTTGGGCGAGGAGGGTGCCACGGTGGCGGCGGTGCTGCGCGGCAGTGTGGCGCGCATCAATGAGGCGGGCGGGATTCATGGCCGGCAACTGCGCCTGACCATTCTCGATCCGGGGCCCGACCGGGCCAGCGCCGAGCAGGCACTCAATCAACTGATCGAACAGGAGCAGGTGTTCGCCCTGATTGCACCGCTGGTGCCGGCGCTGGATTCGGAACTGGCCTCGCGTCTGGAGCAGGCGGGCGTGCCACTGATCGGGCCATTGTCTTTGCAGGGTTCGGCCCAGGCCAGCCGGCAGATATTCGAGCCGCTGCCGGGCTTGCGTGAGCAGATGATCGCCCTGGCCAATTACGCCGCCGCCAGCCTGCGGGTGCTGCAGGGGCCGACGCTGATCGCCTACCCGGATGAACCCGGCCAGCGCGAGGCGGCGCAAAAGCTCGCCCAGTACCTGCAAGACCACGCCTGGCAGAAAGTGCACCTGCAAACCTATCAGTCGGCGCAGGACGACCTGCCCCTGGGCTCGCGCTCGGTGTTCTACCTGGGCAGCAGCAGTGGTTTCAGTCGTCTGGCCGAACGGTTGCAGACGGCGGGGCAGGTGCCTTACCTGTTCGCCGCATCTAACCAGGTGGCGGGCGATCTGCTGCAGGTGCCCAGCGGCTTTTCCCGGCGGGTGTTCCTGGCGTATCCGTTCGTGCCCGGCGACTGGACCCAGGCCGGACGCATGGCCCTGGCCCAGTTGCGCGAAAAGCAGCGTCTGGGCGGCGAACACGCGGTGCTGCAGGTGGGCGCGTACAGCTCGATGATGCTGCTCAGCGAAGGCATGAAGCAGGCCGGGCGCGACGCCAGCCGGGAAAAACTGGTGAACGCCCTTGAAAACCTGCACAACTTCGACACCGGCCTGACGCCGCTGATCAGCTTCGGCCCGGGTCGTCGCCTGGGTTTGAGTGGCGCGCACGTGGTCACCGTGGACTTGCCCGACCAGCGTTTCTATCTGGTCGCCCCTTACAAACCCCTTACCGCCATGCCTTGACCGGAGGTCAAACATGAAGCTCAACACTGTGCTGGTCCTGTTGTCGTTGTGGATGTACATGGCTTTCAACAGCAGTGCATTCAGCAGCAATGAGCCGATCGCCGCGCGGGTCAATGGCAAGGAAATCACCCAGATGCGCCTGGAGCGTTATTTCGCCGAGTACCTGGAGGATCAGGGGCGGGCAGTGGCGAGCATCCGCAACCCCTCGGCCTACAAAAAGCTGCGCCAGGCCGCGCTGGACGCCCTGATTGACAAGGAACTGCTGTGGCAGGAAGCGCAAAAGCGCGGGGTGCAGATCAGCGATGCCACCGTGCAAAGCCAAGTCGAGCAAACCCGCCAGGCCATGGGCGGTGCGCAGGTGTTTGCCCGGCGCCTGGAGGACGCCGGCTTCGATGAAGCCACTTATGCCGATTACACCCGCCGTGAACTGGCGGCCCAGCAGGTGTATGCCGAGCTCAATCAGGCCCAGATCCAGAAGACCGGTACGCCTGACGAAAAAGAGGTCCGGGCGTTCTTCGATGAGCACCGCGCCGAGATGAATCAGCCCGAGCAGGTGCAGGTCAGGCATATCCTGATCAAGGTGCCTCAGGGAGCGGAGGCTTCCACTGTGGCCGCGGCAAGACTACGCTTGGAGACAATCCGTAAAAAAATCGGACAGGGTACGGATTTCGCCAGCGTCGCCCGCGAGTCTTCCGAAGACGTATCCGCCAGCCAGGGTGGCGAGTTGGGCTACTTCCCCCGGGGACGCATGATGCCCGAGTTCGAGGCAGCGGCTTTCGCCCTGGCACCGGGGGCGATCAGCGAGCCGGTACGCACGGCGGTCGGCTGGCATTTGATCTACCTGGAGAACCGAATGGAGGCAAGTGATGTCACAGATGAGCAGGGACTTGAAATGGTACGGGCGTACCTTGCCCGACAGAAACAGGTCCAGGCTCGTCTACAGGTTCTGGCGCAGATACGTGCCGGCAACCGGATCGAACGGATTGACGATGAATGAAGGGTTTTCCCCAAAAGTGGGGAATGCCTTCAAAACGCACCCGTTCGGTTTTCCCCGTTTTTGGGGGATGGGGTACGTGGACGAAAAGGCATTGTCAGTAAATTCAAGGACATGAAGACTTAAAATTACCGGCGCTCAGCCTGGCATGAAGTGTGCGTTAGACCTTGTAAGGCGCACTCTCTACCAGGTTCGGTATTCGGACCTGCGGTTTCAAGGAGTCCACCTTGTTAAACAAAGTACTGGTTGTTGAAGACGAACAGCTGCTGGCGGAAAACCTTCAGGGTTACCTGCAGGCGCAAGCGCTGGAAGTCCGGATAGCTCACAACGGTGAGACGGCCATCGGCGAAGCGATGAGCTTTTCACCTGATGTGATGGTGTTCGATTACCGTTTGCCCGATATGGAAGGCTTTCAGGTGCTCGATGCCGTCCGCCAGAACAGGAATTGCCATTTTGTGCTGATCACGGGGCACCCCACCGCAGAGGTTTGCGAAAGGGCCCGCCAACTGGGAGTCAGCCATATCCTGTTCAAACCCTTTCCGTTGGCGGAATTGGCCCGTGCAGTCTGCGATCTTCTGGGGGTAAAGCGCGAACCCAACGCGAACGTGAGCCCATCCGAGGGCTTTGTCGAACGACGCCAGAGCAGGACCGAAAGTTTCCCGCTGCAGTTGTACGACGGTAGTTGGGTGCTCGCGGATCGCCGACGAAATTCGACGACCACCAAGGCACCAGACGACGAACAACTGCTCACCGGGGAGTAATGGCGCGACAAGACGTTCCGGCACCCGCCGCAATGGCTCGCCGCGCCGACAGGGCTCTAAGCCCCGGGCGTTGGAGAGCAAGCCATGGACCGTCTGTCACTTGTCGTCGATGCTGTGCCGCTGGACTGCGTACCGACCCGGTTTACCAGTGAACAATTAGCCCAGGCGCGAATCCTGGCCGCCAGTTCTGGCGAACGAGTCCTCAATGCCCTTGCCGACCTGAGTGAACTGGCGCCCATGCCGTTCATCCAGTGCCTGGGCGCCACCCTGCATTATCCGGTGCTCGACACCGACAGCCTGTTCCAGGCCACTCCTGTGTTCGATCGGGTCACCCTGGCCCAATGCCTCAAGCGCGAATTCATCCTGCTGCGTCATGACGAGGCGGTCATCGGCGTGTTCGCCGACCCCTTCGACACCGCGCGCCTGGCCTGGATCGACGATTGCCTGCACGGCGCGCCGCTGTACCTGGTGCACGCCGACGATCTCAAGGCTTACCTGGCGCGCCACGAAGAGAGCTTCCACGCGGTGGAGTCGCTCAACGCGCAGTCGGACTCCAACATTGAAATCGACAACCTGCAGACCCTGTCGCTGACCAGCATCAGCGAAGACTCGAGCGTGGTGGTCAAGCTGGTCAACTCAACCCTCTACGACGCGCTGAAAATGCACGCCAGCGATATTCACCTGGGCACCACCGGCAACGGCCTGGTGATCAAGTACCGCATCGACGGCGTGCTCAACAACATCAGCAAGATCCAGGGCAGCGAGTTCGCCGAACAGGTGATTTCCCGGGTCAAGGTCATGGCCGAACTGGACATCGGCGAAAAGCGCGTACCTCAGGACGGTCGTTTCAAGATCGGCATCAACGGCCGGCAGATCGACTTCCGGGTGTCGATCATGCCGAGCATTTTCGGCGAGGACGCCGTGCTGCGGGTGCTCGACAAACAGGACTTGGCCGACAAGGTCTGCGGCGTGCAGTTGCAGGCCCTGGGCTTCGAAGAGGAAACCCTGCGCCAGCTGCGCCGCCTGGCCGCCGAACCCTACGGCATGGTGCTGGTGACCGGCCCGACCGGTAGCGGCAAGACCACCACGCTGTACGCGATGATCACCGAGATCAACCACGGCGTGGACAAGATCATCACCATCGAAGACCCGGTGGAATATCAACTGCCGGGCGTGCTGCAAATCCCCGTCAACGAGAAGAAAGGCCTGACCTTCGCCCGTGGCCTGCGCTCGATCCTGCGTCACGACCCGGACAAGATCATGGTCGGTGAGATCCGTGACCCGGACACCGCGCAGATCGCCGTGCAATCGGCACTCACCGGGCACCTGGTGTTCACCACCATCCACGCCAACAACGTGTTCGACGTGATCGGCCGTTTCACCCAGATGGAAATCGATCCCTACAGCCTGGTCTCCGCGCTCAACGCCGTGCTGGCCCAGCGCCTGATCCGCCTGGTCTGCGCCACGTGCAGCGCGCCCTACACCCCGAGCGAGGAAGAGCTGGAAACCTCGGGGCTCGATCCGCAACAGGTCGGCCACTACCACTTCGTGCATGGCAAGGGTTGCGGTCACTGCCGTGGCACCGGTTATCGCGGCCGTAGCGCCATCGCCGAACTGCTGCACCTGGACGACGAGCTGCGGCAGATGATCGTCGAGCGCCAACCGATTTCGAAAATCAAGGCTCATGCCTGCAAACGTGGCTTGCACCTGCTGCGCGAATCCGCGCTGGAGCTGGTGCAACAAGGCCGGACCACTCTCGAGGAGATCAATCGTGTCACTTTTATCTCGTGAGCGTTATGTCGCCGTCATCGGCGCCAGTGGTGTCGGCCTCGGTCAGCGCCAGGGCAGTCAGACCCTGTGGCTGGGCAGCGTCGGCTACATCGACGAAGGCTTCGGCGCCTGGACCGTGGCCCTGGAAACCCTGGACCGCCTGCTGGGTGAACATGCCCGCGCAGGTTCCGAACTGACCGTGGTCATCTCCGGGCACTTCAGCCGCTTCTGCCTGGTGCCCTGGAGCGAGCAGATCAGCAGCCCCGAAGAACTGCGCGGCTTTGCCCAGCTGTGCTTCGAGGACCTTTACGGGGTGGCGAACCAGCCCTGGAGCCTGGTGCTCTCGGCTGAACCGGCCGGCTACGACCGGATCGCCACCGCGCTGCCACAGGACCTGCTGGACCGCCTGCGCAGCCTGGTCAGCGGTCGCGGCCTGCGCCTGCGCTCGGTGCAGCCGTACCTGATGGCGGCCTTCAATCACTTCGACAAGAGCTTCGAGGCCGGGGACTTCCTGTTCGTGGTCGCCGAGCCGGTGCGCAGCGTGTTGCTGGTGGCCCGCGAAGGTCGTTGGACCTCGGTACGCTCGGTGGGCAGCAACGACAGCGACGTCTCACTGAGCGCGCTGATCGGCCGCGAAAGCCAATTGCTGGCCTCCACCAGCGATCGCCCGCTGAACGTTTACCTGCACGCTCCGGCGCGCATCGAATCGCACCCGGAGATTCACGGGGTGCACCTGCGGACCCTCGAAGAGGACCGGACTGCCGTACACGATTGCCTGTACGTCATGTCCCGGGCGGTGGCCTGACATGCGCGCCCTGATGCTCGACTTTCAACCTCGCAGCCGTTCCACGCCACTGGGCTGGAGCCTGCTGGCCGGTGGTGTGGTGCTGACGCTGTCCTGCATGGTGATTGCGCAACACCTGAGCGGTGAGACCGAACAACAGCAAGGCCACCTGCAGACCACCCAGCGTGTGCTCAGTGGCGACACCAGCACCGGCACCAGCAGCAAAGTTGCCCTGACCCCGGCGGAAACCCGCGAACAGGCGCAGAACCTGGCGGAAATGCGCAAGGTCTCGCAACAGCTGCGCCGCCCCTGGGAACGTCTGTTCGCCACGCTCGAAGCCATGCCCCGCGACAACATCGCCTTGCTGTCGCTGACCCCGGATGCCCGCAAGGGCCAGGTGCGCATCACCGCCGAAGCGCGGGACCTGGAAGCCATGCTCGATTTCCACCAGCGTCTGGAAGCCACCGACGAGCTGTCCGATGTGTCGCTGCTGAGCCACGAGATCGTGACCAACGTGCCGGAGCAACCGGTGCGCTTCAATCTGTCGGCTACCTGGGAGATTGGCGATGCAAATCCCTAAATTGATCGTCCGTGAATACCTGCAAAGCCTGGGCGTGCCCGGCCTGGCCGGCATGGCCCTGATGGTGGTGGCGGTGATTTACGCGCTGGCCGGGCTGCTGCCGGACTGGCAGTCGCTGCAAAGCCTCAGCCAGCAGACTCAGGAAGCCCGCGAGTACCTGGCCAAGGTCGAAGACGGCACGGTGGCCGCGCCGGTGGTCCCGCAGCGCCAGCTCGATGACTTCCGCAGCAAGTTGCCGGCGCAGCCTCAGGCGACCGTGGCCATCGACAAGATCTACGCCCTGGCCGCCCAGGAGCGCATCACCCTGTCGCGGGGCGAGTACTCCCTGGGGATCGACCCCAAGACCCACCTGGCCCGTTATCAGATTCTGCTGCCGGTGCGTGGCAGCTACCCGCAACTGCGGCGCTTCATGCACGCCTTGCTCGGACAGCTGCCGGCGGTGGTGGTGGAAGACCTTGAGTTGCAACGCAAGAAAATCGCCGACACCGACCTTAACGGACGGATCCGCATGACCCTTTACCTGTCGAGGTCATGATGAACAACAAACGCGTAGTGGGTTGGGTGGCGTTCCTGGGCGCGGCGGCAGCGCTGACCTGGTTCTCCGATGTCTTCAAGCCGGCCGAGGAGGCCGGTGTCGAAGTGGCCGCCGTGGCCACGCCGGCCAAGGCCACCAGCGACGGCAAGCTGCCGGCCGCCAAGGCAGGCGCGGCACCCGCGCCGATCAAGGACCTGAGCCCGGCAGGCGACTTGTTTGCCGCCAGCAGCTGGAAGCCGGCACCGACCTTGGCTACCGTCACAGAGCAACCTGTCAATGTCGCCCCGGTCGTGCAGGCCCCGACTGCACCGCCGATGCCTTTCCAGTTCATCGGCAGGATAGATGACCGTACCGACCTGCAGGTGTTCCTGCAGAACGGCGAGAAGATTTACGTCGTGCGCAAAGGGGATGTAATCGACGCAACATGGAAGATCGAGCGGATTTCCGACATGGAACTGAGCCTGGTCTATCTGCCTTTGCATTTGTCCCAGACTCTGTCTGTAGGGAGTGCGCAATGAACAAATCCCGTCTGTTGATGAGCATGTGTCTGTGCGCAGGATTGGCTGCTTGCAGCTCGGCACAGGTTGCCAAGGATGAAGGCACGACCCTGATGGAGTCGGGTCAGTACGAGGCCGGCCTGGCCCGCATCGAGCAGGGGATTCGTGAGAACCCGCGCGATACCGAACTGCACCTGGCGCTGACCAGCGGCCGTGCCCGTGCGGTGACGGCGCTGTTGAGCCAGGGTGACATGGCCCGCGCTCAACGGGACTTCGCCACGGCGCGCCTGACCTATGGCCGGGTGCTGAAGATCGAAGCGCACAACCGTCGGGCCCAGGACGCCATCGAGCAACTCGACCACATGCGCAGCCTCGATGAAAAACTCGAACTGGCCCGTGGCGACCTGCGTCGCGGCGACATCTACGGTGCCGACCGCCAGGTCAAACAGATCCTCGAACTGGACCCCAACAACGACGGCGCCCTGGAACTGCAAAGCAACATCCGCCTGGTGCAGAGCCGCAACGTGGTCCAGTACCCACAGCTGCGCACTCGCCTGGACAAGCCGGTCACCCTGGAGTTTCGCGACGCCAACCTGAAAACCATCTTCGAAGTGCTGTCCCAGGTTGCCGGCCTGAACTTCATCTTCGACAAGGACCTGCGTCCGGACATGAAAGCCACCATCTTCGTGCGTGACGTGCGCATCGAAGACGCCGTGGAACTGCTGCTGCAACAGAACCAGCTGCACCAGAAAGTGGTGAACGAAAACACCCTGCTGATCTACCCGGACTCGCCGCAGAAGCTCAAGGATTATCAGGAGCTGGTGATGCGCACCTTCTACCTGACCAGCATCGATGCCAACACCGCGCTGAACATGGTCAAGACCATGCTCAAGACCCGCGACGTGTTCGTCGATGAACGCCTCAACACCCTGACCATGCGCGACACCGCCGACGCCGTGCGCATGGCCGAAAAGCTTCTGCAATCGCAAGACCAGTCCAACCCGGAAGTGGTGCTGGAAGTGGAAGTGATGGAAGTCGCCACCCAGCGCATTCTCGACCTCGGCCTGCAATGGCCGAACACCTTCGGCGTGGTCAACAGTGACGGTTCGGCCGTAACCCTGCTCGACCAGCTCAAAGGCATCGACTCCAGCCGGATCACCATCTCGCCATCGCCACAGGCCAAGATCAACGCCCAGGACAACGACATCAACACCCTGGCCAGCCCGGTGATCCGCGTGAGCAACCGTGAACAGGCGCGTATCCACATCGGTCAGCGCGTGCCGATCATCAGCGCCACCTCGGTGCCGTCGACCCAGGGACCGGTGATCACCGAAAGCGTGACTTACCTGGACGTCGGTCTGAAACTGGAAGTGCAACCCACCGTGCACCTGAACAACGAAGTGGCGATCAAGGTCGCCCTGGAAGTGAGTAACGCCACGCCGCTGGAACCGACCCGTCAGGGCACCATCCCGGTCCAGGTCGATACCCGCAACGCCCAGACCACCCTGCGTCTGCACGATGGCGAAACCCAGATCCTCGCCGGCCTGATGCGTAACGACCATGGCGCCACCGGCAACAAGATCCCGGGTCTTGGCGACATCCCGGGTCTGGGCCGCCTGTTCGGCAGCAACAAAGACACCGTGGGCAAATCGGAACTGGTGCTCTCGATCACTCCACGGGTGGTGCGCAACCTGCCGTACCAGAGCCCATCGGACATGGAGTTCACCACGGGTACCGAGACCAGCATGCACATCGCGGCGCCGGACCGCAGCCTGCAGTCGACCGTACAGACCGAACACCTGGATCGGCCGATTGCCACCAACGCCAGCGTCAACCCCAACACCAACGTCGAAATCAGCGTCGGGAAGCCTTGATCATGAAAGCCTCGCAGAGCGGTTTCACCCTGATCGAAGTCGTGGTGACACTGGCCCTGATCGGCCTGCTGGCCGGCATGGCCGCGCCGCTGACCGAGACCCTGGTGCGCCGGGGCAAGGAACAGGATCTTCGCACCGCCCTGTATCAGATCCGCGATGCCATCGATGCCTACAAACGGGCCTTCGATGCGGGCTATATCGAGAAAACCCTCGACAGCAGCGGTTACCCGCCGAACCTCAAAGTGCTGGTCGAAGGTGTGCGTGATGTGCGCAGCGCCAAAGGGGCGAAGTTCTACTTCCTGCGGCGCATTCCCCATGATCCGCTGGCGACGGCCAAGCGTGACGACGACGGCGGCTGGGGCCTGCGCGCTTATGACAGTTCGGCTGACAACCCACGGGATGGCCAGGATGTCTTCGACGTCTACTCCAAGGCCCGTGGCAAAGGCCTCAACGGCATCGCCTACCGGGAGTGGTGAGCATATGCGCCGGCAAAAGGGTTTTACCCTGCTCGAACTGATGGTGGTCATGGCAATCATCGCAACCCTGATGACCATTGCCTTGCCACGCTACTTCAACAGCCTGGAGGCCTCGAAAGAGACCACCCTGCGCCAGAGCCTTTCGGCCATGCGCGAAGCGCTGGATCACTACTACGGCGACACCGGGCGCTATCCCGATTCCCTCGATCAGTTGGTGGAGCTGCGTTACCTGCGCAACCCGCCGATGGACCCGATTGCCGAGCGCAAGGACACCTGGGTCATGGTGCCACCGCCTGAAGGCGTTGCCGGCGGCGTGGCGGATATCAAGAGCGGTGCCACCGGGAGGGCGCGTGATGGCAGCCTTTATTCCGAATGGTAAACCGGCTTCGCAGGACGGTTTCACCTACATAGGCGTGCTGCTGCTGATCATGGTGATGGGCATGGGCCTGGCCAGTGCCGGCGAGTTGTGGGCCACCGCCGCACGCCGCGACCGCGAACGCCAACTACTCTGGGTCGGCACCCAATACGCCCAGGCGCTGCGCAGCTACTACCGCAGCTCGCCGGGCCTGGCCCAGTACCCGAAAGAACTCGTCGACCTGTTGCAGGACGAGCGTTTTCCCAGCGCCAAACATCATCTGCGCCAGCTCTATCCGGACCCGATGGGTGGCGGTGAGTGGTTCCTGATGCGCGGCTTCGACGGACGCATCACCGGCATCGCCAGCAGCTCCACCGACAAGCCGCTCAAGCAAGTGGACTTCCCGGCCCAGTGGTCGGACTTCACCGGCATGACCAGCTACAAGGACTGGCAGTTCGTGGCCGAAAAAGCCTTTAGCGATGGCGCTTCGGGACCGGTCAAGGCCCAGTCGAACGCACCTCAGGCATTACAGCCATGAAACGCTTTTGCCTGGCGCTGATCCTGGTGCTGAGCGCAGGCACGGCCGCGGCCGCCGAAGAAGACGAGATGCTCGGGTTCATCATCGACGACACCATCTCGCACATCGGCCACGACTTTTACTACATGTTCAGTGAACGGTTGCGGGCCACCAGCCCGATGGATTTCAACCTGGTGGTACGCGAACGGCCATCGGCTCGCTGGGGCAGCCTGGTGACTGTGGAGTTTCAACAACGCCTGGTTTATCGGCGCTTCCTGCCGCCGAACACCGTGGAGCTCAAGGACGACGCCTATAACGCCGCCGACTGGGTACGCGGACAAATTGCTCAACGCAAGCTGGAAGCCTTGTTGCAGGACACCACGGACCTTGAGAGGGACGAACTATGAAAACAAAAATGATGTTCAAACACGCCGGTCTTTGCCTGCTCGGCCTTGGCGCCTGTGCGCTGGCCCAGGCCACGGAGCTGGTCTACACCCCCGTCAACCCCTCGTTCGGTGGCAACCCGTTGAACGGCACCTGGCTGCTCAACAACGCCCAGGCGCAGAACGACTTCGACGATCCGGACTTGAAGGACCGCACCTCGGCGACGGCGACTTCGGCCCTGGACCGTTTCACCGCGCAGCTGCAATCGCGGCTGCTGGGGCAGTTGCTGGACAACATCAACAACGGCAACACGGGCAGCCTTTCCACCGACGCGTTCATCGTCAACGTCGTCGACGACTCAGGGCAGTTGACGATTGAAGTCACCGACCGGGCGACCGGCCAGCTTTCGGAAATCAAGGTGAATGGTCTGAATTGAAATGGATTCGGGTCGTTGGGGAGTTAAGGACATGAAAAAAATAATAGCGCTAGGGCTGATGTTGGCGGCATTGCAAGGGTGTGCACTGCGCGAGCCGTTGCCGGCCGAGCAGGACTCGAAAATCCCGACCCTGACCCCCAGGGCCTCGACCTACTACGACCTGATCAACATGCCACGGCCCAAGGGCCGCTTGATGGCGGTGGTGTACGGCTTCCGCGACCAGACCGGCCAGTACAAGCCGACTCCGGCCAGTTCGTTTTCCACCAGCGTCACGCAAGGCGCGGCGAGCATGCTGATGGACGCCATGCAGGCCAGCGGCTGGTTCGTGGTGCTGGAACGTGAAGGCCTGCAGAACCTGTTGACCGAACGCAAGATCATCCGCGCCTCGCAAAAGAAACCCAACACCCCGGTGAACATCCAGGCCGAACTGCCACCGCTGCAAGCGGCGAACATGATGCTCGAAGGCGGGATCATCGCCTACGACACCAACGTCAAGAGCGGCGGGGAAGGGGCGCGTTACCTGGGCATCGACATCTCCCGGGAGTACCGCGTCGACCAGGTCACCGTGAACCTGCGGGCCGTGGACGTGCGCAGCGGCCAGGTGCTGGCCAACGTGATGACCAGCAAGACCATCTACTCCGTGGCCCGCAGTGCCGGGGTGTTCAAGTTCATCGAGTTCAAGAAACTGCTGGAGGCCGAAGCCGGCTACACCACCAACGAACCGGCGCAACTGTGTGTGCTGTCGGCGATCGAAGCGGCGGTGGGGCATCTGCTGGCGCAGGGGATCGAGCGGCATCTGTGGCAGGTGGCCGGGGATACGGCGGTGTCCGAGCAGAATGAAACGCTGGATCGGTATTTGACTCAGAACAAAGTGACGCCTGAAGAGGAGTGAGTGAACCGAGGCAGCCTTCGGGCCGACCTGACTCTGCTTGATGTACACAATTCCCCTGTGGGAGCGAGCCTGCTCGCGATGGCGATCTTCCAGCTGATCTGGCTGTCGCGGATGTACACGAACCCTGTGGGAGCTGGCTTGCCAGCGAAGGCGGCCTGATAGCCGACCTGGCTTTTGTTGACTGAGTACATATCCATTTCTTCGGTAACGGCCGCTTATGGTTTCGCCCTTACGGCGACTCACTTTTTTGACAAACGCCTCAAAAAAGTAAGCAAAAAAAGGCTCGCCCCGGCGTCCGGCCCCTCGCTTAGGCTCGGCGTTCCTTCGCTCCGGCATTCATCCGGGGGCATCGCCTCCGGTTTGCTTCGCTGCACCTCCTCTCGATGTGTGCGGCTGCGCCGCACGGCGCTACGCGCCTTACCCCCGGATAAACGCCTCCCCTCAGCCTCCCGAAGGGGCAGGTGGATCAAGATCAAAAGCTTGCAGGCGAGCTAACGCTCGGCCTGTTGAGTGGTGAAGAGCGGGTCAGGTGTACGCCGTCCCCTGTGGGAGCGAGCTTGCTCGCGATGGTCGTCAACGATAACGCTGGCAGCCTGACACCCCACGGTGTTCTGTCGTCCATCGCGAGCAGGCTCGCTCCTACAGAAAAGCGCTTACATCTTTAGGATGTCTGTAGGACTCGGAGCGAGGCTACATCGCCTTGCGTCGCCGCCTACACCTACGCCAGAATCCGCCGGCTTGTGTGCCTTGGTATCCGACTCTATTGTCGCCGGGTCGCTGAAAACTCAGCGATCGGGTTTAGCAGCTCGACCAAAATCAAGGCGCGCCAGTGTCACCTCGTTATGGTGGCTGTGCGTGGGGCACTTCGGTGCGCCGGGTTCCTTGATCCCTGGTCTGCTAACCCGCGTACAGCCGCCACCTCTTCGTTTAGCAGCGATGGGTGACGGCTCCATTGATCAAGGAGCTCCACCATGCCAAAGCCCACCCCCAATCCCCCAGAATCCCCAACCGAAAACCCCGCCATATCGAAACCCGCGACCACTCACACCCCCAGCACAATATTCGCCATCACCGCCGACATCCGCACCGAAGACCTGCTGGCCCACGCCTGCGAATCCCTCGCTTCAGCCAGTGTCATGGCCAGCGATGGCGGCCTGACAGCCGACCTGATTTCACGGATGTCCCCAATCCCCTGTAGGAGCGAGCCTGCTCGCGATGGTCGTCAACGATAACGCTGGCAGCCTGACACCCCGCGGTGTCCTGGCGTGCATCGCGAGCATGCTCGCTCCTACAGAAAAGTGCCTACACCTACGTTTGTCTGGCTACGGGTTAAGTGTGCGGATTGTTCGCCAAGAGCCCCTCTATAGTCCCTCCGTTTTTCCTGCTGCCCCGCCCACTCGTGGCAGACCAGGTTTTGCGGGGCGCGGCGATTTTTTATAGCGAGATATACACCGGCGGGTTACAAGGTTCTTTTACTCAAAAAGAGTCGAATTTATAAAATGCCTGCTGCTTTATTTAGTTTGGGTGCGAGAGCAATTGGTCCACCAGTTGATCGCAAAGCACTTATACCGACGAAAGTAAGTGACTTGGGGTCGATCTTGAGCTTTCCAGGTTTTTCGTTTTCTGACTTTGAATGCATCATTAAAGATAAAGGTATAAATACCGATTGCTTGAGTGATGCCTTTAAAGATGAGTTGATACTTCTGTGCGAGTACTTCAAGGGCGATTCCAAACAGTTTTTTTGTGGCCAGTTGATTGGCTGGGCTGAACGTAATGTGTCCCTGATTGCATTATGTGATCGCACTGAAGCTGGTGACGCTGGAATTATCGTAGCCATTCAGAAGTATGCCGTTCAGCAGCTTTTTTTACCGGATACAGGCAACGGGGCGTCGCTTGATCGCTGGCAGTTGCTGAAAGACTGTTTTCAACTGCATGAAAGAGAACCCGATCAGGTTTTATTAAAGGCCATGGCTTTTGAGGTGGATGAATATGAATATACATTCGGTCAGGAGTTCAGGTTTTTTGGCAATACGACGATCATCAGGTGGCTGGGCGATATTGGGTTAAGTTCGTTGTGTGAATATGAAGATGGAAAGTTGGGGAAGGAATTGGGGTATGCAGATGTTGAATCTGTGAATCATTTTTTAATCAAGCCGGAAGTAGTGAATGGCAGGCTCTTGTGGGGTGATGGGGAGGTAATTGACCGGAAACTTTTTATCTATGTGTTGAGTTCTGATTTTGAGTTCAGGCTTGTCGAACAAGTAGAAGGGCGTGGGCGCTGCAATCATTCCTATATGAACGGCGGACTGCCTGTCGTTTGTGCCGGGGAAGTGGCTATTGAAAAGGGTAAGGTTGTGGGTATTAATAATTTAAGTGGTCATTATCGCCCCTCGGAAAAAAGCTTGCATGTTTGCCTGGAGGTACTTAGGGGTAAGGGCGTTGTTTCTGAAGAGTGCTGCATTATGCATTTGGACGAAGAACTGAAGCATTTGTTTTTCGATGAGTATTTTATGCAGGGGATAAAAAATAATGATGGCTTAAAGGGTGACCCAGTACCGGCTTCGGTGCGGGGTCATGATAATAAACCGCGAGAAAAGTTGATTTTTCCGAGATGGCAGTTGGACGCTGATTCAGTGATTAAACGAACTCTGGCAGGGCGCAAGGTCAGTTGAGCCAGCTCTGCGGTCTGACAAGCCGATCGATTTACATTTTTTCGTCAATAAGGCGGAGTACCTCTCCGCCCACTCTTGCAAATTCCCATGCCATAAAAAAACCGCGACCCACCCCCGGGAGTCGCGGTTTTTCGTGCTGCGCGATTATTTTTGCAACACTGTTGCCTGGTTGGCGTCGCCGTACTGCTGAACGTTGGCGGTCTGGTAGCTGCCACTCTGGTCGACGCTGGCGATGTTGCCGGTGCCGCCCTGGGTGACGTACGCCACGTTCATGGTGTCAGCCTGCTTGATGGTGATCATGTTGTCATCGCCATACACCTGGTTGGTGTAGGCCTGGTTGCCGGTGCCTTCCTGGTTGAACTCGGTGCTGTTGCCGGTGCCGTTGGTGCTGCCCTGGGCCAGGTTGGTGGTGCCGCGCTGGTCGGCGATCAGGATGTTGTCGGTGCCGTTCTGGTCGAAGTACAGCTCGTTGTAGGAATCGGCCTGGCTGATGGTGGTTTTGTTGCCATAACCGGTCTGGTTGGTGGTCATGATGTGGCCCACACCGTCCTGCTTGAAGCTGGCGATGTTGCCGTTGCCGTTCTGGTTGACGGTGGCTGTCTGGCTGCTGCCGAACTGGCCGCCCAGTTGCGGGCCTTTCCAGTTGCTGGCGTAGACCTTGTTGTCGTCACCCACCGAATTGGTCTTGAGCACATGGCTGTCGCCGCTCTGGTAGGTGTAGTGGACGTTGTTGTTGCCCAGTTGGTAAATGCCGACGGTGGAACCGACCGACTCGAACTGGTCGGCATAGATGGCGTTGGCGTTACCGATTTGCAGCACATTGGCCGCGTTGTTTTCGCCAAAGCTCTGGTCGACGATGGTTTCGTTGGTGCTGCCGTACTGGTTGATGGTGGCCTGGCTGGCGGTCTGGGTGTCTTGCCAGACTTCGACGCCGTTGTTGTCGCCCGCCTGGTTGACGGTCAGGGTGCTGTCTGCTCCGTAGCGCTGGTCGCCGTAGGCGTAGTTGGTGCTGCCGGACTGGTTGATGCCGATCGTGCCGCCCATCTGGTTGATCTGTTCGGCGGTGGCGTAGTTGGTGTCGCCGTACTGGATGATCACGGCGGTATTGCCGCCGCCCAGCTGGATCTGTTCGATGTTGGCTTCGTTGCTGTCACCGTACTGGTAGGTCTTGCCGGTCGTCCCTTCCTGGCTGTCCTGATAGACGAACGAGAAGTTGCCGTTGCCTTCCTGTTGTTGCAGCACCTCGCCGGCACCGACACCGATCGACTGGCTGGCATGGGCGGTGTTGGTGGTACCGATCTGGTTCTGGGTGATGGTGCTGCCGTCTTCGAACAGTTGCTCGGCGTAGCCGGCGTTGTAGTCACCGGTCTGGTTCTGGGTAATGGTGCTGGTGGCGGTGTCCTGTACGGCGGCCGCGTCGTTGCCGGTGCCGATCTGCAACTGGGTGGCGGTGGCGGCGGGCGCGTTGGTCTGTTTCACATTGGCGATGTTGGCGGTACCGAACTGGCCCTGGGTGGATACGCTTTCATCGGCCATTGCCTGGACACTGACAACAACCAGGATTGCGGCGGTAAGGGGCGTCAATTTGAACATGATGAAACCTCCAAGAAGTGCAGTGCTTTAGCGATATTGGGTGACCGAAACGCTCATTCCATTTCCTGCCTGGGTCACAGCACTCTGCTGCCCCGTGCCGGCCTGGACGATGCTGGCGTCGTTGTTATTGCCGTTCTGGGATATCTGTGCACGGTTGTGGCTGCCACTCTGGTTGATCAATGCGGCGTTGCCGGAACCTTGCTGGTTGATCCAGGCCATCAGGTCGCTACCTTGTTGCAGGATGTAGGCTTCCTGATTGCTCCCTTGCTGCACGATCTGGCCGAGCAGCGACTGGCCGTTCTGTTGCACCAGTGCGATGTTGGCCTGGCCGTTCTGGTCGATCAGTGCGCGCTGGCCCACCGGGGGTGGCAGCTCGCCGAGATCGGCGCCAGGCGCCAGGTCATCGTTCTCCATCAAATCGTCGGCGCGCACGCCGGCGCTGCCGCAAAGCAGGAGCAGGCAGAGCAGGGCGGCGGTCGACTTTTTCATGGCGTCTTCCTTTCGCGAGAAGTGATCCCCTCCACTCGGCGAGTGGAGGGGGTGGTGGCTCAGTTGGCGATCACCTGAACCGTGCGCACGGTGCCTTGGGACGAGGTGATGGTGGCCTGCGGGTTCGCCGACGGAATCACGTTGGTGATGTTGTTCGCCGTGAACCTCCAGCGACCGGTCACCGGCACGGTGGTGGTGCCCAGGGTTTGCAGCCCGGTCGGGGTGGTGACCTGGATGGTGATGGTGTTGCCGGTGGTCACCGACGAGGTCCCTGCAAAGTCCCAGGTGAAGCGGTTATTGGAGCGGGCCGACACCGTCGCCGTGGTCACCGTGAAGGTTTCCGCAGCAGGCCGTGGCGAGACTTGCACCGTGACCGTCGCCGGGGTCGCCGACACAGCACCGAAGCTGTCCCGGACGAAGTAGCTGAAGGTCGTGGTGAAGGCCGTCGTGACCGAGGCCGGTGGGGTATAGGTCAGGACCGTGCCATTGCTGGTGACGGAGCCGCGACCTGCCGGTGGTTGGGTGAAGCTGGCGACCGCCAGTGGCAGGTTGTTTTCCGGATCGGTGTCGTTCGCCGTCACGTTGATCGGAATGGCCACGCCAAGGGTGGTGACACTGTCGGCGACCGCAGTTGGAGCCTGGTTGGGCGCCACGGTGATGGTCACGGTCGCCGGGGTGGTCGAGGCCAGGCCCTTGGCGTCTTGCGCCTTGTAGGTGAAGGTGGTGGTCAGTGGTGCGTTGACCACGGCCGGTGGGGTGTAGATAACCGCGGTAGTGCCGCTCAGCGCCACGGTGCCCTGGCCGGTAGGCGGTTGGGTCAGCGCGGTGATGGTCAGTGGATTGTTGCCGTCCGGGTCGGTGTCGTTGGCCAGCAGGTTGAGGGTGATCGGCACCCCGAAGCTGGTGCTGCCGGCGTCGGCACGGGCAATCGGCGCCTGGTTCTCGCCGGTGTCCGGTGCGGTGCCCAGCACGGTCACAGGTTCGACATCGCTGCCGCCGGCGGCGGATTTGATGGTGACCGTGGCCGGAGGCTGCGGCAGGTTGGAGACGGTCAGGCTTTGCAGGGTGCCGGCCTTGGTCAACCGTCCGTAGCCCTGGGCGACCATGTCCGGAATGCCCACTTCGTCAGACGAGCTGGCTTCGATCAGCAGGCTGTGGTTGCTCCAGCTGTAGCGCGCGGTCTTGATTTTCACCACGTCCGAGAGCTTGCGCGAGACCGCTGTCGGCTGGGTCGTGCCGCCCGGGTTGGTGGCGGTGACCACCACCACGGGAGGCACGGGGCCGGTCGTCAAGTGGCTGCCGTAGAACTGGCCGGCGCTGCCGGTCATGGTGAACGCGCACGGTGAAGCCGGTGGGCCCGGGAAGAGGGCCACGGTTTCACGGAAGCACAGGGTCGAGCTGGCATCCGAACTGCCGAATACTTCCACCCGGGTGCTGCTGGTGCCCGGGCCTGTGGACGTGCGGCGGTAAGTGGCGCGGCCGATGTCCACTTTGGTTTGGGCGCGGCTGTCGAGAATCTTGCCGGACACGGTGAACAGGTTGGTCTCGATGGTCCCGGCCGGACCCTGGACGCGCAGGAAGTTGGTGTTGAGCGGGCTGCCGGTGACCGCTTCGGGGACGTTCGGGTCGCCGATGAAATTATCGACGGTGCCGGTTTCCGGATTCACGGCGGTGTAGGGCGGGGTGAGACCGCGCAGGAACGGTCCGATCTCGCCATTGAGGGCGCCGCTGAAGTCGCCGGGTGCGCCGATGCCGATGTCGCGGGTGATGTTGATCGCCCGACGGCCCGGAGTGGTGACGTTGACTGTTTCCACGCCGTAAGGGTGGGTGATGGTGTAGACCCCGGCGACGGGAACGTTCACCCGAATGCGGATCCGGGCGAAGCTTTGCTGGTCGCCATCGATAGGGTTTTCCGATGCGAAGGCCGCTTCGACCCCGGCTACATAGGCATCAACACCATAGGTGCCATTCTTGTTGATGTTGGTCTCGGCCAGGAACCAGAACGCCTCTGGTGGCCAGTTATCCGGGAATACGATCGGCTGGGTGTCGTCGAAAATGCCGGGTTCTGGATTGAGAATGCACATGTAGGCCGGTGGCACGGTGGCAGCCACTCGCGTACTCACGGCCTTGGACTGGCACAATTCCAGCGACAGCAAACCATTGTCCTGATACCACGCGGGGAATTTCCCCGTGGCGAAGGTGTAGGGACCGGTATCGACGGCAGCCAGTTGCGCGAACGCACTGCCCGATATCGAGAGAGACAGCCCGAGCGCGTTGAGCGCAAAGCGTGGCCACTTATTCATGATGCCTCCTGATGCGGATCTGGGCATGAGCGCGTTCATTGCACGATGACCACTTCTTCGATATCGGTGCCGCCGTTGGACGACGTCACCTTGACCTTGGCCGGTGGAATCGGCGAGATACCCGTAATGATCTGTTTATCTACGCCGCTGCCGCTGAGGGCGCCGATGACGGCACCGGTGTCTGTGGTGGCGGTGAGCACAGGAGGCGAGGATTCATCGCTGGAGGAGGCCACGATGGTGATTTGCCCGCTTGACGAGTTGTACTCGGCGGTTGAGATCGTCACCTGGTCGGTCAATGTCATGGGCAGGGTGGTCGGCGAACTGGTAGGAATGGCCAGGTGGTTGTCGGCGGTCACCTGCAGGGTGCTTGGCAGCGCCGGGTTGTTGGCGGACTGCGCGTACCAGTGGCCGGTGGTGTCAGCCTCTGATAGCTTCAGCGGCGGACTGTTGCTGTCCAGGTTCACGGTGGCCGGTGGTGGCGGGGCCATGACGAACACGTCTTGCTGGGCAACCGGGGCGCCGTTGACGTCCTTGCGTGCGTAAGTGCTGCGCTCGGCAATGATTGGAGTGGGGCGTGCCACCGTCGACAACTTGCCGGAAATCGCCATGACCGTCGTGCGCAGATCAATGCCGCCCGGGCCTTCGATGCGGATGTAGTTGGTGTTGAACGGGCTGCCGGTGAAGGCCTCGTCGAGGTTCGGATCGCCGACGAATTGTTCGACCTGTCCATTGACCGGATTGGTCTCGGTGTAGGGACCGTTGACGCTGCGCAGGAACGGACCGACGTCACCCTTGAGTGCGCCGTTGTAGGTTTTCGGCGAGCCGATCCCGATGTCCCGGGTCATGTTGATCGCCTTGCGCCCCGGGGTGGTCACGTCGAACACATCGACACCGTAGGGGTGGGTGATGACGTAGGTGCCAGCGGTGGGGACGTCGACCCGGATACGGATCCGGGCGAAGCTGATCTGATCACCCTCCTTGGGGTCGCCTCCGCTGAAGGCCGCTTCGAGGGCGCTGGTATAGGTCAGATCGATGCCCCGAGCGGCGTCGGTGATGGCGCCGTCGCCGGTGAACCAGAACGCTTCATCGGGAAAGTTGCCCGGGAAAACGATGGGCTGGGTGTCATCGAAAATGCCGGGATTCGGGTTCAAAAGGCACATGTAGGCAGGTGCGCCTGGTGCGCCGGCAACCCTGGAACTGACAGCCTTGGACAGGCACAAATCAACAGTCCTTCCATGGGTGTCCTGATACCAGGAGGCGAAGCTGCCGAGCTCGGGCGCATAAGGGCCGGGGTCTACAGCAAACAAGGCAGCCTGGGCAACGCCCTGGGCCAGAGCGGTCACCGCCAGTGCAATCGCGGTCTTGGACAGTAAAGGGTGCATGAGTATTCCCTCTATCAGAGTGCCTGCCCCTTGAAATGGGTCAGTTGGCAAGGATTCGGCAACTCCCATGCCAATTGGCGAAAACAATCATGAGAAGCCCGGCACACAGGCGTTGAGCGAATAATTGGGAAAGATTCCCTAATTCGAGAACGGGCCTTTTTCCCCAGGATTGGGGGTAGATGGGGGCAACAGGATGGGGTGGGGAAAAAGTGGGGGGGATTGGGGGCAGTGGGGGGAAAATGACCCGCAGTCGGGCAAACTGCCATCGGTGGGCTATAAACCTATAGGGGCATTCGGGGCCGTAATCGGGGGATGGCGCATTTATGACCACGCTGGCCAAGGCACTTCAATCCGACAAGGGCGATATCCGCTTGAGCACACGCAAACAACCGTTCAATCTGCTGCGCTGGTTTTCCCTGATCAGCATGGCGGTGATCGGTACCGTGGCGGTGGCATTGGGGTCGGTGTCGACCAAGTTCGTGATTACCGAAAGCGTTCAGCGCGATGCGTTGCTGACCTCACAGTTCATTCAGGCGATCGCCTCGGCCGAGCTGCGTCACGTGGCGGTACCCAACGTGCGGACCATGGGCGAGCTGCTCGATCCGCGCAAGGACCGGGACTACACCGATGTCGACCCGATGGCCCGGGCCAATGCCCGTGGCGAATTTCTCGACCACATCGAACACTTGCCGGACGTGATCCTCGCCAACATTTATGCTCCCGATCGCATGGTGATCTGGTCCACCAATCCGGCGTTGATGGGCACCACGATTCATGCCGACGAAGACCTCGACAAGGCCTTCGCCAACCGCACGCCGGTGTCGGCCAGCTACCACGATGTCGACAAGTCGCGCATGGAGCAGAAGTTCATCACGCCGCCGGAATACATCTTCATCGAAAACTACATTCCGCTGTTCGACGCCGAGGGCAAGAACGTCACGGCGATGGTCGAGATCTACAAGGAGCCCAAGGACCTGATCAACCGCATGGAGCGCGGGCTGGTGCTGATCTGGGTGGCCACGGCCCTGGGCGGCGCGCTGATTTATTTCGGGCTGTACTGGATCGTGCGGCGCGCGGCGATCCTGCTGGCGACCCAGCAGAAACAACTGATCACCAACGAAACTTTCGTCGCCCTGGGCGAGATGTCATCGGCGGTGGCCCACAGCTTGCGCAATCCGCTGGCGACCATCCGCTCGAGTGCCGAACTGGCCCTGGAGTTCGACGGCGGCGCGGCGCACAAGAACATTCAGGACATCATCGGCCAGGTCGACCGCATGTCGAAGTGGGTACGCGAGTTGCTGCAATCGTTGCGTCCGCTCAATGACGAGCCCGAAGCGGTAAACCTGGTGGCTTCGTTGTACGACAGCCTCATGGCTTTCGAGCATCAGATCACCAAGGGCCAAATCAAGGTGGTGTTCGAGCCCAAAGAGACGCCCATGGTGCTGAGCCAGCAAGTGCAACTGACGCAGATCCTCAACAGCTTGCTTTCCAATGCGCTGGAGGCCATGGACGACGGCGGCATGCTGACCATCGCCATGTCACCGGCCGATGCCCAGGGCGTGGTGGTCGTGGTCAGCGACACCGGCAAGGGCATGAGCGAAGAGCAGCGCAAAATGGCCTTCCGGCCGTTTTTCACCACCAAGCAGGGCGGGCTCGGGGTTGGGCTGGTCCTGGTCAAACGCATCATGGAGCGCTTTGGCGGCTCCGTGACCCTCGACAGCCGTGAAGGCGAGGGCACTTCGGTCCGTCTGTCGTTCAAGCTGGTTCCCTGAATACATTCCCCCTGTAGGAGCAAAGCTTGCTCGCGATGGCGGTGTTCCAGACAGACCTTGATCGACTGGCCTGCCGCTATCGCGAGCAAGCTTTGCTCCTACAGGACGGCGTGCTCACTGCCCAGAAATTGGGGATGAACTTTCCCCGCTAGCGGGTGTCATTCCCCAGTCGCTTTCCCCAAGTCATGGCAGTTTGATGTTGATAAGCCATTGTTTTCCAAGCTTTCGCAAGTTTGTAAAAATTAGTTACAAATTTGGCGAGGGATTTGCAAAACCCCCATTACCCCCTTCACACATACGAGGCGGTTGGTAATGGACAGAAAAGCGCGGTACCCCTTCAAGTGGTTTTTGACGCCTTTGAGCGTCGTCCTATCAATGACAATAAGCACAGGGATGCTGCGCGCTGCCCCCATAGACGATGAGCGACAGCCGGAGCCAACGGACCCTTCGGCCTACTATGACGAACCGGCCGATGAGCCAGCCGCGTTGAATGCCATCCTGAGCATGCCCAAGGCCAACGAAGAGGCCTTCGATTTGCCGGATGGCGTCAAGGGCACCCGCAATACCGAACGTGTGGAAAACCAGCTGCCACCTGCGCAGCAAACCAGCTTCAACTACCCCACCAATGGCAAGCCCAGCCCGTTGTTCGGGGCCCAGCCATTTACCCAGCAAATGATGCTGTTCGAAGAGTTCGGGCCGGAAAAACTCGACCCCACCACGCCGGCGGCGCAGTTGCCGTTTCCACCGCCGGGGATCGGTCCGTTGCCGGCCCAGGACCCCACCAGCGCCGCGCGTAGCGCACCGCCAAGCCTGGCGCTGGATAACTTCCTGCGGCAACCGGGGCTGACACCGTTCCCCACCCAGTACTCCAACTCGGTGGACCGCAACCCGTGGCAAGCGCAGATCGAGCAATACCTCAACCGTCATATCGGCTCGTCCGCCGAGGGTCGTCCACCAGGAAAGGGCTGGTCGCACCAGCGCTGGAATGAGTTTTACCCGCAGAACGCCTACAAGACCGTGCAGACCGGCATCCGCACCAACGGCGGCTTGCGTGACGATAAACAAATGCACCACTACGCCGTGGGTGAGTTCGGCCCTGGCGGCCTGTATCACAACGTCGCCGGCATCCCGGCAACGGACGGCACCTCCAAGGGCGTCGAACCGCGCCTGCACCCGTTGATGCCGGTGCAGAACCACAATTCGGTGTGGACCTTCGACGGCACCCTGCCGCCGAAACTGCTGATGGTGCGTTATGGCCAACCGCTGATAATGCGCCACTACAACGGCTTGCCGATCGACCCTTCAGCCAACATGGGCTTTGGCCTGCACACCATCACCACCCACGAGCACAACGGCCACGCGCCAGCGGAAAGCGACGGTTATGCCAACGCCTTCTTCTTCCCTGGCCAGTACTACGACTATCGCTGGCCGGTGCAGCTCGCCGGTTACGACAGCATCAACACCAAGGCTGAAGATCCGCGCGCGGCGTTCCCTTGCTCGCCGGGCGAAACCCTGTGGACCAACGACATGAGCCCGGGCCTGAAGACGTGCGATCACGGCACGATCAAGATCCGTGGCGACTGGCGCGAGACCATGAGCACCCACTGGTTCCACGACCATATGCTCGATTTCACCGCGCAGAACGTCTACAAGGGCAACGCGGCGATGATGAACTACTACAGCGCCCTGGACCGTGGCAACGAGTCGGTCAATGACGGCGTCAACCTGCGTTTCCCCAGCGGCAGTGCCTTGCCATGGGGTAACCGCGACTACGACGTCAACCTGCTGTTCGCCGACAAGGCCTGGGATCAGAACGGTCAGCTGTGGTTCAACCCGTTCAACACCGACGGCTTCCTCGGTGACCAGGTGGTGGTCAACTGGGGCTGGAAACCAACCCTGGACGTGCGTGCCCGCAGTTATCGGTTCCGCATGCTCAACGGTTCGGTATCGCGTTACTACAAGTTCGCCCTGGTACGGGAAATCAAGGGCACCAGCGGTGAGTTCCAGGGACCCAAAGGCTCAGGCGTGTCCTATGCCCGGGTACCGTTCCACATGATCGCCAACGACGGCAACATCATGGAACACAGCGTGCCATTCGACGGCACCATGGACCTGGACGGCGACGGTGATTTGCAGAATCACAACGCCATCCTGCCGACCCAGGGCATCGCCGAGCGCTTTGACATCGTCGTCAACTTCGCCAAGAACGGCATCAAGCCGGGGGACAAGATCTTCTTCGTCAACCTGCTGGCCCATGACGACGGCAAAGGCCCGAAAGAAGCCATCCCGCTGGCAGACGTGCTGTCGGAGAAATACCTGGCGGTGATCAAGCAGACCAGCAAGGGACCGCAGTGGGACAGGGGCGATCCGGCGGTGGGCAAGGTGTTGCAACTCAACGTCAAGGCCTACACCGGTCAGGACCTGTCCATGGACCCTTCGAAGTACGAACCGGCCAAACCCGGCAAGGCTGAAGGCCTGGTGATGATTCCGCTGAAGATTCACCGTGACAACCCTGCCGACAAGGCGCTGCTGGCCAACGCCCGTCACCGGTCCTTCATCTTCGGTCGTTCCGACGGCACCGATGAAGCACCGTGGACAGTCAAGAGCGATGGCGGTTTCGGTTTCAACATGGATCCTCGTCGCCTGAGCGCGGCCACCCAGTTGAAAACCGGTCCTACCGATGCTGGCACCACCGGCTTCGGCACCCTGGAAGTGTGGAAAATCCAGCTGGGCGGCAAGGGCTGGAGCCATCCGGTACACGTGCACTTCGAGGAAGGGATCATTCTCAGCCGTGGCGGCAAGGCACCACCTGAATGGGAAAAATGGGCGCGTAAGGACGTGTACCGCATCGGTTCGGAAAACGATGGTCTGGACAACGTCGAAATGGCAATCAACTTCCGCGAGTTTGCCGGGACTTACATGGAGCACTGTCACAACACCCAGCATGAGGACAACTCGATGCTGCTGCGTTGGGATATCGAGCATCCCGGTCAGTTCCAGTTGATGCCGACACCGCTGCCAAGCTGGGATGGCGTGCGCTACGTGAACTCTGCCGCACTGCCAACCTTCCGCACTGGCGACGGCAGTGGCCCGACAGTGACGGTCAAACAATGAAACGGGAGGGTGTCGACATGAAGTTGCATACACCACGCACACGCGCCTTGGGCATGCACCTGATACTGGTATTGGTGACCGGCTTGCTGGCCAGCCAACTGCTGGTCGCCAAGCAGGCGCCGTCGGCACCCGCCCCCACATCCACCGAGGCAATCGCAACCGCAACCAAACCGGCGGAACAACCCGCCGCTACCGAATCCGCCACCCCGTGGGGTGGCGACTATTTCCCCAACACCTTGCTGACCGATCAGAACGGTCGGCAGGTGCATTTTTTCGATGACCTGATCAAGGGCAAGGTGGTGGTGATCAACTTCATCTTCACCTCCTGCAGCGATTCCTGCCCGCTGGAAACCGCGCGTCTGCGCCAGGTGCAGAAACTGCTCGGCGACCGGGTCGGCAAGGACGTCTTTTTCTACTCCATCAGCATCGACCCCCTGAGCGATACCCCCGAGGTGCTCAAGGCCTATTCGCAACGCTTCCAGGTCGGGCCGGGCTGGCTGTTCCTCACCGGGGAGTTCGCCGATGTCACCGAGCTGCGCAAAAAGCTCGGGCTGTTCATCGAAGGCGTCGACAACGGCCGCAGCAAGGACCACAACCTGAGCCTGATCGTGGGCAATCAGGAAACCGGTCGCTGGATGAAAGCCTCGCCGTTCGAAAACCCGTGGATCCTGGCCGATCAACTGGCCAACACCTTGCAGAACTGGAAGCAACCGAGCATTGAACAAAGCTATGCCAATGCACCGGAAATTCGCCCGCCGAGCAATGGCGAAGAACTGTTCCGCACCCGCTGCGCCTCGTGCCACAGCCTCGGCCCAATGGACGGCCAGGGCATCGGTTTGCGCAGCATCGGCCCGGACCTGATCGGCGTGACCCTGCAACGTGAGCCGGCGTGGCTCAATCGCTGGATTCG
Organism: Pseudomonas putida; assembly: GCF_003228315.1. NCBI lineage: Bacteria > Pseudomonadati > Pseudomonadota > Gammaproteobacteria > Pseudomonadales > Pseudomonadaceae > Pseudomonas > Pseudomonas putida. The sequence goes on from NZ_CP029693.1 coordinate 6,435,267, forward strand.
CGAGCCGGACCGCATGCTGGCGGAGAAGGACCCGATCGCGATGGAGCTGTTTGATCGCTTCAACAAGATTCCGATGCCCAACCTGCGCATGGATGAGAAGTCCGCGCAGTCGATCATCGAGTTTTTGCAGGAGGAAACCGATCGCCAGCATCCGAAAGCGCCATTGACCGCCGAAAACGAGGAACCCGAACACCATCACGCCATTGCAGCGCCCGGTGGTCAGCAAATGCCGGCACAGATGCAATAGTGGCTAATTACTTGCATTGCGACACCCGTGACGGCTAATGCCACCTACACTGATGCGAGACACGGCTGAAAGGGCTTGTTGAGCTGCGACCAGGACAGTCCCATGCAGATACTCGAAGAACAAAAATTACCTGCGCCGACTACCCCGGCCACGCAAACCCGGGATTGGCGCCCGCCATTCAACCTGGTGCGCTGGTTCTCTCTGGCGAGTTTTTTCATCATCGCCGCCGTGGCGTTGGGGCTGGGCTACATTTCCACGCGTTTCGTGGTGGAGGAGAGCATCGAGCGCGATTCGATGCTGACCGCGCAATTCATCCAGGCCATCGGCGATGCCGAAATTCGCCACGCCTCGATTACCCCGACCCGGACCATGGGCGAGATGCTCGATCCACGGCTGGACAACAGCTACCCCGATGTCGAACCCGGCGCCCGTGCCAACGCGCGCGTCGAGTTTCTCGATCATGTGGAGCACCTGCCGGACCTGCTGTTGGCCAACGTCTATGCCCTCGACCGCACGGTGGTCTGGTCGACCAACCCCGAGCTGATCGGCATGCGCATCGACGATGACGATGAACTGGACGAGTCGTTCGAAATGAAGGAGCCGGTGTCCACCAGCTACCACGAAATCGATGAGGAACGCCCCGAGCAACGCCTGATGCGTGAGCCGCAGTACCTGTTCATCGAAAACTACATCCCGATGTTCAACGCCGACAGAAGCAAAGTGATCGCCATGGTGGAGATCTACAAGGAACCGACGGACCTTGTGGAACGCATCCAGCGCGGGTTCAAGGCGATCTGGCTGGCGACCCTGCTGGGCGGCGCGGCGATTTACCTGGGACTGTTCTGGATCGTGCGGCGCGCCGCGATGCTCTTGCAGAGCCAGCAAAAACAACTGGTGGCCAACGAGACCTTCGTCGCCTTGGGCGAGATGTCCTCGGCGGTCGCCCACAGCTTGCGCAATCCGCTGGCCAATATCCGTACCAGCGCCGAGCTGGCCCAGGAAATCGCCAGCCACGGCGCGCAGAAAAACATTGGCGACATCATCAGCCAGGTCGACCGCATGTCGCGCTGGGTACGCGAATTGCTTGTGTCATTGCGACCGGTCAATGACGACTTCGATGAGGTGGATCTGGTGCTGACCATCGATGACACCCTGGGCGCCTTCGAAGCGCTGATCAAGCGCTCGAATGTGGAAGTGCGTTTCACTCCAAAAAGCGTCCCACCGGTCGTCAGCCAACAGGTGCTGTTGACGCAAATTCTCAATAGCCTGTTTGCCAATGCCCTGGAAGCGATGCCGACCGGGGGCGTGTTGAGTATCGAGATTGAAACACCGGCGCCAGACCGGGTGAGCATGATTCTCACCGACACCGGCAAGGGCATGACCAAACAGCAGCAGCAAATGGTCTTCAAGCCATTCTTCACCACCAAACAGGGAGGGCTGGGCGTAGGCCTGGCCCTGGTCAAACGAATAATGGAGCGTTTCGATGGCTCGGTGCAGCTGACCAGCCAGGAGCGGGAAGGAACTCGCGTTTGTTTGAACTTTAAAGTGGCAACGGGAGGGGAATATGGAACACAGCATACTGCTGGTCGAGGATGATGAACTCCTGGCCGAGAATATTCAGACTTACCTTGAGCGCAAGGACTTCGAGGTGACGGTCTGCCACTCGGCTGAAAATGCACTGGAGCAATTGAAGACTTTCGTTCCCGATGTGGTGCTGACCGACAACTCGTTGCCGGGCATGAGTGGTCACGACCTGATTCAGAAGCTGCGCATCAGCGCGCCGGATCTGAAGGTGATCATGATGACCGGCTACGGCAACGTCGAGGATGCTGTAGTGGCGATGAAAGAGGGGGCATTCCACTACGTGACCAAACCGGTGGCGCTACCGGAACTCAAGGTGCTGCTGGACAAGGCGCTGGCCACCGACCGGATGGAGCGCACGTTGTCGTTTTATCAGGAGCGCGAAGCGCAGAAGGCCGGGGTCCAGGCGTTGATCGGCGAATCGGCGCCGATGGTTTACTTGAAGAGCACCATCACCCAGCTGCTCGATGCCGAGCGGCGGATGGCCAACACCGATCTGCCTCCCGTGCTGGTCGAAGGCGAGACCGGGACCGGCAAGGAACTAGTGGCCCGCGCGCTGCATTTCGACGGTCCGCGCGCCAAGGGTCCATTTATAGAATTCAACTGCGCTTCGATTCCGGCCAACCTGGTGGAAGCGGAGCTGTTCGGTCACGAGAAGGGCGCCTTTACCGACGCCAAGGACCGTCGCCTGGGCCTGGTGGAAGCGGCCGATGGCGGAACGCTGTTTCTCGACGAAGTGGGCGAGATGGACCTGATCCTGCAAGCCAAGCTGCTCAAGCTGCTGGAGGATCGGAGCATTCGCCGGGTCGGTTCGGTCAAGGAGCGCAAGGTCGACTTGCGGGTGATCAGCGCCACCAACTGCAACCTCGAACAGATGGTTCAGCAGGGCAAGTTCCGTCGCGACCTGTTCTTCCGTCTGCGCATCATTTCGATCAAGGTGCCGCGCCTGTATGCCCGCGGTGAAGACATCCTGTTGCTGGCCCGGCATTTCCTCGCGGCCCATGGCAAGCGCTATGGCAAACCCCACCTGCGCTTCAGCGAGCAGGCCGAAGAGTTGCTGCTCAACTACAGCTGGCCGGGCAACGTGCGCGAGTTGCGCAACATGCTCGAACAGACAGTGTTGCTGGCGCAGAACGACGTCATCGCCGCCCACCAGCTTAATGTGTGCATGAGCCTGGTGGATGAACCGCCCATGTTCCAGCACGAGGTGCCCGCTGCAGAGCCGCGCTCGGCGTACAACGACACCGAGTCGATGAACCTGCCGGAGGTCGAGCGCGACATGGTGCGCAAGATGCTCGACAAGACCGACTGGAACGTCACCAAGTCGGCGCGGCTGCTGGGCCTGAGCCGCGACATGCTGCGCTACCGGATCGAGAAACTCGGGCTTGCACGGCCGGACAAGCGGCAGTGGTAGATATGTAGGAGCAAAGCTTGCTCGCGATAGCGGTTCGTCAGGCGCCATGATTACTGACAGGACTGACGCCATCGCGAGCAAGCTTTGCTCCCACAGAGCCTACAACGTCGGGATCTGTTGTCCTCGCAGGCAAGACAGCGTGCACTCGGGGTTCTCCACCTCCTGGTTCACGTAGACACCGCGCTCCTCGTCGTAGGTGCGAATGAATACGCGTACGGTGGCATCGGCCACCGTGGGCAACTGGGAGTCGGAAAACACATGTTCGCTCGACACCGGGGTGAAGGTCTGGGGCGACGTCGGGATATACGCCCCCGGCGGTATGGTGCTCAGCGAGGGCGGAGCGGGGTGGGCGAAGGGCTGATCGGCCCCGTAATAGTTGAATTCACTGCTCGATTGCTCGGTTTGCATCAGGCTGTCGTCAGCCTGTACCCAGGTGGCGGCGGTCAGGCAAAGGGCAAGCATCAGCGTCTGTTCGATTTTTTTCATGGCAGCACCTGCGGCATCTTGTTTGGCGTATTTCCCCAAGGCTATTAACTATAGCGTGCCTCCTCATTGCCCGATTTTTGACTGGCGATGCCTGCGGCCCCTGTGTAGGAGCGAGCCTGCTCGCGATGGTCGTCAACGATAACGCTGGCCGCCTGACACCCCGCGGTGTCCTTGCGTCCATCGCGAGCAGGCTCGCTCCTACAGGAGCCGCAGGCGTCGCCAATTGCTACAGTGGTGAGTCAAACATTCGATAGGACGCGCGCAAATGGAACTGCCGACAAAACAACAAGCCATCGCCAGTAATCGCGATGCCTGGAACGACTCCGCTCGCCACCACAAGGACAACCCGGATTGGCAGGTGCTGCTGAGCGCCGTGGCCCATGAGGATTTTTCCTGTCTGGATGACACCCTGACCGGACTACTGACCGAAGTGGGTGTCGACGGCAAGGAGATGGTGCAACTGGGCTGCAACAATGGCCGTGAAAGTCTCTCCCTGTTTGCCTTGGGCGCGCGAGATGTAGTGGGCGTCGATCAGTCGGTGGCCTTTCTCGACCAGGCCCGGGAACTGGCATCACGCTCACCCCACCGGCCCGAATTCATCGAGGCCGATATTCATCATTTGCCGTCCACGTTGCAGGGCCGTTTTGACCTGGCGTTGATCACCATCGGCGTTTTGGGCTGGATGCCGGACATCGGTGAATTCTTTCGCCATGTGGCGCAAGTCCTGAAGCCGGGCGGGACGCTGGTGGTGTACGAAACCCACCCGTTCCTGGAAATGTTCGACCCCGAAGCCGCCGATCCCTATGCCCTGGCCAGCTCCTACTTCCGTCGCGAGCCTTTTGTGCAGACCGAGCCGATCGTCTATGAAGGCAAAGTCCGACAACAGGCTGCACCGTCGTACTGGTATGTCCACAACTTGGGTGACCTGTTTGGCAGCGCCATCGCGGCGGGGCTGAACATCCGCCATTTCAAGGAGTATCCGCACTCCAACCGTGAAGAACTGTACGACCGCTATGAACGGCGAGAGGCGCAATTGCCGATGTGTTTTACCCTGGTGGCGCAGCGCTGAGGAAAGTGCGGGCAATCCCGCTCCCACAGGTTGGTCAGTGTCGAACACGGATTCCGTGTACGCAGTAGAACTCCTGTAGGAGCGAGCCTGCTCGCGATAGCGGTATTGAATTCAACATCGTGGGCGGCTGAACGGACGCTATCGCGAGCAGGCTCGCTCCTACAGTTCAGTGTTGTTCCACGAACGTCTCCGCGCGGCCAACAGCGCTATAGGGAACCCTCGGCACACCCGGCAATCGTTGTTCCAGCAGCGCACTCAAGGACTCGCCCTGATCCAGGCCGGCATCGCCGAAATCGGCGCCGAGCTGGCTGGGGTGGGCGACGATTTCCAGCAGGCCTTCGCTGGGTGGTTCGGCGTTGCGCAGATCCTGCGGCGTGCAGACGTAGTCGGCCGTGGCACCGGCCAGTCGGTTCAAGCGATGATTGAGCAACTGCTTGTACAGGCGTTTGCGCAGGCTCTGGTTCTGCCCCAGGTTGCGCGCCAGTCGCACGGGCACCCCCTGGCGGGCGGCGAAGCGCGCGACGATCTCGCCGACGGGCCAGATGTTGTGCACCTGCTGATGGGAATCCAGATGGCTGGGACGCACGCCGTGATCCACAAAATGCTGCCACTGGGCCTCGAGTTCTTCCTGTACCGCGAGGCGATCCTGATGACCGAGCCAGAGACGGCTGCGGCGCAGGTTGAAGTCGAACACGCCGCTGTGATCGCAGAAGCTCTGACGGGTGAGGATGCGCCGGCTCAGCGGGCGGCCGTAGGTGAGGTTGAAATGCAGGCCGATGCGTCCTTCGAGCAATGGATGCTGCGCCAGGGAGCAGGCGGCAGTGAAGGCCGGCGTGTTGGCCATGGCGGTGGCGGAACTGATGATCCCGGCCTGGAAGGCGCCCAGAATCACCGCGTTTTCACAGGCACTCAGGCCAAAATCGTCAGCGTTGACTATGACTTGCTGTGGCATGTTCGCCCTCCATGAGAATGTCGATGGGTGCGGCAACCTCAGGCATCGGACTGAGCCGATCGCGCTCCATCCACAGTAGTTCCTCATGGGAAAAAACCCAGTGCTTCCCACCCGTTTTGACACAGGTTCAGGCACGTCCGGAGCCGGCAACGGACAAAAACCGGTCTGGGCCGCTATTCTTGGCCCACGCTCGTCGAACAGGTTTTTTTCATGCTTGAAGTCCGGGATGTCTTCAAAAGCTACGCCACCCCGCAAGGCCCGCTGCCGGTGCTGCAAGGTGTCGACTTGAGCCTGAAACCCGGCAGCAGCCTGGCGCTGATGGGCGAGTCGGGCAGTGGCAAGAGCACCTTGCTGCACCTGATTGCCGGGCTGGACAAGGTGGATCGCGGCAGCATCCGCAGCGGCGACCATCGGCTGGAGCAGATGAGCGAAGGGCAGCTGGCGAACTGGCGGCGCACGGAAATCGGCCTGGTGTTCCAGCAGTTCAACCTCATTGGCAGCTTGCGTGTGGAGGACAATCTGGCGTTTCAGGCCAGGCTTGCGGGGCGCCATGACCCGCGCTGGCAGGCACATCTGGTGCAGCGCCTGGGGTTGGCGGATGTGCTGCGGCGTTACCCGGAACAACTCTCCGGTGGCCAGCAGCAAAGGGTGGCACTGGGGCGGGCGCTGGCCTCGCAACCGAAACTGCTGTTGGCCGACGAGCCCACCGGCAGCCTCGATGAAGCCACCAGCGCGGAGGTGCTCAAACTGCTTCTGGAACTGCTCGATGACAGCCCGACTACCTTGTTGATGGTCACCCACAGCCCCGGTGTCGCCGCGCGACTGGCGGAAAAAGTGGTGCTGCACGGCGGTCGCCTGGCCGCTGTGGACGGGCGCTGAGATGCACATTTTCCGCCAGACCCTCTTGGCGTTGCTGAGCCACTGGCGGCAACACCCGGTGCAGTTTTTCAGTGTTCTGACCGGGCTGTGGCTGGCCACCAGCCTGCTGATCGGCGTACAGGCGCTGAACAGTCAGGCGCGGGACAGCTATGCCAGAGCCAGCCAGTTGATCGGCGGCGAACCCCAGGCCAGTCTCAGCGCGCCCGCCAGCGCGACCTTCCCCCAACAATGGTTTGTCGACCTGCGACGCGCCGGTTGGCCGGTGTCGCCGGTGCTGCAAGGGCGCCTGACGCTAAAGGGGCACGAGGACCAGCGTCTGCAACTGATGGGCATCGAACCGGTGTCGCTGCCGGCGGGCGGTGCGGTGGCCGGGCAGACGATGGCCATCGAGCAGGTCGTCGACTTCTTCACCCCACCTGGCAGCACCTGGATTTCCCCGCAGACCCTGCAGGCGCTGGGACTGAAAGTAGGAGACCGCCCGCAAGCGCTCAACGGCCAGGCATTGCCACCCTTGAAGGCGCAGACGGATATGGCCCCCGGCGTGTTGCTGGTCGACATCGGCTTTGCCCAGCAAGTCCTCGATTTGCCGGGCCAGATCTCGCGTTTGCTGCTGCCCAGGGATTTCACGGCGACCTTGCCCGAAGCGCTGAGCGATCAACTGCAGTACAAGAGCAGCGGCGAAGAAAACAATCTGGCGCGCCTGACCGAAAGCTTTCACCTGAACCTCGACGCGCTGGGATTCCTGTCGTTCGTGGTGGGGCTGTTCATTGTGCACGCCGCCATCGGGCTGGCGCTGGAACAGCGTCGCGGCCTGCTGCGAACCTTGCGTGCCTGTGGGGTCAGCGCGCGAATGTTGATTGGCTGCCTGGCGGTCGAGTTGGCCGCTCTGGCCTTGATCGGTGGTGTGGCGGGCGTGGTCAGCGGCTACCTGCTGGCCAGCGTGCTGCTGCCGGATGTCGCCGCCAGCCTGCGTGGCTTGTACGGCGCCGAAGTGGCGGGGCAGTTGACCCTGAGCCCGCTGTGGTGGCTGGGTGGCGTCGGCCTGGGCCTGCTCGGCGCCTTGCTCGCCGGGGCCAACAGTCTGTGGCGCGCGGCGCGCTTGCCATTGCTGGCCCTGGCCGATCCGCAGGCCTGGCACCAGGCTCACGCGCGCTGGTTGCGACGCCAGGCCTGGGTGGCGGCGCTGGTGCTGGCGATCGCAGTGCTGGCGCTGTTGCGCGGTGACAGCCTGGCCAGCGGTTTCGTGCTGATGGCTGCGTTGTTGCTGGGTGCGGCCCTGGCGTTGCCGGTGGTACTCAATGCCGTGCTCGACGGCTTGCCGGGGCGCAGTCGTTCGGTGCTGGGCCAGTGGTTCGTCGCCGATTGCCGTCAGCAACTGCCGGCCCTGAGCCTGGCATTGATGGCGCTGCTGCTGGCACTGGCGGCGAACATCGGTGCCGGCAGCATGACCGCCGGTTTTCGCGAAACCTTCAGCAACTGGCTGGAACAACGGCTGACCGCCGAGCTCTACCTCAACCCGCAAAACCCGGCCCAGGCCCGGGAGCTGTACACATGGCTCAAGCAGCAGCCGCAGCCCACGGCTGTGTTGCCCAACTGGCAGGTGTCGATTCAGGTGCAAGGCTGGCCGACGGACATCTTCGGCGTGATCGATCACCCGACTTACCGGCAGCACTGGCCGCTGCTCGAAGCCTTGGGCGATGCACCCTGGGAACGCCTGGCCACCGACGACGCCATGATGCTCAGCGAACAACTGGCCCGGCGCCTGCGCGTGCAACTGGGCGATCACCTGACGATTGCCACGCCCAATGGCCCGTGGTCGCCGCGCATCGTCGGGATCTATGCCGACTACGGCAATCCCAAGGGCCACATGCTGGTCAACGTCAATCACTTGCTGCGCGGCTGGCCGCAACTGGCGCCCAACCGTTTCAACCTGCGGATCGAGCCGGCATTGATCAGCCCATTCGTCAGCGCGTTGCAGGCACGCTTCGCCCTGGAGGACAGTCGCATCGTCGATCAGGCGCGGCTCAAGGGCTGGTCCACGCAAGTGTTCGAACGCACCTTCGCCGCCACCGCTGCACTCAACAGCCTGACGCTCTGCGTGGCCGGTGTGGCGTTGTTCATCAGTCTGCTGACGCAAAGCCAGAGTCGGCTGGGGCAACTGGCGCCGCTGTGGGCGCTGGGGGTGACGCGCCGGCAACTGATGCTGCTCAATCTGGGGCAGACCTGGTTGCTGGCGCTGTTGACGCTGGTGCTGGCGCTGCCTTTGGGCATCGCCCTGGCCTGGTGCCTGGATGCGGTGATCAATGTCCAGGCCTTCGGCTGGCGTCTGCCACTGCGGGTATTTCCCCTGCAACTGCTGCAGTTGATGGGGCTGGCAGTGATAGCGACCTTGCTGGCCTCGGCCTGGCCGCTGTACGCCTTGTATCGCACGCAACCGGCGGACCTTTTGAGGACGTTTGCCCATGAGGATTAAGTTCGCGGTATTGCTGGCGGCGCTGCTCGTGAGCGGCTGCGATCAACCGCCGACCGAGGAAAAAGGCTTCGCGGGGCTGGGCAATCAGGCGGCTGCCTTCACTCCCGTGGTACCCGGTCGGGCGTTCAGCTTCCCGGCGGATCACGGACCCCATGACGGCTTTCGCATCGAGTGGTGGTACGTCACCGCCAACCTCAAGGACGAGCAGGGCAACGAATTTGGCGCGCAATGGACGCTGTTTCGCAGCGCCCTGAAAGCCACACCCGAGGTGACGGGCTGGGAGAACCAGGCACTCTGGCTCGGTCATGCGGCGGTCACCTCTGCGACGGTCCACCACGCCGCTGAACGTTATGCCCGTGGTGGCGTGGGGCAGGCCGGGGTGAGCCTGACACCGTTCAATGCGTGGATCGATGATTGGCGTTTCTCCAGCCAGTCGAGCGACGCCGACCCGCTGGCGGACCTGCAACTCACTGCCCGGGACAAGACGTTCAGCTACCAACTGCGGCTGACGGCCAATCGTCCGTTGGTGCTGCAAGGGGAGCAGGGCTTCAGCCAGAAATCGGAACAGGGCCAGGCGTCGTATTACTACAGTCAGCCGTTTTTTCAGGCCAGTGGCACGCTGGAGATCGACGGCAAGCGCTATCAGGTTAGCGGCCCGGCGTGGCTCGACCGTGAATGGAGCAGTCAGCCGCTGACCGCCAACCAGACCGGTTGGGACTGGTTTTCCCTGCACCTGGACAGCGGCGAGCAGGTGATGCTCTACCGCATGCGGCAAAAGGACGGAGCGCCTTACCTCACCGGGACCTGGATCGACGCCGAGGGCCGGACGCAGTTGCTGCACGGTACCGACATACAACTGATCCCGCAGGACACCGCCCGGGTCGCCGGGCGCTCGATGCCGGTACGCTGGGCTATCCGGATTCCCGACAAACAGTTCGACATCGTCATCGACGCCCTCAACCCCAACGCCTGGATGGATTTGCGCATTCCCTACTGGGAAGGCCCCGTGCGCCTGAGCGGAAGCCAGGGCGGGCAGGGCTACCTGGAAATGACCGGCTATTAACCTTGTATTCCACTGTAGGAGCGAGCCTGCTCGCGATGGTCGTTAACGATGGCGCTGGATGCCTGACACTACGCGGTGTCTTTGCGTTCATCGCGAGCATGCTCGCTCCTACAGGTACTTACTGTGTAGGAGCGAGCCCTGCTCGCGATGGTCGTTAACGATGACGCGGGATGCCTGACACTACGCGGTGTTCTTGCTTTCATCGCGAGCATGCTCGCTCCTACAGGGAATGGAGGATTTGAGAGAAAGAATCAAATGCAATCGTGTTGAACTCTGGTGGCATTCTGGCCCTCTACTGGAGGAATTCTTCCATCGGAGCCCGCCATGCGTGAAGACCTCACTCCACCCGACCTCAACACATGGCAGCGCGTGTTCGAAGATGAGGCTTACTGGCAACAGTCACCCGACGCCTACTTCATTGAACTGCTGCGCCTGGCCGATGATCTGCTGGGGCTGGGCGCCATTGACCTCGAGCAGTGGCAGGACCTGAATGCCAGGGCAGAGCAATCCCACAAGGACTCGCCGGCCATCAACGTGGCGTGGGCAGTTGACGATCCGCACGCCTGAGTAGCCTCAACATCGTGAATATTGTCGACCCTTTGACAGTTTTCGGTAACAGCGGAAGTTGGGCGTGAAAAGGTGATTTTTGTACAACTTGTTGTATAGGAATATTCACCTTTATGAACTGGCTGGTGAGTTCTAATTATCAGGACTGGATCATTACAAAGCCGGTAATTGTTAAAATGTGTATCTACAAATTTCGCATTTAAGTCGCGGACTTCTGCCGCGAGTTCCATTAAAATACGCCCCGTTCGCCCAGTGTCACGGCTCTTTACCAGTGCATGGAATGCCGAGGCCATTGCACTGGGCGGACACCATCGTGGAGCTCGCCGTGAACTTCCAGCGACTCCAGATAAAAAGGGTGATCATTTTGATCACCCTTTTTTATTGCTCATCTATTGCGTGGAAGTGACGCGCGGGAAAATTGTCCGACAATAATCGGCTAGTTGTTTTACGCCTTCTGTTGGCACCGCAAGTTCCCGTTTTCACGACAATCGGCATGGAAAACAACGCGACAAAAAGCGGCTTTAGGCGCACCGTGTTCAATCGCCTTGCAGGCCGAACAAACAGTCCCGCACGACGGTCACATGCCAGGCTCAACGCGCAACGCCTTGCGCATTCCCGCAATCCCGAGATGGAGTGAAGACGAGATGAAAATCCTGATGGTTCTGACGTCCCACGATCAACTGGGTAATACCGGCAAGAAAACCGGTTTCTGGCTGGAAGAATTCGCAGCACCCTATTTCGCCTTCAAGGATGCCGGCGTGCAGTTGACCCTGGCCTCGCCCAAGGGCGGCCAGCCACCGCTGGACCCGAAAAGCGACGAGCCCGATTTCCAGACCGAGGCGACCGAGCGGTATCGCAAGGATCCCGCTGCCCAGGCGGCCTTGGCCTCGACCGTCCTGCTCAGTTCCGTGAATGCCGGTGACTACAACGCAGTCTTCTATCCCGGCGGGCATGGCCCGCTCTGGGATCTGGCCGAAGACAAGCACTCGATCGCCCTGATCGAGGCGTTCTACAACGCCGGTAAGCCGGTTGCGACCGTGTGCCATGCCCCCGGGGTGTTGCGCCATGCCAAGGACGCGAACGGCCAGCCGCTGGTCAAGGGCAAGAAGGTCACGGGATTTACCAACAGCGAAGAAGACGCGGTGCAACTGACGAATGTCGTGCCGTTTCTGGTGGAAGATGAACTCAAGGCCAAGGGCGGGATATTTTCCAAGGGGCCGGATTGGGCCAGCTATGTGCTGACGGATGGTCTGCTGATCACCGGGCAGAATCCGGCGTCGTCACAGGCGGGGGCTGAGGCGTTGCTGGCAAAACTGAAATAACCCAAAACCTGTAGGAGCGAGCCTGCTCGCGATGGACGCATGGACAACGCGTTCATTCAGAAAGGGCGCGTTATCGTTGACGTCCATCGCGAGCAGGCTCGCTCCTACAGTAGTTCGGTGTCAGTTCGCCAACGCCGCAAAACACTGCTCGATCGAGCGTCGCTGCGTCTCGGCATACAACCCCAACTCATCAATCGTCTTGCGCCCCAGCGCCTTTTCAAACGCCTGCTGGTTGGAGTGCACGCCGTAATGAGTTTGCGCGGCATCGCCCAGGTTCGACTGAAAAATCCCCGCGGCGCTGACCGGCAGGAAATCTTCGTACACCAGGGGTTCCACCCGCAGGTAGCCACCACTGACCAACTCTTCAAGCGGCAAGGTTTTAAGCTCGGCCGCCGCCAGGCCTTTTTCCGTCACGAAGTAGCGGAAGTACGCCAGTTCCTCACGACGCATGCCGTCGTAGGTGTCGGGAAACTCGCTGAAGTGTTGGGCCATCAAGGTGTTGTAGCGCTCGGCATTGGCTTCGTTGGGGAAGTCCTTGAGTTCGTCCCGGGCGGCATTGAGCAGGCGGTCATACAGCGCCCGACCCTTGGGAGTGAGGGCAGCGCCGCGTTGCTCGATCTCGCCGAAACGGGCGCTGTGGCTGCCCTGGGTGTCGGCTTGATCGGTGAAGGCCACCGGTTCGTCGAGGGCCTTGAAACTGGTCTGGCGCAGCAGGATCGGGCACTGGCGGCGGGGCGGGCCTTCGATCACGGCTTTTGGCGTGATGCCGTGCACCGGCATCTGCGCCTGGACGATATCGATGTCCAGGGTGCGCGGCGTCAGGTGATTGATGTGCGGGCCCTTGAACGCCACTACATCAGCGATCAGGCGGTGCTGGGCGCTGAGTTGGCGGTACTGTTCGGCGGTCACCGTAGCGCTGTGATGCCAGCGGAAGGTTTCCAGCGCCTGTTCAACGAATTCCTGCGCCTCCTGTTCGGTGAGGCCGCCCTGGGATTCGGCGCGGTCGATGAGGGTCAGTGCGGCTGGGGTGAAGATCGAACGCTTGTCCAGCATCGATTGGGCAAACGCCCGCAGTTCCAGGTCTTCGATCAGTTCCAGGCGCAGCAGCGAGGTGAATACGCGAAACGGGCTGACCTGCAACGAGGCTTCGTGCACCGCGCGAAACGCCGTGGAGTGCACCGGCACCCCGGCCGGCGTCAGGTCGTAATAACCCACCGGTTGCATGCCCATGACCGCGAACAGGCGGGCGAGGGTGGCCAACTCGGCTGCGGTGCCGACGCGGATCGCGCCATGGCGTTCCAGGTCCAGGCGTTCGATCTCGCCGGTGCTGTTCAACTGGTTCGCCACTTGCGGGTCGTTTTCGAGCACGTGGCGGTTGGTCTGTTCCACCAGCTCCATCAGCGCGCCGTACAGCGGCACTTCTTCGCGGTACATGTCGGACATCGCCTTGGAGAAGCGTTGACGGATCAGGTCGGGGCTGACGAAGTTAGGGAGAGTCATGAACAGGGTTCCTGGCGCGGTGACGTGAAGGATGGGAGAAAAGATCGCAGCCTTCAGCGCCGCCGACAAACGAAGTTTCTGACGAACTTCATTCTGCAAAGGACTGCATCCTCAATGCAGCCGTTGATCCTGAGGGCTTTCCGAGCGCAGGGATGCCAAAAACTCCCGATACAGGCGCGCCGAACCCGCAGGCGCCTCGACCATCGGCATGTGGCCGATGCCTTCCCAGATCTCCACCCGCAAATCGAGGATGCCCTTGCTCCAGACGGCCACGCTGCTGACATCGATCAGGCGATCCTTGCGCCCCCACAGCAACAGCGCCGGGGCATTGATGGCCGGCAGTTCCGGTTCCATCGGCGGGCTGGCGCGGAATTCGCGGAAGATTTCCTCCAGTTCATCGCGCGACTGTTCATAACGATGGGCAAAGGCGTCCAGCACCACGCGCGGCATCCACGGTGGATCGGCCATGGTCATGGCATAGAAGTGCCTGAACTCTTCCCTTGATTCGATCAGGAAAGGGTTGTGCCCCTTGGCCAGGTGGCGCTCCAGATCGCTGGGCTCGGGCGAGGTCACACCCGCCGGGTCGAACAGGGCAACCGAGGCAATGCGTTCCGGGTAATGCGCTGCCAGCCAGGCCGCGATCCAGCCGCCCATGGAGTTGCCGATCACATGGACCTTCTCGACCCCGCAGACATCCAGCAACTGGATCATGCGTTTGGCCTGCAACGGGATGTCATAGCCACCACCGGCCTTGAAGCCGGTTTCGCCATGGCCGGCGATGTCGGGGATGATCACCCGGTAATTGCCGACAAAGTGCCGGGCGAAGCGCAGCCAGATATTTTTATCGGCGCTGAAGCCATGCAGCATCAGCACATTGCTCGATGCTTCGTACGGCCCGCCCTGCCAGGTCGAGACGGTCATTTCGTTGATGGGCACGACAATCTTGTGCAGCTTGTACAACTTGGCTTCGGCCGCCACGCTCAAGTCGTAAAGCCAATACCCGACCGCCGGGTAGCTCAGCCAGCTCCAGGCCGCAAACACCGCGATAGCGACTACCAGTAAAAGCATCAGTCGTCTTCCTTCTGACGGATCAGGACAATATGTGGTCGGCGGGTTTCAGGGCTCGGGTCAATCGATGAAAGCTGAAACTGAACCCCGGAAACATCGCCACCACATGACCGCTCTTGCTTTGATACCAACTGTGGCAGCCTCCGGACTTCCACACCGTGCGTTCCATTTCTCTATGGATCATTTCAGTGTAGGTACGTTCTGCCTCGGGGCGCACTTCGATGCTGCGCAAACCTTGTGTTTTTAACGTGCGAATGCAGTCCAGGATGTAGTTCATCTGCGACTCGATGATGAACAGCGCGGATGTATGGCCGATGCCGGTGTTGGGGCCGGTGACGATAAACAGGTTGGGAAAGTCCGGCAGGCTGGTGCCGAGGTACGCCCGGGGATACTCGGCCCAGACATTGCGCAATTGCGTGCCGTTTCTGCCGGTGACCGGGTAGGAAATCACCCCGTCGGTGGCGTCGTAGCCGGTGGACCAGACGATCAGGTCCACATCGATGTGCTGACCGTCCTGCATGACGATGCCGGTTTCGTCGATCGCCTTGATGCCTTGTTCGCGGCTGTGCAACGTCACGTTGCCCCGCGCCAGCGCCGGGTACAGCGTGCTGGAGAGAATGACCCGCTTGCAGCCGATGGTGTAGTCCGGTGTCAGTTTTCGCCGCAGTTCGGCGTCGGGTACCTGACGTTTGATGAAACGCAAAGCCTGATGCTGGACCATGCGCACTGCCGGTTTCGAGTATTTGAAGGCGATCACCCGGGTTTCGAATTGCCAGTAGATCATCCAGCGCAGCAGCTTGTAGGCCGGCTTGAGCCCCAGCAGCCAGCGCTGCAAGCGCCCGAACGTGCGGTCGGCCCGGGGCAATACCCAATGGGGCGTGCGCTGGAACACATGCAGGTGCCCAACGTCCGGGGCAATCGCCGGAATCACCTGGGCCGCACTGGCACCGCTGCCGACGATCGCCACGCGTTTTTGCCGGTAATCGAAGGTGTGGTCCCAGTGATTGGTGTGAAAGGTCTTGCCCTTGAAGCGCTCCATGCCGGGAAAGTGTGGCACCACCGGTTGACTCAGGGGCCCGGTGGCGTTGATCAGGAACTGTGCATGAAAGGTGCCTTTGGCGGTGTGGACCGCCCAGCGCCGCTCGACCTCGTCCCATTCCACCTGCTCGACATTGGCCTGCAACTCCACCCGCTCACGCAGGCCGAAACGCTCCACCACATGGCGGGTGTAGCGATGCAGTTCGGCCTGTTCGGCGAACATCTGCGTCCAGCGGTACGGGGCGAAAGACAGCGAGTAAAGCGGCGAGGGCACATCGACCGCCGCCCCCGGATAGGTGTTCTGGCACCAGGTGCCGCCGAAAAAGTCCCGCCGCTCCAGCATGCGGAAGTCGGTGATGCCCGCCTTGAGCAGATTCACCGCGGCACATTGGCCGCCAAAACCGCTGCCGATGATCAATACGTGGAAGGTCTGCATGGGCTTCCTGAAGGTGATGGGTTGGACCCTTGTCCTTCATGTATAGCCAAATTGCGGGCGGGGGGCGTTCAAGCTTTTGGTTTAGCGGTGTTATGACTGACGGCATCGCGAGCAGGCTCGCTCCTACAGGAATTGTGCGAACCCTGTGGGAGCGAGCCTGCTCGCGATGGCGTCAGATCAGGCGACGAAAAAATCCCCGCTGCCGATTATTCCTTCACGCTCATGAATTCCTCGGCCCAGCGAATGTATTCCTCAGGCTGGGTATAGGTGTGCGTCAGTTCGGTGGCGTTCAGGTCCGAGGCCTGGGTGAAGATCTGGCGTTGTTCGCGCAGGCTGTCGTAGGTGGCCTTGATGGCGGCGAAGTAGGCGCCGTGGCCGTCGATCACCACCCGCACGCCCAGCTCGGCCAGGCGTTTGTCATCACGCAGCAGCGGGTTGCCGTAGGTCACCAGCATCAGGGGTACGCTCAGGTGTTCGGCGATTTTTTCCAGGTGGTCGAAATCCTTCACACCCACCATGCAGATGCCGTCCGCGCCGGCGGCCTGGTATTGCTTGGTGCGGCTGATGATTTCCTGGACTGGCAGGATCCCTGCGTGGGTGCGGGCGATGATCGCCATTTCCGAGTCGCAGCGTGCTTCCAGTGCCGCGCGGATCTTGCCGACGCCTTCGGCAACGGTGATCAGATCGGTGGATTTGCGACCGAATTGCGCCGGCAGCAGGGTGTCTTCGATGGTCAGCGCGGCGATGCCGGCGCGTTCGAGTTCGACGATGGTGCGCATGACATTGAGCGCGTTGCCGTAGCCATGGTCGGCGTCGGCGATCACCGGTAACTGGGCGACGCGACCGATGCGGGTGGCCTGTTCGGCGAATTCGCTGAGGGTGATCAGCGCAAAGTCAGGGGCGGCCAATACCTGCAAAGAGGCGACCGAACCGCCGAGAATCCCGACTTCGAACCCAAGATCCGCGGCAATGCGTGCCGACATCGGATCGAACACCGATGCGGTGTGGTAGCAGGTGTTGGACGCGAGCAGTTGACGGAAATTGCGGCGTAATTCTTGATGAGACAGCCTGGACATATGGGTTCCACCAATGGAAATGGAAGGGCTTGAGCAAAAGTGTCAACGCCGAAAGTGTTAAAGGCTATCACGGGCGCAAGGCGGGAATGATGACGAATTTAGTGTGAATGCAGCCATTTTTTCCGGCGCGCAACCGTTTGCGCTTGGCCCTGACCCGTTATTGCCCTTGAAGATAAGGCCTTGCTGGCTGCGATCAAGCAGCCACGGCCTGGCGCTGTCCGTTGTGCAGCAATACGCAGCGTACTGAATCGCCGGGCTGCAATTGCAGGCGTTTGGCGGTGAGGCGGTCGACCGTCAGGCAATGGCCCGTCTGTCGCGCCGCGGCGGTGGTGATGCGGCAGTTCTCCAGGCGCCGGTTATGGATCAGCCACATCGGCGCCTGATCGTCGGGCGTGCCAATGGACAAATCCAGCAACTGGCTGTCGCGCACGGTGCGGATGTTCGACACCGGCGCCTCGATGACCGGGCCGGCGTCGAAGATGTCGACGTAACCCTGGTGGGCAAACCCTTCGGCGGTGAGGATCTTCAGCGCCGGTTCGCTGTTCGCATGGGGCTTGCCGATCGCCGCTTGGGCCTGCTCGGTGAGCAGGCAAGTGTAAAGCGGCTGGCGTGGCATCAGTTCGGCGATGAAGGCCTTGTTGCCCAGCCACGACAGGTGATCGGCATGGCTGAAGTCCTTCTTGAAAAAGTGCCGGCCCACGCTGTCCCAGAAGGGTGAGCAGCCTCGTTCATCGGCAGTGCCGCGCAGTTCGGCGATGAGTTTGTCACCGAACAGGTGGGGGAACTCGGCGACAAACAGCAGGCGCCCCAGTGACAACAACCGGCCGCGTCCCTCCAGGCGTTGATCCGGGCGCAGGAACAACAAACAGAGTTCCGATTGGCCGGTCATTTCATTGTTCAGGAACAGGGTCGGGATCTGCCGCCGGATGCCCAGATCCGCCGACGCACTGACCGTCAGCCCGACCCGGTAGTTGTACCAGGGCTCGCGCAGGCCAATGGCACCGGTCATGGCGCTGACGCCGATGACTTGCTGATCGTCGTCCTCGAGCACGAACAGGTAATCGGCATCGGCGCGCTCGACCTGTTCGGCGAAGGTTCGTTTGGCCCAGCGCAGACGGTGGTTCAGGCGTTCCTCGTTGGCGGGCAGGCTGTTCAGCCCGCGGCCTGCCTGCCGGACCAGCGCGCTCAAGGCGGGCAAGTCGGTGACCTCGACGGGGCGGACAATCATGCTGGCGCTCCTTCTACAGGCGGGCTACCGCGCAGATCGAGGCTCACAGGGCGATCAGCCGGATCGGGCTGCCTTCGCTGACTTTCAGCGCGGCGCACATGCTGGCGTCCAGTGTCAGCGGCTGACCGGCGATGTAGTCGAGTTCGGCGACAATGGCCCGGTAGTTCTCCAGTGAGTCGTTGCTCACCAGATAACGGCCGCGTGCGTCGATGACCGAGCCGGGTCGGGCCACGGTAGTGTGGCTTTCGGCGATGGATCTGATGCCATGGGTGCGTGCAAACAGGGTCGGGCCACCGTCGAACAGATCGACGTAGCTGTTGGTCTCGAAACCCTCCCGCGCCAGGATATCGAAGGCCTCCTGCCCATCGGGATGGACGCTGCCAATACAGTCTTGTGCGGCCTGGGGCAGCATCGGCACGTAGATCGGGTATTGCGGCAGCAATTCGGCGAGAAACGTGCGGCTTTCCAGGCCGCACAGCCGTTCAGCCTCGACATAGGGCAGATCGAAGAAGTGTTTCCCCACCGCATCCCAGAACGGTGAATGACCGTCTTCGCTGCTATAACCGACGATCTCGGTGATGACCGCATCGGCAAAACGTCGTGGGTAAGCGGCAATGAACAACAGCCGGGCCCGTGACAGCAGTTCCGAGAATGCCGTGCGTTCCAGTGCCGCATCGATGTGGAAACCGCGCAGCAGGGTGTGGGCGCTGAGGTCATGACACACCGACAGCGCAGGCACCTCGTGCTCGATGTTCAACTCCCGCGAGGCACTGTTGAAATGCCGGTTGCGCAGGCTGTAGAACGGCTCGCTGAAGCCGGCGGTGGCGAGAATTTCCGAGCAGCCGACGAGGCACCGGGTCGCCAGGTCTTCCAGCACAAAGCAATAACTCTCGGGACCGGGACTGAAGACGTCGTGCTCGAACGAGGTGCGGGAATCGAGAATCTTGTCACGCAGCCGTTCACTGTCGTCCGGCAAGGACGTGACGCCCACCAGGCTTTCCCGGGCAAGGCGTTGTAATTGAGGTAGGTCGCCTAACTGCACTGGACGCAAGACCAGCATGGATGCACTCCTGTATCAAAGGGTTCGGTGACGTGCACCGGACCGGACTATCACTGTCGGTTTCCACGCGTTGAAACGGCGGGCGCTTATCAGGCTCCGCTCTTTCTTGTTTTACGGTTTCATGGCCACTTGCGGCGCCCGGGGCCTGGGTGAGTCAAAACGGGTCTTGGGGCTGCAGCGGCTTGGTGTTTGGACGGGGAGAAGTCCAGACCAGGATCAACGATCGGGTCTTTGAATGAGAGCATCCGGGCTCCTGCTGGATGAGATTTTCGGTAATCCTTTGAAATCAGTATTTAGTTAATGGCTATTGCATGTCTAGTTAATTTTGGCGCCGTTCCGAGCGCTCGATGATGCTGCGAAGGCTCCATCGCCAAAGGCCTACGCGGATATCGAATAGCCTTGTAGGCCTTTGCCTAAATAGCTGTGGGACAAAGCTGTAGTTGTACGAAGAAATGCCTGACGGTCAGCGCATTATCGACTGAAACAAAACGCCCCCTGATCTCCATGTTGCGGCACAATTGCCCACTATTGCGCGGCCAGACGCCGTTTATCACAGTGATCGAAAGAGAGATTTTTCGTGCAGGCGACCCGTTTGACCCTGATCTGCCACGCTCGAACCGTCGCACAAAAATTGGCGAGATTTCCTACAAACGAAACTTTGGAGATGGATTGGCAGTCGGCCAGGGGCTCGCGCAGCGTTCAGTCCAAGGGTTCCCCCAGGCTGTTGAGCGCGCCCGAACTGCGCACCCGGCAGACCGCCGAGCTGTTTGGCAGTGACATGGAGATTGTCGAGGCACTCAGGGATTGCGATTTCGGGCGCTGGAAGGGCGTGCGTATCAAGGACCTGCAAAAGAACGAACCCGAACAACTCCAGAGCTGGCTCGTCGACCAGGACGGCGCACCCCATGGCGGCGAGTCGGTGACGAAGGTTATCGAGCGCGTAGTCGCCTGGCTGACGACACTGCAATCGTCGCCAGGACATGTCATCGCCATCACCCATCCGTTTATCATCCGCGCCGCGCTGACACATGTGCTGCACAGTTCGGCGTTCAACCTGATTGATGTGGAGCCGTTGTCGGCCATCGAACTCCAGTTCAATGGTTGCTGGCGACTCCGCTTGCCGGGCATCGCGCCCGAAGGAACGCTTTGATGAAAAAAATCCTGGTCATCGGCATTGGCGCCGGCAATCCCGACTACATCACCATGCAGGCGGTGAAGGCGCTGAATCAGGCCGACGTGTTTTTCCTCATGGACAAGGGCCAGAGCAAAGACAAGCTGATCGATCTGCGCCGTGAAATTTGCGAACGCTACATCACCGATCCTGACTACCGCTTTGTCGAAGCCCAGAGTCCGGAACGCGAGCGGGGCGAGGTGGATTACACCTCCAGCGTCGACGACTTGAACCTGGCCAAGCAACGCACCTTCGAGCGGCTGATCAACGAGCAACTGGCAGACGGCCAGTGCGGCGGTTTCCTGGTGTGGGGCGATCCGGCGCTGTACGACAGCACCATTCGCATCCTGCAGGCGATTCTGGCGTCAGGCACTTGTGCCTTCGAGTTCGAGGTCATTCCCGGCATCACCAGCGTCCAGGCCCTGGCGGCGCAACACAAGGTGCCGCTCAATCAGATCGGGCGCTCGGTGGAAATCACCACCGGCCGGCGCCTGGCGGCGGGGCAGGTGAGTGATGCCGATTGCCTGGTGGTGATGCTCGACGCGCAGGATTCGTATCACCACGTGGCGGACAAGGACACCGAGATTTACTGGGGGGCCTACCTGGGCACGCCGGATGAGATCCTGATCAGCGGCCGGCTGGGGGATGTGGAGGATGAGATCGAGCGGGTGCGCAAGGCGGCCCGGGTGGCCAATGGGTGGATCATGGATACGTATTTGTTGCGTAAGCCTTGAGTCATTTGGTGTCTGGGCTGACGCCATCGCGAGCAAGCTCGGCTCCTACAGGGCAGGCGGCGATCCTGTAGGAGCCGAGCTTGCTCGCGATGAGGCCAGTCCAGACACCTCAGGAAATGACCTTCACTCCACGCCCAAACCGCTCCCGATACACCGACGGCGGCACCCCGACCACCGTGCGAAACGCCACCCGAAAACTTTCCACCGACCGATAACCACAATGCTGGGCAATCTGCTCGGTGTTCTGGTTCGTGCTTTCCAGCAGTTCCCGGGCGCGACCCAGGCGTTCGTGTTGCAGCCAGGTCTTGGGCGACTGGCCGCTGGCTTCGGTGAAGCGCCGCAGGAAGGTGCGCTCGCTCATCGCCGCTTCGCTGGCCAGGTCGCGCACCTCCAGCGGTTCATGCAAGCGCTCCCTTGCCCACTGCATGACGCGGGAAAGATCGCTGCGTGGCGTAGGACTGACCGGCGTGGGAATGAACTGTGCCTGGCCACCGGTGCGTTGCGGTGACATCACCAGCCGCCGAGCCACCGCGTTGGCCACCTGGGTGCCGAAATCCCGCGCCACCAGATGCAGGCAGGCATCGATGCCGGCGGCACTGCCGGCGGACGTGATCAACTGGCCCGAATCGACATACAACACGTCCGGGTCCACCAGAATGTTGGGAAAACGCTCGGCCAGCTCCGTGGCGTAGCGCCAGTGTGTCGTGGCGCCGTGGCCGTCGAGCAGGCCGGTGGCCGCCAGCACGAACACCCCCGAGCAGATCGACAGTAACCGCGCGCCCCGGGCATGGGCCTGGCGCAGGGCGTTGATCAGCGCCTCAGGCGCCGGCGCGTGGCGATCGCGCCAGCCGGGAATGATGATGGTCCGGGCTTGTCCGAGCAGATCCAGGCCGCCGTCGGCCAGTACCTGAATGCCGCCCATGGCGCGCATCGGTCCCTGGTCCACGGCGACGATCCGGTGTTCGTACCAGGGAAATTCGAACTCTGGACGTGCCAGGCCGAAGATCTCGACGGCGATGCCGAACTCAAAGGTACAGAGGCCGTCGTAGGCCAGGATGGCGACCAATCCAGGGGCAGATTGCATTTGGCGGAAAGTTCCCGGTGAGTGTCTTGTCCGCCACTGTAGCGGCAAGTGGCGGGCGGATAAAGTCTGTTCACACCCACGGAAAATATGGAGAACAACCCATGACCAGTCTGGTTCGCGAAATCCCCGCCGCCCCTTCGGCCATTGCCCTGATGCATTTCAGCAATCGCCTGACCTTCGAAACAGACTGTTCCGATGTCTATGGCAGCCAGCAGGCCGGGGAAGTCGATTTTGTCCTGGTCGATGTGCGGGGCCCGCTGGCCTTCGAGCGTGGGCATGTGCCCGGCGCGATCAATATTCCGGGGCGAATGCTCACGGTCGAAACGCTGGCGGGCTACCCGAAAAACAGTCTGTTCGTGGTCTATTGCGCAGGC
The DNA here is from genome assembly GCF_003228315.1 of Pseudomonas putida. Lineage (NCBI taxonomy): Bacteria > Pseudomonadati > Pseudomonadota > Gammaproteobacteria > Pseudomonadales > Pseudomonadaceae > Pseudomonas > Pseudomonas putida. The sequence goes on from NZ_CP029693.1 coordinate 6,458,089, forward strand.
CCGCACTGCAATGGCGCGAACAAGGCCGCGGTGAAACTGGCGGCGCTGGGGTACCCGGTCAAGGAGATGATCGGCGGGGTGACCGGGTGGCTGGATGAGGGGTTTGAGTTGAGTGTGGTGGTGCAGCGGCCGGCCATTACGGCTGTCAGTTGCGAATGCTGATGTACCTGTAGGAGCGAGCCTGCTCGCGAAAAACCTGAGGGCGCCGCGGAGCATCTGGTTTTACGCGTTATCGTTCGCGACCATCGCGACCATCGCGACCATCGCGAGCAGGCTCGCTCCTACATTTGAATTGCGGCCAGCCATTTATCCAGCGTCCCCTGCAGCCAGTCAAAAACGGCGGCATGGGCAGCACTGTCCTGCGGATCCCGAGGCAGCGGCGACTCCTCACCAAAATGTTGATTCAGCACCGCCACCGACTGCGCGTTCCATTCCGGATGAAACTGCAACCCCACCCGCGTCGGCCCGACGCAATACATCTGCTGTTCGCACTGCGCGCTGCTGACCAGCAATTGCGCACCCGGTGGCAGGTCGATGGCGTCTTCGTGCCACTCCAATACCTTCAATGTCTTTCCATCGGTGAACGACACATCGGTCCATCCGGTTTCCGTCCGGTCCATGCGCCGCACATTGCCGCCCAGGCTCAGCGCCAGCAGTTGCGCGCCGAGGCAGATGGCGAACACCGCCGCACCTTGATCCAGGCTGCCCGCCAACCATTGGCGTTCGTCTTCCAGCCATTGCGGCCCGGCATTGGACTCAAAAGGCCCGCCTAACAGAATCGCTGGTGCGCCACTGACGGGTGGCAACTGGCCAAGGTCGGCGCGAAAGACGTTCAGCGTCACGCCACGGGAGGCTGCCCAGTCGGCAATGGCCCCCGGCCCTTCGGCGGGGTGGTGCTGGATAAGGTTGAGTTCGGTCATCACGCTACTCTTGTGCCTTGAGTCAGGCGCTCAATGTGCCGCAAAACAGGACGCGTCACCAGCCAGTCTCTGCAGGGCGGACGCCGGCGAAATCTTGTGCCACCGCACAAGCCGCTCTAGACTGCCGGCCACTTCGGTCCATGTCCGCCACAAGCGAACGACCGAAAGCTGCCAATCGAGCTGCCAATAAAAGCCTCCGCACACGGGAGTTATAAATGAAGAAGCTAGTGATGTTCGGTGCCCTGGCACTGTCGATGTTGTCCCTGACCGCCGTGGCCGACGACGCCAAGCCGATCCGCATCGGTATCGAAGCCGGTTACCCACCGTTCTCGATGAAAACCCCAGATGGCAAACTCACCGGTTTCGACGTCGATATCGGCGACGCGCTGTGCGAGCAGATGAAAGTCAAGTGCACCTGGGTCGAGCAGGAATTCGACGGCCTGATCCCGGCGCTGAAGGTCAAGAAAATCGACGCCATCCTGTCGTCCATGACCATCACTGACGATCGCAAGAAGAACGTCGATTTCACCATCAAGTACTACCACACCCCGGCGCGCTTCGTGATGAAGGAAGGCACCGATATCAAGGACCCGCTGACCGAACTCAAGGGCAAGAAAGTCGGTGTGCTGCGCGCCAGTACCCACGATCGCTTCGCCACTGACGTGCTGGTGCCGGCCGGGATTGAGCTGGTGCGTTACGGCTCCCAGCAGGAAGCGAACCTGGACATGGTGTCCGGTCGCATCGACGCGCTGTTGGCAGACTCGGTCAACCTGGACGAAGGTTTCCTGAAAACCGACGCGGGCAAAGGCTTCGCGTTCGTAGGCCCGACCTATGAAGATCCCAAGTACTTCGGCGGCGGCGCCGGCATTGCTGTGCGCAAGGGTGACAAGGAACTGGCGGACAAATTCAACACCGCCATCACCGAAATCCGCGCCAATGGCAAGTACAAGCAAGTGCAGGACAAGTACTTCAACTTTGACGTGTACGGGCATTAATACGCTGTAGAAAAAGGTGGCCCCGTTGACGCGGTGGCCACTTTTTTTATGCTCTTTATTCAACAGAGATTCCTGTGGGAGCGAGCCTGCTCGCGATGGCGATTGATCAGTCAGCGCATCAGTGCCTGACAAAACGCTATCGCGAGCAGGCTCGCTCCCACAGGTGATCTAGCCGTTTTCCAGCATTCAGGAGTTCCCCCCATGCGACGCATCGACCACACACTTCCCTGGAGTCACCTCGGCACCGAGCGCACGCTGAGTGTGTTTCGCTACGGCACAGGCACTCGCAAGGTCTACATCCAGGCCAGCCTGCACGCCGACGAACTGCCGGGCATGCGCACCGCCTGGGAACTGAAAAAACGCCTGGCCGAACTGGAGAGCCAGGGCCATTTGCAAGGCGTGATCGAGCTGGTGCCGGTGGCCAATCCCATTGGCCTCGACCAGCACCTGCAAGGCAGCCACATGGGCCGTTTCGAGCTGGGCAGTGGCAAGAATTTCAACCGCGCGTTCGTCGAACTCAGCGCGCCGGTGGCGCAGTTGATCGGTGATCGCCTGGGCAGCGATGCCGCCGCCAACATCGTATTGATCCGCCAGGCCATGGGCCAGGTACTCGACGATCTGCCGGCACCGGCTTCACAGCTCGAAGCCATGCATCGCCTGCTGCTGCGCCATGCCTGCGATGCCGATATCACCCTCGATCTGCATTGCGACTTCGATGCCGCGATTCACATCTACGCCTTGCCCCAGCACTGGTCGCAATGGCAATCCCTGGCGGCGCGCCTGAAGGCTGGCGTGGCCTTGCTGTGCGAAGATTCCGGTGGCAGCTCCTTCGACGAATCCTGTTCTTCGCCCTGGTTGCGCCTGGCCAAGGCCTTCCCCGATGCGGCCATTCCGCCGGCCAACCTGGCGACCACCCTGGAGCTGGGGAGCATGGGCGACACCCGGGTCGATCAGGCGCAAGCCAACTGTGAAGCGATCCTGGGCTTTCTTGCCGAACAGGGTTTCATCACCGGCGACTGGCCGGCAGCTCCCGCAGAGTGCTGCGAAGGCATGCCGTTCGAGGGCACCCAGTATCTGTTCGCGCCCCATCATGGCGTGGTCAGTTTCCTGCGCGAGGCCGGTGAATGGGTGGAGAAGGGCGATGCGCTGTTTGAGGTGGTCGACCCGCTGAGCGACAAGGTCACTACCGTGAGTGCCGGGACCAGCGGTGTGTTGTTTGCCATTGATCGCGGGCGTTATACCCAACCGGGAACCTGGCAGGCCAAGGTGGCGGGGCGCGAGCCGATTCGCACGGGCAAACTCATCAACGACTGACGCCGAGTCTTTGTTTGATCGTTCCCACGCTCTGCGTGGGAATGCAGCCCGGGACGCTCCGCGTCCCAGAAGCCGAACGCAGAGCGTCCGTTGAGGCATTCCCACGCGGAGCGTGGGAATGATTATGTCCGGGCATGTTTCACAGTGTTAGGCTCAACCCCGAATCCTGCGCTCTGAGAAGGAAGGCTCATGTTGAAATTTCTTGCTCTGCTCACGTTGCTGGCATCCGCCGCTGTCCACGCTCAATCCCCGCTGCAAACCGATCTGCCGCTCAAATACCTGGAGCAGGCCACCCCCGATTCCCGCGATCAACCCCTGGTGATCTTTCTCCACGGTTACGGCAGTAACGAGCAGGACCTGTTCGGCATGAAGGATGAGTTGCCTGCGTCATACACCTACCTGTCGGTGCGGGCGCCGATGGTGATGGAGGAGGGCAGTTACCAGTGGTTTCGCAAGAAGGGCGACGGCGCCTACAACGGTGAGACCGATGATCTGAAGGACAGCGGCCAGGTGCTGCTGGATTTCATCGCCAAGGCCGCGCAGAAATATCACACCGAAGCGGGCAAGGTGTATCTGGTGGGGTTCAGCCAGGGCGCGATCATGTCCTACGAAGTTGCGTTGCGCCATCCGGAGGCGGTGGGCGGAATCGCGGCGTTGAGCGGGCGGATCCTGCCGGTGCTCAAGTCGGAACTGAAACCGGATGAAAAACGCCAGTCGCTGGCGATTTTCATCGGTCATGGCTCGGCGGACAAACGTCTGCCTTATAGCGACGGCACCGAGGCCAACAGCCTGTTGCAGAGCGTGTCACTGGAGCCCGAGTTTCACGGCTATCAGGGTGTAGGGCACAACATCAGTGCCGAGGAATTGCAGGACCTGGGCGCCTGGTTGCAGCGCCTCAACCCCTGACGCTCATTTGCCGCTGACGATCTGTTTGATCAGTGTTTCGTGGGCCGCCATGTCGCCGGGACGGGAAATGACCTGAATGACCGTCATGTGGCTGCCCGAGGCGGCCATCAGCGTGGTGTTGAGGGTCATGCCGCCACCCTGGGTAGCGGTGCTGTCGACCTGACGCACACCCAGGCCTGAGCTTTTCAGGGTCAGGCTCTTTTCGCTGAGCTTGTTGTAGTCCGGCAAGGCCTTGCGTTGTGCCGCGTCGAAGTCGGCCACGGTGCCATCCAGGAATGCGCCGTCATTGTCCTTGACCGTGGTGCCCTCCGGCAGACTGTTCTGCGCGGCGATGACCACGGTCTTGGTGGTCTCGTTGGCGTACATGGTACCGCTCGCGCCATTGTTGCTCGGCAGCGCATTGGCCACGAAGCCCTTGGGCAGGGTGAAGGTGAACTTGCCGTCGAGCATCGAGACCTTCTGTACCGGCGCCTCTTTCTTGGCCGTGGCCTTGGCGGCCTGTGCATTCAAGGCTCCCAAAGCGGTGGCCATCGCCAGCATCAGGACAACGGCTTTTTTACTCAACAGTGACATGGGTCAATCTCCAGGGAGGGTCGCGCGGTGGGGCGCGATCATCCCATGGAGGCTGGAAAGCATTCCAGTGTGGACTAACGGACGGTCATGGATGCTCAGGTGTCAGGGGTATTGCTGTCTGGCATGCAAAACACTGACGATCTCGATTCGATCCGTTATTTGATAAACCACAAGGTAGTTGGGATGCACAACGATCTCGCGAGTGCCGGATAGTCGGCCAAATCGGTAGAGATAGGGATGTTCAGGAAGGGCCGATACAGCAATCTCAATGGCTTGTTGGAGCTCATACGCTGCTGCCAGATTACGATCGCCGATATACATCAGAATTTGCCGGAGTTCGGCCCGCGCTTCGGGCCGCCACTCAACCAGCATTGCGCTGTTTGCGCTTAGCCTCAAGAAGGGTTTGCATTTCAGCCATCACCTGATCGTGCGGAATGCTCGGGCGCGGATCATCCAGCGAAGCCTGTACCTTGGCGCGGAACCAGCGATCATAGCTGGCGGCTTGCTCTTCGGTTTCAAATTCGGAAACGATGGGGGAAAGTTCGGTGCTCATGGTGATCTCCAGGATCAATGGGTAACAGTCTATTCGGAATGTAGTGTGTTGTCGTGGCCGCAGAGATGCAGTCCGGAACAAACCACCGAATCGAATCGTAAACACCGTACTTCCGACGACCAACCCGAAAAAATCGTAGGGCAAGTCCTCGATTTTCCGTTTTTGTCAGACCGTGTAGGACCCCGAGTCACCACGAAATGCCTGTGGCGAGGAAGACTCCTGCCACTGGCATTCCCGGCATCAGCTCTCCCGCCGTACCGGATAACTCTCGATCACCTCCAGAAACTCAATCCGGCGTTCGCTGGCCAGCAGCTCCGGCAGCAAGCGTTCGTATTCCTGGCGATACGGCTTGTTGAGGTGACGAGCGATGAAGTCTTCCTTGCTGCAGTTCCAGGTTTCGTAGAGCACCAGGGTGTTTGGCTCGTCCTGCAACTGGTGGACCCAGGTGTTAACGAAGTCCGGCTCGGCCGACATCTGGTGCACGATGTCCAGCAGGCGTTCGCGGGTCTCGGCCAAGCGTTCTGGTTTGGACGGCAGGTAAACGATAAACGCGACTTGATCACTCATTTCATCACCTCTGAAGTCGATAACCGGCGATTACGCCTGGTTTTGCGGGAACAGGTTGCGACGGGTTTCCTCGTCGAATTCGGCCTTCAGCACCAGTTTCTCTTTCAGACCCAATGCGCGCTGGGCGGCCGGGCGGGTGCTGATCTCATCGAACAGACGCTTGACGTTAGGGTAGGCCGCCAGACCGCTCTCGCCGAGGATGTAGGGCGCGTAGTTGGCCCAGCCCCAGAGGGCCATGTCGGCGATGCTGTAGGTGTCGCCGGCCAGGTATTGATGGTTGGCCAGGCGCTGGTCGAGCACGCGGTAGTGGCGCTCGACTTCCTTCAAGTAGCGGTTCTTGGCGTACGGCAGATCTTCCGGCGCGTGGTGCAGGAAGTGCACGGCCTGGCCGGAGAACGGCGACAGGCCGGTGGCGATGAACATCAGCCACGACAGCAATTCGGCGTTGCCGGCGGCTGTGGTCGGGAGGAAACGCTGATGCTTTTGCGCCAGGTGCAACAGGATCGCCTGGGAGTCGAAGACCGTGGCGTCGCCATCGACCAGTGCCGGTACCTTGGCGTTCGGGTTGATAGCCAGGAAGGCCGGCAGGTGTTGCTCGCCCTTGAAGGTGTCGACGCCAATCAGTTCATAAGGGGTTTGCAGTTCTTCGAGCAGCAGGGCGACTTTCATCGGGTTGGGCGAAGGGTGGAAAAAGAATTTCATGGTGAAGGCCTCAGTGGGTAGGGGTTGTGAACTGAGGCTGATGTTGAGGGAAACCTGTTCGAATGACGTACGGAGTTGTTGGGCTACTCGTGCGAATGGATCGAACATGTTGTGCTTTTGGTGGCCGTGGTTTTCAGCAGGCGCTTGGTCACGCCCAGCATCGCCACCGACACCGCCACGCCGAGGACAAATGCGCTCATCCCCATGCTGGGCAGCGTCAAGGCCAGGACCAGGCAGAACGCCGAGAACGAATACATGCCGGTGGCGGTTGCCCGCAGTAGCGCGGCGGTAAACGCCGGGCCACGGGTTTGCTGGGAGAACACCGCCATCACACTGCCCAGCACCGGGAATACCGCCAGTAGCCCGCTCCAACGGTCGCCGACGGTGCTGGCGAGCAAGGTGACGGCCAGGGTCAGCAGGGCACCGGCAATCATGCGCAGCAGCAGTTTGTCGGACTTGGGCGCAGGGCCGGAAACGATAGGTTGTACCGAGGGAAACAGGTAAGGCGAGGCCAGCAGGGCGGTCGCGGCGGCGATCACCGAGACCGTTAACGAAGGAGGGATCAGCGACAGCACCACGGCGACCAGCGCCCACACTGCCAGCGAAATACACAGCGCCAGCGGCCATCCTGTGCGTTGCGCGACCTGGGCATAGGTCACGCAGAAAGAAATCATCGCAAACATCGCCGACAGTGCCGCCAAGGCCGATTGTGCGGCGAACTGTTCGCCCTGTTCGATGGCGAGGAAGAACAGGATCGGCCCGACCACCACCGGCAATCCCGACAACCAACCCGCCACACTCGGCCCCCATCGTTTTCCCGCCAGGGAAATCAGCAGCAGGAATCCTGGAATCACCAACAGTTTGAGCATCAGCACGGGTACGTCTCCAACGTGTGTCAGGCCGAAACATTAACAGGATTACCTTTTGTGTACACAATCTATGTATACAAAAAACCTGTAGGAGCGAGCCTGCTCGCGAAAAACTCCCAGGCAACGCGATCATCCAGGCAGCCCACGTAATCGTTGACGTCCATCGCGAGCAGGCTCGCTCCTACAGGTGTTGCGTGTGCCTCGGAACGTCTAAGCTGGGCACTTTCCCACCTGCTGACGGACCATCGCGTGAATTTCAGTTTGCCCAAAGTCGGTACCGCACCGTTCTGCCCGCCTGAAGTAGCGGGCAGCGTCGCCGTCGATCCCCGTGCGTCTTTTTTCAAACGTGTCCTGCGCTTCGCCGGCCCCGGCTTGCTGGTGTCCATCGGCTACATGGACCCGGGCAACTGGGCGACGGCCATCGAGGCCGGCTCGCGGTTCGGCTACAGCCTGCTGTTCGTGGTGCTGTTGGCGAGCCTGGCGGGGATGGTGGTGCAGTGTCTGTGTTCGCGGCTAGGCATTGCCACCGGGCGGGATCTGGCGCAGTTGTGCCGTGAGCGCTACAGCCCGCGGACGGCCCGTACCCAGTGGTTGCTGGCGGAGATCTCGATCATCGCCACCGACCTCGCCGAAGTGCTCGGCTGTGCCCTGGCATTTCATCTGTTGCTGGGCTGTTCGCTGACCTTCGGCATTGCCCTCACGGCGTTCGACACCTTGCTGGTATTGGCCCTGCAAAACCGTGGATTCCGTCGGCTGGAAGCGATCATGCTGGTATTGGTGGGCACCATTGGCGCGTGTTTTTTTGTCGAACTGCTGCTGATCAAACCCTACTGGCCGGATGTGGCCCAGGGCTTCAAGCCGTCATTGTCCGCCATCGCCGATGCCGCGCCACTGTACCTGGCCATCGGCATTCTCGGCGCCACGGTGATGCCGCATAACCTTTACCTGCACACCTCGATCGTCCAGACACGGTTGATCGGCAAGGACACCGCCAGCAAGCAGGACGCGGTGAAACTGGCGCGCATCGACACCATCGGCTCCCTGGCTCTGGCGCTACTGGTCAACGCGGCGATCCTGATCCTCGCCGCCGCTGCGTTTCACCAGAGCGGGCATACCGACGTGGTCGACATCCAGGACGCCTATCACTTGCTCGATCCACTGGTAGGTGGCGCGTTGGCCAGCGTGCTGTTTGGCGTCGCGCTGTTGGCGTCGGGACAAAGCTCGACCTTCACCGGCACCATCGCCGGCCAGGTGATCATGGAGGGTTTCCTGAACCTGCGGTTGCCGTGCTGGCAACGGCGCCTGATCACCCGTGGTCTGGCACTGATCCCGGCGTTCATTGGCGTGTGGCTGATGGGTGACGATGCGGTGGGCAAGCTATTGGTATTGAGCCAGGTGGTGCTGAGCCTGCAGCTGCCGTTTGCGCTATATCCGCTGATTCGCATGACCAATGATCAGAAATTGATGGGGCCGTTTGTGAACCGGCTGCCGACGCGGGTGTTGACGTGGGGGCTGTTTGTAGTGATCAGCGGGGCTAACACTTGGCTGATCCTGCAATTGTTCGGGTGAGGCATGCATTTCAATCTGTAGGAGCGAGCATGCTCGCGATGGAGGCTCAGGCACCGAGGGCATTCAGACAGCCCGCGTTATCGTTGACCACCATCGCGAGCATGCTCGCTCCTACAAGGAAACGAGAAAACCCGGTGCAACCGAAGTTACACCGGGTGTTTTTCCAGCCTGCGCGGTTCTTCGTGGGCCCCCGCGCAGTCTGTTGAACGCTTTATGCTCGCTCGATCGCCAGTGCCACGCCCTGACCGCCACCGATGCACAGGGTAGCGAGGCCTTTCTTGGCGTCGCGCTTGATCATTTCATGCAGCAGGGTCACCAGCACGCGGCAGCCCGAAGCACCGATGGGGTGACCGAGGGCGATGGCGCCACCGTTGACGTTGACCTTGTCCAGATCCCATTCCAGGTCCTTGGCCACGGCCAGCGATTGTGCGGCGAAGGCTTCGTTGGCTTCGATCAGGTCCAACTGATCGATGGACCAGCCGGCCTTGTCCAGGCAGCGGCGAGTGGCCGATACCGGGCCGATGCCCATGATCGCCGGGTCCACGCCCGCGTTGGCGTAGGCGGCGATTTTGGCCAGCACTGGTAGGCCCAGGGCCTTGGCTTTTTCGGCACTCATCAGAATCACGGCGGCGGCACCGTCGTTCAGCGACGAAGCGTTGCCGGCGGTCACCGAGCCGTCCTTTTTAAAGGCCGGCTTGAGCTTGCCCAGGGATTCGGCGGTGGTGCCGGCCCGTGGCTGCTCATCGGTGGCGAAGGACAATGGATCGCCCTTGCGCTGCGGGATCAGGATCGGCGTGATCTCATCGACAAAGCGCCCGGCTTCGATGGCCGCCGTGGCTTTCTGCTGCGAGGCGGCGGCGAAGGCGTCCTGTGCCTCGCGGCTGATGCCGTATTTGTCCACCAGGTTCTCGGCGGTGATGCCCATGTGGTAATCGTTGAACGCATCCCACAGGCCGTCGCTGATCATGGTGTCGACGATTTGCGAGTGGCCCATGCGCAGGCCGGTGCGGGCGCCGGGGATCACGTAGTTGGCCAGGCTCATGCTTTCCTGGCCGCCGGCGATGATCACGTCGGCGTCGCCGCAACGAATGGCCTGGGTGGCCAGGTGCAGGGCCTTGAGGCCCGAACCGCAGACCTTGTTCAGGGTCATGGCCGGCACGGCGACCGGCAGGCCGGCCTTGATCGATGCCTGGCGGGCAGGGTTCTGCCCGGCACCGGCAGTCAACACCTGGCCCATGATCACTTCATCGACTTCGGCCGGGTTCAGACCGGTTTGCGCCAGCAACTGACGGATCACCGCTGCGCCCAGGTCCACGGCGGACACATTGGCCAGGGCACCCTGGAAGCTGCCGATCGCGGTACGCGTGGCGGCAACAATGACGACTTCTTGCATGGAATGATTCCTCACTGGTCAGCAAACTGCATTTCCGGAACGTGCTCCGGGACGATCAGTTTACCGGCGGTTTTGGCGACGATCTCTTCAACGCTGACGCCAGGTGCGCGTTCCTTGAGGACAAAAGCGCCATTTTCGATTTCCAGGTAGGCCAGGTCAGTCAGCACGCGCTTGATGCAGCCGGCGCCGGTCAACGGCAGGCTGCATTGGGACAGCAGCTTGGACTCACCGTCCTTGGACGCGTGGGTCATGAGAACGATGATGTTGTCGGCGCCTGCCACCAGATCCATCGCGCCACCCATGCCCTTGACCAGCTTGCCGGGGATCATCCACGAAGCGATGTTGCCTTGCACATCCACTTCAAAGGCGCCCAGCACGGTCAGGTCGACATGGCCACCGCGAATCATCGCGAAGGACTCGGCCGAGGAGAAAATCGACGCGCCGATGCGCGCGGTCACGGTTTGCTTGCCGGCGTTGATCATGTCGGCGTCGATGGTGTCTTCGGTCGGAAATGGACCCATGCCCAGCAGGCCGTTTTCCGACTGCAGCATGACGTCCATGCCTTCAGGGACATAGTTGGCGACCAGGGTCGGAATGCCGATGCCCAGGTTCACGTAGAAGCCGTCCTGCAATTCGCGGGCGACGCGTTGAGCCATTTGTTCGCGGGAAAGTGCCATTGTTGTTATTCCTTCATTCGGTCCGGGGGCAGGGGATCACTTGCGTACGGTGCGCTGTTCGATGCGCTTCTCGAACGTGCCGCAGATGATCCGGTCGACGTAGATGCCTGGGGTATGGATCTGCGCCGGGTCCAGCTCGCCGGGTTCGACGATTTCCTCGACTTCGACCACGGTGATCTTGCCGGCGGTGGCGGCCAGCGGGTTGAAGTTCTGGGCGGTGTGGCGGTAGATGACGTTACCGAAATGGTCGGCTTTCCAGCCTTTGACGATGGCGAAGTCGCCGGTGATGGATTCTTCCATCAGGTACTTGCGGCCGTGGAATTCGCGCACTTCCTTGCCTTCGGCAACCGGGGTGCCGACACCGGTGGCGGTGAAGAAAGCCGGGATGCCGGCACCGCCTGCGCGCATTTTCTCGGCCAGGGTGCCCTGCGGGGTCAGGATGACTTCGATTTCGCCCTTGAGCAGTTGCTCTTCGAACAGCTTGTTCTCGCCGACATAGGAGGCGATCACTTTACTGATCTGGCGGTCTGTCAGCAGCACGCCCAGGCCGAAACCGTCGACGCCGCAGTTGTTGGAGACCACGGTAAGGTCGCGAGTGCCCTTGCGCTTGATCTCGTTGATCAGGTTTTCCGGAATCCCGCACAGACCGAAGCCACCAGCGAGCACGGTCATACCGTCTTCAAGACCTGCCAGTGCTTCCTCGTAGGAATACACGCGCTTGTCGAAACCTGCCATATGCACCTCTTTTATTCTTTGTGGGCGGCTGGCTAGCCGTATGGGATGAGTGTCGCGCCGGAGTATTTATTTGTTAAGTTGATTTTTAAGGTTGATTAATAGATAAAACTCAATAGTAAGCCCTGTAGGAGCGAGCCTGCTCGCGATGGCGATTTCATTACCGGAGCAATTCCCGCATGACAGTCAAGCAGATCCGCGCCTTCCTCGCCGTGGCCCAGAGCCTGAGTTTCGCCGTGGCTTGCGAACGCCTGCACCTGTCGCAATCGGCCTTGAGCCTGACCATCAAGGCGCTGGAAGACGGCCTGGGCGGGCGGCTGTTCACCCGTAACACGCGCAACGTGGCGCTGACCGCCGAGGGCGAAGCCTTGGTGCCGCTGGCGCGCCGCCTGATTGCCGACTGGGACAATGCCGAGGATGAGTTGCGCCAGCGGTTCACCCTGCAACGGGGCCGCGTGACCCTGGCGGCGATGCCGTCGTTTGCCGGCAACCTGCTGCCGCCGATGCTCAAGACCTTCCGTGCCCGCTATCCGAACGTGAATGTCACGGTCAACGACGTGATCAACGAACAGGTGCTGGAAATGGTTCGCGACCGCCAGGTGGAGCTGGGCGTGGCGTTCGAGCCGACCCAGCATTCCTCGCTGCAATTCACCCCGCTTTATATCGACCGGTTCGTGGCGGTGGTTCCTCTGGACTCACCATTGGTCGAGCGGGAAGACATCGATTGGCAAACCTTGCTCAAGGAGCCGTTCATTACCCTGCAACGACCTTCGACATTGCGGGTGATGCTCGAAGAACACCTGCAGGCCAGGGGCATGAAGCTGCCAGTGGAGTTTGAGAGCCATCAATTGGCGACAGTCGGACGCATGGTCGCCAGCGGATTGGGCGTGAGCGCTGTGCCCGCCTTGTGCGCCGGGCAGATGCGCGAGCTGGGCGCGCACTGCATCACCCTGCGTGACCCGGTGGTGGAGCGGGCCATTGGTGTGTTGACCTTGCCGGGAGCAGAACTGTCAGCGGCGGCGCAGGCGTTGTTTGATGTATTGAAAGAAGAGAACTTCGGAAAACAACTTTCATGACCTGATCACCATCCCCTGTAAGAGCAAGCCTGCTCGCGATGGCGGTATTCCTGTTATAGCGATATCGCCTGACCCAACAGCATCGCGAGCAGGCTCGCTCCTACAGGGGATTGGGTTTCGTCAGGCGCTGAGCCAACAAGGGCAACAACTGCTCGCACGACCCCTCGATCTTCAAATCCAGAATCTCATCCGCCCGGGTCTTGCCCAGGTTGATCGCCAGCAGCGGCTTGCCCTGATCCACCACCGCCCGGCACAGGCGAAACGCCGAATACGCCATCAGCGACGAGCCGACCACCAGCAGCCCCGCGGCCTTTTCCACCGACGCCATCGCTTTTGCCGCCGTCTGTTGCGCAACGTTCTCGCCAAAGAACACCACATCCGGCTTCATGCGCTGGCCCGTACAGTGCGGGCACTGCGGGACTTGAAAGCGCGCTTCGAATGCGGCATCCAGCAACGTATCACCGTCTGGCGCCTGCACCGCGTCGACGCCGGCCAGGTACGGGTTTTGCGCTTCCATCAGTCGCTGGATCGAGTCGCGCTCACTGCGTTTTCCGCAGTCCAGGCACAGCACCCGGTGCAGGCTGCCGTGCAGTTCGATCACGTCATGGCTGCCGGCCTGGTCGTGCAGGGTGTCGACGTTCTGGGTGATCAAGGCGCCGATCTGCCGGGTGCTTTGCAGGCGGGCGAGGGAGTCGTGGGCGGCATTCGGCCGGGCCTGGCGCACCCGTGGCCAGCCGAGCATCGCCCGGGCCCAATAGCGCCGCCGGGATTCGGGTGCCGAGAGAAACTCCTGATACATCATTGGTTGCCGGCCACGGCGCACGCCCTGGTTATCGCGATAGTCCGGAATGCCCGACGGCGTGCTGATACCCGCGCCGGTCAGGACTGCGAACGGCTCGTCGGCCATCAGCTGCTGGAGGCGCTCGAGCTGGTCGTGGATCAGGCTGTCGATCATCTTCAACACTCCGGGATACTCAATACACACTGTAGGAGCGAGCATGCTCGCGATGGAAGATCAAACACCGCGGGGTGTCAGGACGCCAGCGTTATCGTTGACGTCCATCGCGAGCATGCTCGCTCCTACAGGGGAGGCGTGTTACTTGCGGGCCTCCAGAATCAGGTTGAACGGCGTCTCGGTGGCCCGGCGGAAACTGGAAAATCCCGCCTCGGTGAACACTTTGCGTAACCGCGCCTCCCCGGCCTGGGCGCCGAGACCGAGGCCCACTTCCTGCGACAGCGAGTTGGGCGTGCAGATAAAGGTCGAGGCAGCATAGAACAAGCGACCCACCGGATTGATGTTGTCGTCGAGGGTATCGTTGGCGAACGGTTCCACCAGCAATACCGTGCCGTCCGGCTTCAACGACTCGTAGGCATGTCTGGCCGCGCCCACCGGGTCACCCATGTCATGCAGGCAGTCGAAGTAGCAAATCAAATCATAGTCATCGCCGGGGTAACTTTTCGCCGTGCCCTGGAAAAATCGCGCGCGCCCCGACACGCCGCCTTCCTCGGCCCGCTGGGTGGCGACGGTGACGGAAGGCGCGTGATAGTCGAAACCGACGAACCGCGACGCCGGGAACGCCTGGGCCATGATCACCGTGGAAGCACCATGACCGCAGCCGATGTCCGCCACTTTGGCACCGGCCTCGAGCTTGGCCACCACGCCGTCGAGGGCCGGCAGCCATTCGGCGATCAAATGCGCCTTGTAGCCCGGCCGGAAGAAACGTTCGGTGCCACTGAACATGCACGGATGGTGATCGCCCCAGGGTAGGCCGCCATCGCCGCGCATGGCCTTGACCAGTTTGTCCTTGTCGTGGAAAAGCGCGGCGACCACTCCGACACCTGCCGCGATGTAGACCGGGGAGTCTTCGATGGCCAGGGCCAGGGCTTGTTCTTCGGGGAGGCGGAATTGGCCGTCCTTGTGTTCCATATAGCCGGAGGCGGCATGGGCGCTGAGCCATTCGCGCACCAGCCGGGCATTGCAGCCGGTTTTTTCGGCGAGGGCTTCAGGGCTGGTCAATTGACTGTCGGCCATGGCCCGGTACAGGCCCAGTTCTTCACCGAGGATGACATTGGCCAGCATCGCCGCGCCGCCCATGTCATTGACCAGCTTGCCCATGAAATCGTTGAGTCTGGCCTCGTCCATCACGTGTGCTCCTTCAAAAGGATCACGGTCCAGCGACGGTGTTCGTCGTGGGCGGTGGTCGTGGGAATGGGCAGGACGAAAGGCGCGTCCTGGGTGCATTAAGTTTAGTTCTCCGGATAGGCACCATTATCCGAGGCGACAAGAGCCCTGTAGGAGCAAGGCTTGCCCGAGATGGCGGTGTATCAGACGACATCTTTCCAACTGATACACCGCCATCGCGGGCAAGCCTTGCTCCCACAGGGGAAGAGTGTTCTGCAGGGATTCTCCTGTATCCCACTGTATCCAACCGGCCCTTCGATACAGTCCCTGCAATTCCAGGCCATAACCGAACACAGACCAGATACAAACCTGCGATGAACTGTTCAGGCTGTTTTGGCACCGTTCAACCGTGGCGGCCAAGACTTTTTCCCTGGTCGCCGCCACAGGCGGCCGTCCGCTTCAGTATCCGAGGGGACCACAATGACAACACCTGTGCCTGAATCCACGCTCAACACCACACCGGTCGATTACCTGCGGGTCGATCGCTACACCCACGGCATCATCGGGCCGAGCCAGCCGATGCTCGGCCCCTTGGCCGATGGCGGCACCCTGATCACCGGCACGCCGCCGGGCTGCTGGGGGCCGATGATCACCCCGGCCTTCGAAGGCGGCCATGAAGTAACGCAACCGGTGTACGTTGCTGGCGCGGAAATCGGCGACGCGGTGGCGATCAAAATCAAAAGCATGCGCGTGACGTCGCTGGCGACGTCGTCCGGGGTCATGAAGTTCGTCGAGGGGCGCTACAATGGCGACCCGTTCGTCTCCAAGTTCTGCTCCAAGTGCGGCACCGAGCACCCGGCCAGCCATGTCGAAGGCATTGGTCAAGACGCAATTCGCTGCAATCACTGTGGCGCCGAAGTCAGCGCGTTCCGCTTCAGTCACGGTTATGTCATCGTCTTTGATGTACAAAATCAGGTCAGCCTGACGGTCAATCAGGACGTCGCCAACCAACTGGCCGGCAGGGCGTCCGAGATGTCGGCATTGCCGGAGTTCGCCGCGCAGCACTCGATCCTGTCCCTGGCCCGCGCCGATATCCCCGGTGTTGCCGCGCATATGCGGCCGTTCCTCGGAAATATCGGAACTATTCCGTCTCGCGACTTGCCTGACTCACACAACTGCGCCGATTTCGGCCAGTATCTGATCAACGCCCCGCACCGATTTGGCATGACCCGCGAAGAGTTGCATGCGGCCAAGACCGACGGCCACATGGACACCAACTCGATCCGCGAAGGTTGCGTGTTGATCTGTCCGGTGAAAGTGCCGGGGGCGGGTGTTTACATGGGCGACATGCATGCCCAGCAAGGCAACGGCGAGATCGCCGGCCATGCGACTGATTGCTCCGGAGAAGCCGAGGTAGTAGTAGAAGTGGTGAAAGACCTGACGCTGGAAGGCCCGATCATTTTGCAGAATCTCGAAGATCTGCCGCCCCTGGCCCGTCCAATGAACGCAGAGCAGTTGGCCATCGTCCGCAAACTGGGCGCGCGCATGGGGCAGCATGAAGTTGAGCTGAGCGGCCCGATCACCTTCATCGGCAGCGGTGAAAACCTCAACCTGGCGGTGGAGAACGGCTTGCAGCGCGCCGCAGCCGCCACCGGCCTGCCTTATGACGAAGTGCTCAACCGCGCGACCATCACCGGCTCCATCGACATCAGCCGCCTGCCGGGCACCGTGCGCGTGACCTTCCTGTGCCCGATGAACGTGCTCGATCGCATGGGTATCGGTCATCTGGTACGTGAGAAGTACAACCTGTCGTAATGCCTGACCGCGGGTCTGTATCACACTGTGTACAGACCCGTCGGCGATACAAGTCCTGCCGTTTTCCGTCAGCCCACAACACAACCGCGATACATCACCGCGATTAACTGTGCTCGTGTACTGACAACCCTGAGAACGACACCATGCAAACTCCCATTCCATCAGCGAAGGCCGGCGCCGGGCTTGGCTTGCGTCGCGGTTTAATGAAAGACCTTCTGGCTGCCCCGGTCGGGCATTTCGATTTTCTGGAAGTCGCGCCGGAGAACTGGATCGGCATCGGCGGTGCCCATGGCGCGGCATTGCGTTCACTGGCCGAGCGTTATCCGTTGTCCTGCCACGGCCTGTCGCTGTCCCTGGGGGGACCGTCGCCGCTGGATGTCGGGTTTCTGCAAGAGGTGCGCGTGTTCCTCGATCACTACAACGTGCCGCTGTACAGCGAGCACCTGAGTTATTGCAGCGATGACGGTCATCTGTACGACCTGTTGCCGCTGCCCTTTACCGAAGAAGCGGTGCATCACGTTGCCGCCCGTATCCGGCAGGCCCAGGACATTCTTGGCCGGCGCCTGGCGGTGGAAAACGTCTCTTACTACGCCGCGCCACAACAGGACATGGACGAGGTGACCTTCACCAATGCCGTGCTGCGCGAAGCCGATTGCGACCTGTTGCTGGACGTCAACAACGTCTACGTCAACTCGATCAACCACGGCTTTGATCCCCGTACCTTCCTGGCCGGCATCGATGCCGATCGGGTGGTGGCGATGCACATCGCCGGGCACTTCGATGAGTCCGATACCCTGAAAATCGACACCCATGGCGCGTCGGTGAAACCGGCGGTGTGGTCGTTGCTGGCCGAGGCCTATGCCCGCTTCGGGGCGCAGCCGACCCTGCTGGAACGGGATTTCAACTTTCCGGTGTTTTCCGAACTGGTCGCCGAGTTGCAGACCATTCGCCGCTTGCAGACCCAGGAGGTGAGCCGTGGCCAAGCGCTCGCTGTTTGATCAGCAAAACAATATGGGCCTGTACCTGCGCGATCCCGAGCACTGCCCGCCGCCCCCGGAAATGGACCCGAAGCGGGCCCAGGTGTATCGCGAGCTGGTGTTCAACAACCTGTCGACCCTGATCAGCGGCACCTTTCCGGTGCTGGTGCAGATCCTCGGTGACAAACGCTGGCGCGCACTGGTGCGGATCTTCCTGCGCGATTACCGCGCCCACACCCCGAAGTTCGGTGAAATCGCCGAGGAGTTCTTCGAGTTTCTCGCCTCCGGGCCCGCTGCGTTGGCCGACGGTGCGTGGCCGCCGTTCATGGTGGAACTGGCGCACTACGAATGGGTGGAGATGGCCTTGCAACAATCCGAAGCCGAGCCGTTGACGCCTGGCGATGCCGACCTGTTACTGGATCGCCCGTTGCAGGTTTCGCCACTGGCCTGGCCGTTGGCGTATGCCTGGCCGGTGCAGTTGATCGGGCCGGATTACCAACCGGACGAAGCGCCGGCGCAACCGACGTTGCTGCTGGTGCGCCGGGCTGAAGACTGGAGTGTGAAGTTTTCCGCACTGACTCCGCTGGCGTGGCGGTTGTTGCAGCGCATTGAAGCGTTCCCCACGTTGAGCGGGCGTGAGCAGCTGCAAGGGCTGGCGGTGGAGGCGGGGAAGGCCGAATCGCAGGAGTTCCTTGACAGTGGTCTGGCGCTGTTGCGGCAGCTGCAGAGTGAGCAAGTGGTTGGCGTAATTAACTGATGTGACAAATTTCCAAACCGTAGACACATCCCCTGTAGGAGCGAGCCTGCTCGCGATTGCGGTGTGTCAGTCGAAATCAATGTGACTGACCTGTCGCAATCGCGAGCAGGCTCGCTCCTACAGTGAAGCTAAATGATGTACGTCCGTACCATCTGTTTCACCCGCGAAACACCCATAACCCCTTGAAATTTATTTGCTCAAACCCCGCAAAAAATCTAAAGCCTGGCCGATACAACCCACAGGCGCACATGAACAGTCACAACCGTGGCGCCAGGCTGAAAAGCTGCGCGCTCGCGCCAGCTCTTCAGTGATTCCGGCAAGGATGCTCGCCGCCTCAATCACCCGAGAGTCATCCTATGTCACTGCGTAATCTGAGCATCGCGCCTCGAGCATTCCTGGGGTTTGCCTTCATTGCCCTGCTGGTCATCGTGCTGGGGGTGTTTGCGGTCAACCGCATGTCAATCATTCGCCAGTCCTCCATCGACATGGGCAGCACCCAGCTGCCCAGCGTCGGCTTCCTCGGCAATGTCACTGAAAACATCCTGCGCATGCGCATCCTGTCGTTCCGGATTCTGGTCAACCGTGATCCGTCCAGTTTGCAGGAGGCCGAAACCCGTATCGGCGTATTGACCGACAAGGCGCGCAAGGCCCAGGCCAGTTACGCCGAGTTGCCGGCCGGTCCGGATGAGGCAGCGCTTTACAAGGTGTTCAGCGCGACGTTGGACAGTTACATGCAAGCCCAGCGTGAAATGCTGGACCTGTCGCGCCAGAACAAGGTCGACGAGATGCGTACCCTGATCAACTCACGGATCAAGGACGGCACCGACCTGATGGGCGAGCAGTTGAGCCGGCTGGTGGCGTACAACACTGATGGCGCCAAGGCGGCCGGGGTGGTTGCCGAACACAACTACAACACCGCCGTGAATGGAATCATCGTGGTGTCCGTGGTGGCGGCGCTGATGACGGTGCTGCTGGCCTGGCTGCTGACCCGCAGCATCGTCACGCCCTTGAACCGTGCGGTGCAGGCAGCGCAAACCATCGCGGACGGCAACTTGACCAAAACCATCGAGATCGATGGCAAGGACGAGCCGGCTCGCTTGCTCGGCGCCTTGTCCACCATGCAAGACAACCTGCGCAAAACCATCGAGCAGATTGCCGGGTCCGCCACGCAACTGGGGGCCGCCGCCGAAGAACTCAGCGCGGTGACGCAAGACGCCTCCCGAGGTCTGCAACAACAGAACAATGAGATCGAACAGGCGGCCACCGCCGTCAACGAAATGACCGCTGCCGTGGAAGAGGTGGCGCGCAACGCGGTGTCGACCTCCGAAGCCTCGAACCAGTCGACCCAGGCCGCCCGCGAAGGCCGCGATCGCGTGGTGGAAACCGTCGACGCGATCCAGACCATGACCCACGATGTGCATCAGACCTCGCTGTTGATCGAAGGTCTGGCGGCCCAGGGCCGCGATATCGGCAAGGTGCTGGACGTGATCCGCGCCATCGCTGAACAAACCAACCTGCTGGCGCTGAACGCCGCCATCGAAGCCGCCCGCGCCGGTGAGGCTGGACGGGGTTTCGCGGTAGTGGCGGACGAGGTTCGGGCACTGGCCCATCGCACGGCGCAGTCGACCCAGGAAATCGAGAAGATGGTCGCCGGCATCCAGAATGGCACCGGCGAAGCGGTGGCTTCGATGCAGCAGAGTAACGAGCGCACCCAAAGCACCCTGGAAATGGCCCGTGCCGCCGGGGTGGCGCTGGAGCAGATCACCCAATCGATCCATCTGATCAACGAACGTAACCTGGTGATCGCCAGCGCATCGGAGGAGCAGGCACAGGTGTCTCGCGAAGTGGACCGCAACCTGGTGAACATTCGCGATCTTGCCACCCAGTCCGCCGCCGGTGCCAACCAGACCAGCGTCGCCAGCCACGAACTGTCGGGCCTGGCGGTGGCGCTGAATGCGCTGGTTTCGCGGTTTGTCATCTGAAGGTGAGAGGTTGGTGGCGGGATTTTCCTGACCATCACTGCCCCCCTGTAGGAGCGAGCCTGCTCGCGATGGCGGTGTGTCAGCCAGATCATCTCTGACAGATAGACCATCGCGAGCAGGCTCGCTCCTACAGGGGGGGCGTGGTCAGCGCAATTTGAGCTCGGCACACAACCCGCCGCCCTCACGATTGCTCAAGGTCAGCGATCCCCCGATCGCCAACGCCAGTTGCTGTGCAATCGCCAGGCCCAGGCCGGTGCCGCCGGTGCTGCGGTTGCGTGAGTTTTCCACGCGGTAGAACGGCTGCATGACCTGGGCCAGTTCCTCCTCGGCAATGCCGGGCCCCCGGTCCATGACTTTCACCGACACGCTGCCATCGGTCTTTTTCTCCACCAGCAGCTCGGCGGCGCCGGCGAACTTGAGGGCGTTGTCCGTCAGGTTCACCAGTACCCGGCGCAAGGCATGGGGGCGGGTGTCGATGACGGTGGTGCTCTTGCCGCTTAACTGAACTTCCTTGCCCATGTCCTGATAGTCGAACACCAAACTGTCGAGGAACGAATCCAGATCGGTGCGCCGGCTTTCTTCGGTGGCGCCATGGACGCTGCGGGCGTACGCCACGCCTTCGCGGACCAGGTGTTCGATCTCGCTTAGGTCGGTCCAGAGTTTGTCTTTCTCCACCGAGTCATCCATGAACTCGGCGCGCAGTTTCATCCGGGTGATCGGCGTTTGCAGGTCGTGGGAGATCGCCGCCAGCAATTGCATGCGCTCCTTGAGGTAGGCGGCGATGCGCGCCTGCATGGCGTTGAAGGCCCTGGCCGCGTGGGCGACCTCCGTCGGACCTTTCTCGTCCAGCTGTATCGGGTGCGCGTTGGGGTCGAGGTTATCCACGGCGTCAACCAGACGGGTCAGCGGGCGGATGGCGATGCGCACGGCCAGCCAGGTGCAGGCAATCATCAGCGCCAGTTGCCCGAGCAAGGCCATGGGCAACCAGGGCGACAACGGCATCATGGCGGGAAACACATCGATGGTCAGCGGGCTGCCGTCCGACAGTTTCAGGTGCACCTGAAAGTGTTTTCTCGGCCCCGGAATATTGGTGAAGGTCAGCGCGTGCTCCTTGCCCAGGGCGTCCATGATCGAGGCCATGGCGATGGGCGCATCGGGCATGTCCATGCTCATCGGTGTACCGCTTTCACCGGCACTCAACAGATAACCGTAGTTGTTGCGCTGCAACTGACGCAGCCAGCTCATGCGCTCATCGGCAGGCAAGCGGTCGAGGATGGCGACGGAGGTCGAGACGTCGGTTTCGAGGTTACCCAGCATGGTGTTTTTCGCGCTTTCGTAGCGCTCGTAATACTGCGCGCCGAAGGACAGCGCCTGGGCGAGAATCAGGCAGATCAGGAAAATCAGCGACAGTCGTGAGGCCAGGGTGCGGGGCCAGCGCAGTGAGAAGTTCATGCGGGCGCTCCGACGATTTCCACCGGCAGGGAGAACACATAGCCCTCGCTGCGCACGGTCTTGATGTAGGCCGGTTCCCGGGCATCGTCCAGCAGGCGCTGGCGCAGGCGGCTCACCAGCAGATCGATGGAACGGTCGAACAGGTCGGCATCGCGGCCCTGAGTGAGGTTGAGCAATTGATCGCGATTGAGCACCCGTTGCGGATGATCGAGGAATACCCGCAGCAGGCGATATTCCGCGCCGCTGAGGGCAACCAGGGTGCCGTCGCTGTCGAGCAGGTGCCGGGCCGAAGTATCCAGCTGCCACCGCCCGAAGGCCAGCAACCGGCTGGTTTCGGTCACTACCAGATTCGGTGGCAACATCCGCGTGCGGCGCAGCACGGCGTTGATGCGCGCCAGCAGCTCACGGGCAACGAACGGCTTGACCAGGTAATCGTCGGCGCCCATTTCCAGGCCGATGATGCGGTCGGTTTCGTCGTTGCGCGCGGTGAGCATCAGGATCGGCGTGGCCTTGTGTTTGCCCGAGCGCAATTCGCGGCAGAGGGTCAGGCCGTCGTCGCCCGGCATCATGATGTCCATCACGATCAGGTCCACCGGGGTGGATTCGAGGAAGGTGCGCATCTGCCGGCCATCGGCCACGACCGTGGTGCGCAGGCCGTTCTTCTTCAGATAGTTGCCCACCAGTTCGCGGATCTCGCGGTCATCGTCGACGATGAGAATGTGATCAACGTGTTCCATGGGGCTGCCTCTGAAAATGGGGGATGGCGCACAGTCTATCGAGCCCTGGACTACAAGCCTCCAGGCGTTTGTATTGCAGTGTATCTGGCTTGCCCAAGGATACACACGGACAAAAAAACACCGTTTTTGCGCCGGTTTGTATCGCTCTGTATCCCGACCCGGGTTTGATACGTACCGATTTACAGCGGCCTTTTCCCGACACAAGCGCGATACCTCACGCGCTTTAAATAGGTCCCATCGAAGCAAGCCCAACCGCTTCGGCGCAAACAACCATTGACCTGTCCAAACCTTGAGGAAACCGCCATGAACACCAAAGCCATCTACGCCGCCTGCCTGTTTGCCGCCCTGAACATCTGCACCCTGTCGGCCCGCGCCGAAGCCGATGTCAGCGAAAAAACCTACACCTACGGCACCCAACTGGACATCAAGAAAGTGGTGTCGCTCAAACAGGATTCTTCGGACTCCTGCGGGGTGGTCGATGCGCAACTGACCTACCTGGACTCGCACAACAAGACCCAGGTCCTGGACTACCGGAAAATTGCCGACAACTGCATTTCCGACAACTGAGTCCTGCGATCACAACCCTTTTCAAGCGAGGAACAACACCATGATCAACGTCAGCCGATTCCTGACCGCCATTGCCTTCTCCGTCGCCGGTGCCGCGGCCCACGCCAACGCCGCTGTCGAGCAGAACGCCTGCGGCAGCAGCACCTGCTTCCAACTGACGCCGCTGGCCAAGCAGGACACCGTCGCCGAGAACGGCGCCAGCCATACGCCGCAGGGCAAGTGGCTGGATGAACAAACCGCCTGACCCCAAACACCACCGCCCCCTGTAGGAGCGAGCCTGCTCGCGATGGTCTACCTGCCAGAGATGATTTGGCTGACACACCGTCATCGCGAGCAGGCTCGCTCCTACAGGGGAGACGGTGTGAGTGCCCCCCGATAATTTCAAAGGTGATCCCATGTTCCTCATCGCTTTCCTGGGCGGCATTCTGACCGTCCTCAGCCCCTGCATCCTGCCGGTGGTGCCGTTCCTGTTCGCCGGCGCCGACCGCAAGCGCTCCTCGATCCTGCTTACCCTCGGTGGCATGGCCCTGACTTTTGCCCTGGTTTCCAGCCTGGCCGTGGTCAGTAGCGAATGGGTGATTCAAGCCAGCAACGCCGGCCGTCATGTTGCGCTGATCGTGATGGTGCTGTTTGCCCTGTCGCTGATTTCCGCCCGGGTCGGCGACTGGCTGGCGCGGCCGTTCGTGGCGCTGGGCAATCGGATCGACCCCAACAGCCGCAAGGTCTCCGGTCCCTTGGGTTCGCTGTTGATCGGCGTCGCCACCGGTTTGCTCTGGGCGCCCTGCGCCGGGCCGATCCTCGGGGTGATTCTCACTGGCGCGATGCTGCAAGGCGCCAACGCTGGTACCAGCCTGTTGCTGGTGGCTTATGGTCTGGGTAGCGCGTTGTCTCTGGGCGTCCTGATCTTCGCCGGTCGCGGCCTGGTCAATCGCCTGAAGCCATCGATTCCGGTCACGGGCTGGTTGCGTCGCGGCGCGGGTGTCGCGGTGCTGGCTGGCGCGGCGGTGATTGCCACCGGCACCGACAACGTGCTGCTGGCCAGTACCTCCTCGGAAACCGTCGGCAAGGTCGAGAAGGGCGTGCTGGAAACCGTGCCGAAAGTCGTCGACTACTTCGTCGGCAAGGCCAGGGCCGAATCCATGCAAGCCATGCCGTCACTGTCCGGAGCTGTGGAGTGGATCAACTCGCCGGCCCTGACCAATGAATCGCTCAAGGGCAAAGTGGTGCTGGTGGATTTCTGGACTTTCGACTGCATCAACTGCAAGCACACCCTGCCTTACGTGAAGGACTGGGCGAAGAAGTACGAGAAGGAAGGGCTGGTGGTGATTGGCGTACACACCCCGGAGTACGGCTTCGAACGCATCATCGACAACGTCAGGGACAAAGTGAAGGAATACGGCATCACCTACCCGGTGGCGGTCGACAACAACTACATGATCTGGCGCAACTTCGATAACCAGTACTGGCCGGCACACTACCTGATCGACGCCAATGGGCAGGTGCGTTTCACCCACTTCGGTGAAGGCGCTTACGAAGATCAGGAGAAGATGATCCAGCAGCTGCTGCAAGAGGCCAAGGCCACCGCACCCGCCGCATAACCTCATCGGAACAATGGCTGACGTCGTGCTCTTTGTAGGAGCTGCCGAAGGCTGCGATCTCTTGATCTTTAAAAGCAAGATCAAAAGATCGCAGCCTTCGGCAGCTCCTACAGGGGCTCAGTGCACCGAAGCCGCGTGCGTGCGCCGCCATGCCGCCGGCGGCGCACCGTACTCGCGGCGAAAGGCCCGGCTGAAGGCGGTATCCGTCTGGTAACCCACTTCCTCGGCAATGCGCAGCAGTGAACTGTTGCTGCTGCGCAACAGATTGGCCGCCAGCATCATCCGCCATTGCGTCAGGTACTGCATTGGCGACACTCCCACCAACTGCTGAAAGCGCTCGGCCAACACCGATCTGGAAGTACCCGCCGTGCGCGCCAGCTCATCCAGGGTCCAGCAGTGGCAGGGCTTGTTGTGCAAGGCGTTGAGGGCGGCGCCGACGATCCGGTCGCCCACGCCCGCCAGCCAGCCGGTACGGCCCTTGCCGTGTTCGTGCATGTACAGGCGCAGGACTTCGATGAACAGCACCTCGGCCAGTTTCGCCAGCACGCCTTCGCCGCCGGGCCTTGGCGAGCGGGCTTCGGCCAGGGCGTAACGCACCGACGACTCGAGCCAGATCCCGGCACTCGAACCCCGCACATTGACCCGCACCACCGGCGGCAAGCCGGCCAGCAACATGCCAGCCAGCCGCGTATCGCAAGCCATGTAGCCGCACACCAGACGGGTCACCGCGCCACCGCCGCCATAGCGCAACTGCTGCGGCCGTCGGGCCAGGATCTTGTCCAGCCGTCCGCCGGTGGCGGGAGGCAACCCGGGTTTTGAGGTCATGCGATGCCCGTCGCCCTGGGGGAACAGCACGACGTCGCCTGCGGTGAGCAGCAGCGGCGGATCATCGCCGAGTTCGACATGGCACTCGCCTTCGGTGATCAGGTGAAAGATCACCACCTGCTCGGCGTTCGGCTCCAGAAACGGCGCGGCGGTGTCGGCCCTCGGCGACTGGTAACACCAGGGCGCGGTGAACCTTGCATTGATGAAAATCGCGCCGGACAGGCGCACGACGCGAAGGGTCTGTGACAGAGCATCCATGGTGATGTCCTGTGTGCAAATGTTTATGTCGGCTCCTGATTGTGAGCTTGATTGTGAGCCTGTCGCGGCCCCGCATGAAATCTCCGGACGATCGGGCAGGCCTGAGCGACGATCGGGCAGGACGCAGGGGGCGCACCGGCGCGATAGTTTGCCCACAGGGTCACTGGCGGCCCTGTCATCAATAACAAGAATGAGAGGTTGTCATGCCCAAGTTCGTCATTGAGCGCGAGATTCCAGGTGCTGGAACACTGTCAGAAAGGGATTTGAAAGCCGCCGCGCAAAAGTCCTGCAGGACGCTGCGCGAATTGCCGGAAGTCCAGTGGCTGCAAAGTTACGTCACCGGCGACAAGTTGTACTGCGTGTACATCGCACCGAGCGAAGCACAGATCCAGGAGCATGCCCGGCAAAGCGGCTTCCCGGCCAACCGCGTGTCCCTGGTCACGTCCATCATCGACCCGACCACGGCAGAATAAGCCGGGCGGCATTCCAAACCGCAACGGAGCGGAATTCATGAGTACACCCATTGATCTCACTGCCTTGAAAACCCGTCAAATGGCCGCCTGGGCCAGCGGCGATTACGCCGTGATCGGCACCACTTTGCAGATCGTCGGCGAGCAACTGGCCGAGGCCTGCGACCTGCTGTGCGATGAGCAGGTGCTCGACGTCGCCGCCGGCAACGGCAATGCCACCTTGGCAGCGGCTCGCCGGGGCTGCCTGGTGACCTCGACCGATTATGTCGGCGCACTGCTCGAACGTGGCCAGGAGCGGGCGAAAGCCGAACGGCTCAACGTGACTTTTCAAGTGGCCGATGCCGAGGCGCTGCCGTACGCCGATAGCAGTTTCGATGCCGTGCTGTCGACCTTCGGGGTGATGTTTACCCCGGACCAGCCCAAGGCGGCGGCCGAGCTGGCGCGGGTCTGTCGGCCCGGGGGGCGGATCGGCCTGGCCAACTGGACTCCGGAAGGCTTCGTCGGCCAGATGTTCAAGCTCCTCGGCAAGCACATGCCACCACCACCCGGTGCACAACCGCCGTCGCAGTGGGGCACAGAGGCCTGGCTGCACACGCAGTTCGACGAGCGAAATTTCCTGGTTCAGGTGACGCGCAGGACGTTCACCTTCCGCTATCGCGATGCCGGGCATTTCATCGACACCTTCCGCAGCTGGTACGGCCCGGTGCACAAGGCCTTCGCCGCGCTGCCACCCGACGGTGCCCGGGCGCTGGAACAGGACATGACCGAGTTATTGAATCGTTCGAATCGGGCGGGGGACAAGTCGCTGGTGGTGCCTAGTGAGTATCTGGAGGTGGTCATCACACGGCGTTGAAACATCACCCCCTGTAGGAGCGAGCCTGCTCGCGATGGCGGTCTTTCAGCCAGAGATGAATTGGCTGACAGATTGCTATCGCGAGCAGGCTCGCTCCTACAGGGGTATTGGGTGTTCCCGCTATCTAGATCACCTCGGCCCCGCGCGCCGCCAGCAATTCACGCAACACCGACCGGTGACAATGCGCTTCGTCCTCGCAATAACAGCCCACGGCCAGCGAAGTGGTGTGGGACAGCGCGGCCAGCAAATCGAGCATCTGGCTGGCTGCCGGCTGCTTCATTTCCACCTTGAACTTGCGCACGAACGCCGCCCAGGCCTTGGCGTCCCGGGCTTCCAGTGCTTCGCTCACCAGCTCGGCGCTGGGTGACAACAGCGGCTGCCATACATCGTAGAAATCCCGCGTGGCGAACTCGGCTTTCGGCACGCCACGGGGCGGGCGGAGTACGGTGCCCAGGCACAGGCCTTCGTTGGGTGTGCGGGGGGAGCCGAGCCGCACGATATGAATCGGCATGGCGTTACGGATGCCGCGATCCGTCGAACCACTCAAGCGCGGTGCGCCAGAAGCAGATCCCGAGGAAGTAAGCCGACATCAGCAACCAGAGGCCCATCACCAACGGGTTGATCACCGGATGGTTGATCACCAGTGACAGGCTGCACAGCAACCAGATGGCCGTCACGGCAATGTTGATCGGCATGAAGCGGCGCACGCGGAACGGGTGCAGGAACTTCATCCGGGTCAGCGTCAGCAGGGCCAGGCCGATGATGGTCAGCAGGGTAATCCATGGCGAAGGGGCGATGATGTACAGGCACAGGGCGACCACGTTCCAGGCAGCGGGAAAGCCCTGGAAGTAGTTGTCCTTGCTCTTCATGTTGACGTTGCAGAAGCAGAACAGCGACGACACCAGGATCAGCGACACGCTCAGCAATAGCGTGTAGTCGGGCAGCGGCACGTAGCGATAGATGAAGAGCGCCGGAATGAACACATACGTCAGGTAATCGATGACCAGGTCAAGGATCGAGCCGTCGAAGCTGGGCAGTACCGACTGCACATTGACCTTTCGAGCCAGCGCGCCGTCCAGGCCATCGACGATCAGCGCCACGCCCAGCCAGAGCAGGCAATGGGTCGGCTGGTTGTCGAGCAGGGCAAGGGTCGCGAGGAAGGCAGTGACCACGCCAGTGGCAGTAAAACCATGGGCTCCCCACGCTTTGAGCCTGGCGATGTGTAGAGTCGTTATCACGGGGGCGTTCTCCAGAAAATGAAGCAAGCCAGTCATCGCCTTCAGCATCGAAGGCAGCGGCAAACCGGGTCGGGTTGCAGGTATCGACCGGGTTTCCGGGAATAAGGTTCACCACCTATGAATCTTAGCTGCGCCGCGGGAAAAGGCCGTGGATAAATCTGCGCGGGTGGGGGCAAAAGCGTCTCGGCCAAACGGTGGTAGCACATTTGCCGGGGAAAGCTATCGTTGTTTGATTGGATCCACCCACCTGTGAGGATGCGGTCATGAACACCAGCGATTTGCTCGAACAATTACTGCGCGGCGGCCAGGGCGCGATGTCGCAGCAAGGCGGCGCCGGGGCCCAAGGCGGGCTCGGGGATCTGGGCGGATTGCTCGGTGGCCTGCTCGGCGGCGGTGGCGGCGGTGGCGGCGCAGGTATGGGCGGTGGCATGGGTGGCGGCCTGGGCGGCCTGGGTGGATTGCTTGGCGGCCTGCTCGGTGGTGGCTCGCCGATGGGCGGCGCGCCCCAGGGCCGTTCCGGCGGCGGTGCCAACTACGCCGCGCTGGCTTCGCTGGGCATGATGGCGTTCCAGGCGTATCAGAGCTGGCAACGCAGTCAGGCTATGCAGCAACAGCAGGCACCACAGCAGGCGATGCGTACCGTGGACATGCTGGCAGGTCCGGAAATTGAAGAGCACAGCCATGCCATCCTGCGGGCCTTGATCGCTGCGGCCAAGGCCGATGGCCGCTTCGATGACGCGGAAAAACAGATGATCAACGCCGAAATCGCCCGCCACACCAACGACCCGCAATTGCAGCAGTGGCTTGACGATGAAGTCGCCAAACCGCTGGACGCCGGCGAGGTCGCACAATCGGCCTCCGACCCGGGCATGGCCGCCGAAATGTACCTGGCCAGCGTGATGCTGGTGGACGACCAGCAGGATGCCGAGCGCAACTATCTGGATGAGCTGGCGGCGGCGCTGGGCATCGATCCGGATTTGCAGGTGCATCTGGAACAGCAGGCCAAGGGCGGGGCAGCCTGACCCATTCCCCCCTGTAGGAGCGAGCATGCTCGCGATGGACTTCAGATCACCGTGGGGTATCTGGTTCCCCGCGTTATCGTTGACGACCATCGCGAGCATGCTCGCTCCTACAGGTACAGAATTCTTCACATCCCGTCTGTCCGGGCAATTTCAAGGCCAATGGAATTTTTCCCCGCGTGGTTCGCTCTGCTGAGAAACAGGCGCGCGATCAGCAAGGCAGGCCATGAACAAAGCCATCAAACCACCGGCCACCCCAGCGCCGCAAAAAAAATCCGCGCAACTGACCGGCGCACACAAGGCGAAACTGCCGGATCAGCTCAAGCCAGAGCTGGCGACGCTGGTGGAACGGGCCCCGGACGGCCACTGGAGTTACGAGGTCAAGTTCGACGGCTACCGGATCATGGCGCGCATCGACCGCGACGACGTCAGTCTCTTCACCCGCAACGGCCACGACTGGACCCACAAGTTGCCGGAGCAGGCGAAGGCATTGGCGGAACTGGGCCTGGAATCGGCCTGGCTCGACGGCGAAATGGTGGTGACCAACGAGCAGGGCGTGCCGGACTTCCAGGCACTGCAAAATGCCTTCGAGGCCAATCGCAGCGGGCACATCCTCTATTACCTGTTCGACCTGCCGTACCTCAACGGCGTGGACCTGCGCGAAGTGCCGGTCGAGGAACGCCGGGCGGCATTGGCGACGGTGCTCAAGGCCCACGACGATCCATTGCTGCGATTCTCCGACAGCTTCGAGGAAGACCCGCAGGCCCTGCTCAACAGTGCCTGCCAGATGCGCATGGAAGGGTTGATCGGCAAGCGCCTGGGTTCGCCTTACGTCTCCCGGCGCAGCGGTGACTGGATCAAGCTCAAGTGCAAGCATCGGCAGGAATTCGTCATCGTCGGCTTCACCGAGCCCAAGGGTTCGCGCAGTGCCTTCGGCGCCTTGCTGCTGGGCCTGCACGATCGCGCCAGCGGCGAGTTGCGCTACGCCGGCAAGGTCGGCACCGGCTTCACCGAAGCCACCCTGGCGAGCATTCATGGGCAACTCAAACCCTTGCAGACAAAAAAGCCTGCGCTGGTCGATCCACCCGCTGGCGCCGAGTTCAAGACCGTGCACTGGCTCAAGCCGCGGTTGTTGGCGGAAGTGGCCTTTGCCGAAATGACCAAGGACGGCTCGGTACGGCACGCAGTGTTCCATGGCCTGCGTGACGACAAACCGGCCCGGAAGATCACCGAGGAGCGTACGAGCACCGTGAAAACACCAAGCGCGAAAAAGAAGGTCGATCCCGCACCGTCCCAAGTGGGGCTGGAGGAGGGCAAGGTTCGCATTACCCATCCGGAACGGGTGATCGATGCCAGCAGCGGTACCACCAAAATGCAATTGGCCGAGTACTGCGCCAGCGTCGCCGAGTGGATCCTGCCGCAACTCAAGGATCGCCCGGTGGCGCTGGTGCGCGCGCCGGACGGGATTGCCGGGGAACTGTTTTTCCAGAAGAACGCCGAACACCTGGCCATCCCCGGCATCGTCACCCTGGACCAGGCACTCACCGGGCAACCGATGATGGTCATCAACAACGCCGAAGCGCTGGTGGGCGCGGTGCAGATGAGTACCGTGGAGCTGCACACCTGGAACGCCACTTCGGACAACCTCGACAAACCCGACCGCTTCGTCCTCGACCTTGACCCGGACCCGGCGCTGCCGTGGAAACGCATGGTCGAGGCGACCCAACTGACCCTGACGGTGCTCGATGAGTTGGGGCTCAAGGCGTTTCTCAAGACCAGCGGCGGCAAGGGCATTCACCTGGTGGTGCCGCTGACCCGCAAACTCGGCTGGGACGAGGTCAAGGACTTCAGCCACGGAATTGTCAGCCACATGGCAAAGCTGCTGCCGGAGCGTTTTTCCGCGGTGTCGGGGCCGAAGAACCGGGTAGGGCGGATCTTCATCGATTACCTGCGCAACGGACTGGGCGCCACGACGATCTGCGCCTACGCCGCGCGCACCCGCGAAGGGTTGCCGGTCTCGGTACCGATCTTTCGCGAAGAGGTGGGGGAACTGAAAGGCGGGAACCAATGGACCATCCACAACGTCCATGAGCGCTTGGCGCAAGTCGGCGATGAACCCTGGAAAGAGATGAAGAAAACCCGGCAGAGCATCACCGCCGAGATGCGACGGCGAATCTCAATGAAGAAGACCTGAAGCCCCTGTAGGAGCGAGCCTGCTCGCGATGGTCGTCAACGATAACGCTGGATGCCTGACACCCTGCGGCGTTCTTGGGACCATCGCGAGCAGGCTCGCTCCTACAGAAAAGCAATGCGGTTATTTGATGAACGCCTGGAAGTCACTGTTCAACTTGTCGATCGCCGCCTTGAAGTCCTGGGCGGTGACTTTCTGGCTTTCGTTGGACAACTGCTTGCCGAATACCTTGCGCACGACCTTGGCCACGGTCTGGTTGCTTTTCGCGTCGATGAACTCGGCCTCGATAAACAACTCGGTGTCCTGGTCGCGGTGGCCGGTGGCGGCCTGGGTCGCGCCTACGACGGCGGCGATGGGCACCACTTCATACCATTTCATCCCTTCGTTCGAAGCACTCACCCCGGTGATGGCCGCTTTCATGATCAGGGTCTTGGCGCCGGCCGGTGCTGCGCTCGGGCTGGAGACCACGCGGTATTTCTGCCCCAGCGTCGTCTTGGCCCGGTTGGTCATGTAGTTCTGGATGTCGTTCAGCGTCTGCTGGTTGACCCGCTCATTAGGCTTGGGCGCCGGATACAGTTCCAGCTTGTTGAACGCCACGGTGTCGTAGGCATTGGGGTTCCACGATGGGGCCACCCAACGCATCGCCGTACCGCCGCTTGGCGTTTCGACTTCCTGCAGGTTGTTGTAGTTGGACAGGTAGCCGGAGTATTGCTCCCGCTCGGTAACTTTCGAGGTGCAGCCACCGAGCAAGAGCCCGGTCAATGCGGCGCCGACAAGCAATTTTCGCGACAGGTTCATAGTGCTGGTTGCTCCTTGGTGTGAACGTATTTTGTCTCGGTTCGTCAGAAACGCCAGGTCATGTTGCCGGTGATCGTTTGAATCCAGGCATTGTCGAATTGACCGGAAATGCGATCGCCCGACAGGTTTTTGCTCTGGTCCACCGGCATGTCGCCCATCCAGATCATGGCCCAGCTGACGTTGATGTCGGTGTCCTTGTTCAGAGCATAGGTGGCTCCTGTGGCAACGCGCCAGGATTCGGCCATCGGCACGATCACCGAACGGTTGCTGTCGGAAACGGCACTGCTGTCGTAAGCCATGCCGACGTTCCACAGCAGTTGCTTGGAGTACTGAAATTGCGCACCGAGTGACAGATGCCAGGTGTCCTTGAAGCCTGCATCGATGTTGGTCGAGCGGGCATCGTTGGCCGAGGTGTCGACCTCGATACCGATATCACCGAACTCCGACCAGTCCTGCCAGCCGGCCGAGGCCAGCAATGCCCATTTCGGGTCCAGTTGCTGGAACAGGCTCAGGGTCAGGGTCTGCGGAACGGTGATGTCGAGTTGGGTCTTGGCGCCATCGAGGCGGTTGAGCAACGGCCCGTTGCCCTTGATGTCCAGGCCGTCCTCGAACTCGAAATCGACCTTGCTGGTGTAGGCCAGGCCGATGCGGGTGCCAGGCTGCGGGGCATAGATGACCCCCACGTTCGCACCGAAGCCCCAGTCCTTGTCCTTGTACTTGAACTGCCCGTCGCCACGATCGGTGAGACCGAAAGGGGAGCGGTCGATGGCGGTCTGGGCCTGCAGCATGCCGTACATGGCCTTGACGCCGATGCCCACCGACCATTCATCGTTGAAGCGATAGGCCACGCTGGGCACCATCGACAGACCGAGCAGGCTGGAGTTCTGCGCGAAATATCGCCCGGACCAGTCGTTGTCGTAATTGACCGCCAGGCCGAAGTCACCGTACTGGCCGAAGCCGACGCTCCAGTGATCGTCCAGTTCATGGCTGACGAAGAAGCTCGCGCCGGGCATCGGGTCCAGGGCGTTGCCGCTGTTAGTGCCCGAAACGTTGGTGCCGCTGTCGCGATCGAAGGAGATGTCGCCGTATAGCACCTGCAGGCCGGCGGTGATCTGTGTGCCCGGCAGGTAACTCATGCCGGCCGGGTTGCTGGCAATGGTGGAAGGCCCCTGGGCCCGGGCGGCGGCACCGGCGTTGGCCAGGCCGACGTTATCGGTACCGATTTCGTAGAGCATGATGCCGCCGGCATACGCTTGCTGGCTGCACAGGGCAAGCAGTGTGATGGCGGGCAGGGTCGCTGTTTTTGTCGGCATTGAGCTACCTCGAAGGCAGATGGATGACGATGTACAGGTGGGCTGGATCGAGCCTTTGCGACGAACTGCGCGGCCATTGATATTTATTGGATCCCCCGCGAAAGAGCGTAGGTTTGAATTGAGAAAAATCCAGTAATCGATTCACTGCAAACCGGCCGGGTACCGGGGCGGGTTGTACGGCGCGACATGGGGCGGCGAGCATCACTCGCTGCCCCAACGGCGATCACTTGCCGACGATGCCTGCCAGTAGCGGCGCCATCTGCTCATCGGTCAAGGCGACCTGAACCTCCATCTTCATGAGGTCGGTCCATTCCAGTACCCACTTCTGAATCAACGTCGGATCACTGGCCTCGGCGATGCCAAACCCCGCCGCGCCGCCGACGGCGTACCAGCGTCCGATCAGATTGACACCGGCGGGGGGCGCACCTCCGGTCTTGAGGAAACGCTCGATCGCACTGTTTCGATTTTCCGGGCTGAGCGTCCAGTTGACGATGAATAACATCAGCCACCTCCTGTTGCGCATTGGCACCGGTTTTCCATGGCTTGCCTGGCTGGCGCCGGGGTCAGGGTCGCACTCGGTTTCCAGTTCCGTCCTGGCTGGTGTACTGCCAAAACTCCCATGTGAAGGCATAGCAGCAGGGCGCCTTGCGCGTGTGACCGCTGATCCTGTTCGGGGCTGATTTCGTGGATTGAAAGGCTGTCTGTTTCACTCGCGAAACTCTTCAGCAACGAAACTCGTCACCATCGAAACATCGGCAACGGGCGCAGCGGGGTACGGAGCAACTGGCGGGTGGAGAGGCGGATCAGCATCCAGTGAAAACCATGATCGGGAAAGGTCGATTGCACGGTTTTGATGAATGATCGGGGCAGGCCGAAGCGCACCAGCCCGAGGGATACATCGATCAGATCGGCTTGCCTGAAAGGCTCGACCGTCTCTGCGTGTGCCGAACGATAGGCGCGGACCTTGTGGTGCTCCAGAATCAGCGCGCTCACTTCTTCGGCGAAGTCGCCGCGATATCGGTTGTCGAGATAGTCGTTGGCCAGGCGGACCGAGGGCGGCAAGTAATCCAGGGTGTTGTCGGTCCAGATGCCCAGGTCGTGAAAGCCCGCCGCGATCTGCACCGCCTCACCGGGCGGGCCCTGGAGGCCGCGCAGGGCACAGTGGAAATTCAGCATCCGGTAGATGTGATTGCGATAGCCCGGCAGGTCGGCGCCGACCGCCAGGGCAAATGAGGTGAGGATCTCGTCGGTGACGGGAAATTCCAGGATGGGGTCCATCATGCGTCCCGCAACAGGTCGTTGGCGTTGAGCACGTCGTAGGCGATTTCCGGGCATTTTTCCATGGCGCGGCGGATGGCGGCGGGGATCGAGGCGCGGGTCTTGCGACACAGTCCCGGCAGGTCGCCGACCTGGATATTGATACCGCGCATGGTGCGCACTTCGTTGACGCCCGGGGCGATGTCCACGCGAATGCCCAACTGGTCGAACATGCGTCGTTGCAGGTGTTGCAGGTCGTTGTAGCTCGACAGGTTTTCCAGGCGCTCGATCAGGCGCTTCTCTTCATTGCGCGTCAGAAACAGGATGCGCACATCCGCCCCCGGTGTTTCCAGCAACGGGTCACGCCCGCAATCGCAGGCACCGGGCGGGCAGGGTTGGCGGATCGGAGCAGAGGTGGTCATGGGGTTCAATCATAGAGTGCTGTGATCGGGTTTGCCCATAGCCTTTAGACAGATCGAAATCCCCCTGTGGGAGCGAGCCAGCTCGCGATGGTCGTCAACGATAACGCGGCCTGCCTGAATGCCCGCGCTGCCTCGACGCTTATCGCAAGCAGGCTCGTTCCGTCATGGTTGAATCCTCGGTTTTACTTTTTTCAAGCGATACACCGGCACCGGCTCGCCCGTCATGTGCTGCGCGGCGACGGTTTGGGTCGGTACGCTGTTATTGAGGGCTTCGAGGCGAATCAGGCGGTTGTTGACGAAGCCGAAGACCGTGAAGCCGAGGATGGTTGCCACGCCGCCCAGCATCAGTGCCTGTTCGCCAGAGCTGTAGAGCGCCAGGTAGCTATAGGCTGCCGCGACCCAGGCGACGATGTTGGTGACCAGCGCTTTGCCGGCGGGGACGTTGGAGACTTTTTGCAGGGTCATCAGGCTGGCCATGCACAGGATGTATGGCACCAGGTTGGTGACCACCGCAAGATTGACGAGGATGTCGAACTGTTTGCTCAGATTCGGGCTGATGGTCAGCAGGGCCAGCGCCGTCTGCGCCGCCAGCAGCACCAGCATGCCGATGATGGGGGTACCGGACTTGTTCACCCGAGCGTAGATCGCCAGAAAGTAACCGGTGTCCGCCGAGCTTTTGTAGACCTGGGCGATGGTGAACTGCCAACCCAGCAGCGAGCCGATGCAGGCCAGCACCATCAGGCCCATGACGATGTCACCCACCAGCGGGGTGAACATCTTGGCGAAGACCAGGCCGAACGGCGCGGTGGAGGCCGCCAGTGCCGGGTTGTCGACGATGCCGGCGATGACGTTGGTGGAAACGATGTAAATCACCGCTGCACCGAGGGTGCCACCGAGGACCGCAATCGGCACGTTCCTTTCCGGGTTTTCCACGGCGTCGGTGTTGGCGCACGCCGATTCCAGGCCGAGGAATGCCCACAGGGTGATCGCCACTGACGCGTTGGCCGCTTCGAACCAACCCTTGTCATGGGGATTCCAGCCGGCGGCGTAGACGCTGCTGTCGAACCAGAACCAGCCGACCGTGGAGACCAGTACCACCGGCGCAATCACCCCCCAGACCGTGACCGCGCTGATCCGCCCGGTAATCCGCGCGCCACCGAAGTTGGCGAAGGTGGTGATCCACAACAGGGCGATGGTCGCCAACCCCACTTGCAGCGAGTTCAGGTGAATATCAAACAGCTCCTGGATATAGCCGACCGCCGTGATGCTGATCGCTACGTTGGCAATCAACAACGACAAGCCATAGGTGTAGTTGGTCAGGTAGTTGCCGGCCTTGCCGAAGGTGTATTCGGCGTAACCGCCCATGCCGCCGGTCTTGCGGCTGAGCATCCCGCAACGGGCAAAGGCATAGGCCAGGGCGAGGGAGCCGGTGGCGGTCACCAGCCAGGAAAGAATGGAAACACCTCCGACTTCCGCCAGTTTCGACGGCAGCATCACGATGCCGGAGCCCAGCATGTTCACGGCGGTCAACAAGGTCAGTTGCGCCACACTCATTTTCTTTGCGACTGACATTGCGCTGCCTCTTTGAGTTGCCGAAGTGAGTCTTAGCTATAGCAAAGTATTGAAATGTCGCAATAAATCGGGATTTGCCGATTGACATGGGGCGGGGTTTTGCCGGTAAGGCATTTTGCTGGCCCCCGGGTTGCTCGCTTGTCGCCAGAATCGCTTCATTTTCAGACGGTTAGGGGACAAAGCGAATGCGCAATATATGGATCGCGCTGATTTCGGTCGGCGTTGCGGGTCTTGCGGTGTCTGCCCAGGCCAGGGAGTTGAAAGACAGCGATCGTTATATGTGCAGTTGGGGAGCGGGGACGGCGGCTCGGGCGCAGGAGCTCAAGTTGTCCGGGGTTTCGTTGTATGCGGCGCGGCAGAAGATTCAGGCGTACAAGTTTTCCAAGCCCTGGATGCGGATGACGGCGATGGGGATTACCGAACAGACCTACGACAGCCCGACCCGGATCAAGCCGGCGGCGGTGCGGGCGAGTTTTTATGAGGATTGTGTGAGGTATAAGTTGGCGCGGAGATGAGGGTTGTTGTTTGGGGTTGGGGTTGGGATCGGGTGAATATCCGTTTCTTCGGTAACGGCCACTTATGGTTTCGCCCTGACGGTCGACTCCCTTTGGCAAACGCCCCAAAGGAAGCAAAGGTCTTGCCCCGGCGTCCGGCCCCTCGCTGAGGCTCGGGGTTCCTTCGCTCCGGCATTCATCCGGGGGCATCGCCTCCGGTTTGCTGCGCTGCACCTCCTCTCGATGTGTGCGGCTGCGCCGCACGGCGCTACGCGCCTTACCCCCGGATAAACGCCTCCCCTCAGCCTGCCGAAGGGGCAGGTGGATCAAGATCAAAAGCTTGCAGGCGAGCTAACGCTCGGCCTGTTGAGTGGTGGGGAGCGGAGCGGGTCGGGTGTACGCCGTCCCCTGTAGGAGCAAGGCTTGCCCGCGATGGCGGCCTGACAGCCGATCAATTTCCTACTGATTCACCTCAATCCAACTGTGGGAGCTGGCCTGCCAGCGAAAGCGGCCTGACAGCCGACCAATGTCTTCCTGATTCACCTCAATCCAATTGTGGGAGCTGGCTTGCCAGCGATGGCGGCCTGACAGCCGACCAATTTCTTACTGATGCCCCCAATCCCCTGTAGGAGCGAGCCTGCTCGCGATGGTCGTCAACGATAACGCTGGCAGCCTGACACCCCGCGGTGTTCTGGCGTCCATCGCGAGCAGGCTCGCTCCCACAGGGATCCGCGCCAACCATCAGGCCGGCCGGTAGGCCGCCTCGCTTTTGATGTTGACCTGCCCCGTCGGAAGGCCGAGTGGAGGTGTTCATCCGGGGGTTAGGCGCGCAGCGCCGTGCGGCGCAGCCGCACACATCGAGAGGAGGTGCAGCGAAGCAAACCGGAGGCGATGCCCCCGGATGAATACCGGAGCGAGGGAATGCCGAGCCTAGGCGAGGCACCGTACGTCAGGGGATAAAAGCGCTTGGTTACTTGGCGCTTTTCCAAGTAACCCGCCGTAAGGGCGGAACCATAAGCAGCCATCACCCAAGAAACGGATATGTACCCAATCAAAACAAGCGCCGGCTGCCAGGCCGCCATCGCGAGCAGGCTCGCTCCTACAGGGATCACCGATCTTCCCCGCCGGAAAGGCGGAACCATAAGCCGCCATCACAAGGGAAACGGATACGTACCCAACCCATTTTGCAAACGAGATCGACTTCGTCGGCCCAGGCACCTGATTGACCAGCCCCGACTATATTGAGAGACCGGGTCCGCGGCGGTGGATGGCAACCCGCCCGGGTCAATCATCGGCAGGCCGTTTTCTGATTCACCTGAAATCCCATGAACCCCCATTCAATCAGGAGATCATCATGACCCAGCTCGACAAAGTCTTGTACACCGCCAAAACCCACACTACCGGCGGCCGGGACGGCGCCTCCAGAAGTTCGGACGGTATTCTGGATATCAAACTGTCGTCCCCTGGCGCGGGCGGTGGCGGGACCAATCCGGAGCAATTGTTCGCCGCTGGCTGGTCCGCCTGCTTTATCGGCGCCATGGGCGTCGCGGCCAAGGAAATGAAGGTTGCCCTGCCCAAGGACGTGGCCGTCGACACCGAAGTCGATCTGGGCACCAACGAAGGTGGCTATCTGCTGCAGGCGCGGCTCAATGTCAGCCTGCCCGGCCTGGATCGCGAAACTGCACAGAAGCTGGTCGATACCGGGCACAAGTACTGCCCCTATTCAAAAGCCACCCGCAACAACATCAATGTGGTGGTCAAACTCGCCTGAGTTGATCTAACCAGGTCCTGGCGACCGAAATTGCAAATAGCGTCGCCAGGTCCGATTTAAACTTCCTTATAAAGTTCTCGGTGCTAAGTTGGTTTGTCGTACAAGGATTGTATGCACTTGTGCTGAATTGGTTCACTAATGAGATCCAATTCTGCAAAAAATAGTATGACTGTTTTAGTTCTGGCTATTTTGAATGAAAGTTCATCTCAGTTGCGTGTGAAATTTTCCCGCAGGCAACTAGTGGATCCAATAAGTCATCTTTGAATTCATTCGGAACAAGCAGGCCAGCAAGAATGGGCTTCGACGAAGGACCTAGGCCTTTGGTCCTATGGCAAATCGCCCAAAAATCATCGACCGTCTGTCGGTAGTGGGCTCAAAAAGTGAACATTTACGGGCTTAGACCCTCATAGTACGTAGCAAGTCACTTGATGACATGCGCACCATCCCGCAAACAAAGAAGTGGAATCCGAACCTCATATGCAGTGAATGCAGATGGGGATTTTTTTACCCAAAAAATTGAGAGGAAGTAACTAGCGTCATTTAATTCCTGGAGCAAACAATAGGAATTACATAACTAACCTGTTGTTTATTTTCTTATATGAGCAAGGTCATTCAGAGTCACCACACACAAGAACTCTGTTGATTGGCCTATCTGTACTATCGAATAAGGTGGAGATATTACCCGTGGCGATAAATACAATTATGAGCCTGATCGAACATAAAGAATTCATGGAGTTTCTGCGACTGGGCGTTGTTTACGTTCATCTGGTCGCCTGTTGCGTGGCGATCGGCCTGGTGCTGACCAGCGATATCGCAATGGTCAGGGACATGTTGAAACGCAAGGCGCTCACCGGCCACGACCACACGCACATGGAAAGCCTGCAGCGCTCCGTGGTCTGGGCATTGATTGCGCTATGGGTGACGGGAGCGGCCATCATCGGCATCGATTACCTGGACAAGGGCATGCAGTACTTCAGCAATCCCAAGCTCCAGGCCAAGGTCATCATTGTCATGATGCTGACCTACAACGGCGTCCTGTTGCATCGCCTGGTACTGCCTGCCCTGCAAAAGGCCGGCTCGCTGCTCGACCTGGGTTTCAGCGCGCGGATGATGGCGTTGTTCTGTGGCTCGCTGTCGGCGGTGTCCTGGATGTATGCCGCGATGCTCGGTGTCGGACGTCCGCTGGCCTGGAAGTACTCGCTCTCCGAGCTGCTGATGGCCTATCCGGCGCTGATCGTCCTGGGCTTTGTGACGATGCTGGTGTTGACCCAGCACGCCAAGCGCAAGCCAGCCGATGTCGCACCGCAATGGGTAAACGCGGTCGCGCACTAAGCCCGGCGACACGCCGTCCCCTGTAGGAGCGAGCCTGCTCGCGATGGATGACACAACACCGTGGGGTGCCAGGCGGCCCGCGTTATCGTTGAAGTCCATCGCGAGCAGGCTCGCTCCTGCAGGTCCCAATGGCTAAACTCACGTCACAAAACCAAAATTCCGACGTGACCTTGCCTGATGAAAATCCACCCTCTACCACCCCTCAACAGCCTGGTGGCGTTCGAAGCTGCGGCGCGGCATTTGAGTTTCACCCTGGCCGCGCAGGAATTGAACGTGACCCAGGGCGCCATCAGCCGACAAGTGCGTCTGCTCGAGGATTATCTGGGCAAGGTTCTGTTCGAGCGCACCACCCGCACCATTCAACTGAGCCCGGCGGCCAGCCGGTACTACGAGACGGTCCGCGCCTCGTTGTTGCAGGTGGCCCAGGCCACCGGCGAAATTCGCCATTGGCAGGGAGCTGAGCAAGTCACGGTGGCTACCAGTACGGCGATGGCTTCGTTGTGGCTGCTGCCCAAGGTGTCCGAATTCCAGCGCGAAAACGAAGAGATCGACCTGCGGATCATTGCCCATGATCAGGTCAAGGATTTCTCGCGGCTCGATTGCGACCTGGCGTTGTATTACTGCAGTACGCCACCCCGGGACATGCAGGTCACGCCGCTGTTTTCCGAAGAGGTCTACCCGGTGTGCAGCCCGGCGTACCTGGCCAAGCATCCGACCTTGAGCCAGCCCCAGGACCTGGCGGCCTGTACCTGGCTGGTGCTCGACGACCCGCAGCGTGACTGGCTGGGCTGGGCGGACTGGTTGCACAGCCAGGGGCTGAAAAACGTCGAGCCCAAGCGTCGGATCAACATCAACAGCTATTCGATGGTGATCCAGTCGGCCCTCAACGGGCAGGGCGTGGCGCTGGCCTGGTCCAACCTTGTCGAGGACTACCTGCAAAGTGGCGCGCTGGTGCGGCCGCTGGAGGCGACCCTGCGCACCGATGCGCAGTTTTGCCTGCTCGAACCGCTGACCCGTGGCGGCATGCGCCAGAGCGTCAAACGCTTTCGCAGCTGGTTGATGAATCAACTGCCAACTCCACCCGCAAACAAATAACCACCCACATTCCCTGTAGGAGCGAGCCTTGCTCGCGATGGATGTCAACGATAACGCGTTCATTCAGAACGCCCGCGTCATCGTTGGCGCCCATCGCGAGCATGCTCGCTCCTACAGTCCTCTATTCATGATCAAAGCTCATGAATCCCTCCCGAAATATCGTTTGTCGATCCCCCTCCCGTTTTCCGAAACTTGCCGCCAGCGGACCTGGCCACCAAGCGCCTGCCGAACATTCCAATACCGTGCCCAGCAGGGGAGAACAATAATGACCACCCTCCAACAAATCCCAGTGCAGAACCTCGAAACCGTCCTCAACCCGATCCACGAAGCGACTGGCCTTGGCAACGAGTTCTACACCGAACAACGCTACTTCGAGCTTGAGCGCGATCAGGTCCTGGGCAAGACCTGGGCCTGCGTCGGTTTCGCCAGCGACCTGGCCAAGGCCGGTTCGGTCAAGCCAGTTGATTTCATGGGCCTGCCCCTGCTGCTGATGCGCAATCGCGAAGGCGTGGTGCAGGTGTTCCATAACGTCTGCAGCCACCGTGGCATGAAGCTGGTGGAGGAGGCGGGCGAGGTGCAAGGCGTGATTCGCTGCCCTTACCACTCCTGGACTTACGACCTCAACGGCGGCCTGCGCGGCACCCCGCACGTCGGCGGCATCGACCAGCACAAGGACGAGCGTTTCGCCTGTGAAAAACATGGCCTGAAAGCCATCCGCAGCGCGATCTGGATGGACATGGTGTTCATCAACCTGTCCGGCGAAGCCCAGCCACTGGAAGAGATGCTCGCCCCACTGACCGCGCGCTGGAGCCAGTTCCTCGGCGAAGACGGCATGAGCCTGTTGAGCCGCCGCCCGGGTCATGACGCCACCGTGCTGGACATCAACTGCAACTGGAAGCTGGCGGTGGAGAACTACTGCGAGGCCTATCACCTGCCGTGGGTACACCCGAGCCTGAACTCCTACTCGCGCCTGGAAGACCACTACAACATCATCGTCGGCGAGCACTTCTCCGGCCAGGGCAGCTACGCCTACAACCTGTCGGACGTCGCCGGCACGCACTTGCCGAAATTCCCGGCCTGGCCGCTGGACCGTCTGCGCAACGCCGAATACGTGGCGTTCTTCCCGAACGTATTGCTGGGCATCCAGGCCGACCATGCCTTCGCCATGCAACTGGAGCCGGTATCGCCGGGCCGCACCATCGAGCACCTGCGCCTGTTCTACGTCGGCGACGAAGCCGCCAGCAGCGAAGAGTTCAGCGCCTGCCGCGATGCGATCCTCGAATCCTGGAAAGTGGTGTTCGCCGAAGACATCAGCTCGGTCGAAGGCATGCAGAAGGGCCGTTACTCCCCAGGCTACAAGGGCGGCGCCTTCTCTCCGGAAATGGACATCCCGACGCACTTCTTCCACCAGTGGGCCGCGCGTCAGTTGCTCGCCACCACTGAAAAAGCCTGAGGAGCGGTGCCATGTATCCGATAGCCTCTCACTGGCTCAACTACATCGACGGGCAATGGGTCGACAGCACCCAGCGCCTGACGGTTAACAACCCCGGCACCGCCGAGCCGCTGGCGACCATCGCCCAGGCCACCGTGGCCGATGCCGAGCACGCCTTGCAGGCGGCCCGTCGTTGCGCCGACAGCGGCGAGCTGACCCGGGCACGCCCGGCGCAGAGAGTCACCTGGCTGCTGCGCATCGCCGAGGAAATTCGCGCGGTGGCGGACGAGGGCGCCTGGGTGCTGTGCCAGGAAAACGGCAAGCGCCTGAGCGACGCCAAGGACGAGTTCACCGAAGCGGCGCGCTACTTCGAGTACTACGCCGGCATGGCGGACAAGATCGAGGGCACCTCGATCCCGCTGGGCAACGGCTACATGGACTTCACCCTGTATGACCCGATGGGCGTTTCGGCGCAGATCGTGCCGTGGAACTTCCCGGTGTCGATCTGTGCCCGCTCGCTGGCACCGGCCCTGGCGGCCGGTAACGCGGTGGTCATTAAGTCGCCTGAACTTTCGCCGCTGGGCATGTGCGTGCTGATCCGCGCCATTGCCAAGGCCGGCTTGCCGGACGGCGCGGTCAACCTGATTTGCGGCCGTGGCCGTGAAGTCGGCTCGCACCTGGTCAGCCATCGCGGCGTCGATCAGATCGTGTTCACCGGTTCCGTGCCGACGGGCCA
Organism: Pseudomonas putida; assembly: GCF_003228315.1. Lineage (NCBI taxonomy): Bacteria > Pseudomonadati > Pseudomonadota > Gammaproteobacteria > Pseudomonadales > Pseudomonadaceae > Pseudomonas > Pseudomonas putida. The sequence goes on from NZ_CP029693.1 coordinate 6,502,018, forward strand.
GTCGATCCTGCGCGACGCGGCTCAGTATGCGATTCCGAGTGTGATGGAGTTGGGTGGCAAGTCGGCGGCGATTGCCTTTGCCGACGCTGACCGTGAGCAACTGCTGGCCAGTGTCAAGTCGGGCATCTTCTTCAATGCCGGCCAGGTCTGTTCGGCGATGTCGAGGTTGCTGGTACAGCGCGAGATTTATGACGAGGTGGTCGAGGCCGTGGTGGCCATGGCCGAGGGCCTCAGTGTCGGCCTGGGCCAGGACAACGCCGACCTCACGCCAGTGGTCAGCGCCGGGCAGTTGTCGGGTATTGAAGCCTTGTGCCGCCGCGCTATCGAAGACGGCGCCGTGGCCGTCACCGGTGGCGAAGCCTTCGCTGACCGCGCCGGGCATTTCATGCGCCCAACGGTGTTCCGCGACGTCACGCCAGACATGTGCATCGCCCAGGAAGAAGTGTTCGGGCCGGTGTTGGCGATCCTGCCGTTCGACACCGAGGAAGAAGCCATCGCCATCGCCAACGGCACCGATTTCGGTCTGGTGGCTGGCGTGTTCACCCAGGACATCAGCCGCGCCATGCGCTGCACCCGTCGTCTGAAATCCGGCCAGGTGTTCGTCAACGAATGGTACGCCGGTGGTATCGAGACGCCGTTTGGTGGCGTGGGTCTGTCGGGCTTCGGTCGCGAAAAGGGCCAGGAAGCCTTGTTCAGCTACGTGCGCACCAAAAACGTGGCGATTCGGGTCGCCGGGGAGTGAACAGCATGTTCAAGACTTGGCTTTGCATCGTTTGCGGTCTGATTTACGACGAGGCGCTGGGCTGGCCCGAGGACGGGATTCTTGCCGGCACGCGCTGGGAAGATGTGCCCGAAGACTGGATCTGCCCGGAGTGCCACGTCGGCAAGGCTGATTTCGAGATGCTCGATATCAGCGAGTACACCGAGGCGGCTGTGGCTGTCAGCGCGCCAATCACCGCGCCGCCGCCGGCCGTGGCGGTCCCCGTGGTCGCTGCATTGCCCCGTGGGCCGATCGTCATCATCGGCAGCGGCTATGCAGGTTTGGGCCTGGCTCAGGCGTTGCGCAAGGCGGACCCGAAGGTCGAGATCCGCGTGCTGACCCAGGAATCCGGTTACCTGTATTCCAAGCCGGCCCTGTCGATCGGCTTGTCCCAAGGCAAAACCGCCGAGGCGATGTCCGGTGAATCACCGCTGGCCATCGAGCAGCGCCTGAACATCCGCATCTATGCGCATTGCACGGTGCAGGCCATCGACAGTTCGGCACGTCGCCTGCGCACCAGTTTCGGTGACATGGAGTACGGCCAGCTGGTGATCGCCAGCGGCGCGCAACCGATCCGCCTGCCGATTCGCGGTGAGGCGCAGGCCATGGTCAGCGTCAACAACCTGCAGGATTACCACCAGTTCCGCGAACGCCTCACCGGCGTGAAGCGGGTGGCGATCCTCGGTGACGGCCTGATTGGCTGCGAGTTTGCCAACGACCTGGCGCACAACGGTTTTGAGGTGGATGTCATTGGTCTGGGTCGCTGGCCGATGGAGCGCCTGTTGCCCGCCGAAGCGGGGGAGGTGCTGCAAGGCGCGCTGAGTGATCTGGGGGTCAAGTGGCACCTGCAAAACACGGTGGATGCCATCGAGTCGAGCGGGCAGGGCTATGTCCTGACGCTTGCCGGTGGTCAGCCGCTGAAGGCTGATCTGGTGTTGTCGGCGGTCGGGCTGCGACCAGACTTGAGCCTGGCGCAGACCGCCGGGCTGGCGGTGGGCCGCGGCATTCAAGTCAACGCCCAACTGCAAACCTCGGCACCGGGCATCTACGCCCTGGGCGATTGCATCGAGATCGACGGGCAGTTGCTGCCGTATCTGGCGCCGATCAATCAGGGCATCCAGGCACTGAGCAAAACCCTGCTCGGCCAAGCCACCGCTGTGGAGTACCCGCTGATGCCGGTCACGGTGAAAACCCCGGCCGCACCACTGTGCCTGTTGGCGCCGGCGGCGGGCAGTGAAGGGCAATGGCGATGCACAGCCACGACAGATGGTATGAGCGCCAGCTTCCATGACACCGAGGGCAGGCTCAACGGCTTTGTCCTGCTGGGTCGCCAAGCACAAACGCAGCGCAGCGCATTGCTGCAGTCCTGTCAGAACACTCAGCAGGCGGTCGCCTGAGGCTTCAATCATGAAAAATTCGATCAATTTGCCTTTCGACGATGCGACTTGCGGCTGGTACGCGGCCTTGCCTGAACAACCGGCGTGCAAGCGTCTGTCCGGCGAACAGCGGGCAGACTTTGCGGTGGTGGGAGCGGGCTTTGCCGGCCTGGCCGCCGCCCGCCGCCTGGCCCAGCATCACCCCGAAGCGCGGATCATTCTGGTGGACGCGCAGCGGGTCGCCCATGGCGCTTCGGGGCGCAACTCGGGGTTCGTCATCGACCTGCCGCACAAGTTCGCCCTGGAGCATCCGGACCCGGCGCACAAGCAACGCTTGCTGTCGCTCAATCGCTCGGCCATTGCGCAGTTGCAGGGGCTGGTTCAGAAACACGACATCGATTGCCAGTGGTCCCACGCCGGCAAGTATCAGGGCGCCGTCGGCCCCCGTGGCATGGCGTATCTGGATCACTTCGAGAAGCTGATGACCGACCTGGGCGAACCCTTCCGCCGGGTCGGCACCACGGAACTGGCCGGCGTGCTGGGTACCCGGCATTACAGCGGGGCGATCTACACCCCCGGCTGCTACCTGATGCAACCGGCGGCGCTGGTCACTGGTCTGGCCCGTTCGTTGCCGGACAACGTCGAGCTGCTTGAGGAGTCGCCGATCCAGCGTCTGGAGCGTGACGGTCGCGGCGGCTGGATCCTGCAGGGCACCAACGGCGTGATCCGCACCCCGCAACTGCTGCTGGGCACCAGCATCTTCACCCAGGAGTTCGGCTATCTGCGCAACCGCCTGCTGCCGGTGATGACCTTCGCCAGCTGGACCCGTCCACTGACCGATGCCGAACTGGCCACCTACGGCGGTCAACTGGACTGGGGCCTGACCCCGGCGGACCACGCCGGGACTACGGTGCGCATGACCCAGGATCGCCGCCTGATCATCCGCAACACCTACAAGCACGTGCCCAAGTACGGCCGCAGCACCAGCGACGGCATGCGCGAGAAGATTCGCGAGTCCCATCGCAAGGCGTTCAAGGCGCGCTTCCCGCAACTGGCCGACGTGCCGTTCACCCACACCTGGGGTGGCGTTTACGCGATCTCGCGCAACTTCACCAACTTCTTCGGCGAGCTGGAACCGGGCGTGCATGCCTCGGCGTGCGACAACGGGGTGGGCGCGGCGTGGGGCACCATCTCCGGCACCCTGCTGGCGGACATGGCCGTGGGCGCCCAGTCGGCGCAGTTGAACGACATTCGCGCGGTGACCGGCATGCCGTCGCTCAATCCTCCGGAACCTTTCCTTGGCCTGGGCGTGCGTTCGCGCATTCATCTGGCCGCGTGGAACAGCCGGAGCGAGTTATGAGTTCGCCCGGCAAAGCCAAGGGCCGGGTGCTGCGGGTCGACCACAAGGATCTGGATTTCACCTTTCGCGGCGGCCCACCCGGCGCCGCCTTCGTGGCCCGGGCCCTGAGCAATGAAATCTCGCCGAACATCGGCGTGGGTTTTGCCCGCTGGGAAGGGGCGCAAGTGGCTTGGACGGTGCTGTATGACGAAGTGATTTTCGTCATCGAGGGCTGCTTCCAATTGCACGTCGGCGATGAGCTGTTCGAGGTGACCCCGGGCCAGTTGTTGTGGATTCCCGAAGGCACCGAACTGGTGTACGGCGGGCACGCGTTGTTCGGCTATGTCGTGCATCCGGGCAACTGGAAAGAGCTTCACGGCCTGTCTTGAAACATCCGTCCGGGCACGTGACCGTTGGTTGCGCGCCCGGATTTCGCATTCTCTTTTTTCGGAATCGGCACCGTGTTTGGACTGACGAAGACGTTCGGCGCGCTGTACCTGGCCAGCTTGATGATGCAGCTGGGATCGATGTTGTTGATGACCTGGCTGGCGTTGCGCCTGAACGTGCTGGGCGCATCGGAAACCGCCGGCGGTGCGCTGATGGCCGCCAACGCCCTGGGCATGGTGCTGGGTGGCTGGGTCGGGCGCAGCCTGATCGCGCAGGTGGGGCACATCCGCACCTTTGCCGCCTGTGCCGGGATCATAGCCTCGGCGGTGTTGGCCCATGAGTTCAGCACGGCGCTGCCGTTCTGGCTGGTGCTGCGGGCGCTGGTGGGGCTGGCGATGATGTGCCAGCTGATGGTGCTGGAAAGCTGGCTCAACGACCGGGCCCAGACCGAACAGCGCGGCCGTGTGCTGTCGCTGTACATGGTGGCGAGCTACGTGGGCATGATGCTTGGCAACCTGGCCCTGAGCCTGGATGAGGGCCTGGGCATTCGCGTCCTGCTGGGCGTGGCCATGGTCTTCGCCCTGGGTTCGGTGCCGGTGGCCCTGACCCGCAGCATGCACCCGACGGCAGTGCCGGCGGCATCGATTGACCTGCGGCTGTTCCTGCGCAGGATTCCCCAATCGCTGGTGACCATCCTGGTGTCCGGCATGCTCAACGGCAGCTTCTACGGCCTGGCCGCGATCTACGCGAGCAAGCAGGGGTTGCCGACAGCGCAGGTCGGGCAGTTCATGGCCTTGTCCATCGCGGCCGGGCTGTTGGCACAACTGCCCCTGGGCTGGCTGTCGGATCGCTTGCCGCGCGCCAGTCTAATCCGCGCCGTGGCGCTGTTGTTGATCGTCATCAGCCTGCCGCTGGCGCTCAACCAACAGCCTTCGTTCGCTACCTTGCTGTTGTTTGGTGCGGGCGTCGGCTTCCTGCAGTTCTGTCTGTATCCGCTGGGGGTGGCGCTGGCCAACGACAACATGGAGCCAGCGTTGCGCGTGTCGCTTTCGGGGATGCTGCTGATCACCTTCGGTGTCGGTGCCTGCTTCGGGCCGCTGATCGCCGGTGCGCTGATGGAGCACCTGGGCGCGCCGAGCTTCTACTACTTCTACGCCGGCAGTGCGTTGCTGCTCGCACTGTGTGTGGGTCAGGCAAAAGTCACCGGCGAACACCTGCAAAAGGATGCGCCGTTGCAACACCCGGTGACGCCGAACGGGATTGCCAGCTCTAACCTGGTGTCGATAACCGAGCCGGGCGATTGAACTGCAATACATGCCCACCTCAGTAGGAGCGAGCACGCTCGCGATGGTCGTCAACGATAACGCTGGCAGCCTGACACCCCGCGGTGTTCTGTCGTCCATCGCGAGCATGCTCGCTCCTACAGTTTTTATGTGTTCAGGCAGGTTTTATTGATGCGTTTTTCTCATGAGTCGGTGACTAAATATGGTTTGAACGGTGTTCAGGATTCCATCATCTTGGCCATGCTGCCAAAACCGAGATAGACCTGCAGATAACAGTGACATTGTCCTGGCGTCGGTCGATACCAGGCGATAAACAACCTGCGGAACAGTAATTACACCCTTAAACAAAAACAAAAGGGGAAAACAATGCGTGCTCAATCCGGCATGTTAAAAGGCCTTAATCCGAATGTGACAGTGGCCTCGATAATAGGCGTGATCATATTCGTACTGTTTTGTGCATTTAAAGACGAGCAGGCAGCCAAGGCCTTTGAAATGGCTTCGGCGTTTATTCTGCATAACTTCAAATGGTATTACCTCGCCCTGATCAGTGGCGTACTTGGCCTGCTGCTTTATATCTCCATCAGCCGTTTCGGCAATCTCAAACTGGGCGGTGAACATGACCGGCCCGAGTTCAGTTTCGCTTCCTGGATCGCCATGCTGTTCAGCGCCGGGATGGGCATCGGCCTGATCTTCTGGTCGGTGGCAGAACCCATGCTGCACTACGCCGACAACCCGTTTTCCAAGGGGCTGACCGATGAATCGGCGACCCTGGCCATGCGCATCACCCTGTTCCACTGGGGCCTGCACCCTTGGGCGATCTTCTCCATGATCGGCTTGAGCCTGGCTTACTTCGCCTACCGTAAAGGCCTGCCGCTGGCGCTGCGCTCGCTGCTCTATCCGCTGATTGGCGACCGCATCTATGGCTGGATCGGCCATGTGGTCGACATCATGGGTGTGATTATTACCGCCTTCGGTGTTTCCCAATCCCTGGGTTTGGGCGTGGTTCAAATCAATACCGGTCTGCATAATGTTTTCGGTGTACCGATCAGTATTGCCCTGCAGTTATCCATCATTCTGTTTGTCAGTGTTGTGGCCTGTATTTCGCTGGTCGCCGGTTTGTCCAAAGGCATGAAGCGCATATCCACTTTGAATATGTATCTGTCTTTCATCTTGATGTTTGCAGTACTTGCACTGGGCCCGACCCGTTACATCCTTAACTTGATGTTCGAGTCCACCGGCGACTATGTACAAAACATCGTGGGTTTAAGTTTCTGGATGGACACTCAGAAAGATACCGAATGGCAAAACTGGTGGACCGCGTTCTACTGGCCATGGTGGATGACCTGGGGTCCGTTCGTTGGTCTGTTCATCGCGCGCATCTCCAAGGGCCGCACCATCCGTGAACTGGTGATCGGCGCGCTGGTGGTGCCGACCATGGTCACCATCCTGTGGATGTCGGTATTCGGTGGCGCCGCGCTCAAGCATGAACAGCAGGATCGCCAGGCATATCAGGCATCGGTCGCGACCCAGACCGTGGCTGCCGGAGTGGAACAGCCGAAGTTCGAAGGCGGCACCGTCCTGCTCGCCACCAAGAAAGAAACCACCGCAGCCATGTTCACCCTGCTGCAAACCCTCGATGGCCAGTCCATCGGCGCTGCTCTGTCGATTCTGGTCTGCGTGTTGCTCGGGGTGCATTTCGTGACCACGGCGGACGCCGGGACCCAGGTGTTGTGCACCTTGTGCGCACTGGGCAGCACCAATCCGCCGAACTGGATCCGGTTGCTGTGGTGCATCCTGGAAGGGGCCATTGCGGCAGGGCTGCTGCTGGCCGGTGGACTCAAGGCCATCCAGATGGCGAGTATCGCCGCCGGGTTGCCGATTGCCATGTTGCTGCTGGTGATGTCCTACACCTTGCTGCACAGCCTGCGCCGGGAAATGCCAAGCGTACCGGCCTGGACGCCAGCGCCGGACGTGCTGCCGGAGCTTGCTCAGCGTCGAGAGCCGGCGGTTGCTGCGTAGGTTTATTGGTAGCGTACATATTCATTTTTTCGGTAATGGCTGAAATGGGTTCCGCCCCAACGGCGGGGCATTTGTAGCGTACGCATTCCCCTGTAGGAGCGAGCCTGCTCGCGATGGTCGTCAACGATGACGCTGGCAACCTGACACCCCACGGTGTTCTGGCGTCCATCGCGAGCAGGCTCGCTCCTACAGGGGGCCCCGGTCTACCCCGCCGTAAAGGCTGAACCCATAGCAGCCATCACCCAAAAAACGGATATGCCCCCCGATCCAAAAATACCGGGCAATCCGCCAATCACCATTCCCCCACTTTTCGACAACAGTGTATGTCCAACACCTGTCTGTTTAGCCCCGTCCCAAAGCCCTAGCATCGTCTCTACCAACCCCACCAACGAGACGGTGAACAACATGAACATCTCCAAAATCGCAATCATCCTGGCCTTGAGTACCCTTGGCGCGCAGGCCTTCGCCGAGGAAAACAAATCCCCGGTCGAGACCTACAGCTACGGCACGCACCTGGACATCAAGAAGGTCATCGCCGTATCCGATGTCCCCAACGAATGCGGTCCGGTGCCGGCGCAGATGACTTACGAAGACTCGAACGGTCAACGCCACGTGGTGCAGTACCAGATCATGGGCAACGGCTGTTCCAACGGTTGATCGTCGTGCGGACGATGGAGGGTCGACACTCCATCCGGGCGGTGCGTTTGACTCAAGTGGTTTTTGCGTTTTTTGACGAGCAGACAATTTTTTCATCGGCAGCCAACAACCCGGGTATGTAGTCCTTCAGGAACTCCAGCCAGGTTTTTATTTTTGCATCGACGAATTTTCGTGAAGGGTAGATGGCGAACAGGCCCAGCTCTTCGAACTGATAGTGCGGCAGTACCCGCACCAACGCGCCGGACTTCAGGCCGGCGACGGCGGATGCCACCGGCTGGATGCCGATGCCCATGCCGTGGGTGAGGGCGACGGTCATGGCGTCGGCGGTGTTGATCTGGAACGGCGACGCCGGGGTGCTGATAGTCTCCGTGCCTTGCGGCCCTTCGAATACCCAATGCTCGGTGGGCATGGGGGTGTTCACGATTCTCAGGCAGTCATGTTCACGCAGCGACGCCGGCGTGTCGGGTATGCCGCGTTTTTTCAGGTAGGCCGGCGAAGCGCAGAGAATGCTGTAGGTGATACCCAGCCGCTGGGCGACGAAGCCCGAGTCGGGCAGGTCCCGCGCCAGGACGATCGACATGTCGAAACCTTCTTCCAGAAGATCGGGCAGGCGATTGGTCAGCGTCAGGTCGAACAGGACCGAGGGGTGGCGCTCGCGGTATTGGGCGATGGCATCGATCACGTAATGAATGCCGATGGCCGACATCGCATGAATCTTCAGGCGGCCCACCGGATTGGTCTGTGCGGTTCCCGCTTCTTCCTCCGCTTCACGCAACTCCTCCAGAATTCTCTCGCAGCGCAGCAGATAGCGCGTGCCGGCCTCGGTCAATGCCAGGCGCCGGGTGGTGCGGTTGATCAGGCGCGTCTGCAACCGGCTTTCCAGGCTCGACACGGCCTTGGAGACGTTGGTCGTGGTGGTATCCATCAGGTCGGCCGCTGCGGTGAAGCTGCCGCTCTGGGCCACGGCCATGAAAAACCGCATGGTCTGGAACACATCCATCGTTTTCACCTCTTTGCGGACGCCGGGGATTGTAGGGGCGGACTCTAACAAGGGTCCTCCCCTGTGGGAGCGAGCCTGCTCGCGATGAACCCGAGAACGCCACGGGGTGTCAGGCACCCAGCGTAATCGTTGACGTCCATCGCGAGCAGGCTCGCTCCCACAGGATTACAGGATTACAGGACCGGCGACATGAACAGCTGAACCCCGTTGTCCACCACCGAGTTGTAGCGTATCCGGGTGGTGATGTCCTGGCGGATTTCATGCATCGCCCGGTGGGGCAGGGTCGAGATGTCGATGTTCTGCCGGATATGCTCCGCCGATGTGGCGTGGGTCACGAACGCCGTCCCGCGTTGCACCGCCCAGGCCAAGGCCACTTGCGCCGGGGTCTTTTGCAGGCGCCGGGCCATTTGGTTCAGCACAGGGTCTTTGGCGATGCCCGGTGCCAGGCCATGGCCGAGGGGCGCATACGCCTGCAGGACAATGCCGTGCTGCTGGCAGAACTCCAGCAGTTCCCATTGCGGCAGATAAGGGTGGGCTTCCACTTGCACCACGGCTGGTTTGATACGCGCCACGGCGACCACTTCCTGCAAGGCTTGCAGAGTGATGTTGGACAGGCCGATGGCCCGGCAACGGCCTTTGTCCACCAGGCGTTCCATGGCCCGCCAAGTGTCGATCAAGGTCACGCCCGAGTCGTACTGGACGTGGCCGAAGGCATCCATGGGGTATTGATCGTCGCCGGCGCGAAAGGCGAAGGGCGTGTGGATCAGGTAGCAATCGAGGTAATCGACCTGCAGTCGTTGGCAACTGGCCTCGAAGGCCGGCAACACCCGCTCCGGGTGATGGTTGTTGTTCCACAGTTTGCTGCTGATGAACAGCTCTTCGCGCCGTGCCTTGCCGGTATCCACAAAGGCTTTGATCGCATCGCCCACCAAGGCTTCATTGCCAAAGCGCTCGGCGCAATCGAAGTGGCGATAGCCGTTTTGCAAGGCGAGGGTCACGGTTTCGGCGGTGACACCCAGATCTTCGAACAGGGTGCCGAAGCCAACGGCGGGCATCTGCCCCGAACCGTTGTTCAGGGCAAATCGGGTATCGGCCAGTTCATCAAAAAACGGTTCATAGGACATATCTGAATTCCACAAAAGTTCTGAAAGGCCCCCTGTAGGAGCGAGCATGCTCGCGATGGTCGTCAACGAAAACGCTGGGTACCTGACGCCCCGCGGAGTTCCTGGGTCCATCGCGAGCAGGCTCGCTCCTACAGTGGGTGGCGGGTTTCGCGGCTGGCGACCTGCTGATCGAACACCCCGACGGCATTGCCGCCCAGGGCCACGAACAACTGCACGGTGTCCAGGTACTGCGCGGTCTTGGCGCGGATGTGCCCCAGCAACGCCTGTTCATAAGCCCGTTCCGCCTCCAGCACCTGAAGGATGCTGTTCTCGCCCTGGGCGTAAGCCTGCTGGTTCAGGTGAAAGCTGGTTTCGGCCGAGCGCAGTGCGTCGTCCTGGGCGCGGAATTCCTCGGCGTCATGGTTGATCGCCTGCAACGTGTCGGCGACCTGGCCGAACGAGCTGATCACCGTCTGCTGGTAGTCGGCGAGGGTCGCGTTGTAGCCCTCGACCGCGGCCTGGCGTTCAGCCTTGAGTGTGCCGCCGTTGAAGATTGGCCCGGTGATGCCGGCGGCGAATCCCCAGAGCGCCGCACCGCCATTGCCGGAAGCGGCCTGGAGCAGGTTGGCCGACAGCGACACCTTCGGGTACAGATTGGCGGTGGCCACGCCCACGGCGGCGCTGGCGATATGCAGCTCGGCCTCGGCTTGCTGGATGTCCGGCCGGTTGCGGGCCATCTCCGAGGGCAGGCTGACCGGTACCGAGTTCGGCAAGGTGAACTCGCTCAAGTTGAACTGTGGTGCGATCCAGTCGGCGGGCCCCTTGCCGGTCAGGATCGACAGCGCGTGGGTGGCGGCATCGCGCTGCTGGGCCAGTGGCGGCAACAGCGTGCGGTCCTGGGCCAGCCGGGTTTCGGCCAGCGATACATCGATCTGCGTGGTGGTGCCGTTGATATGCGCGGCGCGTACCAGTTCGAGGTTTTTCGCGTCGTTGGCCAGCAGTTTTTCCACGGCCTTGATTTGCTCGTTGGCCGAGGCCACCAGCAACGCCTGGCTGGCCACATCGGCGGTCAGGGTCAGGTACGCCGCGTCGTAGCGACGTTTTTGCAGATCGGTAAATGCCTGCTGTTCTTCGACCTGGCGCTTGTTGCCGCCGAACACATCCAGATCGAATCCGACCCGAGGCCCGATGGCGTAGAAGTTCGATATCGACGGCTCCTTGGCGTTGTGCACCCGCTGGCGACCGGCCGTGGCGGCGAAGTCGACCTGCGGATACAGCGCACCTTCCGCGGCGGCCACGGAAGAGGCGGCCTGGCGGATGGTGGCGTCGGCCGCAACCAGCTCAAGGTTGCCGTCGATGGCCCGGCGCATCACCTGATCGAGCTTGGGCGAACGCAAAGCCGACCACCATTGGCCGCTGATGTTCTTGCCGTACTGAATGTGCTGCTCGCCGTTGCCGCCGAGGCTTTGCTCGGCCTGCTGGTCGTAGTGCTGCGAGGTACTGTCGGCCGGGGCCTTGAAGTCGGGGCCGACGGTGCAGGCGGCGAGAAACACAAACACCGACAGGGCACTGAGCTTGGCCGGGAATGGCGTCTGGAACGAATGACTGGATTTCATTTTGCACACTCCACGAGCTAGTTGGTCGGAACGGGTTTGCGAAGGAAGACCACCAGCGGGCTCACCACGAGCATCACCACCAGCAAAATCTTGAACTGGTCGATCACGGCGATGAACGCGGCCTGGTGGGTAATCAAGTGGTTCAGCCCTTCCAGCGACGGCAACCCCAGCGACGCGCCATGGCCCACGCCGTGATAGGGCGTGATATTGGCGCCCAGCGCCTGGTGCATCGCCTGGGTGTTGTTGAAGAAGTAGATCTGCACAATCGCCACGCCGAAGGTGCTGGCATACGCACGCAGCAGGTTGTAGAGACCGGTGGCTTCCGGGCGCATCGGCGGCGGCAGCGTGCTGAACGCCACCTTGGCCAGCGACGCCATCGACATGCCGATGCCGATCCCTTGCAGGGCGCCGGCAATCGCGACTGGTGGCCAGTCCATCAGCGGCGAGTAACCGAGCATCAGCCAGTTGGCGTAGATCACCAGCGCTACGCCGATGGCCACGAACAACCGACGGTCGAAACGCTCCGGCAGACGCACCGTCAGCAGGAACGCGCCGACCATGCCCGCACCGCGCGGCAGGGTCAGAGCGCCCGTGGTGTCAGGCGGGTAGCCGAGGATTTCATCGAGCATCGGCGAGGTCAGGGCCATGGTCGACAGCAGCACGAAACCGATGGCGAAAAAGATCAGCGTCGACAGCACGAAGTTGCGGTCGCGCAGCAGGCTCTTATTGAAGAAGTGCACCTTGCGGGTCAGCACGTGCACGAAGAACCAGTACGACCCCAGCGCGCAGGCAATGGTCTCGATCCAGATTTCCGGCGAGTCGAACCAATCCATGCGTTCACCACGGTCGAGCAGCATTTGCAGGCTGATCATCGCCAGGGTGAACGTGCCGAAGCCGAAGAAGTCGTAAGGCGGCGCCTTGTCGGCTTTCTTCTCGGCCAGCAGCAGCGTGATCACCATGAAGATCCAGGCCGACAACGGCAGACTGATATAGAAGATCGGCCGCCAGTCGAAATGCTCGGCAATCCAGCCGCCGAGGGCCGGTCCGGTGGCGATGCCCAGCAGCACCACTGCGGTCAGGGTTGCGCCATATTTCATGCGCTTCTCCGGTGCCAGCGTCTCCAGGGCAATCCCCATCGACAGTGGCCCTAGCACACCGGCGGCCAGGCCCTGGATGATCCGGGCACCGATGAACTCCAGCGGGGTCGTCGACACCGTAGCCAGCAGCAGACCCACCATGAAGAGGACCAGCGCGGCCTGATAAACCCGCTTCAAACCGAAGCGACCGGCGAGCCACTGGGCAATCGGCAGGGTGATCGCGCTGGCCGCCAGATAGGCGGTGAAGATCCAGCCAGCCTGGTCGTCGGTCATCGACAGCGAGCCCTGAATCAGCCGGAGCACGGCGTTCGGCAGCGGCAGGTTCGCCGACTGCATCCAGGTCGCCAACAGCACGGCGAACCTGAGCGAGCCTGCGGCACCTGTGCCTGAAGTCCCGGTTTTGGCGTTCATCACTAGTTACCTGCGGTCAACAGCGATTTGAGCGGGCTCCACCACGGCGAGCGGTGGCCGGTATCGACTTTCACCGTGGCGCTGGTGCCCGAGAACAGGGGCAGGGCAGGGTCCACGTCATCCAGTTCCAGGCGTACCGGAACCCGCTGCACCACCTTGACCCAGTTGCCGGTGGCGTTTTCCGGCGGCAACAGCGAGAAGTCGGAACCGGCGCCCGGGCTCATGCTGGTGACGTGGGCCTTGAACACGCGATCGGGGTAGGTGTCGATGCTGATGGTCGCTTCCTGCCCGGGGCGCATGTGCGTGACCTGGGTTTCGCGGAAGTTGGCTTCGACCCAGATCTCGTGATCGGAGATCAGCGCAAAGGCGGCCGCGCCGTTATTGAGGTAGTTGCCCACCTGCAGGTCATCGACCTTGGCGACGATGCCGTCGGCCGGCGCATAAACCGTGGCGTACGACAGGTACAGCTGTGCTTCGTCGAGCTGTGCCTTGGCCTCGCGCACCGTCGGGTGAGTGTCGACGTCGATGTTCGGATTGCCGTTCAGGGCGACCACGGTGCTGGCGATCTGTTGTTCGATCGAATTGATGTGCTGTCGGGAAATCTTCAGATCGGTTTCCGCGCGCTCGTAGATGGCCCGGGACACGAACTCGGTGGCGACCAGGGCTTTCTTGCGGGCGAATTCCTTTTGATCGAAGTCGGCGGACTCTTTGGCCGATTGCAATTCAGCCTGCTGCTGGCGATAGCTGGCCTTGAGCCCGTCGATGCGCAACCGCGCGACATTGAGCTGGGCCTGGGCCCGGTCGATGGCGATTTGCAGGGGCTTGGGGTCGATGCGGAACAGCACCTGACCCTTGTGCACCGACTGGTTGTCCTCGACCGCGATTTCCACCACTTGTCCGGAAATCCGCGCGTTGATCGACGCCTTGGCCACCCGGGCGTAGGCGTTGTCGGTGCTGACAAAGGGCTCGCCGGCCACGTACTTGGTGTAGCCGATGACGGCTGCCAGGGCAGGCACGCCGAACATCAGCCATGGGCGCAGTTTTTCCTTGAGCGGCTTCTTGATTCGCTCAGGGTGCTCGAAGGTCTGCGAAGCGGGGATGTCGATTTGCTGGGTCATGATCGAATACACCTCAAAACGAATAATTGCTGTGAGAAAGCAAACCCGTGCGCGGTGGGGAGGGTTGCTCCGCCGCACTCGTTTCGTCGCCGCCATAGCCGTTTTGAGCTGTGCTTCAACAAACGTGAAATTCAGGAACTTCTGGTTCCTTAATTTTGTGCGATGATGTAAGAATATCTCCGTACCCACCCTCTCGCAAGGATTTTGTACGACATGGCACAAAATAAAGTGACAGAAGGCAAAGGTCGCGGCCGGCCCCGCGCCTACGACCCCGAGACAGCTCTGCAGCAAGCGCTCGGCGTGTTCTGGAACACCGGCTATTCCGGCGCTTCCCTGGACAGCATCGCCCAGGCGGCCGGCATGAACCGGCCCAGCCTCTATGCCGCGTTCGGCGACAAGCACGCGCTGTACATCAAGGCGCTCGAGCAGTACTGGGATTTCGCCGCCGCCAACATGCAGGCCGCGCTGGCCGCCGACGACCTGACCCTGCGCGAGGCGCTGACCCGCTTCTATGAAGGGCAGCTGTCGATTTACTACTCCGGCGAAGGCCAGGCCCGAGGCTGCTTCGCCATCGGCACGGCGGCCACCGAGGCGGTCGAGGACGCGGAAATTCGCGAGGTCCTGTCCGATCGCCTCAGCCGGCTGGACGCCGATATGGAAGCGCGCCTGCGCAAGGCCGTGGAATCAGGCGAATTGAAAGACGATGTCGACGTCGGTGCACTGGCGGTGCTCGCCTCATCGTTGCTGCACAGCATTTCGATCCGGGCACGGGCTGGCAAACCCCGGGAGGAGTTGAGTGAACTGGCGCGCAATGCGGTCAACGTGATCTGTGGCGGGTGAGGAGGTGAATGAAGGACTGGAAGACATCCTCGCCCAGGGACTGGCGGTGGTGTTCTGCGGTATCAACCCCGGCCTGCTCGCCGCCACGCAAGGGCATCATTTCGCCGGGCGCGGCAATCGCTTCTGGCGCACCTTGCACCTGGCCGGGTTTACGCCCGAGCAAGTGCGACCGGAGAACGATCGATCGATCCTTCAATACCAATGCGGCCTGACCGCCGTGGTCGAGCGACCGACGGCGCGGGCCGATCAATTGTCGAAAGAGGAATTCATCGCCGCCGCAGCGGACTTTGAAAGGAAGATCGCCGGTTATGCGCCGCGCTGTGTGGCGTTTCTCGGCAAGGCGGCGTATTCGGCGCTGTCGGGGCAGCGGGAGGTGGCGTGGGGGCTTCAACCGAAGACATTCGGCAATGCCGCCGTGTGGGTGTTGCCCAACCCGAGCGGGCGAAACCTGGCATTCAGCCAGGCTCAACTGGTGGATGCCTATCGCTCACTCAGGCAGGCGATGATCGGCAACGATCAGTAATTCATCCCGTCTTCGATGGCGATGCCCTGGGCACGCATGGCCTTGATCAGCTCGCCGCGAGTGCCCGGCAGGTTGAGCATGGTCTTGGCGCGCAGCTCGGTGACTTCCTCGGCGGTGTACGGCTGGTAGTGTTCAGGCATGCTCTTGCCGGCCATGCCGTCTTCGCGCATCAGCCAATTGAGCAGGTCCGCCAGTTGCGCGTTATTCAGCGCCGACTGCGACATGCCCGGTACGCGCACGAGGAATTCGCGGCCACCGGGGACTTTGAGGAAGTTGCCGACAAAATCCTTCATCCGCGGTGTGTCGTTGGCGGCGGAACCTGTGCCGTCACCCAGATGGCAACCGGCGCATTGCAGCTGGTAATTCACCCCCACGCTGTAATTGGCCTGGGAGATCGGTGTTTGCGGCGATTCGTTGCCCGGTGCGTGGTGCTGGTTTGGATTGGGGATGGCTCGGGCATATACCTGCGGGGTGATCATCAGGCAGGCCAGGCCGAGGATTAGCAAATGACGCATGACAACCCCTCTTATTGTTGTGACCTAAAACCTGTAGGAGCGAGCCCTGCTCGCGATGGACGACAGGACACCACGGGGTGCCAGGCTGCCAGCGTTATCGTTAACGTCCATCGCGAGCAGGGCTCGCTCCTACACAAGAAAAAGCGCCGGTTACCTAAGCAACCGGCGGTGAAACGCTTTAAACCGCTACGCCGCGAATGATCGATACGGTGCAGTGGTAGATGTGCGACTTGGCAGCCAGGCACCAGTTCACGTCGTTGTTGTTGAACGGGCGGTAGGCCGGTTCTTCACTGTCGTTACGGGTGCAGGCGCACTGGGCGCAGCTCTGCTTACCGCAGCAGTCGTTGTACGAAATGATGTAGTCCTTGCCGTCGGCCGGGTTGCGGCAGGTGCCGATCCAGGTCACTTGCGAGGCCTCGGTGCCCGGTGGGCAAGAGGTCACCGAACCACCGCAGCAGCTGCACAGAAAGCCGTCGATGGAGCAGTAGCGCCAGTAGTCGCAGCTGTTCGGATCACCGGGGTCGCCGGCTTTCGGATCAGAGGCGGCCAGCGCCTTGCTGGTACGGTCCAGCGGCAGCAGCACGGGCAGGGCGGCACCGGCAACGATCAGCGAGCCCATGCGTGCCAGCAGTTTGCGGCGCGAAGTGGTGTCGGCAACACGGCGCGAGGAGCGCTCGAACAACAGATCCAGCAGTTTCATGAAGGTCTCCCTGCCTTATCAGTGGCTATGGCCGTGGCTGTGGTCATGATTGTGAGGGTTGTGCTCTTGAGGCTGAGCATTGAGGTACTGCTGCAGAGTGGCGTGCTTCAAGTGCTCGACTTCGAACAGGCTGTCCAGGTGCTCGCGGGAGTTCACCAGGCCCTTGGCGCGCAGGGTGCCGGTCTTGTCGATCAGGGCGGCGTAAGGCAGCTTGCCGATCTGGTAGGTCATGCCCACTTCCGGACCGACCACGTAGGTGGCGTCTTCCAGTTTGTGCTCGCGGATCAGCGCTTGCTGGGCATCCATGTCGCCATCGCTGACGAACACCACGTCCAGGTTGCCGGCTTGTTCCTTGGCGATGGATTTGATCGCTGGCAGCAGCGATTTGCAGATCGGGCAGGTCGGCGAGAGGAAGAACAGCAGTTGCGATTTTTCACCGGCATAGCCGAAGTTCACCGGGCGACCATGACGGTCGGCAGCGGTCACTTGCGGTGCGGCTTCGTTGACGGCCACGCCCTTGTCCATCATCAGTGCGCCGGCCGGAGCCAGGCGACCGTGCAGAACACCAATCTGGCGCACCAGGCCCATGACGACGAACGCCACGGCCACCAGCAGTACCCAGAGCAGAACATTGGAAACTATCAAGCCTTCCATTTTGATTACCTACCAATCAATTTGAGCAGAAGAGGGGAGTTCGCCGCCAGGCCATCGGCCGCGGCGTAGATGAGCAGCGCGACGGCGGCGGAAGCCAGGGTCACGAAGGCATCGAACACGGTCATGTCGCGGGCGAGCGGTGCCAGGCTGGCCACCAGCGCCACTGCCACCAGCGTGCTGTTGCGCAGCAGCAGGACCGGACGCAGCGGTTGCGCCTGGTCAGGGCCTGCACAACCGCAATCGATGTCGCGACGACCGCGCCACAGGTTGATGCCGATGGCGGCGCCATACAGCGCCAACAGGCCGGCCGCGCTCAACGCTGCCCAGTGCCGGCTGACCGGCACCAGGAGGGCGAAGGCGATAGCCAGTTCCAGCAGCGGAATCAGCCGGGCGACCGGACGCACCAACCCTTGGGGCAGCAACTGATAGTCGCCAAGCTGTTTGCGAAAGCGCGCCGGCGCCCGCACCTTGTGGGTCGCGGCGCTGGCCAGCAGCACCGCGATGGCGATGGCGCTGGCAATGATGAAGATCGGATCTGAGTGCATGGCCGAATCTCGGTTAGTAGCTCATGACTTGAGTCGCGGTTTTTGCGACCTTGGCCATGGCGCCAGTGTGCTGGTTGGTCTTGAGATCGAAGATCTGCAAGCCGCCTTCGACGTCGGCACCCAGCAGCAACGGTTTGTCGTCACCGGTAGCCTGCATGCTCCAGATCGGAGCCGGGGCTTCCAGGGTGGCGACTTTCTTGCCGGTCTTCAGGTCGTAGGCCCAGATGAAGGTGCTCGGGTCTTCCCACTTCATGGCTTCGTGAGCGTCGTGCATCAGCACGTACAGGCGGTTCAGCTTCGGCGCAACGGCCATCAACTGCCAGCCACCTGGCGCCCAACCGGCTTTCTTCTCTTCGTCGGTCACCAGCGACCAGCTCGGCAGGATCTTCGGCGTATCGGCGCTGAAGTCCACGGCGCGTACGGTGCCGGTGGTGGTGGTGAAGTAGTAGGTGTCGCCGACGTTGACCGCGCGCTCTACCAGTTTCTCGGCGTTCGGGTCGAAGAACGGCGTGCGGTTGCGCGCGGTTTCCTTGCCTTCGTCGTTGATCGTGACCACTTGCAGGCTGCCGTCACCGCACAGCGAGGCGAACTTGCGCTTGCCGATCGGGTAGTTCAGCACGCAGCCAGGAATCGCGATTTCCGAGGAAACGGCTTTGCTCTGGGTGTCGACCACGGTCACCGAAGTGGACGGGGTGAAGTTGTAGACGTAGACGAAACGGTCATCGCCGCTGGTCTTCAGGCCGTAGCGCTGGGTCAGCGACTCGGCGCGCTTGTTCGGGATCAATACTTCCCAGGCCGGCGACAGGGTCGAGGAATCCCAGGCGGTCAGCACATCGGTACGGGTGCCACGGGTACCGCGGGAGTACCAGATGTCGGCGGCGTAGATGGTCTTTTTGTCATGGCTCAGGGCCGAAGGCGCGGCAAAGCCGGTCGGCACCATGCCCAGCACGCGTTTCTGGTCAGGGTCGACCACGGTGACACGGCCGGCGACGAAGCTGTCGAACTCGACATCCACGACGAACGCGCGGTGCGCTTCGGGCGGGAATGCCAAGGTGGTCTGACCGATGGTGTCGGCGGGCAGATCCGCACGGGCACTGTTCAAACCGAGTACAAGCAGGCTCAGGCCTAGCGCTGACTGTACGGAGATCCTGTTTGTTCGCATAAGGGGAACTTCCTGAATTGTTGGTAACGCGGATCGCGGGTGAGTGGGCAGATTTTGACGATTGAATAGTGCCTCGCCCGGCAATCGGGGGAATTGCGCTGCCTGCCAAGTGTTTGTGTATCTGTGCCAGTGTCATGAGGCTGACTGCGCAAGCTGTTAGGTCGCGGGGGGTGAAGGCAGGAGTGGGAGGAGGCGGAGATGCAAAAGGAGAGTTGCCGTATATCTGAAAGATACACAGCGTGTAGACATTAGCTACACGATAGCCGTAGAGTCGATCCCAATATCACCGGGAAATCCATGTTTGCGTCAGGACCCAAGACTCCCCTCGCATATCCAAGGGAGTCATAAAACGAAAACTAAATGCATGTTCGATGTGCTAACGCGATAGCAGGTCCATGCTAAAAACCTACCGACCCTCAGAAGGGAAAGAATCATGTCCGCCACAACAGAGCGTCTTGAAAAGGCCAAACCCGTTCCAATCAACATGAGAACGGACGAAAGGAAACGCAACCTGATTGATCTGGCAGCTGCCATGTCTGGTCGAGATCGAACGAGTTTCATTCTGGAAGCAGCTTGTCAGAAAGCAGAAGAAGTCATTCTGGATAAGCGTTTGTTTCTTCTCGACGACGATGCCTTTGACACATTTGAACAGGCCATAGAAGCGAACCCGATCCGAGGTAACGAATGTCTTCACCAACTTCTCGAACGCCCAAAACGATGGAGTTGAGTGCTCCGGAAAAACTCAACGACCAACACATCTTCGATGGGTTCGACTCGGGCGAGCCCTCTATCAATCAATACCTTCTAAGGCAGGCACGCAAGGCGCAAACCGCCAAACAGGCGGTGGTTTACGTTTGTTGTCGCAAGGGCACGCAGATCGTGGCGGCATACTACACCTTGTCGAGCGGGTCTGTGGCGCGTGCCAGCGTTGTTCCGAAAAGCCATCAGCGCAACTCGCCAAATGTCCATCCGGTCACCCTGTTGGGGCGCATGGGAGTAACGCTAGAGGCTCAGGGGCAGGGCTATGCAATCGACTTGCTACAAGACGCCATTGAACGAGTCATTTCCGCATCGGAGTCCATCGGGTCCAGCGCACTCATCGTTCATCCGCTGAACGAGCGTCTTTCGAACTTCTACAGCAAGTACGCAGGGTTCATACCGTGTCCGGGAATCACCCCTATCACATTGATGTTGCCGCTACGGTAACTACGCATATCAGGCGGGATTGGCGAGGGGAAGGGAGAAGGTGAACACAGCGCCGCTCGGCTCCAGGTTCTGCGCCCAGATATCCCCGCGATGGCGGCCGATGATGTTTTTGCACAATGCCAGGCCAATGCCGTTGCCGCTGACCTTGGAAGAGAAGAACCCGTCGAACAGCTTTTCCTGGGCCTGCGCCTGAATCCCGCGTCCACGGTCTTCGATGCGCACCAGCGCCACGCCATCGTCAGCACTGGCCTGGATGCGCAGCACGCGGCGTTCCATGGGCAGGTCGGCCATTTCTTCGATGGCGTTGAAGGCCAGGTTGAGGATCACCTGACCGATCAGCACCTTCTCGCAACTGACCATTAGCGGCGCGGGGGCGGTGATGACTTCCACCTTCACCAGGCTCGGATCGGCCCGCAGGCTGATGAAGTAACGGGTCTCGCGCAGCAGCTCGTTGAGGTCGATCAGCTCTTCGCTCTGCTCCAGCTTGACCACGTAGTCGCGCACGCTCTTGATGATCACCGAGGCATGCTCGATCTGCCGCACCGCGCTCTGCAGGCCCCAGACGACACCCTCGTCGCTACCGCCCGCGTTACCCAGGCGAATCAGCGTGCCTTCGATGAAATTGCGCGTGGCGGCCAGCGGCTGACTCAACTCGTGGGCAATCGCCACGGCCATTTCGCCCATGGCGTTGTAGCGCGCCAGGTATTCGAGTTTCTGTTCACTGACCCGCCGCGCCTCTTCGGCCTCTACCTGTTCGGTGACATCGCGGAACAGCAGCAGATGCCCCACCAGATCGTCCTCGATTTCGATAAAACGGCAGGTCGCGTCGTGCCAGCGCCACTCGCCGTCACGCCGCTGCACCTTGTAGTGCACGCTGAACGGCAAGTGCTCGGGCGTCTCGGCGGACAGTTGCGCAAGCAGGCGCTGGTGTGAAGCCTCGTCGCACCAGCCGAGAAAATTCTTGCCGATCAGCTTGTTCACATCGCTGTTGAGCAGGTGGGCGCCGGAGTCGCTGATAAAGCGAATTTCACCCTGCGGCCCCAGTACCGCCACGCCTTCTGCCAAATCCTGCATGAACGCCTTGAGCCGGCTTTCGAAGCGCTTGAGGTCGCGCTTGACCTTGTCCTCTTTGGAGATGTCGCGGAATTGCACCATCAACACATCGCGACCTTGCAGGTGCACCAGCGTCGCCACCGCCTCGGACAGAATCTCCACCCCTTGCTTGGAGCGATAGCACCACTCGATGGCGCGCTGGCCCTCGCGCGCGGCGCCCTCCAGCCAGCGCAAGCCCACTGAACGCCGGTACTTGGGCGCATCGCGGGTCATGTCCGGGGCCTTGAGCGGGGTCAATTCTTCGAGGGTAAAACCCAGCGCCGACAGGGCTGCGGCGTTGGCCCAGAGAATCTCCTTGCTGTGGGCATCGTGAAGAATGATGCACAGCGGCATGGCTTCGATCAGCGTGAAAAAGTCGTTCTGTTCAGGCAAGTACATCGCGCAGCCCTTGGCGGCAGGGGGTGGGGACCGGTGGTACCGGCAGTATGGCTTTTTATACCGACTCGCGCGCGGTGACGCGCTCAGAGGTAACGGGTGGCGGTCTAGGGGATTTCTTTAGGCGGGGGGCTGCACGCACCAATAGTTGTGCTCCGGTGCGGTTTTTACACTGGCTCCCAATGCAAGGGTAGACACACCGCTGATCCCTTGTGGGAGCAAAGCTTGCTCGCGATGGCGTCCTTGATATCGCCATCGCGGGCAAGCCTTGCTCCCACAGACAGAAGCAGCAACGCGGTGTCACCCCACCTAACAATAAGCAAAACGGAGAAAGCCCATGCTGCGTTCAGCGGTTGCGCAACAAGACGCCCCGGTCGGCGTTGACGAGCCTGTCGTCGACAGCCCGGCATTCCAGCGAGTACTGGATGAAGTGCGTCAGCGTCGCGAAGAGTTCGACAGCGTCTCCCATGTGCCACGGGACATGATCGAGCGCTTCAAGCAGGTGGGCATCTACCGCGCCGCCACGCCGAAATGCTTCGGCGGCGATGCCTTGGCGCCGGCCAAGTTCCTGCACATGATCGAGCGCATCTCCGAAGCCGACGGCTCGGCTGGCTGGGTCGCGAGCTTCGGCAGCGCCGGCGTCTATCTGGCCGCCTTGCCCAAGGAAACCCTGGCCGAACTTTACGCCGATAGCCCCGACCTGGTGTTCGCCGGTGGCCTGTTCCCGCTGCAACCGGCCGAAGCGGTCGACGGTGGCTGGCAGGTCAACGGCACCTGGAAATTCGCCAGCGGCTGTAAAGGCGCCGACCTGCTCGGCGTCGGCATCGGTGCCGCAGGCGGCAAGCCTCGCACCGCCGTGTTCCGCCCCGATCAGGTGGAAATCGTCGAGAACTGGGACGTGGTCGGCCTCAAGGGCACCGGTAGCCACGACCTGCGCGTGACCAACAAGCGCATCGATGAGCGCTGGACCTTCATCCGTGGCGGCGCCGCGACCATCGACGAACCGCTGTTCCGCTACCCATCGATTGCCTACGCCGCGCAAGTGCTGGCGGTGGTCAACCTGGGCCTGGCCCGCGCCGCCATCGACGAAGTCAGCCGCATGGCCAACGGCGGTGGCATCACCGGCGCGCCGAAGCTCTCCGACCGCGCCTATGTACGCATCGAAATCGCCAAGGCCGAAGCCAAGCTCGCGGCTGCCCGTGCCTTCTTCTACACCACCACCGAACAGGTGTGGGACTCGATCCTGGCCGGCAACCCGGTCACCCCGGAGCAGACCAGCCAGCTGCGCCTGTCCGCGATCCACGTGTCCCAGGCCGGCGCCGCCGTGGTGCAGAGCGCCTACAGCCTGGCCGGGACCACCGCGATTTACCTGCGCCATCCGCTGCAGCGCTACCTGCGCGACTCGATGGTGGTGACCCAGCACGCCTTCCTCAGCGAAGGGCTGTACGACGGCGCCGGCTCGGTGTTCCTCGGTGTGCAGCCGTTCCCTGGCTACATCTGATTTCTTCTCACTTTTTCAAGGTATCCATTTCATGTCGCAAGCCACTCAAGAACCACTGCGCGTCGTCTTCTGCATCGGCATCACCCAGAACTTTTTCGACCTGCCTACCGGCGAAGGCCTGGCCGTGTGGAAAGGCTTCAGCAAAATGATGGCCGACCTCGGCGCGATGCCTGGCATCACCGTGCTCGGCGCGATGGATGACGACCGTCTGATGGTCGGCCCGTCCACCACCTCGCCATGGACCGTGTACATCATGGCCGACGTCGACTGCCACCAGACGGTGATCGACGCCTGCAACCTGTTCCGCACCACGCCGGTGAACGAGTACAGCCTGTGGCGCTACGCCAAGGTCGAAGCGCGCATCGGTCGTCCGCTGACCATTCCAGACGCGGCCAAGGTGTAAGCCATGAACGAGGCCTTGCTCCAGCGTCTGGCGACGCTCGAAGGGGAAAGCGCTGTGCGTCGTTTGATGGCGCGCTACATGGACCTCTGCGATGTGCCAAGGGCGGCAGTGCATGTCAGCCAGTTGGCGCAGTTGTTCACCGAAGATGCGATCTGGGAAGGCCTCGGCACCCAGACCGCACAAACCTTCGGTCAGCACCGTGGACGCGAGGCCGTGGCGGCGTTTGTCGGCGGCTACCTGCCGCCCTCGGATCACTTCAGCCTGAACCTGCATTACCTCACCAGCGAGTCGATCGTGGTCGACGGCAATGCGGCGCAGGGGCAGTGGATCATGCAGCAGATTTCCACCTACGCGGATCAGCGCAGCGAGTTGTTCGGCACGCGCCTGAACATCGATTTCCGCTGCGTCGACGGCACCTGGCTGATCGCGCATTTCCGCACGCAACGCTTGTTCAACACTGACTTGTGCAAAAAGGGGCTGGGCGCATGAGCACCTTCATCAGCGAATTCCTCCTGGGCGGCAACGGCAAACGCGTGGCCATCAAGGACTCCATCGACATCGCCGGCTACCCGACCCGTTCCGGCAGCCGCGCGTTCGCCGATGCCCCGGCAGCGACGAAAAACGCCGAGGTGGTGGACGCCATTCTCGACGCCGGCTGGCAGATCGTCGGCAAGACCAACCTGCATGAACTGGCTTTTGGCGTCACCGGCATCAACGACTGGACCGGCACGCCGATCAACCCGCAAGCCCCTGACCGGGTGCCGGGCGGTTCCTCCAGTGGTTCGGCGTCGGCGGTGGCTGCGGGCCTGGCGGACATCGCCATCGGCACCGACACCGGTGGTTCGGTGCGGGTGCCGGCGGCGTGCTGCGGCATCGCCGGGCTCAAGCCAACCTATGGCCGGGTCAGCCGCGTTGGCGCCCATCCACTGGAGTCCAGCCTCGATTGCGTCGGCCCATTCGCCAAGAGCATGGACGATCTGATCGCGGCCATGCAGGTGATCTGCCCGGGCTTCAACGTCCAGGGCCTGCCTGCTGACGGTGCCAAGGTCGGCTTTCTCGACGTGGCTTGCGATGCGCATCTGCAAGCCAGCCTCGGGGCTGCCGCCGACCGCGCCGGCTGGCGTCGCAGCCACCTGCACTTGAGCGAGTTCGAGGCCGCCTTCACCGCCGGCCTGACCGTGATCAATTTTGAAAACTGGGCCGCGTTCGGTCACCTGACCGGCCAAGGCCTGATTGGCGCCGACGTGGAAACCCGTCTGCTGGCGGCCAGCCGTACGACTCGTGAAGAGCTCGCGGCGGCGGAAGCGGTACGCAGCCGCTTCACCCAACAGGTGGACGCCGCGCTGGAAGACTTCGCGGTGTTGCTGCTGCCAACGCTGCCGAGCCTGCCGCCGACCCTCAGCGAAGCCCGCGCCGGCAGCAAGGCCGTGGCCGGCATGACCCCGCTGGTGCGGCCATTCAACCTCAGCGGCCATCCGGCGCTGACGGTGCCGGTGGAACTCGATTGCGGCGGGCTGAAAGTCGGCCTGCAAATCGTCGGTCGCAAGGGACAGGACGAACTGGTCTGCGCCTTCGGTGCGCAGCTGCAACAGAGCATGGCCGGCTAAGCCTGGCTTTAAACGAATCATAAAAATAAGCCATGAGGAGAACCGCATGAGCACTCATGAATACCGGCTGATCGCAACGTCGAAAAGCCCCGAAGACCTGGTCCAGCACGACCGCGTCGATGTCTCGCTGTACAACGACCCGGCGCTGTTCGAAGCCGAGCTGGACAAGATTTTCTACCGCACCTGGGTGTGGGTTGCCCACGAGAGCGAAGTGCGCAACAGCGGCGACTTCAAGACCGCGATGATCGGTCGTCGCCCGGTGATCGTCGTGCGCGACAAGAAGAACAACATCAACGTGCTGGAAAACCGTTGCCGCCACCGTGGCGCCACCGTGTGCGAGAAGCACAAGGGCAACGCCACCGGTTTCACCTGCCCGTACCACAGCTGGTCCTACGGCCTGGACGGCAAGCTGCGTGCGCTGCCATACCCGGACGGCTATGAAGGCATCCTGGAAAAATCCGAGCTGCCACTGACCAGCCTGCGCGTGGAAAGCTATGCCGGCATGATCTTCGCCAGCTACAACGACGAGATCGAACCGCTGGAAGACTTCCTCGGCGGCGCCAAACACTGGATGGACCTGTTCATGAAGCAGGGCGCCGGCTACCCGATCAAGACCCAGGGCGAACACAAGTTCAGCTTCAAGGGCAACTGGAAGATCCAGCTGGAAAACACCACCGACGGTTACCACTTCCCGATCGTGCACAAGTCGTTCATGTCGTCGGTGGATGAAGAAACCTCGGAAATGCTTTCGTTCATGACCGACGAGCAAGCCGTGACCCACTCCCTGGGCAACGGCCACAGCGTCATGGTGATGGTGCCGGAGCACGTCGACCTGGATCACGACGACGGTACCGAACAACTGCAAGAGCGTTTTGCCCACGTCACCGAAGAACTGTCGAAAACCATGGAGCCTGCACAGGTTCGCCGCATCGTGCGTTCCCTGCACGGCGCCGGGTTCAACCTGAACCTGTTCCCCAACGTGGCCATGTCGATGTCGTTCTTCCGCGTGCTGCGCCCGGTGTCGGTCACCGAGACGGAAATCCGTCACGTGGCCCTGGGCATGGACGGCGGCCCGGAAATCGCCAACCGCGAGCGCATGCGCATTCACGAACACTTCCAGGGCCCGTTCGGTTTCGGCAGCCCCGATGACGCCGAGGCCTGGGACCGCGTGCAGCGCGGCTCGTATGCCGGCGTCGACGCGCCGATCCTGGTCAACCGCGGCCTGAACCGAGAAATCACCGCCGAGAACGGTGACAAAGTCAGCCACGCCACCGACGAAGGCGGCATGCGCGGTGCCTACGACATGTGGAAAAGGATGATGAGCCAATGAGCAATCAAGACACCCTGAACGGCTTCTCCGGCCCATTGGCCCAAGCCATCGAATTCATCTGGCGCGAAGCCGAACTGCTGGACCACAAGAACTACGCCGAGTGGGCGACCCTGTGGAGCGAAAGCGGCAAGTACATCGTGCCGATCGACCCGGACACCGAAGACTTCGAGGCGACGCTGAACTACGCCTACGACGACGCACGCATGCGTGCCTTGCGTATCGAGCGCCTGAGCGCCGGCTTCTCGCCATCGGCGGTGGACGCGGCGAAAACCATCCGCACCGTCTCGCGTTTCCGCCTGGTGGAAGCGGCCGGCGACATCGTTGAAGTCAACTCGGCGCAGCTGCTGTACGCCTACAAGCGCGGCGTGCACACGCCGTTCGTGGCCGACTTGAACCACCGCATTCGCTTCACCGACGGCGTGCCATCGCTGGAGCGCAAGGTCGTGCGCCTGATCAACTCCACCGACAGCCTGAGCGCGCTCGGCTTCCTGCTGTGAGGGCAACATCATGAGTCGAGTAGCCCTGGTCACAGGTGCCTCGCGCGGACTGGGCGAGTGCATCGCCCGCCGTCTGCACGCGGCGGGTTATCGCGTCGGCCTGGCTGATGTGCGCCTCGATGGCGTTCAGCAGTTGGCCGCCGAGTTGGATGGCAGCGGCGCCAGCGCCGTCGCCATCGAGCTGGATGTACGCAACAAGGCCGACTTCCAGCGTGCTCGCGACCTGCTCGCCGAGCGCTGGGGCGGCACCGACATTCTGGTGAACAACGCCGGCGTGTCGAAAGTCGCGGCGCTGATGGACATCACGCCGGAAGAGTTCGACGAGTCGATGGCGATCAACCTGCGCGGCACCTTCGTCGCTTGCCAGGTGTTCGGCGCGCATTTCGCCGAGCGTGGCTTCGGCCGCATCGTCAACATCGCGTCCCTGGCCGGGCAGAACGGCGGTACCGCCACCGGCGCGCACTACGCGGCGGCCAAGGGCGGCGTGGCGACCCTGACCAAGGTCTTCGCCCGTGAACTGGCGCCCCGTGGCGTGACGGTCAACAGCATTTCGCCAGGTCCGCTGGATTTGCCGGTGGTGCGCGAAACCGTGGCCCCGGAGCGTCTGGAACAGATTCTGAAGATGATCCCGGCCGGCAGCCTGGGCGACCCGACGTTCATCGCCGACAGCGTCCTGCTGCTGATTGCCGACAACGCGACCTCCGTAACCGGCGCGTGCCTGGACATCAATGGCGGCTTGTACATGCGTTGATCGCAGGAACATGCCCCTTGTAGGAGCGAGCATGCTCGCGATGGTCGTCAACGATGACGCTGGAAACCTGACACCCCGTGGTGACCTCAGGTTCATCGCGAGCAGGCTCGCTCCTACAGGGAACCCGCTCAAGACTTACCGTTTAACCGAAACAACAGAATTCAGGTGATGCAATGATGAAGGTGAAGATCGAAAGGATCGTCGACGAAGCGCTGGATATCCGCTCCTTTCGCCTCGTGCGCAGTGACGGCCAGCCGCTCGACACCTATGAGCCGGGTGCCCACGTCGACTTGACCGGCCCGACCGGTGTAACCCGCCAATACTCCCTGTGCAGCCCGCCACAGGATCGCCGCGCCTATCTGGTGGCGGTGAAGAAGGAAGCGCAATCGCGCGGCGGCTCGCTGGCCCTGCACGAGCAGGTGCAAGAGGGCATGGAGCTGGAGATGGGCGCGCCGCGCAACCTGTTCCGCCTCGATGAATCGGCCACCGAACACGTGCTGTTCGCCGCCGGCATCGGCGTGACGCCGCTGCTGAGCATGGCCTATCGTCTGGCCGAAAGCGGCCAGCCGTATCGCCTGCACTACTTTGCCCGTTCGGCCGAGTACGCGGCGTTCACCGAACTGCTGGCGACGAATTTTGCCGACCACGTGGAGTTCCACTACGGTGTCGAACCCGCCGACCTGGACGCCGCGCTGAGCGAGTGCCTGGACCGCGCCGGCAGCGACGCCCACGTCTACACCTGTGGCCCGGCGCCGTTCATGAACAAGGTGGTGGAAGTCGCGGCGCGCAGCCGTTCGGAGGATGCCATTCACCTGGAACACTTCGCCGCTGACCCGGCAGCCAACAGCGCGCCGACCGGCAGCTTCGAAGTGGAACTGGCCAGCTCCGGCGTGGTGCTTCACGTACCGGCCGACAGCAGCCTGGTGGATGTGTTGCAGGCCCATGGTTGCGACATCGACACCGAATGCCGCGAAGGCATCTGCGGCACGTGCATCGTCGAGGTGTTGGACGGGGTGCCGGAGCATCGCGACAACTGCCTGTCGAACAAGGAAAAGGCGTCCAACAAGCAGATTTGCGCCTGTGTTTCCCGGGCACTTTCCGCTCGTCTGGTATTGGACATCTAAGCGCTTATACGGCTGGAAAGCCGACGCCGGAGCCTGTTGAATGGGCGCCCGGCGGCCCCCAGGGAGGAGAGGCCGGTACATGAAAGATTTTTAACGAACCGCTCGACGAAGCGGTCGGAAAATAACAACAAAAAAACGTGAGGCTTTGCGGACATGATTACAGCATCGGCGGTGCGCAATGAGGCGTTCGAAACCTGGCTGAGCCAGGTCAACCAGGCCTGCGGGCGTTTCGATGCCCGTGCACTGGACACTGATTTTTATGGCGAGCTGGCGGAATTTCGCAGCGGCGCGATCAAACTCAGTGTGGTCGACATGGCGCACGTGCACCTGTATCGCTCCAGCAAGGACGTCAGCATCAGCAGCGACGGCCACTACTACGCGGTGTTCCAGATGCGCGGCAGTTCGCAGCTGGAGCAGGGCGACAACCGTGCGCAACTGGGGTGTGGCGACATCGCCCTGATCGACGCCAGCCGTCCGAGCGACATGACCTATAACCACGATTCCCGTCAGTTGTCGCTGATCCTGCCGCGCCAGGTGGTCGAGCGCGGTTCGCATTTCACGGCGGTCAACTGCGCCACGCGCATCGGCGCCAACAACCCGCTGGCCGCCATGGCCAACAAGCTGATCCTGGAAACCCGCCATCAGGAAGGGCTGGACATGCAGGAAAGCGAAGCGGTGCTCGACGCCCTGGCCAGCCTGCTGTTGCCCGGCGTCAGTGCCCGCGACAATGCCGGCGATGCCCACGAACGGCAGTTCCGCAAGATCATTGCCTTCATCGACGAACACATCAGCGAAGAAGCGCTGTGCCCCGAGCTGATCGCCCGTGAGGTGGGAATTTCGGTGCGCGGGCTGTACCGGATGTTCTCCAAGCGCGGCCTGGTGGTGGCGCAATACATCAAGCACCGTCGCCTGGATTTCTGCGCGGAAAACCTGCGCCGCAGCGATGTGGAACAGAAGCTCTCGGCGCTGTGTTATGCCTGGGGCTTTTCCGATTCCAGCTACTTTTCCTCGGCGTTCAAGTCACGCTTCGGCGTATCGCCAGGCGCCTATCGCAAGCGCTATAGCCAGAACTGACACCCGAAGCCCAATGTAGGAGCTGCCGAAGGCTGCGATCTTTTGATCTTGCTCTTTAAAAGCAAAATCAAAAGATCGCAGCCTTCGGCAGCTCCTACAGTTTTTGGTGGGTGTCAGGGGGCATGGATGTTGGATGTACTGGCCCCATCGCGGGCAAGCCTTGCTCCCACAGTGATCGGATTCGTACACAAAATCTGTGAACACCATCAAGAACTGTGGGAGCAAGGCTTGCCCGCGATGAGGGCCTCAAGATCCCTGAAGATCCAGCCCCCTATGTCAATGCCGCACCGGCTCCTCACCCGGCAAATGCAGCACCTCGCGCACCAGCATCGCAATGCTGCTCACGCCCATCTTTTCCTTGATCTTGGTCCGGTGCACATCAACGGTCTTCACGCTGATGTTCAGCTCCCGGGCGATCACCTTGCTGGCCTTGCCATCGATCACCAGCATCAACACCTCGCGCTCACGGCTGGTGAGCAGGGCGAGCTTGCCTTGCAGGTTCTGACGCTGCTGCTGATCCGCCTGGGCGTGCACGGCGGCCTTCAGCGCGGCCTGGATGCGGTCGATCATCTGCTGCGGGTTGTAGGGCTTCTCGACGAAGTCCAGGGCGCCGTTCTTCATCGCCGTGACCGACATCGGAATATCGCCATGGGCCGAGACGAAGATCGTCGGCAGGCTGCTGCCACGCTGGTTGAGGATTTCCTGCAACTGGAAGCCGCTGGTTTCCGGCATGCGCACGTCCAGCACCAGGCAGGCGGGCTGCTGGGGGTCGTACTGGCTGAGGAACTCTTCGGCGCCGGCAAAGCACTGGGCCTGGACGCTGACGGACTCCAGCAGCCACGCCAGCGAGGTGCGCAGGTCCTTGTCGTCGTCAACGATGTAAACAATCGGTTTGCGGGTTTCCATCGGGGCTGCCACGAAATTTCTAATTATTGTTTTCGCGCGTGAACGCGCGGCACGCATCGGCTCATCTTTTTGGAGCCAGATAGCAGGATACCCACTGTCACCGGCCCTTGCGATAAAGAAACCACCTAGTCGACTAGCGGAAAGCCTAGCTCAGTGTGGTGATCGCAAGAATGGTTGGGCTTGGTGCCCGGCCTTACTCTTGTTCCATCACCTACGGACCGCAAACGAACGGTCCTCCTGAAGGAAGGGGCAAAGACATGGCCGACCTGAGCCAGCAGCAAATCGACTTTCGCAACGCCATGGCGCAGTTGCCGGCGGCAGTGAACATCATCACCACCAACGGCCCCGGCGGCCGTTGCGGCATCACCGCCAGCGCGGTGTGCTCGGTGACCGATTCGCCACCCACCGTGCTGGTGTGCGTCAACCGCAACAGCGCCACCCACGATGTGTTCCGCACCAACGGCCGGCTGTGCGTGAACGTGCTGTGCGGCGAGCAGGAAGAACTGGCCCGGCACTTCGCCGGCATGACCAAGGTGCCGATGGACGAACGCTTCGCCTGGGACCTGTGGGACGACGGCGCCGCCGAAGTGCCGGTGCTGCGCGATGCGCTGGTGCAGCTGGAAGGGCGGATCAGCGAATGCAAGGAAGTGGGCTCGCATTCGGTGATGTTCGTTGAGCTTACGAAGGTCGGCGTGCGCGAACCGCGTGACAGCCTGGTGTACTTCAACCGCCTGTTCCATCGCCTGGAACATGCCAGCGCTGCGTGATTAGACCGCGTTATCGTTCAATCGCGGGCAAGCCTTGCTCCTACAGGTCTGTGTCGTTCACGCATTTCGTGATCGCCTCGAACTGTAGGAGCAAGGCTTGCCCGCGATGGCGGTGTGCCAGTCAATACAGATGTTGAATGTGCCGGCCTCATCGCGAGCAGGCTCGCTCCTACAGTGGATCTTCAGTGAACACAAAATCTGTGTCCGACTAAGATCCTGTGGGAGCAAGGCTTGCCCGCGATGGCGGTATGTCTTTCAACAAAGATGCTGAATGTGCCGGCCTCATCGCGAGCAGGCTCGCTCCCACAGTGGATCGGCTGTGAACACCAGGTTTGTGTCCGACAGCGATCCCCTGTAGGAGCGAGCCTGCTCGCGATAGCGGTGTATCAGACCTGCAAATATTCCCGAGCCAACCCACAAGCCCGCTCAATCAGCATCGGCGCCATTTCGATCGCCGTCTGGGTGCCTTTGCGGGTATGAATCCAGCCCAGGTAGGTGGTCCCGCGCAGCAGCAGAAACAGCGCCAGCGCCTGGCGATCCGCCTCGGTCAGTGGCTTGACCGCGTGGTAACCCTCGATCAGCTCCGCCTTGATCTGCTCATAACGCGGGTCATCCAGGCAGAAGTACAGGGCGGTGGCCAGTTCGAACATGTGCCAGCCAAACCCGGCGTCGTCAAAGTCGATCAAACGCAGGCGCGGGCCTTCGATCAGCAGGTTCTCCGGCACCAGGTCGGCGTGGATCATGCCGAAGTTGCCCAGGTGCCGTCCGTACTGACGCAAGTCCTTGCGCGCCTGGCGCCGGGCCTGCTGCAGCAGATCCCGCTGCTCATCGGTCAATTGCTCCAACTCCCAGAAACGCCCCCAGAACGGGTTGGCGCCAATCAGGCCTTCCTCATCCCAGGCGTGCCGGACGAACTCGTCCGGCTGCTGCCAATCCGCTGAATGCAGGTGAATGCGCGCGGCAAGCGCACCGGCCTCGCGGAACAGGAAATCGATCTCGGTATCAGCCTGTACCCCGGCTTCGGAGGTGCCTGCGGTCGCACCCGGCAGCCAGGCGAGCATGTCGACATGACGCTCGCCAATCTGTGCGTGGCTCACCTCGATCAAATGCCGCTGGTCCTGCGCACGGATAATCTGCGGCACGGTGATCCCGGCGCATTCCAGCGCCTCCATCCATTGCAGCTCGGAGCGCAGCGCCGCCTCGCAGTGATAGCCGTTGCGATGGATGCGCAGGGCCACGCGCTGGCCGTCGTGACGCCAGGCGGAGAACACCGCGTTCTCGCGGTATTTCACCAGTTCGATGTCGGCGAAATCGCCTTCCCAGTGTTGCAGGGCATGGCGCGCCAGATCGTGCAGATGAGCGACCTGCTGGTCATGGCTCAAGGTATTGAATTCAGTCATGACAGATCCTCAGATGGCGCTCAGCGCCTGGTCCAGTGTGTCTACGAACAGGTCGGCGTGTTCACGGCCGAACACCAGCGGCGGGCGCAGTTTGAGGATGTTGTCGCCGGCGCCGATCTTGCTGATCAGCACGCCGTTATCGCGCATGTCGTTGACCACCTTGCGCGCTTCCAGGCCGGCGGGCTCCTTGCTGGCGTGATCGCGCACCAGTTCCATGGCGAAGAACAGTCCCTTGCCGCGCACATCACCGATGATCGAATGCTTGTCGGCCAGCGCCTGCAAACGCTGCTGCACATAGGCGCCGACGCCTTGCGCGTTTTGCAGCAGTTGCCGCTCTTCAATTTCGTCCAGCACCGCCATGCCCACCGCAGCCGCCACCGGCGAGCCACCGAAGGTGTTGAAATACATGGCGTTGCGGCCAAAGGACTCGACCAGCGCCTTGTGGGTGATCAAGCCGGCCAGCGGGTAGCCGTTACCCATGGGCTTGCCGAGGGTGACGATGTCCGGCGTCACGCCGTGGGCCTGGTGGCCCCACAGGTGATCGCCGGTGCGACCGAAACCGGACTGCACTTCGTCGGCGATGAACAGGCCACCCGCCGCGCGGATCAGCTCGGCGGCCTTGGCGACGAAGCTGGCTGGTACCCGTGGCAAACCTTCGTTGGCGAACAGGGTGTCGATCAACAATGCCGCCGGGCGAATGCCCTGGGCCTGAATCGAAGCGATCGCGGCGGCGATGTTGGCGGCGTACTCATTTGCCAGTTGCGCTTCGGTGGTGCCGGCGGGTGCGCGGTACAGGCACGGAATCGGCACGGCGCGGGCGTGGGCGGCGAAGGGTTCCGGCGAGGGCAGGGCGGTGGTGACTTCGGCCAGGGACGCCGAGTTACCGTGGTAGTTGTAATCGCTGACGATGATCCCGGTGCCGCCACTGGCGAAGCGCGCCAGGCGCAGCGCCAGTTCGTTGGCTTCAGTGCCGGTGCAGGTGAACATCGCCGTGTCCAGCGGCTGGCCGAACGTGGCGGTCAGGCGCTCGGCGTAGCGCACCACTTGCTCGTCCAGGTAGCGGGTGTGGATGTTCAGGGTGGTGGCCTGGCGATGCATCGCCTCGACCACACGCGGGTTGCAATGACCCACGCAAGGCACGTTGTTGTAGACGTCCAGGTAGCGGCGACCGTCGACGTCGAACAGCCACACGCCTTCGCCGCGTACCAGGTGCAGTGGCTTGTCGTAGAACAGTGGCGAGGCGCTGCCGAGGACGCGGTGGCGGCGTTGCAGGAGAGTGTCAGGCATGGTCTGGAACCTCGATGACTGGGCTGCGACGAGTGCGCAGCAGGAAGTTGATAATGCACAGGACGAAGGTCGCGGCGAGGGCGAGCAACATCTTCAAATCGAGCTGGAAGCAGGCGGCGATCACCACCAGCGTCAGCGCCAGGCCCAGCCAGGCGACCAGCTTTCCGCCAATCAGGCTGAACGGGCGCGGCAGGTCCGGCTGGCTGGTTTTGATGCGCAGGTAGGCGCCGAAGATGAACAGGTAGCAAACGTTGAGCAGCAGCACGACCGCGAGCATCACGGTGGCCGGATCGACCTCGGACAACGGCAGGCCGATGGCGCCGATCAGCAACAGCGCAGGGAATGGCGTGCCACGCTTGCCGGTCTTGCCCAGCCATTGCGGGAACAGGCCATCGCGGGCCATGGCGAACAGTTGCCGGGAAGCGGCGTAGACCAGGGAGAAGAAGGTGGCGATCAAACCGAACACGCCGCCGCAGCCGATGACCTTGGCCAGCCACGAGCCTTCACCGAAGGCACTGTTGCTGGACATCGCCGCGTACAACGGATCGCCTGCCGAACCCACCAGCTCGACACCACCGGCGCCCGGTGCGCAAACCAGCACCACCAGGGCGGTGACCAGCAGGGTGCCGATCGCCGCGAGAATGCCACGGGGCATGGTGCGGCCAGGGTTGTCCGCTTCTTCCGCCGCCGAACCGGTTTGCTCGACGGTGATGAACAGCCAGATGGCGAACGGCACACAGGCGAAGATGCCGGCAAGGCTCACCGGGGTGGTGACGTTGGCCGGCAGCACCAGCAGGTTGGTAAGTTCCACGTGCGGCGCCATGGCCACACCGAAGGTCAGCAGGGCCGCGACAGCGATCACGCCGGCAATGAAGGTCAGGCCCATGGCCTCGCCGACACCGCGCAGGTGGATGCCGATAATCACCGCGAACAGGGCGATCTTCACCGTCCAGCCGCCGATGCCGAAAATCGACTCGGTGTAGGCGCAGATGAAGGTCGCGGCGGCACCGGTGCCGATGGTCAATGCCAGCGCACAGGCCACACCCACCAGGTAACCCACGAACGGCCCGAACGCGGTTTGCGCATAAACAAACACGCCGCCGGCACTGGGCAATGCGGTGGATAGCTCCGCCACGCACAACGCCAGGCCACCGCACAACAGCGCCATCAACAAGGTGGCGATCAGCATGTTCAGCCAGCCGCCGGCGGCCAATCCGAAGTTCCAACCGGAAAACTGCCCGGCCACCACCAACGCAATTCCAAGGCCGGCAATCTTTGGCCAGCCCAACGCACTTTTCTTGAGCACAGAAGTCTCCCGCGACCCGAAGGCCGATTTATTGTTTTAGTGAGAAATGGAGGGGGTTCAGCGTTGCTTGCGCCCACTGGAAGGGGCTGATCTCGATACTACGCGCGGGGTGCGGCGCGGCATGTTTGCGTGCGTGCCAGGTGGTTGATTGTGGGTGCCAGATTGGGTGAGCTTAGTGGGATCCCTGTGGGAGCGAGCTTGCTCGCGATGGCAGTGTGTCAGTCGACATTGATGTTGAATGTGCGGGCCTCATCGCGAGCAGGCTCGCTCCTACAGGGGCTTGGTAGCGAACACGGGATTTGTGTACGACGCAAATCAACTGTAGGAGCGAGCCTGCTCGCGATGGCGATATTTCGGGAGGACTCTGAACTTTTTTGTTAGCGCTGACATTGGACATTACGCTGAGTATTTAACTTGCTTGGCAAGTACTTTGGTTTGGTTGAGGTTTTAGTGTGTCGGGCTCACAGTAACAGCAGGACTCAGGAAATCTATGTGATAACCGGAAGAACCATCCCCAATGGCTAAGTGAATTCCACGAATTCCTTCATTCAACTGAGAGTTTACTTTGTAGTCGATGCTTGTCTCGATGGATTCGTTTACCCCGATAGCAAATTCCGTCAGCCTTAGGCCGCGAGGACCTGCTGCAAGATCCAAAAGTTTTATGTGTTCCTGATTTTTTACTTTTAGCGAAGTGATGGTGTTGTCTTCAATAGATAGTACGGCTCCCTCATCAGATAGGAGATCGCTCAGCCATGTCAAGGAAGCCTTAAGACCTTCTGGTAGTGTTGGGTTGTGCTTCCTGAGTACGATGAGTATTCCAGATGCTCTTACAGTTCCACTCACGGAAAAGGGACAGGGCTCTCGGGGGTTCATATGTGCATAGTGTACTTCAAAGAACTCCGCTACAGAGTGAATGAAGTCATCTTCTATGTCTTCGGTAATTAATCCATAGGGCTGGGCAC
This sequence comes from Pseudomonas putida, assembly GCF_003228315.1. Taxonomy (NCBI): domain Bacteria; kingdom Pseudomonadati; phylum Pseudomonadota; class Gammaproteobacteria; order Pseudomonadales; family Pseudomonadaceae; genus Pseudomonas; species Pseudomonas putida. The sequence goes on from NZ_CP029693.1 coordinate 6,538,732, forward strand.
CGGGGTAAATTCTGACGCGAGCATTTGTATCGTTTCCAGATAGAGAAAAGGACTGATGGGAATTGAGCATGTTCAGCATTGATCGTTGTGTTATCAGTGCTTTTTCAAAGTCACTTTCAAGAAGCAATTTCAGACTGTAGAGCGCACTGTCTATTGAAGGGTCAAATACCTGCAATGCACAGAATATACTTTTTTTGCTTTGGGTATTTTTCGCTATTTCAAATGTCGATTTTGCGGCGTTATTTGTGAATGAGAAGATGATGCTGTGCTTCGGAAGTCTTTCTATGCTCGAGATGTTGGCTGTTTTGAAGCCCAATTTCGAACACTCATCGAGGAAATATTCAGAGTCGGAAATTATTGAAATGTCTTCTCCGCCAAAAAACGTGCTGATTAGATTTGATGACATGATTACCTCCTTGGTTAGCAGGCGCCAAGGAAATCCTTGACGCCCATTCACACACGTATCAACCACTATTCAGTGAAGGCCCATGCTAAAGGTGCCCATCCAAAGTTATCCGGGCCAGAGGTGATACGGTTGAGCTTTTCCTGAATGAACGCTTCTTCTTTCATTTTGATCATCCTTTTTCATTAAGTGGTTTTTAATCCCTGAGGTGTCAGGGCGGAGTAATTAATGCAGATTTTTTTGCGGTATTAAATAGAAAATTTATTTGTTTTTAGAGTGATTGAATCTTAGGGGTTCGGAGTAAAAAACTTTTAAGTTATTAATGTAGGAGATGTCTGTAATCTCGCTCTGAAAATCTATTTTCCAGCGATTTTTTCGTTGTGGTTACATTTTTGATGTCGTTAACTTTCTTTGTGGGCTTTCGAATCAGAAAGCATTGTTCGACTATCAGTAAGGAACGGTTAAGTGCAGAAATCGAAGAAATATCTGACGGATGAATCTGTGCATCAAGCCCTGCTAATGACCGATCTAACAGAGATGGCGGCGCCTGAACACGCCATTCGCCTACTGTTGAAAGAGGTCCTTCAAGGGCTAACTGATAACGGTTGGCCTAAAGCACAGTTGCAGACAGGGCCGCGAATTGTTTCTGCCGAAGAAAATTATGGACTGCTAGGTTACGAGTCGTCAGAAGTTACTCTTGGGAGTGCACATACACGCTGGGTCGACGAGAGCTCATTGTTGCGAACACAAACCACCAGTCAAATTCCGGCGGCGCTTCAGCGTGCGGCAAAAGTGCGAGAGCCTGGGGAGTTAATACTACTTGCCGCCCCCGGTATTACTTTCCGCCGCGACAGTCGGGATCGTTGGCATTGTGCGGAACCCCATCAGATGGATATTTGGGTGCTGGGTAATCCGGAACTGGCAACGCATGAGCACTTGTTGCGTCTTGTGAGCGATATCCTCAAATCTGCGGTGCCTGGCAAGTCCTGGATCTACAGTGATAGTCCTCATCACTATACGGAGGGCGGCATCGAAGTGAATGTGTTGAAAGACGGTGTTCCGGTGGAGGTGCTGGAGTGCGGTCGAATAGCAAAATCCTTGTTGGAGCGTCTGGAGATAGATCCTGCACGCCATGGAGGGCTGGCGCTTGGAATGGGCCTGGATCGACTGACCATGCTGCGCAAAGGAATCCCGGACATTCGTTTGCTGCGTGACCAGAACGAACGGGTGCAGGCGCAGATGCATGATTTGAATCCGTGGAGTGCAGTATCACGGTTGCCTTCCATTGCGCGTGATATTTCGTTGGCGGTAACGCCGGGCTTGAGTGAGGAAGTGTTGACCGAAAGGATGTTGCAGGCCGCCGGTACTTGTTCCGACTGGATCGAGGAGATGCAGGTAAAAGGGCGCTGGCAAATCGCTGATTTACCGCCTCAGGCCATCGAGCGATTAGGGCTTCTGCCGGGGCAGGAAAATGTGCTGCTACGCGTTGTGCTGCGTGATTGTTCCAGATCAATCACAACTGCCGAGGCGAACGCCTTGTATTCGAAAATCCAGTCGGCGCTGCATGAAGGGGCGCCGGGTGCCGGTTACAGGATGGACCTTCCTGGTGTTTAGCAGGCATTGATATTGAATGTGCCGACCCCATCGCGAGCAGGCTCGCTCCCACAGGGGCTTGGTAGCGAACACGGGATTTGTGTACGACGCAAATCAACTGTAGGAGCGAGCCTGCTCGCGATGGCGGCATTTCAGGCGACATCAATCTTAAATGCGAAAACTCCCCACCAACTGATTCAACCGCGCCGCCTGCTGTTCAAGCTCGGTACAGGCCCGCAACGTCGATTGCAGGTTTTCCACGCCTTGCTGGTTGAGGGTGTTGATCTGGGTGATGTCGACGTTGAGGGCTTCGACCACGGCGGTCTGTTCCTCGGTGGCGGCGGCCACCGACTGGTTGACGTTGTCGATCTCGCCGATGCGCTGGGTCACGCTGCCCAGGCGGGTGCCGGCGAGGTTGGCGATGTTGACGCTTTCCTCGCTGTGTTGCTGGCTCTCGGTCATGGTGGTGACCGAATCCCGGGCGCCGATTTGCAGTTCCTCGATCATCTGCTGGATCTCCAGCGCCGAGGTCTGGGTGCGTCCGGCGAGGCTGCGCACCTCGTCGGCCACCACCGCAAAGCCGCGTCCTGCTTCACCAGCGCGTGCCGCTTCGATGGCAGCGTTGAGCGCCAGCAGGTTGGTTTGCTGGGAGATGCCCTTGATCACTTCGAGGATCTGCCCGATGTTCACCGTCTTGTCGTTGAGCACTTCGATGTTGGCGCAGGACGCGCTGATCTTGCCCGACAACTCGTTCATCACCTCGATGGTGCGCTGCACTACTTGACGCCCGTCTTCGGCCTGTTGGCGTGCGTTGGAGGCTTGATGAGAAGCATCGCTGGCGTTGTGCGCAATCTCCTGGGCAGCGGCACCCAGTTGGTTGATCGCCGCCGCCACGCTGTTGGTGCGACTTGATTGATCGTCGAAATTGCTCAGCGACGAATTGGATGCTTCCAGTACCCGGCGGGCACCTTCGTTAACCCCGAGAGCCGCTGACGACACCTCGCGAATCGACTGGTGGATGCGTTCGACAAAGCGGTTGAACGCCGTGGCCAACTGGCCGATTTCATCCCGCGACTGCACTTGCAGACGCCGCGTCAGGTCGCCTTCACCGAGGGAAATGTCTTCCATGACCCGCGTCAGCACTTGCAGCGGACGGGTGATGCGCTGGGCGGTGAACCAGATCAGCAGCAGGCCGAGCAGGGCCGAGCCACCGCCGAGCAGCAGGGCCAGCGCGGTGCTTTGCGCGCCCTGGGCATCGAGTTCCTTTTGCAGGGTGGTGACCGGCGCGAGCAAGACGTCTTGCGGCACACCCACCAGCACACCCCAGGGCGCGGCGCCGGCAATCGGCGCCAGGGGTTCCAGGACTTTGATCTGCTGCGAGTCGACAAACACCTTTGGCTGGCCCTGACGCAGCGCATCCATGACCTCGGCATTGTCCATCGGCTGACCGAGGCGGTTGACGTCCTGGCTATTGGCGGAGATCACGCCACGGGGGCTGACGATGCTGATCTGCCCATGGCCGTCGAACAGTTGCAGGGCGCTGGTTTCGCTGTTCTTTTGCAGGGCGGCTAGGTTGATGTCCAGGCCGACCACGGCAATGACCTTGCCGTTTTCCAGCAGGGGGAAGGCGACGCTGGTGACCAGTTTGCGGCTGCCGGAGGCTTCGTCGAAATAGGGTTCCAGCACGCAGGGTTGGCGGGTATCGCGGGCGCAGGTGTAGAACGAGTTGTAGGGGGCACCGCTGGGGCCCGGTTCGGTGTTGGCGAGCAGGCCTTCGTCACCGATCACCGCTTGCAGTTCACCGGGCTTGCTCTGCACCCAGTACAGCGAGAAGCGGCCTTTTTCGTTGCTGCCCAGCTGCGCCTTGTCGGTGAAACCGGCGTCATCGCCGTCCAAAGCGTCGGGTTCAAAAATGACGTAAAGCCCGAGCAGGTCGGGCTTGTCGTTCAGGGCCTGTTGAAGCTGGGTAGTCAGCTCCTGGCGCAATTGTGGGCGGGTCAATGTCCCCTGATGCTGAAGTTGTCGCAGATACAGTAGATATCGCGACAAGCCCTGACCGAATTCATGGGTCTGCATGAAGGTACGCTGCACCTGCATGGCCTGCACCCGGCCCAGCGCCTGCATGTGTTCCTTGGCCGCCGCGGCGAGCATTTCACTGCTGGCCTGGGCCACCTGCTGGCTGCTTTGACGGGTCTGGTACAGCGACAGCCCCATCAGCAGGCCCACCACCAACAACAGGCAGAGGCCGGCGAGCAGGGCGATCTTGCTTTTGATCGTGAGTGTCTTGCGCATTGGAAAGGCCCTTTTCCTGGAAATGAATCCGATCCCTGTAGGAGCGAGCATGCTCGCGATGATCGCCAGAAAACCGCGGGGCTTCAGGCACCCAGCGTTTTCGTTGACGTCCATCGCGAGCAGGCTCGCTCCTACAGGGGATCGTGTTGTTGCTTAGAACGTCGTGGCGAAAATCACCTGGCTGTAGAGGTTCTTGTCGTTGTTGCCCAGCTGGGTGCCGCCCTGATCGGCGCTCTTGTCCGGCTGGAACAGGCCGATCAGCGGCATGATGCTCAGGTGATCGTTGACGTGCCATTCGGCGTACAGGTCGGTTTCGTGGCCATCATTGTTGCCCAGGTTGCGGTCGATGGTGTCGAAGTTGAAGTACATCGCGCCGACGGTCAGGTTCTCCAGTGGCGTGACGGTGAACTTGACCTGCTGGATGCGCGCGTTGCTGTTGAACGGACCGGCGTAGTTGCCCGCCACTTCACCCTGGAACCAGGTGCCGAAGCCACGGCTGAAACCGTAGAACAGGGTGTCGTAGTTTTCCGAGAAACGGCTGTAGCGGTAGCTGGCATAGGGTGCCCAGGCCACGTCGGAGAAGGTCCAGCCGGCCTCCAGATACCAGGCGTCTTCGTTCGAAGTGTGCGGCTTGTCCTGCTTGGCGTATTCGCCGGAGAGGAACAGCTCCTTCACGCCGGCGTTGCCGGTGGCGCGCAGGCTGTAGGTCTTCATGCCGTCGCGTTCGAGCTGGATCGGCGAGGCGAATTCTTCGTCGACGTCGGTGGTGTCGATGTAGGTCAGGCCCACGGTACCCTCTGCGGCCACGTGCTCCAGGGTGCCCACGACCATTTCGGTCTTGGCCTGGGCGCGGTTGTCGGATTTCAGCCACATCAGGTCGCCACGCCAGCCTTCCTTGCCGCCGATGCGCAGCACGGCGGTCTCGTCGAACGCCTTGCGCGCGGCCAGCCAGTAGGCGCCGCCACGGTTGAACTCGCCGTCGGCCAGGCCCTTGCCCATGTTCAGCGCGTCGCCGTCGATCAGGAAACCGTCACCGACCACGATGTTCTGGCGGCCGAAGGACAGGTCGATACCGTCCGCACCCAGTACCGGGAACAGATCGGCCGAACGCCAGCCCAGGTAGGCGTCTTCGAACTTGGTGGTGCGCTCCGTACCGTCGCTGAAGCCGGCGGCATCACCGTCGCCCCAGGTGCCGGAACTCAGCAGATTCGCCGCGCCATAGGTGGTGCCGGCGCCACTGAAACCCTTGTCGAAGGCCAGGCCGTACTTGATGTAACCCTCGCGCCACGACGACGAACCTTCATTGAGACGACCCGACAGGGCGTAGTTTTCCTGGCTATGGAAAATGCCGAAAACCGCTTCCAGCGTGGCGTTCAGGTGAGTGTCGCTGTCTGAGTACAGTTCATACGCTCCGGCCTGCCCGGCACTGATCATCAGCGCGAGCGTGGAAAGTCGAAGCAAGGGAGACTTGAGCATGGCATGACATCCGTTCTTGTTCTAAGGCGCAGGGTTGCGGTCTTTTTTAGATACTAAGGAACGGATCTGCCTCGGCCTTTAGCCTGTTTGCCAATTAGTTGGTTGTGTGTGCCAGATTGAGTGGCGAGTTGATAGCACGGCATATGTGCTCGGACCATTGATCCGACCTGTCGCAAAGTCGATCGCATCACCTGTAGGAGCAAAGCTTGCTCGCGATAGCGGAGGGTCAGACGCTGCTGTGTTGGCAGGGCTGACGCTATCGCGAGCAAGCTTTGCTCCCACAGGGTTTTCTGTGACCGCAAGGTTCAGCCAAAAGCAGTCGAGCGTTTTGGCAGAACCGCCAACACAACTGGCACGCAGGGAAATACCTGCGCTGCAACGACCACCGACAATCCTTTTCAACCTGCCGGGGCTCCGTTGTCCCGGTGCTTTCTGTGTTGGCGTTCGTCGGTGTGACGAGCGCATGGATTTTCAAGGTCGTTCCTTATGTTTACCGCCCTGCGTGTGTCTCTCTTCGGTTTGGTTTCCCTGACTCTGGCCCAGGCGGCTGTCGCTGCCGATTGCGCGCCGGTCCAGAGCCGTGGCGCCGAGGTGTTCGCCAATGAATGCGGCGTTTGCCATTCGGTGTCCAAGGGCGCGGTCGGGATGATGGGGCCGAACCTGGCGGGTGTGGTGGGGCGCAAGTCCGGCTCGCTGGAAGGCTTCAACTATTCCCAGGCCATGCGCAGCAAAAACATCGACTGGCAGGCCGAGAACATCGAGCAACTGATCACTCAACCCCAGGCGTTCGTGCCGGGCACCTACATGCCTTACATGGGCCTGGCCTCCGCCGACGATCGTCAGGCGGTGGTGTGCTACCTCAAAGAACAACACTAAGCGGCCGGATATCTGGCTTATCAAACCCTGTAGAAGCCGGCCTGCCTTGAGTCTTGCACCCCTTCAAGGACGCTTTCGCGAGCAAGCCCGCTGCCACATTTGAATGAAGGTGATTTATGAGCAACGTTGAAATCTTGCCGCAGGTGGCTGCATTCCTCGAACGCCGTCATGGCTGCTTTATCGATGGTCAGTGGGTGTTTGCCGAAGGCGAAACCATTGCCGTGGTCAACCCGGCCACCGGCCAGACCCTGTGCCAAACCATGGACGCGCCGCTGGCGATCGTCGAGCAGGCTGTGCAGTCCTCGCACAAGGCTTTCAAATCCGGCGTGTGGTCCGCGCTGCGTCCGGCCGATCGCGAACGCATCCTGCTTAACTTCACCCGCCTGGTGGAAGAGCACGCTGAAGAACTGGCACAGCTGGAAACCCTGAGCCAGGGCAAGTCGATCAACATGGCCCGTGCGCTGGATCTGAACGCCACCGTTGAATTCATGCGCTACATGTCCGGCTGGGCGACCAAGATCGAAGGCCAGACCTTCGACGTGTCGATCCCGCTGCCACCGGGCGCCAAATTCACGGCCTTCACCAAGCGCGAGCCAGTGGGTGTGGTGGTCGGCATCGTGCCGTGGAACTTCCCGCTGCTGATTGCCGCCTGGAAGCTGATGCCAGCCCTGGCGACCGGTTGCACGGTGGTCATCAAGCCGGCGATGGAAACCCCGCTGACCGCCATGCGCCTGGCTGAACTGGCCCTGGAAGCCGGTATTCCGGCGGGCGTGTTCAACGTGGTCACCGGTGGCGGTGCCAACGTTGGCGGCGTGCTGACCTCTCACCCGCTGGTGAGCAAGGTGTCGTTCACCGGTTCCACAGCCGTGGGCAAAAGCGTGGGCGTGGCGTGCATGGAAAACATGACGCGCTTCTCCCTGGAACTGGGCGGCAAGAACCCGATGATCGTGCTCGCCGATGCCGACATCGAAAAGGCCGTGCAGGGCGCGATCCTCGGTGGCCTGCTGAACAACGGTCAGGTGTGTGCCGCGGCCTCGCGTTTCTACGTGCACCGCTCGATCCACGACAAGTTCGTCGAAGCCCTGGCGGCAGCCGTTGCGGCCATGCCGATCGGCGCCGGCATGAACTGCGATGCGGCGATCAACCCGCTGGTGTCGCGCAAGCAGCAACAGAGCGTGCTCAAGCACATCGAACTGGCTCGCCGCGAAGGCGCGCGGGTGGTGACCGGTGGTGAGCTGCTGGAAGGTGATGGTTTCTTCGTGCAACCGACCATCCTCGCCGACATCGACCACAGCATGGCCGTGGCCCGCGAAGAAGTGTTCGGTCCGGTGCTGGGTGTAATGCCGTTCGACGACGAAGACGCCGTGATCGAACTGGCCAACGACAACCGCTACGGCCTGGCTGCCAGCCTGTGGACCAACGACCTCGGCAAGGCGATGAACCTGGTGCCACGCATCGAGGCCGGCACCGTGTGGGTCAACGCCCACGTACTGCTCGACCCGGCGATGCCGTTCGGTGGCGTCAAGCAATCGGGCATGGGCCGCGAATTCGGTCGTGCGGTGATCGAGGCTTACACCGAGCTCAAATCGGTGTGCATCGCGCATTAACCGATGATTGACCTGTAGGAGCGAGCCTGCTCGCGATGAAGGTCCATACAACGCGGGCATTCAGACAGCCCGCGTTATCGTTGACGTCCATCGCGAGCAGGCTCGCTCCTACAATGGATCGCGTGTTACGCCGCAGGCGGTTTCGCCAGCTCTATCCCCGCGGCGCCCAGCCGCTTGAGAATTTCAAACAGCAGCTCGCTCTTGATCGACCCGACCGTGCGCGGGCTGGTGACGTAACCGGTGATGGTCAAGGTGATGCCTTCGGGCTTCAGTTGGCTGAAGCGCACGTAGGGTGCCGGTTTATCGAGGATGGATTCATGCTCGATGTAGGTGTCGTACAGCAGGTTGCGCACTTGTTCCGGGTCAATGTCCAGCGGGAACATCAGTTCCAGAGTCGCCACCCCCTGGGCGCTGCCGCCGAGGGTGACATTGCGCAGGTTCTGCGATATCAGTTGTGAATTGGGCACGATGACGATCGAGCGGTCGGCCAGCTGGATTTCCGTGGCGCGTACGTTGATCCGGCGGATGTCGCCTTCGACCCCGCTGATGCTGATCAGGTCGCCGACTTTTACCGGTCGTTCGGTCAGCAGGATCAGGCCGGAGACGAAGTTCTTCACAATTTCCTGCAAGCCGAAACCGATCCCCACCGACAGGGCGCTGACGATCCACGCCAGGTTGGTCCATTGCACCCCCAGCGATGACAGCGTGAGCAGGAATACCAGCGCGTAACCGATGTTGGAAAACAGTGTGCTGAGGGAGGCACACATGCCGGGGTCCATCTCGGTTTTCGGCAGGAATTCGTTATCCAGCCAGCGGCGCAAAGTGCGGGTCAGGTAAATGCCGATGAACAGGGCCAGCACGGCATGCAGCAGGTTGCCCGGGACAATGTTCAGTTTGCGCAACCCGTCGCCGCCGAGTATCGCCAGGGTATTGGTCGCCAGTTGCCCGAGCGTCGATCCCACCCCACCCACTACCAGTGAGATGAACGCGATCAGCACCAGCGCGGCCCGGCCGACCCCGGACAGGATGATGGAAATCTGTTCCAGGCGCGCATCGCCGATGCCCAGCAACTGTTTGATTGTCTTGCCGGTGGAATGCTTGGGGGAGAACAGGTATTCGCAGCCGTCCTTGAGGATCTGGATCAGCAGGTAGAAGCCGGAAAAAATGATGAACAGCCAGACCAGCTCGTAAGTGATGAAGCGCGACAGCGACACATAGCCAATCAACAAGGCGAGCAGCGAAACCACGACAGCGATGCTGGCGAACGCATAAATCACACCGGCCAGCGTCGTGCCTGCTTCGGGGGCCTCACCCGTCGCGACCAGGGCGCGGCGAATCCGGCTGACGCGCAACAGCAGCGAACCGATCATCGTTGAAACGACCAGGGCGACGACCCCTCTGACCGCGATCACCACCGGGGAGCTCATGCTCATGACATTGGTCATTTGCGCTGTAGCCACCAGGATCAACAGCACCCAGGCCAGGCGGATGGGGAAGGGCTTGATCGCCAGGGCCACCGGATCGGCAATCGCCGGCAACCGCCACGAAGGATGTTTGGTCGACAGCAAGGCGCGGCTCAGGCCGGTGATCAGCACGCAGGTGTAGACGATCTTCTCGAAATCCTGGGAAAACCCCAGCAGTTGCGGTGTCAGCGGCAGTTGACGGGTCAGGGCATAGAACAGCAGCTGCAAGGCAATCCAGGCCGCCAGCACCGTGGCGAATACCGAAGACAACGCCAGGGCACTGCGCCGCAATCGGCCTTCGGGCATGCGATGAATGCACAACCAGGTCAGCCCTTTGTCAGTGAGCCTGTGACCGAAGAACCACAGGGCGAGGGCGAGCGCGAGCAGCACGCTGGTGTAAAAGCGCTGGCCCGGTTGCCAGGCGGCGTCGAGGGACGCGCCAATCTGTTGCACGAAGTCATTCAGGCGTTGGCGGTCTTCGAGCGGTGGATTGAACAGCGGAGCCCAGAACCAGGGATTGAGGATGCTATGGGTCTGCTGGGTCACTTCGGTTTCCAGCAGGCCACGGCGGATGACGGCGATTTGCGTCAACAGGTCGGCCGCGCTGGCCTTGAGTGTTGCCAGGGTTTTGAGCTTGTTATCGACTTGGATTTTCTGTTCGGTGAGGTCAGACCTTTGCCGGGTGATTTCAGCCTTCTCCAGCGGGGAACCGCTATCCGGTGCCGGTCCCAACACGCTCAACTGCGATTGCAGTTGAGCTTGCGCGGGCAACAGCAGCGCTGACTGTCGGGCGATTTCCTGGATCAACGCCTGGAGCAGATCCTGCGGGGCCTCCAGCTGACTGTAATTGCCGGCCTGGGACACCTGCTGTTTGAGGCTGTAGAGCCGAAGTTGCAAATCCTGCAGGTCGTTGTCGGTGATGCTGGCGGAAGCCGCCATGGTATTGGCAACCGGTGTATCCGACATGGCCGCCACCGACAGCATGGCGCCACTGGCCCCGTACAGAGCGAAAATCACGACCATCATCCACTTCAACGCAATGCGCATAGGCGTGCCCGGCTGGTTGTTTGTCACCCAGCGTATGAGGTTAGGTCATGACGGGCGTTGTGGAGGGATTATTGGTCGGATGCGCAAACTTGTAGGAGCAAGGCTTGCCCGCGATGGCGATCTGGAGGGCGCTATCGCGGGCAAGCCTTGCTCCTACAGGTTCGCGCCGGTTATTCGCCCTGTCTGCGTGCCGGGAAGAACAGTTCGAAGCAGGTCACCCCCTCCACACTGCTCACGCTGTACGCCCCGTTGTGCAACTGCATGATCGTCGCCACGATCGACAACCCCAGCCCATTGGACTGCGCCGAACGCTCGCGGGACTGGTCGACGCGGTAGAAGCGCTCGAACAGCCGGGGCAGGTGTTCGGCGGGAATGGTCTGGCCGTGGTTGCGCACCTGCAGGCGGATGCCCTCGGCTGAGGGGGACGCCAAAATCTGCAACTGCGTATCCGGCGCACCGTACTTGATCGCGTTGGCGCACAGGTTGGCCATGGCGCGGCGCAGCAGCATCGGTTCGGCCCAGATCAGGCCGCTGCCTTGGGCATCGATGTGGATGCCGGCTTCCGCCGCGAGCCCTTCGAAATAGTCGGCCATGCGCTCCATTTCCTCGGCCGCGTCCAGTTCCTGGCGCTGGCTCAAGGCGCTGGCGGGGTCGGTGCGGGCCAGGAACAGCATGTTGTCGAGCATGCGGGCCAGGCGTTCCAGTTCCTCGACGTTGGAGGCCAGCAGCTGTTGATAGGCTTCGATGCTGCGGTTCTGCTGTAGGGCGACCTGGGTTTCGCCCAGCAGGTTGTTGATCGGCGTGCGCAGTTCATGGGCCATGTCGGTCGACACCTGGCCCAATTGCACGAAACCCTTGCCGAGGCGGTCAAGCATGGCATTGAAGGCGTCGATCATCGGCAGCAGTTCCCGGGGCGCGCCCTGGCTGTCGAGGCGTTCATTGAGGTTGCCGACGTCGATGCCCCGGGCATGCCGGGCCAGACGGCGCACGGGCAGCAGGCCGCGATCTACCAGCACATAGCCGGACAATGCCAGCAGAATCGCCGCCACGCTGGCGAACAGGTAGACGTTGAGCCGGTAACTGGCGAGCACGGCGGTGCGCTCGGTCATCAGGCGCGCGGCAAGCACTTGCAGCTTGCCCTGGTCGCCGGAATCGATGGTGGCCGCCAGGGCCGAAAACGGCACGCCGTTGAACGTCGGCAAATGCTGTACATCGCTGAGGGTCAGGGGGTGGTCGAGGGGCGTCGGCGGCAGGGCCGGCATTTGCAGGTTGCCCGGGTTGACCACCAGCAGTGGCGGCTCGCCGGGGGCGCCGATGGTCAGCAGCGCTTCGCGGTTGCCGAGCATGTTCTGGAACAGCGCCGGTTTGCTGCGGATCAGCTCCATGGTGTTGCTGTCATTGAGAAAGGTGCGCAACTGGTCGATGCGCGTGACCAGCGCGGCGTCGTCACGGCGGATCAGCTCGCGCTCCAGATCGCGGTACAACGCCACGCCCAAGGCGGTCAGCGACACGAAGGCCAGCAGCGCAAACACCAGCGCCAGCCGCAGGGTCAGGGAGTGACGCCAACTGGCCCGGCTACTCATGGTTGGGTATCGAAGCGGTAGCCGATGCCGCGCACGCTGTGGATCAACTTGAGCGGGAACGGATCGTCGATCTTCAGCCGCAGGCGCCGGACCGCCACATCCACCACGTTGGTGTCGCTGTCGAAATTCATGTCCCAGACCCGTGACGCGATCATCGAGCGCGACAGCACTTCGCCTTGATGGCTGGCGAACAGATGCAGCAGGGCGAACTCCTTGTTGGTCAGGGTGATACGCGTGCCGGCGCGGGTGACGCGGCGCTTGAGCACGTCGATCTGCAAGTCTTCGACTTGCAGTTGCTCGTCTTCGCGAGTCGGGCCACGGCGGGTCAGGGTGCGCAGGCGCGCCACCAGTTCGGCAAAGGAAAACGGCTTGATCAGGTAATCGTCGGCGCCCAGTTCCAGGCCTTTGACGCGGTCGGCGATGTCGTCGCGGGCAGTGAGAAACAGCACCGGGGTATCGGCTTCCTTGCGCAGGCGGCGCAGGACTTCCCAGCCATCCATCTTCGGCATCATCACGTCCAGCACGATCACGTCGAAGTCATGCTCCAGCGCCAGATGCAGGCCATCAGCCCCGTCGCGGGCCAGGCTCACGGTATAGCCAAGCTCCTGCAGGCCATTGAGCAGGTAGTTGCCGGCCTTGGGTTCGTCTTCGACTACGAGGATGTTCATGGGGCACTGCCAGGTTTTTGATTTGAGGTGTGATGTCAGGTTCGTGCAGGCGGGCTACAGCGGCACGCCAGTGCCGCCAGTGTAGCCCGTTCATTGGCCGGTACGAGAGGGGGATCAATGTTCGTCGACGCAACCGCTGCCTTGCACCAGATAGTCCAGCTCATGCTGACGTCCCTGGTGATCGACGTAGTTCAATTGCGCGGGGACGATGCCGCACAGCTGCGAAATGTCGGTTTCACCCAGGACCTTGGCCACGTCGAGGTGGACGAAGGCGGCGTCCTTGTCGTGGATCACGGCAGGGGTGGCTTGGGTGTCGGCCAGGGCCGAGCCGGTGGCGAGGAGGGCGGCAAAGGCGAGCAGATAAAGTTTCATGATGGGTCTCGCTGTTGAAGTGTCGGGCTGTCGGCGGGGTGCCTGGCAGTGAGCTCAGGTTACTCAGGCAATCCGGACAGACGACCAACAGGTTGATTACAAAGCTGTAATAAATGGGCACAACCCCCTGTAGGAGCGAGCCTGCTCGCGATAGCGTCGGCATCTTCAGTACTGATATGGCTGATACACCGCTATCGCGAGCAGGCTCGCTCCCACAGTTGATTGGGGATGGGCCGAAATTTGTGCTCGGCACAAATCCCACAGGTTATGCAGGCGTCAAAGCCTGCTGCGCAAACCACGCCATCACCACCCCGCAAGCCGGATGCGACGCCGCTGAAGGCTGCAGGCACAACGAGTAAATCCCCCGGGTCTTCAACGGCTCGCCAAACGGGATGTGCAACACCCCGCGTTCTATCGATTCCCCCGCCAGGGTCATGTCGGTCATGGCCACGCCCAGTCCACGGGCGGCGGCGTCCAGGGCCAGTTCGTCGAGGTTGAAGGGGATGTGCCGGAACGTCTCCAGTGAATGACCGCCGTTGGCCGCCAGCCAATACCGCCAGTCATTGCGGTCCGCCGAGCGATGCAGCAACGCAAAGTCCGCCAGATCCTCCAGCGAAGCCAGTTCCAGACTGGGCGCGCACACCGGGATCAAGGCCTCTTCGAACAGCGTCATGCACTCCGGGGCAGAGGAGGGCTCGGGCAGATAAAGAATGTACGCATCGCTGCCGCCGGCCGGCTCGACGATTTCCGTGGCCACGGTTTCGATCGCCAGGGATACCTCTGGATGGTGGCGGTAGAAGTCGCTCAGCTTGGGCAGCAGCCAGCGCACCGCCAGCGACACGTGCATGCGCAGGCGGAATGGGCGCTTTTGCGGGGCGATGCGGTCTTCGAGGGTTCTCAGTTGGTCGAGGATGCTGCGCGCGCTGGCGAGTACCTGCTCACCTTCCGGCGTCAGGCGCAGGCTGCGGCTGCTGCGCAGGAACAGCGCCACACCGAAGTGACTTTCCAATTGCTGGATTTGCCGGCTGACGGCGCTCTGGGTCAGGCACAGCGTTTGCGCGGCTTGGGTAAAGCTGCCCGAGTCGGCAACCTCAACCAGCGCTTGCAGGCCTTGCAGCGAGGGAACGTGGCGAATTTTATCCATGCGTTTTCAGAATGCCTGAATGAATTAATAACGTTGGTTGCAGGTTCGGCAAGCCTTTAGATTCTAGCTCTGGCGACGGCTTTCTAAAACCATCCATGCGATGGATTCATAGTGAGGCGATCGCGGAACGAACGTCGAAGAGGTGAGGCATGGAAAACAGATGTGGCTGGATCGCGCAGGCCGGGGACTCTGCGCTGCGCGATGCCTTGAGCGGTACGCAACAGGCCGATTGGCTGGTGATCGGCGCCGGCATCACCGGGCTGTGCGCCGCCCATTCGCTGGCGGAAATGCATCCGCAGGCACGCATCGTGGTGGTCGACCGGCAACGGGCGGCACAAGGCGCTTCGGCACGTAATTCCGGGTTCGTGGTGGCCCACGAAAACCCGGTCGCGGCCGAGTTGCAAGGCAATGCCGGGTTCGCCGGCTTCCAGGTGGACACCTCGATTTCCCGTGCCGCCAGTGATGAGGTGCGCAAGCGCATCGCCCGGCACGGGATCGAATGCGACTTTCGCGAGTCGGGTTACTTCTTTGCCGTCAGCGATCCGCGCAAGTTGACCGATGTCGAGGCCAAGCTGCAGACCTTGCGCTCGGTCGGTGCCAGCGCTCACTTCCTGCAAGGTGAACAGCTGATGCAGAAACTGGGCACCGGCCATTACCAGGCCGGGATCTGGTGCGGCAATGGCAACGCCTTGCTGCAGCCGGCGAAATACGTGAAGGGTTTGCTCGATGCGCTGCCGGCACAGGTCACGCTGTTCGAGAACACTGAAATCACCGGTCTGCAACGCATCGCCAACGGCCGTGTTCGCGCCAACGGCATCAATGGCAGCATCGAAGCCAAACAGGTGCTGGTCTGCCTGAACGCTTTCATTCCCCGTTCCGGCATCAGCGACAGCAGCACCTTCGCCATGGAACTCAGCGCCAGTCTCACCCGACCGCTCAGCGACAAGGAATTCGACGCTATCGGCGCGCCAGAACCCTGGGGCGTGCTCTCGACCCGGCCATTGGGCGCCACGGTGCGCCTGACCCCGGACCGGCGGGTGATGATCCGCAACACCGCCGAATACCGTGCCCACGATTTGTCCCTCAGCGAACTGGCGAGCCGTCGCCAGCACCATGTGCAGGGGTTGCAGCGCCGCTTTCCGATGCTCGGCGAGCAGGACATCCAGTACACCTGGACCGGTCACCTCAGCGCTTCACGCTCCGGGCAACCGTACTTCGCCAAGGTCGAGGAGGGTGTGTTCGCCGTGGCCGGCTGCAATGGCTCCGGCGTGGCGCGCGGCACGCTGTGGGGACGTTTGCTCGCGGAACTGGCCTCGGGTGGTGATTCGCCCTTGCTGCAATCGGTGATCGAGCGCGCCCGGCCCGGTTGGCTGCCGCCCAAGCCGCTGCTCGACATCGGTGCCATGCTGCGTATGCGCGTCGAGACGGCCCGGGCCAAATCAGAGATCTGAAGCACCGCCTTTTACCCACAACAAAAGCACTTTTGCACGAAGGTGATTCACCATGCGCGTCCAAACCGTTTCCCTGCTGGCACTTCTCTCAACCTGTTGCGCCGCCGCTTACGCTGACGAAACCCTGAACATTTCCAACTGGAACGGCTACATCGCCGACGACACCCTGGCCAACTTCACCAAAGCGACCGGGATCAAGGCCACCTACGACATCCATGACAGCAACGAAGTGCTGGAGTCGAAGTTGATGACGGGCAACACCGGTTATGACGTGGTCAGTCCGTCGAACCATTTCCTGTCGCGGTTGATCAAGGCCGGGGCCATCCAGAAACTCGACAAGAGCCAATTGCCCAACTGGAAGAACCTAGACCCTGCGCTGATGAAAAAGCTCGAGGTCAACGACCCCGGTAACCAGTACGGCTATCCGTACATGTGGGGCACGGCGGGCATCGGCTACAACGTGGAAAAGATCAAGGCGATTTTCGGCAACACCGACGTCACCCATTCCTGGAGCCTGTTTTTCGATGAAGCCAACATCAAGAAGCTCAGCGAGTGCGGCGTGGCGATCATCGACAACCCGACCCAGGTGCTGCCGATCACCCTGAACTACCTGGGCCTGCCTCATCACAGCCATGAGCCGGAGGACTACAAAAAGGCCGAGCAGGCGCTGCTGAAGATCCGACCCTACGTGCAGTACTTCCATGCCTCCAAGTACATCAGCGACCTGGCCAACGGCAATGTCTGTGCGGTGATCGGTTTCAACGGCGATATCGTGCAGGCAGCGGCCAGCGCGAAAGAGGCGAAGAACGGCATCGACATCGCCTATTCGATTCCGGACGAAGGTTCGACCCTGTGGTTCGACATGGTGGTGATGCCGAAAAACGCACCCCACGAAAAGAACGGCTACCGCTACATGGACTACCTGTTGCAGCCCGAAGTGATAGCGAACATCAGCAACAGCATCCACTACGCCAACCCCAACAGCGCGGCTGATGCGCTGGTGGTGCCCGAGGTGAAGCAGGATCTGGCGATCTATCCGCCGAAAACGGTGATGGACAAGCTGTTCACCGTCGAAGACCTGCCGGCCTCGATTGCGCGGTTGACCACGCGGTTGTGGACCAAGCTCAAGACCAATACCTGACAGGTTTCTTCTGAACGACACCTGACCCTGTAGGAGCGAGCCTGCTCGCGATAGCGTCGGCACATTCAGAGTTGATGTGACTGATACACCGCTATCGCGAGCAGGCTCGCTCCTACATTGGAAAGTGACATGGCCAGTGTTCAGGCCAACATCGACATCAACCCACCCTGACGATCAAGCCTGGCCAGGTCATCAAAGCCGCCGATGTGCGTGTCGCCGATGAAAATCTGCGGCACGGTGCGACGGCCGCTGCGTTCGAGCATTTCCTCAAGCTTGCCTGGGGTGCGCTGCACGTTGATTTCGTGCATGGCGATGCCTTTGCTGGCCAGCAGGGTTTTGGCGCTGCGGCAGTAGGGGCAGGTGTCGGTGGTGTAGAGGGTTACGGTGGTCATTTTCATTCTCCAGATATTGATAACTGTAGGAGCGAGCCTGCTCGCGATGGTCGTCAACGATGACGCTGGAAGCCTGATGCCCCGCGGCGTTCTTGCGTTCATCGCGAGCTGGCTCGCTCCTACAGGAGGTCGTGTTTACAAGGCGCTGGCTGCCGGGAAGTCGATATCGGTCAGCGCCACGTTGTTCAGGTAGTTGGTCAGTGTCTGCGAAGCCACGTGAGCCACCACTTCAACGATTTTCCCGTCGTTGATCCCGGCGGCGCGGGCGGCGGCGATCTGGTCGCCGGTCAAATGGCCACGGCTTTCGGTGATCTGGCGGGCGAGCAGGGCGAAGGCGTCGAGCTTGCCTTCACGGGCACTGAGAATCTCCTGGCCGGACAGGCCCGCCTTGCCGGCGAACAGGGTGTGCGCCGCCAGGCAATAGTCGCAGCCGTTGACCTGGGAGGTGGCGAGGGAGATCGCTTCCTTCTCGGTGGCGCTCAGGGATGTCTTGCCCAGTGCCGCCGAGTTTTGCAGGTAGGACGCCAGCACCGCCGGGGCGTGGGCCAGTACCCGGAAGACATTGGGCAGGAAACCGATTTTCTTTTGCACGCCTTCCAGCAGTGGGCGGGTGGCTTCGGTGGCGTGTTCCAGGTTTACAGGGACGATGCGGGTCATGGTGACTCTCCGAGGTTTGCAGCGCGATATGCGCTGGGTACGGAGGTCATGCTATGGATTCGGACTGGTCAATTGGGTGCAAATCGTCGACGATATGCGACAGATCGTCCAGAACTGCCCCCGGGAGCCTCCCCATGGATCGCTTGTCCACCTTGCTCACGCATTTCGGCGTCAATGCCGGCACCTTTCACAGCGGTACGTTCTGCGGCATCAGCGCCTTCGATGGCAGCCAGGCCGGTGGCCATGTGCATTTGCTGCAGGCCGGCGAGGTCAGCCTGAAACTCGCCGACGAGCGCGAGCTGCACCTGACCGAACCGACCTTGATCTTCTTTCCACGACCCTACCGTCATCGCCTGTTCGCCACGGAGGCATCCGGCACGCAACTGGTGTGCGCGTCATTGAATTTCGATGGTGGCTCGGGCAATGCCCTGGCCGCGGCGTTGCCGGAGTACATGGTGCTCAGGCTCGATGAAATCCCGACCCTGGCCAGCACCCTGGAGTGGTTGTTCAACGAGGCGTTCGATGGCACCTGCGGGCGCGAAGCGGTGATGGACCGCTTGTTCGAATTGCTGGTGATTCTGCTGTTGCGGCACATCCTGAGCACGCGCAACCAGCAGCCGGGGATGATGGCCGGGCTGGCGGATGCGCGTCTGGCCCGGCCTTTGAGCCAGATCCACGAAGCGCCGGGCAAGGCCTGGAGCGTGGCTGAATTGTCGGCGCTGGCGAACATGTCCCGGGCCAGCTTCGCCGAGCACTTCAAGCGCGTGGTCGGCCAGGCGCCGGGGGATTATCTGGTGAGCTGGCGGATCGCCCTGGCGCAGAAACGCCTGCGCGAGGGCAAGCCGATGGCGCTGATCGCCGAAGAAGTCGGCTATGAAAGCCCTTCGGCGCTGGCGCGGGCGTTTCGCCGCAAGACCGGGCTCAGCCCGCGAGAGTGGAAGGGGTAACGAGCATGGCGCACACAGTCGCTGATGTTCGGCTGCGCAGCCGACGTAAATCCGGGCACTTCGGTTTGACAGGGCGATCCCGTGCTCAGGTTTTGCGCCTGTTGCGCCAGCGGGCGCAAGCGGTTCCGGTGGCCACAAAGATGGCGTGGGCGGATGAGGATTTCGACGAGGAACGCGAGTACAGCTCGCCGGTGTGTTATCTCGATCAGTTCCCCGATTACTGAGCGGCGCAGTTGATCAATGACTTTGTCGTCGTACAAGCGGTAATCTCGCCAGCTCGCCTGTCAAAACAATAATCAGGAGTCACCGATGCATCCGATCCGTCTCGGTCTGGTGGGTTACGGCAAGATTGCCCAGGATCAGCACGTTCCAGCCATCCGCGCCAACCCGGCGTTCCAGTTGGTGGCCGTCGCCACCCAGGGCCAGCCTTGCCCGGGAGTGGAGAACTTCAAGTCCCTGGGCGAACTGCTGGAAAACGGCCCGCAGGTCGATGCAATTGCGTTCTGCACCCCGCCGCAAGGGCGATTCGCCCTGGTGCAGCAGGCGCTGGCAGCCGGCAAGCACGTGCTGGTGGAAAAGCCGCCTTGCGCCACCCTGGGTGAAGCGATGGCGTTGGCGAGCCTGGCTCAGAAGCAAGGCGTCAGCGGTTTGTTCGCCTGGCATTCGCGCTACGCACCGGGCATCGAGGCCGCCCGCGACTGGCTGGCCAGCCGCACCCTGCAAAGCGTGCAGATCGACTGGAAGGAAGACGTGCGCAAGTGGCACCCCGGCCAGGCGTGGATCTGGCAGCCCGGCGGCCTGGGTGTCTTCGACCCGGGCATCAACGCACTGTCGATCGCCACCCATCTGCTGCCACTGCCCTTGTTCGTCGAATCGGCCGAATTGCGGGTGCCGAGCAACTGCCAGTCGCCGATTGCCGCCTCGATCAAAATGTCCGACGCGCGCCACCTCGATGTGCGCGCGGAGTTCGATTTCGACCACGGTCATGACGAACTCTGGAGCATCGAGGTTCGCTGCAGCGAAGGCGTCCTGCGCCTGGACAACGGTGGCGCGCTGCTCCGCATCGACGGCGTACGCCAAGCTGTCTCGGAGGAGGGCGAGTACGCGGCGGTGTATCGGCATTTCCAGCAGTTGATCCACGACAAGGCCAGCGATCTGGACCTGCAACCGTTGCGATTGGTGGCGGACAGTTTTTTTGTCGGCAGCCGGGCGTTGGTCGAGCCGTTTTACGACTGACCTGAATCCTGTAGGAGCGAGCCTGCTCGCGATGAACGTCCAGGCACCACGGGCATTCAGGCTCCCCGCGTTATCGTTCACCTCCATCGCGAGCAAGCTCGCTCCCACAAGGTATGTGATTCCTGTAGGAGCGAGCCTGCTCGCGATGGACGTCAACGATAACGCGGGGTGCCTGAGTGCCCGCGGTGTCTGGTCGACCATCGCGAGCAGGCTCGCTCCTACAGGGGAGTGGTGATGGATTTATGTGATTTTGATATCAGTGCTATGTGATTGGCGCCGTTTATCGATCAATGCCTGAACGGTAACGTGCAGCTCTGCGATATCACATCGAGAGCAAGCCATGACTCAGTTCAACACCTTGAAGGCCACCCTGATGGCCGCCATGCTCGGCATGTCCGGCGGCGAAGCGCTGGCGGCAGATTACAAGCAAAACCCCTTCACCCTGACCTACGGCGGCGCGCTGACGAAGAACGAGCCGGGCAAGGTCAATATCCATCCGGTCACCTACAAGCTTAATGGCCTGGACATTGCCGCGAACGTCTACACCCCGGCCCACTATGACGGCTCGAAAAAATACCCGGTGGTGGTCGTGGCGCACCCCAATGGCGGGGTGAAAGAGCAGGTCGCGGGCCTGTATGCCCAGCGCCTGGCGGATCAGGGCTACATCACGATCACGGCGGATGCCGCCTATCAGGGCGCCAGTGGCGGCGAGCCGCGCAACGTCGACAAACCGGCGAACCGCATCGAAGACATCCATGGCATGGCGGACTTCATTGCCCGCTATCCCGGCGTCGACAGCACGCGCCTGGGCCTGCTCGGGATCTGCGGTGGTGGCGGCTACTCGCTGGCGGCGGCGCAAACCGACAAGCGCTTCCGCTCGATCGCGACCTTGAGCATGTTCAACTCGGGTCTGGTGCGCCGCAACGGTTACCAGGACTCGCAACTGTCCACCGTTCAAGAGCGCCTGCAGCAGGCATCGGCGGCCCGCGCCCAGGAAGCGGCAGGCGGGGAAATCCTCTACGTGGGCGACTCCAAGCTGACCGATGAACAGATCGCCAAGCTGCCGTTCGACCTCTATCGCCAGGGCTTCGAGTACTACGGCAAGACCCACGCCCACCCCAACTCTACCTTCCGCTACACCCAGAGCAGCCTGCTGGACCTGATGCGCTTCGACGCCACCAACCAGATCGAGCTGATCGACCAGCCATTGCTGATGATCGCCGGCAGCAAGGCCGACAGCCTGTACATGTCACAGCAGGCCTTTGCCAAGGCAACGGGCACCAAGGACAAGCAACTGTTCACCCTCGATGGCGCGACCCATATCGAGACCTATTGGGTGCCGAAGTATGTGGACGTCGCCATGGACCAGTTGGCCGCGTTTTACGCCAGAACACTCTGACTTGAAGGGATGGCTCCTCATGAAAAACACCTTGATAGGCATCGCGGTCTGCGCGGCGGCGCCGTTTGCCGAAGCCGCCGACACCGCCGGTGCAGGCAATGCCGGTGAGTCCCGTCGGGCTGAACAGCAGATCAGTCGGGCGGGCACCCAGGCTTCGATGGCGGGACCTGCGGATTATTTCACCGGGCGGGTGCGCGTCGATCCGCTGTTTCCCGGCACAGACGAAATCAATGCATCCGGCGCTTACGTCAGCTTCGAACCGGGTGCGCGTTCGGCCTGGCACACCCATCCTGCGGGCCAGCGCCTGGTGGTGACGTCCGGTGTGGGCCTGGTCCAGGAATGGGGCAAGCCGGTGCAGGAAATTCGCCCGGGCGACGTGATCGTCTGCCCGCCGGGCGTCAAGCATTGGCATGGCGCGGCGCCGGCGAGCGCCATGACGCACCTGGCCGTCACCGGCTCGGTGGACGGCAAGAATGTGGATTGGCTGGAGAAAGTCAGCGATGAGCAGTACAACGCTCGCGGCACGCAGACGCCACCCGCCAAGCCGCCCGTTTCGCAAACGCTGTCGGCGAAGCAGCAGGCCATCCCGTTGATTGCCGCCGCCATGGCCACGAGCAATATGAGCGCTCTCAACGCGGCGTTGAATCGCGGGCTGGATGCTGGCCTGAGCGTCAGCGAGGCGAAGGAAATCCTGGTGCAGCTTTACGCCTACAGCGGTTTCCCGCGCAGCCTCAATGCTCTGGGAGAGTTGAAGAACGTGGTTGAGGCGCGCCAGCAACGCGGTATTCAGGACGATCCGGGACGCGAGCCCGGTCGCGTGATTCCCACCGGCAACGAACTGCTGGCGGCGGGCAAGGCCAACCAGACACGAATCGCCGGGGCGCCCGTGCAGGGACCGTTGTTCGACTTCGTTCCAGTGATCAACCAATACCTGCAGACGCACCTGTTCGGCGACATCTTCGAGCGCGACAACCTGGACTGGCAAAGCCGTGAGCTGGCTACCGTCGCCGCGTTGGCGGTCACGCCCGGCGTCGAATCACAACTGCGCTCGCACATGGCGGCGAGCCTGCGGGTTGGCCTGACGACTGCACAGTTGCGTCAGTTGATCCAGTTGCTGGCCGAGCAGGGCGATGCTGCGGCGGCCAAACGTGCCGGCGAAGCACTGGATACGGTGCAGGCCAATCAACCCACATAGCGCAGGGATTCGCGCAGCAACGTGAAGGCCGGTGAACTCTGGCGCCGGCTCGGATAGTAGAGGTGGTAACCGGAGAACGGTTCGCACCAGTCTTCGAGCACGCGTATCAATCGGCCTTGGGCCACATGTTCCTGGACCAGGTCCTCGGGCATGTAGGCCAGGCCCAATCCCTGGAGCACGGCTTCCAGGCGCATGCCGATGTTGTTGAACACCAGTTGGCCTTCGACCCGCACGTTCAGTTCCTGGCCGCCTTTCTCGAACTCCCAGCAATAAAGGCCACCGTGGGTCGGCATGCGCAGGGTGATGCAGTTGTGCGCCATCAGATCGCTCGGGATCAGCGGCTTCGCATAGCGGGAGAAGTAGACGGGGGAACCGACCACCGCCATGCGCATGTCGGGGCCGATGCGCATCGCGATCATGTCCTTGGCCACCTGTTCACCCAGCCGCACGCCGGCGTCGAAACCCTCGGCCACGATGTCGGTAAAGCCGTAGTCGACGATGATTTCGATATTCAGGTCGGGATTGTCCGGCAGCAGTTTTGAAAGCACCGGATGCAGGACCGTGAGCGCCGAGTGCTCACCGGCGGTGATACGCAACTTGCCCGCCGGCTTGTCGCGGAATTCGCTGAGCAAGGCCAGTTCAGTGTCGATTTCTTCGAACCGGGGCGCGATCACCCGCAGCAGATGTTCGCCGGCTTCGGTGGGCGAGACGCTTCTTGTGGTGCGGGCCAGCAAGCGGACGCCCAGTCGCTCCTCCAACTGGCGCATGGCCCGGCTCAAGGCCGGTTGCGACATGCCAAGCCGGGCGGCGGCGCGGGTGAAACTGCGTTCCTGGGCCACCGCCGAGAAAATGGCGAGCTGGTCATAGCTTTCAACGGTCATTCATGCGGCCCTGTTATGAACGGAAGGTGATTATGCCATCTCCCGCATGTCTGGCCAGACGCTGAACATTCACTGGGGCGCCAGTTCGCCATACCAGTAAGCCGCGGTGACGCCACCATCCATCAGGAAATCGCTGCCGGTGATGAAGGTGCCTTCCGGTCCCATCAGCAGCGCGCCGAGGGCAGCCACTTCATCCGGGGTACCGCCGCGTCCGGCCGGGCACAGGTCGATCATGCGCCGGTAGCCTTCGCCGCGCGGGCCGCTCAATTCGTCACGGGCCAGCGGGGTGAAGATGATGCCCGGGCTGATGGTGTTCACTCGCGCACCGCGTTTACCCCAGCGTACGGCTTGCGCCATGACCCGCAGCGAATTGCCGCGCTTGGAAATCTGGTAGGCATGCAAGGGGTCGGTGACCTGATCGGGCGCCAGCATGGGCAGGGCGAGCAGATCGTCCACCGGTGTGGTGGCCAACGCTTTGTTTTGCTCGGAGCTAAGGGCTGGCAGGCGATGACCGGATTGTGAGGCGATGACAATCGCCGAACCGCCCTCGGCGATGACGCTGCCGAACTCCTCCAGCACGATCGCCGTGCCGTACAAATCAACCCGCAGGATAGTGGCGACCGGGGCTTGGGAGGGGGAAACGCCTGCGGCGTGAATGACGCCGGTGATTTCGCCGATGGCCGTGGCGGTCTGCACCAGCGCCTGTACCGAGGCACGGGAGGCGACATCAACGACGGCGGTGGAAACTTCGAAGCCCGCGTCAAACAGCACCTTCGCCGCCGCGTCGGCATTCTCCTGCTTCAGATCCGCCAACAAGACGTGCTTGCCCGCGCTGACCCGGCGCGCGATGGCCTGGCCGATGGAACCGGCGCCAATCACGACAATCACGTTCGAAGGGGCTTTCATGAGGCCACTGTTGCCCGGCACGCGCTTTTGCATGGTTTGCGACTCCTCTCGTAGGGTTGCATCACCTTATATTGCTGTTTAATGCTCAACAATATAGGTTCGGTTGCATGACTTAGTGAGAGAAATTCAGCAATGATGCGTGCCGATCTGCCTGGCCTTACCGCCTTTATCGCCATTGCCGAGCACCGCAGTTTCAGCGCTGCGGCTCGCGTACTGGGGGTGTCCTCTTCCGCGCTCAGTCACTCGATGCGCAACCTGGAGGCCCGCCTGGAGATGCGCCTGTTCAACCGCACCACGCGTTCGGTCTCGTTGACCGAGGCGGGGGAGCAGCTGCTGAGTGGTGTTCGTCCGCTGATGAATGATCTGGCGAACGTCGTGAACGAGGTCACCTCGGCCCGAATCACGCCTTCGGGCTCGATCCGCATCAGTGCCTCGGAGTCATCCATACGGCCGTTGATACGCCACGTGGTGCCCGGGTTCGTCGAGCGCTATCCGAACATCCATATCGAGTTCGTGGTCGACAGCAAGCTGCAAGACATTGTCGGCGATGGATTCGATGCCGGCATCCGCCTGTTCGATGACGTGCCACGGGACATGATCGCCATACGGTTTGGACCGGATGTGCGCTTCAATGCCGTCGCTTCGCCAGACTATCTTGAACGCCATCCTGCGCCTCGGGTGCCGCAAGACTTGAAGGCACATCGCTGCATCCGCTTTCGTTTTACCAGTGGCGGGCTACTGCGTTGGGATTTCAAGCAGGCAGCGCAAAGCATCAGCCTGGATGCCGAGGGACAAATCACCCTGGATAACATCAACCTGATGGTCGAAGCCGCGCTGGCAGGGGTGGGGATCGCATGGGTGCCCGAGACCGTCATTGCCGAGCATGTGCGGGACGGCCGGCTGATCGATCTGTTGCCGCAGTGGAATCCGAGTTACCCGGGTCTCTGCCTGTATTACCCGGCCAACCGCCATCCGCCGATTGCCCTGCGCTTGTTTGCCGAAGCTGTGCGGGAGTGGGCGGGCCAGGCTCAATAGCGGTGGTTTGATCCGGTTTGCGTGAGCCGCTGAACTCATCCACATCCGTGTAGATGAGTTGCCTTGTGCTTACGCCAGTGACATCACAACAGCGATATCGGATAGCTCACAAAGAGCCTGTTTTCGTCGAACTCGTTGGTGCTGAAGCTTTTGCGGATACTGGAGTTTCGCCATTTGATGCTGAGGTTTTTCAAGGCGCCGGATTGAATCACATAGGCCAGTTCGGATTCCCGGCCCCATTCCTTGCCATCGGTGATGGCACCCGAATGGACATTATCGCCACTCAAATAGCGGTTCATCATGGTGAGTCCGGGGATGCCGACGGTGACGAAGTTGAAGTCGTGACGTACCTGCCAGGAATGCTCCTGCGGGTTATCGTAACTGGAGTTGAAACTATCGTTCGCCAGTGTGCCGCCACTGGCTCCATTGACCCGCATCCATGCGGTATCGCCGGTGAGCTTTTGCAGGCCAACGTAGAAGGTGTTGCCGCCGATTTTTGCAGACAACAGGCCGAACGCGGTCTTGTTGTCCATGTCTCCGGCCAGGCTCGCGCCGTTTTCCTTGCCTGTAAAAAAGCCCAGGTTGGCGCCCAGCGTCCAGTCACCCAGCGGTTGGCTGTGGCTCAGGCTGAAGTACTGTTGCTGATAGATATCCTTGAGTTCGTCGTACCAAAGCCCGACCGTCGTGCGCTTGTCGTTGAAGGTGTATTCACCACCGCCGAAGTTGAAGCGATCGGAAGTGAAAGCCGCTTTGCCGTTCATGGACATGTCTTCCATGCTGGCATCGTTGCGCGGGCTGTTCTGTCTGAACTGACCGCCGTAGAGCGTCAGCCCACCGATTTCCTGGGAAGTGACTTGGGCGCCACGAAAGGTCTGGGGCAGCGAGCGACCATCATCCGAACGCAGGATCGGCAGGATGCTGACCCACTCGCCGACTTTGACCACCGTCTTTGACGCCCTGGCCTTGGCGGCCACCCCCAGTCGTCCAAAGTTGTCAGCCGGGCGCCCATCATCGTGGATCGGCAACAGCTGTGTTCCACCGGTGCCTTTGCCGCCATCGAGCTTCTGCGAATAGAGCCCCAGTACATCGACGCCGAACCCTATTGGCCCCGAGGTATAACCGGAGCGCGCATCCAGGATGAAGTTCTGCGTCCATTCCTGCGCTTTGTTCTGCGGTGCGGCGCTGTTCGGATAGGCAGGGTTGACGAAGTTGCGATTGAAGTAGGCATTGCGCAAATTCAGGGAGGCGGTTGCACCCTCGATAAAACCGCTGTTTTCATCAGCATTTGCGATGGCGGTCGCGCCTGCGCTGATGGCCAGCGTCAAGCCGATGAGTGAGTGGTGTGCAAGTTCATTACGGCAAAAAATAGTGTGGCGCATGGTGATTCTCTCGCATGGATTCTTGTTTTTGTTCGGGAGTTTTGAGGCCGACGCCTGAATTTCAGGCGCAGGCGGTCCTGGCAGCTGTTTGCCGAGGAACCGCCGGGAGGAAGCGTTTAGTGGAGTAGCGTTTTAGGCGCTGGGTGCCTGGCGACGCAGCAGGTCATTGATCGCTCGGATAGCGAGGGGATAACCGTCGGCTCCCATGCCGCAGATCACCGCATCGACCACACCGGACATGATCGAGTGGCGATGCAGTTCATCGCGGGCATGGATGTTCGACAGGTGCAACTCGACCAGCGGGGTGTCGAGCAGTTTCAGTGCATCGAGTACCGGAATCGAGTGAAACGAAAAGCCAGCCGGGTTGATGATCACTGCTGCGCCTTGCTCGAAGGCCTCTTGAATCCAGTCGACCATCACGCCTTCGTGGTTGGTCTGACGAAAATTGCAGACAAGGTCCAATTCCTCGGCAAGCTGTTCACTTTGGTGGCGAATCTGCTCGAGGGTAGTGTGTCCGTAAATGTGCGGCTCACGGCGACCCAGCAGGTTCAAGTTAGGGCCGTTGAGGATGAAGACGGTGCGGTTCATGGTCGTCCTGCTGCGTTATTTGGAAAGAATGGCTGAAGCGTGAGTGTCGACGGCGTCGTCTTTAGCGACGGCGTTCAGGTCGATGCCGCGGGTTTCCGGGCCGATGACGATCATGACCAGCGAGATCAGGTTGATCACCGCGCAGAGCGTCACCAGGGGCCACGGCGAGTTGTTCGACTGGCTCATCAACCACACGGCAATCATCGGCATCGGGCCACCGATCACCAGATTGGCGCCGGTGTAGGCCAGTGCCGAGCCCGAGTAGCGGACCTGGGTGGGGAAGGCTTCGGCGAAGGCCACGGGCTGGATGCCGCTCTGGAACTGGGTGAAGCCCAGGAACAGTCCCATGATTGCCATGATGGCGGGGACATTCAGCGTGTTGAGGATCGGGAAGTAGACGAACAGGATCAGCAAGGTCATGCATGAACCCAGCGCCAATGCCTTTTTACGGCCCCAGCGATCCGACAGATAACCACCGGCCAGCGCACCGAAAATCGCGCAGACGTTAGCCACCATCAGTGACATGAAGCCCGTCGACTGGCTAAAGCCCAGGTGCTTGGTCAGGTAGCTCAGGGAGAAAATCACGATCAAGTAGAACAGCGCAGCAGGCGAGCAGAAGAACAGCATCAGGCGCAGGATGGTTTTGTTATGGCTGCCCAACGCGGTTTTGAGCGGGCTTTTTTCCTTCTTTGCCGGCGTTTTTTTCAGGGCAACGAATGCAGGGGTTTCATCGACTTTCAGCCGGATGAAGATCGCCACCACCACCAGTACGAAGCTCAGGAGGAAGGGGATTCGCCAGCCAAAACTTTCGAATTGCTCGCTGGAAAGTGTCGCTGCCAGGCCCATCAACACACCATTGGCCAATATCTGACTCAGCGGTGAACACAAACCAAGCATGCCCGAATAACGGCCACGGCGATCCGGGGATGCGTGCTCCAGCGCCATCAATTGTGCTCCGGTGGACTCACCGCCAAGGGCGAAACCCTGAATGATCCTCAGGATGACCAGAAGGATCGGCGCCAAGATGCCCACCTGCCCGTAGGTGGGCAACAAACCCATCAATACTGAAGCCAGACCCATCATGGTCACAGTGGCCAACATCAGGTTACGCCGGCCCAGCTTGTCGCCCAGGTAGCCGCAAGTGATGGCCCCCAATGGCCGCGCTGCCAGGCCGACGCCGAATGTCGCCAGCGAAGCCAGCAGGCCCGCCGTTGGCTCCATGGCGGGAAAAAACAATTTGGGCAGGATGGTCGCCGACACCGCGCCATACAGCGTGAAGTCAAACCACTCCAGGGCGGTGCCGATGGTCGCGGCGGTCACTGCCTTGCGAGGCATGCGCAAATCATGAGTCTCGTTGCTGGTCGTGCTCATAAGGGTGCTCGTCATTGTTTTTATGGTTATGGGTACTCATACGTTCCTGCGCGGGTTGGCGTTGGCGGGAAACGATGAAGTGAGTAGACGTTAGCGCATCCTGCTTGCAGAATAATTATCGAAAACCAGATAAATTGATAAGCTCACCTTATGGGTAGCCAATATGGAACTGCGTCACCTGAAAGCCTTTGTCGTGGCGGCCGACTTGCTGCACTTCAGTCGCGCGGCTGAGCAGTTGGGCATTGCACAACCGGCACTCAGCCAACTTATGCGAACCCTTGAGTCCGAACTGGGGTTGGCACTGTTCCGGCGGGAAAATCGAGGCGTGGCATTGACTGCCGCCGGCGAAGCGTTTCTGCCTCACGCACGACAATCGATCGAGTCCAGCGACCTGGCGATAGCTGCCGCTCGACGTGCGCGCCGGGGGGAGGTTGGCGAAATCAACATCGGCTACCACTCGGCCTTGTTCGAGGCTAACTTGCCGCAGCTTTTGCGGCATTACTTCAGCACCTTCCCCGAGGTCAAAGTGTCGCTGGTGGACGCGGGGATTCGCGCGCAGTTCGACATGCTGCTCGACCATAAACTCGATCTGGCGTTTGCCAGGGTGTTCAAGGATCACTTGCCGGATCGTTTGCGCACCCATCATTTCAGCCAATCCAGACTCGTCCTGCTGATTCCCGACAACCATGAACTGGCCGAGAGTTTCAGTGGAGAGCTGGCGACCCTGCGGCATGAAAAATTCGTATTTCTGCAGGACAGTGCCGGCATCGGCCTGACCTCTCACACCCTTCAGGCCTGCCGGCAAAATCAACTGCATCCCGAAAACATCATGTACGTACCGTCACTGATGAGTATCCCCGGGCTGGTGGCGGCAGGGATCGGTCTGAGCATCGTGCCGGAAACGATGACGCGGTTAACCATGCCGGGCATCCGGATTGTTCCATTGGCTCAACCGGAAATGATCAGTGAGTTGTCGCTGATTTCACGGATTGACGAGCGTTCAAGTGCGGTGCTGCACTTCATCACAGAGGCCCATGGTTGGGGGTGATGGTGACGGATCAGTAAACCGCTGGTTGGCACCCGCAAACGACGACTGAAAGGCATTTTCTCTACACAAGGAAGCGACACTCATGGACATTCCCTTTTCTCAAGTCAGCGAGCGTTTGAACGATCGACGATTCACGGTAGCGGGCAACCCTCAGGGGTTATCCGGGACAGGCACGGTGTTTCATTACCGCGTTGAGGACAATGCGATTTCGAGCACTTACCAAGGCGGTCGCATCCGCACGGGCAATCAGGTGGGGCGGGTGACTGGGCCCGATTCCATCGAGCTGCTGTTTCATTGCCTGACGACCGAGGGTGAAATGCTTGCCGGCTGGTCTCGAGGCACGGTAGGTGTCGATGATGCGGGGCGTACTACGCTGAGCTTTGTCTGGGGCTGGTTGTCGGGTGCGACGGGTGGAGGGGAGTCGAGCTACGTCGAACTGACAGACCTTATGGATTGAACCTGTAGGAGCGAGCCTGCTCGCGATGGACGTTAACGAAAACGCTGGCGGCCTGATGCCCCGCGGTGTGCTTGCGTCCATCGCGAGCAGGCTCGCTCCTACAGTTTCTCTTGTCTATGATCGGTGCATCTTCATCCGGCCAAGAGATTGCCATGGATAGCCTGTCCACGTTGCTGTCGCAGTTCGGTGTGCGCGCCAGTCTGTTCTACAACGGCAGGCTGTGCGGCAAGGCGTCGTACGGCGGGGCTGATCAGCGCGGCTATCTGCATTTGCTGCAGGTCGGTTCGATGATCTTGCAGGGGCCCGGTCGCAAGGAAGTGGTGCTCACCCGTCCCAGCCTGATTTTTCTTCCCCGGCCAAGCCGTCATCAGCTGTTGGGCGCAGGGCCCGAGGGGGCGCAACTGCTGTGTGCGTCCATGGAGTTCGAGGGCGGGGCGGATAACCCGTTGACGGCTTCGCTGCCCGATTGCCTGGTGCTGGCGCTGGACGAGTTGCCCATGCTGGCCGATGTATTGAAATGGATGTTCGCCGAGGCGGCAGAAGGGCATTGCGGCCGGGAGGTCGCGCTCAATCGTCTGTTCGAGTTGTTGATCGTCCTGCTGTTTCGCCATCTGCTCGACCATCACCAGTTGCACACCGGCATGATGGCCGGGCTGGCGGATGTGCGGCTGGCGCGCTCCCTGGTGCAGATGCACAACACACCTCAGCACGGCTGGTCGATCGAAGAGTTGGCCCGCGCATCGAACATGTCGCGCGCCGCCTATGCCGTGCATTTCCGTACCGTCATTGGCCAGACACCGGCCGATTACCTGCTGAGCTGGCGGATCAGCCTGGCGCAGAAACGCTTGCGTGAAGGACGACCGATCGCGCTGATCGCCAGCGAGGTCGGTTATGAAAGCCCCTCGGCGCTGGCCCGTGCGTTTCGGCGCAAGACCGGTTACAGCCCGACTGACTGGATGAAAAATCTGCCGGCAAAGGAAGACGAAAAAATGGCCTGAGCATCTCGCGCTGCTTCAGGCCATCTCGAAACACTCTCATGGGTTCAGCGGTTTTCCAGTTCCGCCAGCGAGTGGCCGGCGATAAACACCGAGGCGGCAAGCAGGCCGATGTCTTTCAGGAGGAACTGGCCCGGCGCTACGGAAATGCCCGGGAAGCCGAGGCCGGGTTCAATCACCCCGGGGGTCGAGAACATGAAGCTGATGGTGGTGAAGAACAACCCGGCGGACAACGCGCCACCGATCAAAGACAGCTTGGGCGACACCAGGCGTGCGGCAATCAGCACGCCAATCGAGACCTCCAGAACACCCAGCAGGGCCGAGAACGTGTCGACGCTGAAGATCTGATAAACCCAACCCAGCAATGGGCTGTTGCCCACCAGAGGCACCAGTCCCATAGCTTCGTAGTGGGTGAATTTCATGCCACCGAACCAGAAGTAGATGACGGCCAGGGCGAGATAAATACCGTAGATGCCCAGTGCCGTGACTGTGCTGCCGAGGGTCGAATGGTCGTTCACGCGGCCGGTTGGGTGGTTCTCGATGTTCAGGGTTTTCATGATCAAGGCTTCCAGTAGTGGGGGTGGCAAAGGCTATCGAGCGGCCCGACTCGGTTGGTGTCGGGCTTGTCGATAGTGTTGGCTTTGCCGGCACGTACCGGGCTGCCGAGCGTATTGCGTTCGATGCAGATCGTCTTGAGCGGGGTTGCAATGAGTCAGACCTGCGCAGGTTTCTGCTTGATCCATCTATCAAGCTCCGCAACCATCCTGTTCACCTCACTGTCCTCCCGCTCCGAAGGGCGGACAATGGCGTTCCAGGCGATGTCCAGGCCGTCATTCAGGGCGGCCCATGCCAGCTCTCCACGTTCCAGGCTCGGGGTCACCAGGTCCCGTTGCAGGATGCTGATGCCGTAGCCCGAGCGCACCAGTTCGACGATGGCTTCGATCAACTCCACGGTGATCATGCGTCGCGGCAGGATGCTGGCGGGGGCGAAGAAACGGTCGTATTCCCAGCCGCTGGCGCGGTCGGTGGAATAGGTCACCAGGTTGTAGGTCTTGAAGTCTTCCGCGTAGATGGCCTTTCTGCCCGCCAGCGGGTGATCGGTGGCCATGATCGCGATCAGGTCGT
This sequence comes from Pseudomonas putida, assembly GCF_003228315.1. NCBI lineage: Bacteria > Pseudomonadati > Pseudomonadota > Gammaproteobacteria > Pseudomonadales > Pseudomonadaceae > Pseudomonas > Pseudomonas putida. The sequence goes on from NZ_CP029693.1 coordinate 6,571,459, forward strand.
CGCGAAACAGCGGCAGTTTGGCAACGCCGCTGGGCACCATGCCGTCGTCGATGATCGAGACATCCAGCTTGCCTTGCATGAGGCTTGCGTAGACGTCATCCCGGGGCACGGTCACCAGGGTGATTTCGATGTCCGGGCGCAGGCTGGAGTAGTGCTTGATGAATTTCGGAATCCAGCGAAACGGACCATAAGACGTGACGCCCATGCGCACAAACGCCGTGACGCCACCGGCCATGGAGCGGGCCTCGGACTCGGCTTCATTGAGGATCGCGATGATGTCCCTGGCGGCGCGCTCCAGACGCACGCCGGCCGGGCTGAGGCGCATTTTTCCGCCGGAGCGTTCCGTCAGGCTCACCCCCAACCGACGCTCGGCTTCGCGTATGCGGTGGCTGACGGCGGAGGGGGTCAGCCATAAACGTTCGGCCACCGCCGTGATCGATTCGACTTCCGACAGGGTTTGCAGCATCACCAGGTGATCGAGTGTCAGTCTCATGGCGGGCGACCTGAAAATAATTCACAAAATGGCGGAAAATTATGAGCGTGACTTGTTTCTGGCGGCGATGCAATCTCGATTCCGCAGAGCCACTGGAGACCAACAATAATGACCACCCTGCCTTTCACACCTGCGCCAACCCTGGACGATGTCGTCGATCTTGCGCGTTATCCCATCACCGATCGCGGCAGCGCCGCTTATCTCGAGCTGGTCGCCCGCAGCCAATCGTTGCTGGAACAAGAGGGCGTGGCGATCTTCCCGGGTTTCGTTCGCGAACCTTCGGTTGTTGCCATGGCCGACCAGACCCTGGCGCTGCATTCGCGCATGTTCCAGTTCCGCGAAGACCATACGGTTTACTTCAAGCCTCAGGATGAAAGCGTTGATCCGCAGCATCCGTTGCGGCGCTTGATGAGCACCGAAAAAGACACCGTGGCCTATGCAGATATTCCGGCGGCCCACGGGATTCGGCAGGTCTACGAGTCGGACGACGTGCTGGCTTTCATCAAGGACGTTCTGGGCCTGGACACGCTCTATCGCCATGCCGATCCTCTGGCGGCCCTGAACCTGCAAGGCTTCACCGCAGGGCAGCAATTGGGCTGGCACTTCGATCGCTCCGACTTCAGTGTCACGCTGTCGCTTCAGGCGGCAAATGCCGGCGGGGATTTCGAATACGTGCGTATGCTGCGCAACGAAAACGATGATTGTTATGACGCGGTCCGGGGCTTCCTCGATGACCCGACAACGCAACAGATCGAGGTTCTGCCCCAGGTGCCGGGGACGCTGACTTTGTTCCGTGGTCGTTATTCACTGCATCGAGTGACGCCGGTGGAAGGGGACCGATTGCGACTCAACGCGGTGCTTGCCTATGTCGATCAACCCAATGTCGAATTCAGCGCCTATGCCCGCCAGCTGTTCTACGGACGCACCTCGGTTGAGCCGCTGGTTTAGCGTTCGCCCATAACAACAAGAACCATGGATTCACGACTTCGCACCACAGTTCGCTGCCCCCAATAAAAACGATTCGGAGCGTCTGATCATGAAAAACCGCAAGCGTGTGCTGGCCTCATTACTCACCCTCGGCTTGCTCGCAGGCAGTGCTGCAAGCCAGGCCTCGGGATGGTGCGATTCGGGCAAACCGGTGAAGTTCGCCGGCCTGAACTGGGAAAGCGGGATGCTGCTCACCGACATCATGATGATCGTGCTCAAGGACGGCTACGGCTGCACGACCGACCAGATGGTGGGCAACACCATCATTCTCGAGACTGCGCTGGCCGGTAATGACATCCAGGTGTTTGGCGAAGAGTGGATGGAACGTAGCGAGGTCTGGAAGAAGGCCGCGGCCGCGGGCAAGGTCATCGGTGTTGGTGGGCCGATCGTCGGCGGGACCCAGGGCTGGTACGTGCCGCGTTATGTGGTCGAGGGGGACAAAAAACGCAACCGGCCCGCCCAGGCGCCCGAGCTCAAGAGCGTCGCCGACCTGAGCAAATATCCGACGGTGTTCAAGGACTCGGAGGAGCCGTCCAAGGGACGCTTCTACAACTGCCCGGCAGGATGGATCTGTGAGCAGGACAACACCGAGATGCTCAAGGAGTACGGCCTGGAAAACACTTTCACCAACTTCCGCCCGGGCACCGGCGCGGCCCTGGATGCGGCGGTGCTGTCCAGTTACAAGCGGGGTGAGCCAGTGCTGTTCTACTACTGGTCGCCGACGCCGTTGATGGGGCAGATCGATGCCATCCGCCTGGAAGAAAAGCCCGGCGTCGACAAAAACGTCGTGACCATGGTCGGCCTCTCCAGCACCTTTCATCAGCAGGCGCCTGAACTGGTCTCGGTGCTGGAGAAGGTCAATATTCCCATCGAGCTGTTGAACCAGAACCTGGCGCGCATGACCAGCGAGCGCATCGAATCACCGAAACTGGCCAGGATATTCCTCAAGGAACACCCGGAAGTCTGGCACGCGTGGGTCGATGAGACGGCGGCGAAAAAGATCGAGGCATCGCTCTAGAAACCTGTAGGAGCGAGCCTGCTCGCGATGGACGTCAACGATAACGCGGGCTGTCTGGATGAGCGCGTTGCCTGAACCTCCATCGCGAGCAGGCTCGCTCCTACAGTTGTCTTCTATCAGGCGAGATACCCCGAAACGCCATCCCACAGCAGCTTCACCGCCGTCACCACCAGCAGGCCGTAGCAGGCGCGGTACATCTGGCGCTGGTCCAGGCGTGCATGCAGTCGCCAGCCCAGCCAGACCCCGCTGGGCACGGCCAGCAGGCAGATGCCCATCAGGCTCAGGACGTTGCCTGTCGGTTTGGCCAGCAGCAACCACGGTGCGGCTTTCATCAGATTACCCACGGTAAAGAACATGCTGGTCGTCCCGGCATACACCTGCTTGCTCAGGCCCAGCGGCAGCAGGTAGATCGCCAGCGGTGGGCCGCCTGAGTGCGCCACCATCGTCGTGATGCCGGATGTGAAGCCGGCGGCCACCGCCTTGGGCGACGAACGCGGTCGCACCCTGACTTCACCGCCGGCCTTGAACCAGAGACCGACAAACACCAGCGTGATCGCCGCCATCACGATGGCGACCACGCGGTGGTCCACCACCCGGAAAAACAGGTAGCCGATGCCGATGCCCACCACCAGCCCGGGTACCAGCAGTTTCAGGTCCGGCTTCGACCAAGTGGAGGGTTTCCAGTAGCGCAGGCCGAACAGGTCCATGGCGATGAACAGCGGCGCGAGCAGGCCACCGGCAGTGATCGGGTCCATCACCAGCGACAGCAGCGGAATGCCGACGATGGCAAAACCGCCGCCGAACGCGCCCTTCATGAAACAGATCAGAAAGACGCCGGCGAAGGTGACAAGGATCGTGGTGAGGGTCAGGTCCAAAAGGCGCTCTCCTGTGTCGGGGTATTTCATTGCGCGTGGCTGGGTAGCCATAATGTCAACCACAACCTGTCTCACAAAAAGTGCCAGTTTCGAGGTTTTTTCATGGGCCAGTTTTCCAGCCGCAATGGCGCCGTCACGCGTGGTGCGGAGCGCCGGATCTATGCCGGTCTGCGGGCGCAGATAGAGCAGGGCACGCTGGCTGCAGGCACGAAACTGGTGTCGACCCGGGCCCTGGCTGTCGAGCTTGGCGTATCGCGAACGACAGTCACGGCAGCCTACGAACAACTGGCCGCCGAAGGTTTTGTCATCACCACCAAGGGCAAGGCGGCCACTGTTGCCCCTGTGATCGGCGCTCCGTCGGTACACGCCCAGAAGCAGACGGCATCGCCACCCATATTGTCCCGCTACGGCCAGCGTGTGGCCGGCATCACGCCCTACAGCATGGCGACACCCCATGCCCGCATCGATTTCCGGTACGGCTCGGTCGCCACCCGTGATTTCCCGGCGCTGGGTTGGCAGCGCGCTTATCGCAGCGAACTGGTCAAGCGCCAGCCGAGCCAGGCTTACGGCCAGCCCGAAGGGGAGGCGCGCCTGCGCATGGCGTTGCAAGGGTATCTGCGACGGGCGCGGGGCCTGACCTGCGAGGCGGATCAGATCCTCGTGGTGCATGGCTCGCAGCAGGGGCTGGACCTGTGCGCGCGCCTGCTGCTGAACCCGGAAGATGCCTTCGTCTTCGAGGACCCCCGGCTATCGCATGGCCCGCTACAGCTTCGAGGCCACGGGCGCGATGGCGCTGCCAGTCGCCGTCGACGGGGCCGGGCTGGATAGCGGCGCTCTGCCGGAAAATGACCGCGTGCGCCTGGCCTACGTGACGCCGTCGCATCAGTTTCCCATGGGCGCGGTGCTTTCAGTCGCGCGTCGCCTGGAGCTGTTGGAGTGGGCGCATCGGCATCGCGCCTGGATCATCGAAGACGATTACGGCGGCGAGTTCCGCTACGGCCAGCGCCCCATCGATGCGTTGCAATCGATGGATACCCAGGCGCGGGTCATTTATGTCGGGACCTTCTCCAAGGCCCTGTCGCCGCAGCTCCGGCTAGGGTATCTGGTGCTGCCACGGGAACTGGTCCACGTGTTTCGTGAAGCCAAACGGCTGACGGATCGCCACTCGCCGCGTTGGGAACAGAACGTGCTGGCCTCGCTGATCGAAAGCGGCACCTACGAGCGTCACGTCCGCCGCCTGCGCCGCAGCAACGAACAGCGGCGCAAGGCACTGCTGGCAGCGTTCGAGCAGCATCTGGCGGGATACGGGCAATTGGTCGGCGTGGCGGCGGGCCTGCATGGCGTGCTGCTGTTGCCGACGCTTCGTGCCGGGGACGAGGCGCGGTTGCAAGTGCTGGCGCTGGAGCGCGGGGTAGGGGTGTATCCGCTGTCACCGCTGTTTGCCGATGCCGCGTCACCCGCGCCGGATCGGCCCGCCGGGCTGATCCTGGGCTACGCCGGGCTGACGGTGCAGGAGATACAGGAAGGGATTGGCCTACTGGCCGACGTCATCCGCAATATTGCCCATGAGCCTGATACCCACCTGTAGGAGCGAGCCTGCTCGCGATGGCGTCAGGTCAGTCAATGTTATGTGGCTGATAAACCGCTATCGCGAGCAGGCTCGCTCCTACAGTGGTCTATGGCCAGACGCGAATATTGAGTACACCCGTTGAACCAGTGGGAGCGGGCTTGCCCGCGATGGCGTCAAGTCAATCAACATTTATGTGCCTGACAAACCGCTATCGCGAGCAGGCTCGCTCCCACATTGGTCCTTGGCCAGTCCCGGATATTGCGTCCACCCTCTGAACCTGTAGGAGCGAGCCTGCTCGCGATGGACGTCAACGATAACGCGGGCTGTCTGGATGAGCGCGTTGCCTGAACCTCCATCGCGAGCAGGCTCGCTCCTACAGTGTTTTTGGGAAACCTGCGAATCTCTGACTAAAGAAATCCCCAGTACGCATGGGAGATTTACTGGCAGCAGGTGCTGTTCCTCTTGATACCGATCGGTCATCCACTGACTTACCTTACCCAAAGCGATGCGCATCGTCGCTGCGGTCCGCTTCATGGGACCCGCCTTGCAGTCAAACCATAACAACAAGAGAACTGAGCATGTCCAAGCCCACCGTAGTTTCCATTCCTCCTGAAATCTGCCCTCCATCGCCCAACACACAGCGCGGCTGACCGGTTGCCCGGTCAAGCATCCGAACGGATTCCAAGAGGAGCAAAAAACCAGTGAATATCCAGGTCGATAACGCCGTCCTGCAGCAAAAGAAAACCTATTTCTACGAGTGGTACGTGGTGGGCCTGTGCATGGTGGCCTACATCTTTTCATTCGTGGACCGGCAGATCCTTGCGCTGATGATCGAGCCGATCAAGGCCGACTTGCAGCTCAGCGACACCCAGTTCAGCCTGTTGCACGGGCTGGCCTTTTCCCTGTTCTACGCGTTCATGGGCATGCCCATCGCCTATCTGGCCGATCGTTTTTCCCGGCCGAAGATCATCGCGGTCGGGGTGGTGTTCTGGAGCCTGACCACGGCTGCTTGCGGGTTGAGCAAGAACTTCCTGCAGATGTTCCTCGCGCGCATTGGCGTGGGTGTCGGTGAGGCGGCGCTGTCACCCTCGGCCTACTCGATGTTCAGCGACATGTTCCCCAGGGAGAAACTCGGTCGCGCGGTGGGCATCTACTCGATCGGTTCGTTCGTTGGCGGTGGCCTGGCTTTCCTGGTGGGCGGTTATGTGATCGCGCTGCTCAAGGACATGAACACCATCGAGGTCGCGGTGCTGGGTGCGATGAAGGCCTGGCAGCTGGCGTTTTTCATTGTCGGTTTGCCCGGCATTCTGGTCGGCTTGTTGATCTGGCTCACCGTGCGCGATCCGGCGCGCAAAGGCTTGCAGGTGGATGAGCAGGGCCGGCCGAAGAAAGTGGCGCTGAGCGATGGTTTTCGCTTCCTCGGTCGTCACCGCGCCACCTTCACCTGTCACTACCTGGGCTTCTCGTTCTACGCCATGGTCCTGTTCTGCATGATGAGCTGGAGCCCGGCGCTTTATATCCGCAAGTTCGGCCTGACCCCGGTCGAGGCCGGCTACATGCTCGGCACCGTGCTGTTGCTCGCCAACACCGCCGGTGTGCTGTTCGGTGGATGGCTGACCGACTACCTGGCCAAACGCGGCCATCAGGATGCGGCGATGCGCACCGGTGTGATCGGTGCCCTCGGCATGGCGGTGCCGGCCGTGCTGTTCCCGCAGGTTGACCAACTGTGGCTGTCCGTGACCCTGCTGGTGCCGGCGATGTTCTTCGCCTCGTTCCCGATGCCGGCGTCGACCGCAGCCATGCAGATCCTCGCGCCGAATCAGGTGCGTGCCCAGGTCTCGGCGGTGTTCCTGCTGATCAGCAACCTGCTGGGCCTGGGGCTGGGGACCACGCTGGTGGCGCTGTTGACCGACCGCTATTTCGGTTCGCCCGCGGCGGTGGGTTCGTCGATGTCGCTGGTGATCGTCGCGGCATCGGCCTTGACTGTGCTGCTGCTCTGGCGCGGCTGCCGCTGCTTCCGCGAAAGCCATGCCCGGGAGCATGCGACCCGGGGCTGATTGACGTTGCCCATGATCTGCGCCTGGCCTCGCCCGATTTCATCGGTGCGAGGCCGCTTCGCTTCCTGATCGGGAGAACCCCTGATGCTCAATGACGTACACCTGCTGGAACGGCACCGCTTGCTCAGCTCGGCCGATTACCGCGAGATCAAGGACAAGGTCAGCCATTACCTGTGTCCGCACAGCTTCAACGTACTGAGGGACGAGCCGATTCACACCCGGCTCAATGGCGTGTTCTTCGGCGACGCGGCGCTGCTCGACCTGAGCTACGGCGCACCGGTGGAAGTCACCATCGGCGACATCGCCGACCAGTATCTGTTTCGCATTACCCTGCAGGGCCAATGCGAAGTGGCCCACGGGCGGCGCAGCGCGGCGATGCGTTCGGGTTGCCTGAGCGTGTCCTCACCGTTCGCGCAAAGCCGCATCGTCACTGATGGCGAGTGCCGCAACCTGATCCTGCGCATCGACCGTGATGCCCTGGAAACCCAGCTGCAACGGCTGCTCGACCGCAGTTTGCAGCAGTCGGTGATCTTCGATGTCAGTGTCGATCACCTGGGCGCCGGCGCCGTCAGCCTCTATCACACCCTGGACTACATCTGCCGGCTGTACGGCAGCGGCGTCGACGGCTCGCGCCTGGCCGGCAACCTGTCCGAGTACCTGATGCAGTTGCTGCTCACGCAGTTGCCGCACAACTATTCGGCGGACCTGTTGAACGACTCGCGGGCGCCGCTGCCGCATCACGTGAAGAAGGCCCGGGATTACATCGAGGCGCACCTCGACGAGCCGATCAGCATGACCACCCTGAGCGAACTGTGCGGCGTGTCGGTGCGCACCTTGCAGAACGGCTTCAACCAGTTCCTCCAGCAGGCGCCGCTCAACTACATCCGCGACCGCCGCCTGGCGGTGATCCACGAGTCGTTGAAGCAGGGCAGGGTCGGTGAAACCGTCACCGACATCCTGTTGCGTCACGGGATCAACAGCTTCGGGCATTTCTCCAGTGCCTACCGGCAACGCTATGGCTGCCTGCCGTCGGACACGTTGCGGCGGCAGAAGCATTGAGGCGGCTGCGCAATTCGGGAATCGGTTGCGCAATCGGGTAAGTCGCCGGGGGGATGGCTCGATAGGATCGAGTCACTAATAAAAAGGAGCATTTGCATGAAGATTACCGTGCTGGGTGGTGGTCACGGCTGTTACGCCGCTGCTGCAGAAATGGCCGAAAAAGGCCACTCGACTCGCCTGTGGCGTCGTGACAGCGCAGCGCTCAAGGAACTGCTGGACATCGGCAGCCTGACCATCAAGGACTATCGCGGCACGCGCCAGCTGTCGATCGGCAAGCCGGGCGACAAGCTGTCGCTGACCGACGATCTGGCCGAAGCGTTGGGCGATGCGCAACTGGTGATCATCCCGCTGCCGTCGACTTCCCACGAAGACCTGGCCCGACACGTCGCGCCGCACCTGCACGATGGGCAAGTGGTGTTCCTGCCGCCGGGCACTTTCGGCAGCTACGTGTTCGCCAAGGCCATGGCCGATGCCGGCAACCAGAGCAAGGTCGCCTTCGCTGAAACCGGCACGCTGCCGTATCTGGTACGCAAGCATGGCGCCAGCGATCTGGTGATCAGCTGCTACGCGACCCGCCTGCCGACCGGCGTGTTCCCGAGCAACCTGTCCGAGCACGCGTTCGCGGTACTGCGCGAGGCCTATCCAAGTGTCGAACCGATCGAGGACGCCTTGAGCGGTGCGCTGATGAATGCCGGCCCTGTCATTCACCCGCCGCTGATCATGATGAACGCCGGTCCCCTGGAGCATTTCGAGTCCTGGGACATTCACAACGAGGGTACCCAGCCATCGATCCGCCGCGTGACCAACCAGCTCGACGCCGAGCGCATGGCCGTGCGCGAGGCCCTGACCTATGGCGCGCCGCACTTTCCCCTGGCCGATCACTACAACACCACCGAAGGCGAGGAGTGGATGTACGGGCGTGGCGCCCATGGCAAGTTGACCGACAGCGGCGACTGGCGTGAAGACATCGACCTGCAGAAGCACCGCTACATGCTCGAAGACACTCGCTTGGGCCTGTCCTTCCTGGTGTCCGTCGGTCGTTGGGCCGGTGTGCCGACGCCGGTGGCGCAGGGCCTGCTGAGCATTGCCTCGGCGGTGGCCGCCCGTGACCTCTATGCCGAAGGCCGCACCCTGGAAAACCTCGGGCTGGCCGGACTGGACCGGGCACAGATGACCGAACTGCTTGGCTCTGGTTGCAAAAGCGAGGGCTTCAACTGATGAACGCCGTGCTGCCGAATGTCAGCGTGGTCGGCGCCGGGCGGATGGGCGAGGGCATTGCCTTGGCGTTCATCCATGCCGGGCTGCCCGTCACCCTGATCGACATCAAGGAGCGTGCCGAGGACGAGCGCCGCGATTACTTCGAGCGCGTGCGTAACAACGTTCGCGGTGAACTGCGGATGCTGGTGCAGCTGGGCATGCTGGTGCCCGAGCAGGCGGACGTGGCGCTGTCCCGGCTGACCCTGCAATCGAGATCCCACGCGGCGGCGACATTGCGCCAGTGCGACCTGCTGTTCGAAGCGGTGCCGGAAGTCATCGCGGTCAAGCAGGAGACGTTCGCCTGGGTCAGTGAGCATGTCCCGGCGTCCTCCATCATTGCTTCGACGACCTCGACCTTCCTGGTCACCGAGCTGGCGGAAATGGTCGGCGCGCCTGAACGTTTCGTGAACGCCCATTGGCTGAATCCCGCGTACCTGATGCCACTGGTGGAAGTCAGCCGCAGCGACGCAACCTGCCCACAAGTGGTCGAGCGTCTGCTGCAACTGCTCAAGCGTATCGGCAAGGTGCCGGTGGTGTGCAATCCGGTGGCCGGCTACATCGTCCCGCGCATTCAGGCGCTGGCGATGAACGAGGCGGCACGGATGGTCGAGGAGGGCGTGGCCAGTGCCGAAGATATCGACACCGCAGTGCGGGTCGGCTTCGGCCTGCGGTTCTCGGTGCTGGGCCTGCTCGAATTTATCGACTGGGGCGGCGGCGACATCCTCTACTACGCCTCGCGCTATTTGAGTGGTGCGCTGGCCCCGCGTTTCGAGTCGCCGCAGGTGATTGCCGACAACATGCAAACCGGCCGCAACGGCTTGCGCGATGGCCAGGGTTTCTACGACTACCGCGAGCTGGATGTGGACGCCTACAAGCAACAGCGGCTCGGCGACTTTGTGCGCAAGCTGCAATTGTCAGGGCTGACGCCCGCGTTCGAGGGCGCTCTTGAGCGGCCCTGATCCCGGCCTCCTTTTACTTCGACTCCTATAAGCACAGTGCCCCGGCACATACAAACGTGGAGATGTGTGATGGTTCATGGAAACCGGCTTTGCCGTGGGCTGGGTATCGCCAGCGTAATGGGTTTGACCTGTTCTTCATTGTCGGCCCAGGCCGATGTGATCGATGACAGTCACTTCAAACTCGATACCCGCAACTTCTACCTGCACCGCAACTACACCAATACCAATGCGCCGGTGTCAGAAGTGCACAGCTGGTCCCAGGGCTTCGATGCGCAGTTCACCTCCGGCTACACCGATACGGCCCTGGCCATCGGTCTGGATGTGGATGCGCAATACGCCGTGCGCCTGGACTCATCGGGCAACGACGGCTCGTTGCCGTTCAGTGTCAGCAAGCAGCAGACGGCCGATGACTACAGCCGCGCCGGCGCCACCCTGAGGATGCGCTACGCCAAGACCGAGTTGAAGGTCGGTGATATGCGTCCGCAACTGCCGGTGGCGTTCGATGACACCAGCCGGCAGCTGGACACCATCTACCAGGGCGCGGTGGTCGAGTCCAAGGATGTGGACGGCCTGACATTGACCGGCGGCCGCTTCTGGTCGGCGGTCACACGGGAATCGTCCAACCACGAGAAACTGTACAAGTGGGGCACCACTGACAATCTCGACAGTGACGGCCTGGACTTTGGCGGGGCCACTTACGACATCACCAAGAACCTGCAAGCCAGTTACTTCTACGGCGTGGTCCACGATATTTACCAGCAGCACTATTTTGGCCTGACCCACATGGCCGATTTGGGCAGCGGCTACAAACTCAAGACCGACCTGCGCTACTTCAACAACAACGAAGACGGCAATGCGCTGGACGGTCCAATCGATAACCGTGCCTATGGCGCCCTGTTCACCTTGACCAAGGGTGCGCACATGTTCGGCGTCAGTTACCAGCGCATGCTCGGTGACAGCATCTTCCCGACCCTCAACGGCTATATCCCGCAACCGTACCTGGTGAACTGGTCGTCGCTGGCCTTCATTCGCCCTGATGAAAAGTCCTGGTCGGCGCGCTACGGCTATGACTTTGTCGGGATGGGCATCCCGGGGCTGAAGTTCTACAGCCGCTACACCAAGGGCACCAACTGGGACCGTGGCGGCAACCTGAGCGACAACCAGGAAAGCGAACGCAACCTGATGCTCAGCTACGTCATACAGAGCGGGCCCCTGCAGGGGCTGGCGGTGGATTTGCGCAACATCGACGTGAAACAGAAATACGGCTACGACTACAACGAGTACCGTTTTGCGACCACCTACACCTGGAAGTTCTGGTAAGTCGTTCCGACTACAGCGATCAACTTTCGATGGACGCGGTTGAGTCATCATCGGACTCAGCCGCCAGCTTCAGGCGGTCAGCCTTGCTGATGTACTTGGGCTTCTTTGGAGCCAGTTTGGCATTGGCCTTTTTGGCGTGGGCTTCCAGCAACTGCTTGATCTTTTTGCGGCGATTCATGGTGTCTACTCGGTCTGTAACTTTTTGAATGGTATCAGATCGAGACATCCGACCCGCCCGGCCCTTGCGATTTCCCTGTGGGAGCGAGCACGCTCGCGATGGACGTCAACGATAACGCGGGCTGTCTGAATGAACGCGTTGTCTGGACGTTCATCGCGAGCATGCTCGCTCCTACACAAACGCCGCCTTGCCAATCTCCGTCCCCCGGCGCATCATGCTCGCCAATATAGGGTAGGGGGGTATGCTATGTCGCACACCAAAGCTGGAAAAGACCAATTGCTCAAGCGCGTCAAACGCATCGCGGGCCAGGTACAGGCCATCGAGCGTGTGCTGGAGGGCGATGGGGACTGTGCCAAGACCCTGCATCTGGTGGCGGCGACCCGTGGTGCGATCAACGGTTTGCTCGATGAGATCATCGAAGACCACGCCCGTGAGCACGTCGCCAAAGCGGGTTTGACCGACGAAGAGCGGGCGCAGGGCGTCGAAGAGCTGCTCGAAGCCATTCGCCGTTATTCGAAGTGAGGCAGCCATGAGCACTTACATTCACAGCCACAACTTCCTCGGCGCCGGTCACGATGACAATGCGCGGCGCACGCTCTGGGTGGTGATCCTGACCGTGGTGATGATGGTGGGCGAAATCGCCGCCGGGTACATCACCGGTTCCATGGCGTTGTTGGCCGATGGCTTTCACATGGCGACCCATGCCGGGGCCTTGGGGATCGCCGCGGCTGCCTATGCGTTTGCACGCAAGCATTCGGACAATGCCGCCTACAGCTTCGGCACCGGCAAGGTGGGCGATCTGGGCGGATTCGCCTCGGCGTTGATTCTCGGTTTGATCTCCTTGGGGATAGGCGTCGAGTCGGTCATGCGTCTGTTGCAGCCGACCCAGGTGCAGTTCGGCACGGCGACCTTGATCGCCGTGGTCGGCCTGATCGTCAACATCGTCAGTGCACTGCTGCTGGCGGGCGGCGCAGGCCATGATCACGGGCATTCCCATGCCCATGATCACAGTCATCATCATCACGACCATGCCCACGGCGAAGACAACAACCTCAGGTCCGCCTACGTGCACGTACTGGCGGATGCGGTCACTTCGGTGCTGGCCATTGCCGCGCTGCTGGCCGGGAAGTTTCTCGGCTGGGTGTGGCTTGATCCGGTCATCGGCATTGTCGGCGCCGTCGTCATCGCCCGTTGGGCCTGGCTGCTGATGAAGGACACTGCCGGCGTGTTGCTGGACAAGACCGATGAGCACGTGGCCGAGGAGATCCGTGAACTGCTTGGCCAGTGCCCGCAGCTCAACATCACCGACCTTCACGTCTGGCGCGTGGGTCCGCAGGCGCGGGCGGCCATCGTCAGCGTGCAGGGTTCGCCACAGCTGTCTGCCGATGACGTACGCAACGCGTTGAAGCCGGTCCATGAGGTCACGCACCTGACGGTGGAGTACCGCACCGCATGAGTGGCAAACATGGCTAAAGACATTGAAAACCCCTGCGTCTCGCTATGCCAGCTCAACAGCGAGCTGTGCGTGAGCTGCGGACGCACCCGGGAAGAAATCCGCAAATGGCGCGGCATGAAACGGCCGGAAAAGATGGCGACCGTGCAGAAGGCCACGGCGCGCATGAAGGCGATCACTAAAAAGAAAAACCACCGCTAACCCCCTGAATAACCCTGTGGGAGCGAGCCTGCTCGCGATAGGGCCGGCACATTCAACATCCATGTCGCCTGACCCACCGCCATCGCGAGCAGGCTCGCTCCCACAGGGGATCACCGGCTAGCAGCAACTTCCAAAAACACATGGAATTACTGTAGGAGCGAGCCTGCTCGCGATGGACGTCAACGATAACGCGGGCTGTCTGGCTGACCGCGTTGTCTGAACGTCCATCGCGAGCAGGCTCGCTCCTACAGGGGTTGCGGTGATATCGGGGTTCTAGCGAATCCCCGTCCCCGCCATCGCCTCCGGCACCCACTGCGCCGTCGACAGCGGCTCGGTGTAGCGAATCCCGCCGTGCGGCCCGACCACGCCATTGATGTTGTAGGTGCCTCGCGACAGGTCGTAGGTCATGAACGGCGTGGCATCCGGCACCTGCTGGTCATAGCTCTGGCTGAAGAAGGCAAAGGAGCCGCGATAAAGCTGGCCACCGCTGTCGTACTGGTCGGACGCCAGCGCGGCCCAGGTGTCTTCATCCAGATAGAAGCGGCGCTTGCGGTAGATGTGCGTGGCGCCCGGCTTGAGGTTGCCCTCGACCACGTAGACCCGGTGTTTTTCCCAGCGTACGAAATCCGGGGAAATGAAGTTCGGGGTGGTGAGCGATTTGGCGTCGTGCACGTAGGTCAGTTTGTAGGTGTTGTAGGGCACGATCATTTCCTGCTTGCCCACCAGCGTCCAGTCATACAGCTCCAGTGCGCGGGTGGTGCCCGGGTTGGGGGTGTCGTAGGCGAGGATCGAAATCTGTTTGACCCGGCGCTGGCCCGGCAGGTATTGCCAGGCGCGGCCCGGGTACTGCACCGGGTTGCTGGCGTTCTTCAGCATGACGGACTCGCCGGCGCGGCGTGCAGGCCCGGTGTAGGACAGTTTCAGCTGATGGTAGATGTCCGAGTTGTTGAACGGCTTGGACAGGTTTTCGTAGATCGGAAACGACACGAAGGCTTCGCCGCTCACCGCCAGGCTCGGTACGCCCGCCGCGTCGACGTTCCAGGAATCGTACTTGGAGTGGATGTTGACGCCCTGGTAACGCAGCAGGAAATTCCACATCGCTTCGGCGCCCGATTGCGGAATCGGGAAGGGCACGCCGGGCAGCACATTGTCGATGGCCGCTCCACCGTCCAGGGATTTGGCGGCGGTGGCATTGCGCCGGCTGTTGTTCAACACCGCCTGGGGCAGCGAGGCCGTGCGGTGGGTCGGGTAGACGTCGATGCGGTATTCGGGATAACGCCGGGCCAGTTCCACGGTGGTGGCGGTCAGCATGTTTTTGTACTGATCGATGTTCTTGCCGTTGATCACCAGCAGCGGCTTTTCGTTGGCGAAGGGGTCCGGGCGCATGCTGTCGCCGGTCTTGAAGCTGGCGGGGGCGGTGGTCAGGCCGCCGTTGTAGGGTGGGATCGAGCCATCGGCGTTGCCGGCCCTTTCGGCGCCGACCAAGGTCAGGCTGGTGCCCAGGCGGGCGGCTTCCTGACTCGATACAACGGCGTGGGCATCGAGGCCCAGGGTCAACAGCGGCAGAGCGGCCATCAGGCGTTTCACGAATGTCATCTTGTTATTCTCCTGCCGGGCGTACCGGCAACTCGTGACTGCAGTGGAACAGTCGCGTACGGCGCTTCTAGCGCCGGAGGTTTTTTGTTGATGACATTAAAAAGCCCCCGAGAAGGGGGCGCTTTTCATTTGACGACAGTCCTTTCGCTATTGATGACAGCTCGGACTATTCCGCCTGGCCGGGTTTACACAATCCCGACAAACGACAGAATAAACAGGACGATCACCACGGCACCGACCAGGTAAATGATGTTGTTCATGACTTCACCGCTCCATTCAGATTGGGGTGTGGAACAGACAGGTAAAAACAAAGGTGTCTAAACAGCTGACACCTCTGGTTACAGTTCCGTTCCTTCCAATGCCGATCGCGGTGGCGCAGAGCGCTATCGGTTGAAGCGCTCCGCCAGGCCATGCAGGTAATCGGCCATGGCTTCCAGGTCCTGACTGATCGCCGCGCCTTGCCCGGCCTGCCCGGCGCTGTGCTCACAGAGCTGGGCGATGCGGGTGATCTGCTGATTGATATCTTCGGTCACCTGGCTTTGCTCTTCCGAGGCCGAGGCCATCTGCTGGCTCATGTCGGTGATGCGGCTGACGGCCTGGCGGATGCCCACCAGCGCCGTCTGCACCGCCTCCACACGCTGCATGCTGTCGCGGGAAATCTGCTCGCCGCGACTGGCCGTCGAGACGGCGCGATCGGCGCCCAGGTGCAGTGAAGTGATGATGCCGTGGATCTGCTCGGTGGAAGTGCGGGTACGTTGTGCCAGCGAGCGCACTTCGTCGGCGACCACCGCAAACCCTCGACCCTGCTCGCCGGCCCGGGCTGCCTCGATCGCCGCATTGAGTGCCAGGAGGTTGGTCTGTTCGGCGATGGCGGTGATGACATCGACGACACTGCCGATCGCTTGCGTCTCGCTCGCCAGGGTGTTGACCGCCTGGGCGATTTCATTGACCGCCTCGTTCATGGTTTGCATGGCCTGCAGGCTCTGCTCGGCCAGCTGCGCGCCGTCGCGGGTCAACTGGTCGGCTTCGTTGGCGGCATGAGCGGTGCTGAGGACGTTTTGCGTGACCTGCTGATTGGTCGCCGCCATCTGCGAAATGGCCGCGGCGGACTGATCGGTTTCGCTGCGCTGGCGATCGAGCAACTGTGCCTGCGAGCCGGCAAGTTTCGATGACTGCGCGGCCTTGTCTTTCACGCTGACCCCGGCATCCACCAGTCGGGACAAGGCGGTCTGCAGGCGCGCATCCTCACTGAGCATGGCCATGTCCAGTCGCCCTTGAGGGCCGTGGTTATCACTGAAGGTGAGCGCCACCAGCGGATCGGCAAAGGCTTTCGGATGCTCGGCCAGCGTGCATTCGATGGCTTTGCGCTGACGGGATTCGATCAGGTACCAGGCCGTGATCAGGCTCGCCACCAGCACGCCTTGAGCCGCGGCGCCCGGCAGCCACTGATCGCTGGCCAGTGAAGCGGCGCCGGCGACCCACAAGGGCCAGCCGTGTTTCAGCGGCCGCAGCAGACGCGCGCTCAGCGCAACGATGGGCTTGCCGGTGCGCATCCTGGCATAGAGCGCCGAGGCCCGACGCACCTGGTCACGGCTGGGTATCGAGCGAACCGATTCGTAACCGCTGAGGCGGCCGTTTTCATAGATGGGCGTGACGTACGCACTGACCCAATAGAAATCACCATTCTTCGCGCGGTTTTTGACAATCCCCATCCAGGGCTTGCCTTGCTTGATGGTGTGCCACATGTGGATGAACACCCCCGGTGGCATGTCGGGGTGGCGAACCAGGTTATGGGGCTGGCCCACCAGTTCGTCATGGCTGAAACCGCTGATGGCGACGAAGGCATCGTTGCAGTAAGTGATGCGGCTGTCCAGGTCGGTCGTGGAGATCAAGCGCTGGTCGGCGGGAAAGACTCGTTCATGCTCGGTTATGGGCAAATTCACACGCATCGGGGTGCGATTCCTTTTCGAATTATTAGTATCAGCGCGGCCTGTCAGCCAGAAGCCGGGCGCGCCGATCTGCCCGGTCCCGATACGGCTGGCGGCTTTTTTCTACGCGGAATTTGCCGGTGTCGACCTTGCATTGGGCGACAAACGCTTTTCATTTCATGACAGCAAACAGACCAGGCGATGAATTGCCCGTCGTCGCCTCATACGGACCTGGGAACGGCTTCACTTCTGCGCGAAGCGCGCCGCTCTCCCGCTGGCACGAAACTCTTCGACGATGTACTCCACGAACGCCCGCACCTTGGCCGGCAGCAGTTTGCGACTGGTGTAGTAGATCGTCAGCGGCGAGGCATCGGCATACCACTCGGGCAGCACCCGCACCAGTTCGCCGCGCTCCAGCAGCGGCAGGGCATGGGGCAGCGGCAACATGGCGATGCCCATGCCGCTGGCCGCCGCGCGGGCGATGGCTTCCGGGTCGTCCAGCACCATCACCGGCCGCACGCTGGCCACCACTTCTTCGCCGGCGTCGTTTTTCAAGGTCCACGGCGCCAGCCGCCCGGTGCTGAGCAGGCGGCGCAGCAACCCACGATGTCGGGTCAGTTCCAGTGGGTGCGCAGGTGCCGGATGCTCCTGCAGATAAGCCGGTGAAGCCACCAGTGCGATGCGCAGGCGCGCCAGTTCGCGGGCAATCAGGGCGTCGGTCAATTCGAGGCCGCCGCCGATGGCAACGTCGAACCCCTCGGTGATCAGGTCGACCTGGCGGTTATCGAAATGCAGGTCGGGCACCACGTCCGGATAGCGGCGCACAAACTCGTTCATCATCGGCACGAAGTATTCGCGGCCCACGGTATAGGCCAGTGACACCTTCAGCGTGCCGGCCGGCTTGCCGGCGCCCTGGCGCAGGTCGGTCAGGGCATCGCCGATCTCGCTCCAGGGGAGCTTCACTTGCCCATACAGGCGCTCGCCTTCGGAGGTCAGCGCCAGGCTGCGGGTACTGCGCTGGAACAGGCGCACCCCCAGCCGGGCTTCCAGCTGGGCCACGCTTTTGCTCACCGCTGCCGGCGTGAGCCCCATGCGCCGCGCCGCCGCCGAGAAGCTGCCCTCGTCGGCGGCGCAAATGAAGGCATCCAGATAGCTGCCGAGTTCGGTTGTCATGGGCTGCACCTTATACCATTGGTTGAAACTGATTCCTCAGTTTAGCGACTACCGAGAACAAGTCACGACGAACATGATGTGTTCACCAACCAGCCACACCCAACCTAAACAGGCCCAATCGGGAAGGAAGACATCATGACCACTCAACTCAACGGCAAAGTCGCTTTCATCAACGGCGGTTCCCGCGGCATCGGCGCCGCCACCGCACGCCGCCTGGCTCGCGAAGGTGCAACCGTCGCCATCGGCTACCTGGCATCGGCCATCGCCGCCGAAGCCCTGGTCGAGGAAATCAAGGCCAGCGGCGGCCAGGCCATTGCGATCAAGGCAGACGCCTCCGATCCCGTTGGCCTGACCCAGGCCATCGACAGCGTCGCCGAGCGTTTCGGCCGCCTGGACATTCTGGTCAACAGTGCCGGCGTGCTGATCACCGGCCTGCTGGAAGACTTCTCCCTGGAAGATTTCGACCGCACCCTGGACGTCAACGTGCGCGCCGTGTTCGTCGCCGCGAAGGCCGCGGCCAAACATATGAAGGACGGCGGGCGGATCATCAACATCGGCAGCACCAACGGCCAGCGCATGCCGTTCGCCGGTGGCGCCGCCTACGCCATGAGCAAATCGGCGTTGATCGGTCTGGTCAAAGGCCTGGCCCGCGACCTGGGTCCACGGGGCATCACCATCAACAACGTGGCACCCGGCCCGGTGGATACCGACATGAACCCGGAGCACAGCGAGTTCGGCGCCGGCCTGCACGACCTGATGGCGATCCGTCGCCACGGCAAGGCCGATGAAATCGCCGCGATGGTGTCGTACCTGGCAAGCCCCGAAGCGGCCTTCGTCACCGGCGCCGACCTGCTGATCGACGGTGGCTTCGCCGCCTGAGGCCAACCTCTACCTGTAGGAGCGAGCCTGCTCGCGATGGACGTCAACGATAACGCGGGTAGCCTGAATGCCCGCGTTATCGTTGACGTCCATCGCGAGCAGGCTCGCTCCCACAAGGGGCTTGCCTCGGTCGGGCGTAAGGTAGCTGCGCATATCCCGACTAGGATTAACAAAACCTGCGACACGCCTTGACGATTAATCCAACCGAGGACGTTCAACATGACTCGTTTCTCTCTTGCAGCACTGCTTTGCACCCTGACCCTTGCCGGCACAGCCAACGCGGCGGTGCTCACCGAAAGCAATATCTCCACGGCCGACGCCCAGAAGCTGGTAACGGCCGCGCTCGCCGCCTGCCAGGCCAAGGGTTACAACGTCAGCGCCGCGGTGGTGGACCGCGCAGGCGTATTGAAAGCCTTCGCCCGCGCCGACAATGCCGGCCCCCACACCATCGACGCCAGCCGCGCCAAGGCCTTCACCTCGGCATCGGCCAAGACCCCGACCCTGACCATCATGCAGAACTCGCAGAAAAATCCGGGGGCAGCCAACCTGACCGACATTCCGGGTTACCTGCTGCTGGGTGGCGGTGTGCCGGTCAAGGCCGGCGACGTCGTCATCGGTGCCATAGGAGTGGCAGGCGCCCCGGGCGGCGATCTGGATGCGCAGTGCGCCGATGAGGTGCTGGCGGCCAATGCCGGGTTGTTCAAGTAGGGCAACACAATCCACTGTAGGAGCGAGCCTGCTCGCGATGGAGGTCCAGACACCGCGGGCATTCAGGTTGCCAGCGTTATCGTTGAAGACCATCGCGGACAGGTTCGCTCCTACAAGGGGCGCCTTTTAAGGATCCTCTGATGGCTTCTCAAAAAACCATGAAAGAAAATTCACCGGATCGAACACAGGGATATGCCCACCGTGGTCGCAGGACGGGTGAAGGAATACGTTTGTGTCTTACAACATCCTGGTTATCGGCGGGGAGGGAATAACGGACCGGTTTCTGCATGCGCTCCAGAACAACATGCAGGACGCAGTTTTCAGAGCTGCCCGCAACGGGCGCGAGGCGCTCGAGTTGTTCGATAGCCATTCGATCGACATGGTGCTCAGTGGCTTGACCCTGTCTGGCACGGAGGGTGAGCAGTTCCTGCAGAAGTTGGTCGCTTCGAGGAAAAAACCGGCCCTGGCCATCATCGATCAGACGGGCAGGCGACGATGGGTCAAGGCGAGCCTGACAGCGAGGAATCTCGGCTTTGCGGTCGTGGGCATGGTTTCCAAACCTGCCGACGTCATCGACTTGCGCAACCTGCACCTTCGGTGTGACGACTGGGATGCCGCCGCACAAACGGAGCCTGTTGCTTACGACCCGGAAGTACTGCTGGGGGCATTGCGCAAGGTACAGGTTAAGGTGCGTTTTGAGCCGAGGAAGAATTTGCGCTCGGGACGCATCACCGCCGCCAGGGCTGTCGCCTTGATGGCTCATCCGCAATCGGGCTGGCTGGCATCGACGCAGGTTTTGTCCGTCGATACCGGCGATGAATTTGTCGAAGCGTTTGTGCTGGACATGCTCGACCAGGTCATCAGCGCACAACGCGCGTGGCGGGCGTCAGGCTACAACGTGCCGGTATGGATCAAGTTGCCCGTTTCGCTGTTGGAGCGCATCGATTTTACGGATTGGTTGCACGCGCTTGTCGTTGGCCGCAAGGGCCAGGCCGAGTGCATCGGGTTGGAGCTGGTCCGGACATCGAAGAGAGAAGCGCTGATCCACTACCTCGAGCCGATCTACCAGTTACGGACCAAGGGTTTTGCCGTGACCCATGATGACTTCGGTCAGGGTTACCGAGGCTGCCTGAACCTGAAACTGACGCCCTTTACCGACGTCCTGATTTTTACCGCGCTGGTGCGCAGCGCTGTCAATAACGCGAAGCTGGAAGCATCGTTGGCCTGCATTGTTTCGGAAAGCCAGCAATTGGGGCTGACCGTCATTGGCGAGGGCGTCGCGACGCCGCAAGAACTGGCGCTGCTCAAGCGACTCAATTGCGACGAAGTGCAGGGTCCGTTGATTGCACAAGCGCAAAGCCCGGACGGTGTGACCTGTCTGTTGATGTGTGAAGGCGTGAGCAATATTGAACCCGTGCGCTGACAGGTTTAAGGGTTACCTGATGGTTTGCTGATTTTCGCTTCAATAAACTCCATCCGGATTGATGTAAATGGAGGTGATGACAATGAGCGAGCCACTGCTGAAAGAAGAACCTGCTGCCCAGGAGGTGTTGATCGAGGCGAAAGAGATCGTGGCTCAAATCAGGAGGGCAACGGTGCATGCCGCCGCGCTCGAGAGGTCGGTGGCCGAGGCGGCCAGCAATCTTGGCGTGAACATGCTGTCAGCCAACGAGGAGCTGGTGCAGGCCCACCGTCAGCTGTGCGGTGTGCTGAACCTGGCGGAGATCAAGCAGCGCGCCTCGATGGAGCGCCTGGAAAAGCAGACGCGCAGGCTCCTGCGAGCGGTCATGGAGCGTGTGGTGCTGATCGTCGGAACGGCTGCCGTGATTGGTGCCGCGCTCGGCGGCGCCATCACGGTCATGCTCTTGCGCTGATCACCCCGGCACAGCCAACGGGCGAGTGCCGGCTTGAATGTGAACCTGTTGATTGAACGGGCCGATCGGGCCTTGAAAAGGGGGCTGCAATGAAAATAGTGGATTTGGATATAAAAGAATTGATCGACGCTATTGGCGCTGCGGTGATTCCCGTGATTTTCAAGGATGTCGACAAACAAACCCCTCCCCATGATTTGCGTGAGCGATTCCGCCTCAACGCCGAGATCATGGGGCGCTTTGCGGCGGTGCTGTATTGCGGTGAAAAAGTCGGCCCGGCGACCCTCGATCTGATCAGCCTTTTCACCAATCACATGCAGGCCGAACATCAGCACTCCATGGCCCAGTTGCTGGGGCCGGAGGGCAGCCTGAGCCGGTACAGCCCGCCAACGGTCACGGCGAGCTGAGGTGATGCGCATCGATCACCGTTGGAGTTGAGAATCAACGCTCGAATTTTCAGGATTGGCTGATGGTTGGCGGCCGGGTGCGGCTCGTACCCTTGCGTCATGAAACTCAAGCAGTTCCTCCAGCCCGCCGACGCCTATTTCTCCACGCCCAAAGCCGCGCGCAGGCTGTTGCGCCTGTTCGCGCAGCTGCTGGTGCTGGGAATGATCGCCGGTGCGATCATCACGGTCGGCTCGGTGTTCAACAGTGAAATTTCCCGTCGACAGGGCTACATGAGCGACGCCATTACCAATGCGCGGGTGTTTTTCACCCAGCGCGAGGTACTGCTCAGGTGCCTGGTGCTTTCCGCTGCCAATGCCTCCGGCGAAATCAACGAAGCCGACCCTGTACATTCGAGAGCCGGCGCTTCTGCCGAATTCGATCTGTACCTGTCCGAGGGCATTACCGACTTTCTGCGGCAGAACCGCATCAATCTGGTGTTCGTCGCGCAGAGCCCCGATTCCCGGCCGGGCTACGTCAGTCAATCCTTTACCCCGAGTGCGCCCATTTCTGCCGACATCGTCCGCCGATTGCATGGTTTCAACGGTCAGGTGCCGGGCACCGCCCAGGAAGTCTGGCTCAGCGATCAAGCATCAAAGCCGGCCCGTTTGTACGTGTTTGCCCCGGTGGACGCCCATCGGCCGCAATCGGGCTGGATCGGCATGGAGATGGATGCGGCGGACGTCTCCAATACCTTGCATGACGACTCGGCCGGGCAGTTCGTGATGCTCAATCCCAATGGCGACGTGATGATGAGCAGCGTGCGGCTCGACCAGTTTGCACCTGTGCCGATGAGACTCGAACTGGGGCAGAACTTCGGGTTCGCCGGCGACGGCTGGGTGCCTGATCGGCTGGTGATGCGTAAACAACTGGGGTATTCGAACTGGAAGATCTTCTACGGGATCGATCTCTCATCGTTGCTCAACGTGCTGGCCTGGCCATTGGCAATCTCCATCCTGCTGATTTCGATCATCGCGACGCTGGTCTATCGACTGGTCTCACGCATCGAGCGGCGGCTGATCACGCCGGCGACCCAGCGCATCGATGCGTTGATCGAAAGCGAGGCCTTCAGTCGCGCGGTGATCCAGACCGCCCCGGTGGCCTTGTGCGTTTTGCGCCGCTCGGACGGTCAGGTGGTGCTGGAAAACCGCCTGTCCGAGCAATGGCTGGGTGAGTGCAACGAGCGCGAGCGACTGTGCCACGGCTGGATCGAGCAGGCCTTCGATGAAAACGAAACCAACCGTACCGATGAATTCCAGGCCGGCAACGGTCGCCATCTTTATCTGAGCTTCGTGCCTACTCGCTACAACGGCGAAGACGTGCTGTTCTGTGCCTTCAGTGACATCAGCTCGCGCATGCAGATCGAAGCCGCGCTGGCCATGGCCAAGCAAATGGCGGATGCGGCCAACGAGGCCAAGACGCTGTTCCTGGCCACCATGAGTCATGAAATCCGCACGCCACTTTACGGCGTGCTGGGCACCCTGGAATTGCTGGGCAAGACAGACCTGAAGGCGCCACAGAAGGCCTATCTGCACGCCATCGAAAGCTCGTCCTCCACCCTGTTGAACCTGGTGTGCGACGTACTGGATGTGGCCAAGATCGAAGCCGGGCAACTGGCCCTCGAGGTTCGTGAGTTCTCGCCGATCGAACTGGTCAGCGGCGTCGTGCAAAGCTACCTCGGCGCGGCGCGCAGCAAGGGCCTGACGCTGTACTCCTACATCGATCCGGCCATCCCGACGATGCTGCGCGGAGACCTGAGCCGCATCCGCCAGATCTTGAACAACCTGCTCAGTAACGCGGTGAAGTTCACCGATAGCGGACAGGTCGTCGTGCACGTCAAAGTGGCTTCGATCAACGCGCAGCGGGTCGAGCTGCAGTGGCAGGTGTCGGACAGTGGTCCTGGTATCTCCCAGGAAGACCAGGCCTTTTTGTTCGATCCGTTTTATCAGACCGGCAGCAAGGCGAATGTCATCGCCGGGACCGGTCTGGGCCTGTCGATTTGCCAGCGCCTGGCGGAGCTGATGAGTGGCCGCATCCGGGTGGTCAGCAGCCCAGGCCTGGGCAGCAGTTTCACCCTCAATGTCGCGCTGGAAAGTGTCAGTGGCCCGGCGCAGGCGACGGCCTCGCCCGTGGTGTTGCACAAGCCGGTTTACGTGTACTCCCCGGCGCTGGAAATGGCCGAATACGTTGCCAGCTGGTCTCGGCGCTGGGGGGCGAAAACCCTGATTGGCAAGCCTGCCGCTGGTGTTGTCGATCACGAGTCCGTGTTGATCGAAGTCTATCCCTACGAGCGGCAGAACCTGTGCCCGCAGTGGAGCGGGGCGCGAATCATCGTCAGTCCGCAGGCCGACCCACAAGAACAACCGTCCGCCAACCAGTGGTTTGTGGAGCTGAATGATCTGGGCGGTCTGTTTGAAACCCTCAATCAGGCGCAGGGAGTCCTGGCTTTACCTCAAGGGCTCATCGAGGCCGGGGCGCCCGACAAGCTGGATCTGAAAGTCCTGGTGGCCGAAGACAACGTGATCAATCAATTGATACTCAAGGATCAGCTGGAGGAGCTGGGTTGCCAGGTCGCGCTGGCGGGAGATGGTTGCGAGGCCTTGGCGCTCTGGGAAAAGGACAGTTTCGACGTGGTGCTGACCGACATCAACATGCCCGGAATGAATGGCTACGAGTTGGCCAGGAAACTTCGCAGCCTGGGTTGTGAGACGCCCATCGTGGGCGCAACGGCCAATGCCATGCGCGATGAAGGCGACCGCTGTTTCGGTGCCGGCATGCAGCAGTTGTTGGTGAAACCGTTCGGGCTGGGTGCGCTGTTCAACTGCTTGCAACAATACGGAAGGGTGAGCCTCGGTGGCATTTAACATTCTGGTTGTCGAAGATCACCTCTTTCAGCATCAGTACTTGCTGGAATTGCTCGGCGCCCTTGGCGGCGTGTGCATCCAGTCGGCCTTCAATGGCAAGGAGGCGCTGGAACTGCTTGAAAGCCAGACCTTCGATTTGATCCTCAGCGACCTGATGATGCCGGGCATGGACGGTGTGCAGCTGGTGCAGAAACTGAGTGAACTCAAGCAAAAGCCGGCCCTGGCGTTCATGAGTACCGCCACCGGGCGCATGATGGTCAGCGCCAGCCTGGCGGCGAAAAGCCTCGGCTTCAAAGTGTTGGGGCAAATCACCAAGCCGGTGAGTCCGGCGGCCTTGCGCAAGTTGCTCGAGAAGCTGGTGGCCTTTGGTTCGGACCTGTCCGCCACTGCCAGGGCACCCGAGGAGCACAGCGCTGCCGAGCTCAGCCATGCCATCAGCTCCGGGCAGATACAGCCGTGGTTTCAGCCGAAAAAGTCCCTGGCGAGCGGGCAGATCGTGGCGGCCGAGGCGCTGGCCAGATGGAACCACCCGACCCTCGGGGTGTTGCTGCCCAGGGACTTTCTGCCCGGCATCATTCGCCATGATCTGGAGGACGCGCTGTTGATGCAGTTCGTGACGCAAACACTCAAGGCTCAATCCATCTGGCGCAGCCAGGGTTACGACATTCCCGTGACGATCAATCTGCCGACCCACCTGCTGGATGACGATGACTTGCCGGACCGTTTGTACGAGCTGGTGGTCAAGGAAGGCGGGCAGCCTTCGAGCATCGGCTTTGAGCTGATGGAAAGTTCGGCGACGAAAAAACTCGGGCGCTATTTTTCCGGTGTCTGCCGCCTTCGCTTCAAAGGCTTCGGTCTGGCCCAGGATGACTTCGGCAAGGGCTACAGCTCTTACTTCAACCTGGTGTCCACGCCGTTCACCGAGCTCAAGATCGATCGCTCGCTGGTGTATGGCTGCGTCGAGAATGAAAACCTGGAAGCGGCACTGGCGAGCATTGTGACGCTGGGTAAAAAGCTCGGGCTCAACGTGGTGGCCGAAGGGGTGGAAACCCCAGAAGAACTGGCGTTGCTCAGTCGTCTGCATTGCGATCAGGCACAAGGCTTCCTTATTTCCAGGGCGGTCGATCCCCAGCGGTTTTCCGGTCTGTTGGCCGAACCTGTCCCTGCCGGTCGTTGATGCCGTTTACCCCTCTGGCATCACCTGCGGGAAAAGCTTGGCTATCGTTCAACCAGTATTTGCGGCGCTGTACAACTTTCGAGACTCAGGATGAAGGCCGACACTCTTTTTGGATCGCTGGCAAGGAGCTCGATGCTCCTGAGCACCGGCCTGCTGTTGTCCCTGGGACTGGTTTTCCTGCTGGTGGTGACCAATATCCGGGCGGTCGCGCTGTTGCTCGACAGCGAACAGGAAAAGGCCAACTCGCATTTCGCCCATGTGATGGACAACGTTCGCGAGCAGGAGGGTTTTCTGCAAGCGATCGCCGCGAGGTTCGCGGCACCCACCGATGAATTGTCGAGGGCTCCGGCCAGTCTCAGCCAGACACTGCAGCTGAGCGAAACCGGCATGCGCATCGTCGATGTCACCGAGAGCACCTTTTCGCTGCCCTTCACCATCACCTTGCCAGATGGTCAATCGGAGCAGGCGCAGAGTTCGGTATTGACCCTGGGCTGGCACCTGACCAGCTACTACAGCTGGTTCTGGGCGCAATCGAACTTCCTTTCGCCGCAAGTCTTCGTTTTCAGCCCGGAAAGCGCTGGCAGTATCGCCGTGCCTGCCATTGGCCGGTTTCGCAACGACTATCTGCTGACCCGGCAGAACTACAGCACGATCACCGGGGACCTGGCCCGGCAGACCATGAAGGACCGCGCCCGGCTGGAAGACTTCAAGGTGCACTGGACCCGGCCCGGCCTGAAGCGGCCCGATGTCGATCTGCAGGTGGTGGCGTTTGTCGCGGGCCCGCTGCCGCCCAGGCAAATCCGCAGGGACAGCGGCATGGATCATCTGGTGGTGGCATCGTTGTTCGATCTTGGCCAGTTGAGCGAAAGCACGCCGGGTTCGGACTTGCCGTTTCATGGCCGGTTCACCCTGATCGCCCCCGATGGCGAGGCGTTGACCGGGCAGCTGGAAATGCCTGTGCAACCGGCGGGTTTTTCCTGGTCCGCCAACGGTCTGGTGATTTCCACCGTCAATGACTCCATCGGCAATGAACACTGGGCGGCCCAGTACTTCGTCGATTACGGCGCGCTGGCGCGCTGGGTGGCGTTGCCCGTGCTGCGTTTGCTGGGGTTGTCGCTGTTGCTGTTTTTCTGCTTTCGCTGGCTCTATCACCTGTACCGCACGCGCATCGTCATGCCGGCCCGGCATGCCCAGGCGCAACTGGTGGAAAGCCAGGCCTTCAACCAGGCGATCATCGAAAGTGCGCCCGCCGGCCTGGTGGTGGTTCGTCAGTCCGACGGCAAGGTCGTCATCGAGAACCCGCGCGCGCAAAAGAATCCGGCGGTGTCCCAGGCGATCGTCAAAACCCTGCGCAAACCCGGTGTGTCGGTAGACGGCGATGCCTGCATGGCCCTTCAGGGGCGTTATTACCTGGTGAGCTATTCGTCGACGCGTTATCAGGAGCAGGACGTCCTGCTGTGTGCCTACTCCGATGTCACCGAGCACCAGCAACGCACAGTCGCGCTTTATCAGGCCAAGCGCGCGGCCGACAAGGCCAACGAAGCCAAGACCATCTTCCTGGCGACCATGAGCCACGAGATTCGCACGCCCCTCTACGGCGTGTTGGGCACCCTTGAGCTGCTGGGCCTGACTGCGCTGGACAAGCGCCAGCATGAGTATCTGCACACCATGCAAACGTCCTCGTCGACGGTCCTGCAAATCATCAGCGATGTGCTGGATGTGGCCAAGATCGAGGCCGGGCAGCTGACGCTGGAGCCGGTGTTCTTCAGCCCGCTGGATCTGATTGAAGACGTCGTCTGCGCACACATTGCCGTTGCCCGCTCCAGGGGCTTGCAGATCTATGCCTGTATCGACCCGGACATTCCGGACCGGCTGCAGGGCGATGAGGTCAAGATCGGTCAGATTCTCAATAACCTGCTCAGCAATGCGATCAAGTTCACCCATATCGGGCGTGTCGTGCTGCGCTGCCGTGTCCTGAAGGACGATGGGCCGGAGCTGACACTGGAGTTTCAGGTGGCGGACACCGGTATTGGCATCACCCCGGAGCAACAGACGCATATTTTCCAGCCGTTCTACCAGGCCCATACAAGCAACCTGATCAGCGGCACCGGCCTCGGTCTGTCGATTTGCAGCCGGTTTGTCGAAATGATGGGCGGGGCAATTACCGTCATCAGCGAACAGGGGTTGGGCAGCAGTTTCACCGTCAGCCTGCCTTTCGCGCGGCCTGATACCAGCCGGACCAGCGCTGGCGACATCGCGCTCAATGGGCGGCAGGTCCAGGTTCGCGCGCCGGTGCGTGAACTGGCCGACAACGTCTGCGCCTGGCTGAGCCGGTGGGGTGCCAGTGCGACGGTCATTTCCGCCAGACCCAACGGCCTGCTGTCCGATGTGCTGCTGGTGGATGTGCTGGGGGGCAGTGAATTGCCCCTCAGCTGGAACGGCAGCCGGCTGGTCTGCGATTACGAAGGGCCGCAGGTGCCCGAAGTCGATGAGGGTGTTTTCAGGGTCAGCGCCCATCACATCCGGGCCATTGCCGCAGGCGTGCAGATGGCAGCCGATGGGGCCGGCAGTCGCCGTTCGCCGCCAACCGGCGACACGCTGTCGATGCTGAACCTGCATGTGCTGGTGGCCGAGGACAACCTGATCAATCAGGCTATCCTCAAGGAGCAACTGGAGGCGCTGGGCTGCAGTGTCGTCGTCGCCGGCAACGGTCTGCAAGCGGTGCAAATCTGGGAGCAGGACCGCTTCGACGTCGTGTTGAGCGATGTGAACATGCCCGTACTCAACGGCTATGAACTCGCCCGGACGATACGCGCCAAAGATGGAGACCTGCCGATCATCGGCATTACCGCCAACGCGTTGCGTGACGAGGGCGAGCGCTGCCAGGCCGCGGGCATGAACGCCTGGATGGTCAAGCCCCTGAGTCTGGCCGATCTGCTCGGCAGCCTGGCGCCCCTGAAAGGGGCCAACAATACCGACAACACGTTATTGGTCAGCTGCGCACCTTTGATGGAGCAGGAGGCCAGCCGGCCTGCCATTGTGCTGTCGGACGCCATGCGCCGCCTGTTCCACAGCACCATGGAAAAGGACATGGAGGCCATCCGCTCGGCGGTGGCCAAGGGTGCGCAAGCCGATGCCGTCCAGGTACTGCACTCTGTGAGCGGTGCGCTGGCGGTGGTGCGCGCCGACGAGTTGTCGACGCTATTCGGGCAGCTGGAACACAAGGTGCGCGGGCAGGCGTTCGATCCGGCCTTGATCGCTGAAATCGACCTGGCGCTGACCCGGCTATGCGATGTGCTCAAATCAATTTAAAGGCAGTCACCGATTCTTATGGAAACCGCAATGAACACGCAAAAGATCACTGTAGTCATCGCCGACGATCACCCCATTGTATTGCTGGGCGTGCGCGAGCTTGTCGAGCGAGACGAGCGCTTCGAGGTGATAGGGGAGGCGGTCAGTTCCAGCGATTTGATCAAACTGCTGAACGATCGGGTGCCGGACATCGTCATCACCGATTACAACATGCCCGAGAACTCCATCTACGGCGATGGACTGAAGTTGATCCAGTATCTGGTCCGTCATTTTCCGTCGTCGCAGATACTGGTGCTGACAATGGTCTCCAACAGCCTGATTCTTTCCCGGCTTTACGATCTGGGCGTTGCCGGGGTGGTGCAGAAGAGTCAGTTGCACGCCGAAATCCAGCGAGCCCTGGATGCCCTGAGCCAGAAGCGCGTCTACAAGACCCTGGAAGTGAAGAAGACTTCGGTGATCGAGGACAACCGTCAGGTGGATGAGCGCTTGGCGCTGTTGTCCATTCGTGAACTGGAGATCCTGCGCTTGTTCGTGTCCGGCATGAGTCTGCGTGACATTGCGCTGGATCAGAACCGCAGCGCCAAGACCATCAGTACCCAGAAAGTGGCGGCCATGCGCAAACTGGAAGTCGAGACTGATCAGGAACTGATTACCTATTGTCTGGCGGCCAATCTGTTCAAGTAGGTAGGGGGAGGCTGGTTTTTAATTTCCTCGGGTTATAGCAATCGTTGTTTCTCCCACCGACTGTCTGCACTTTCATTCATGAGTTCCATTTTCAGGATTGCCTTATGGCTGGGCGAGACTCTGCGGGCTTAATGTTCGCCAGAGTGGCATTTATCCTGTAATCCGTCCTGAGTTTTTACTGCGCAGCTCACTTGTACTGTCGTGGTCGATCTGATGATGAGCCGGATATCGGGTGTCGTTTTATTGATGGCTTTTCAAAATATTCGATCATGATGGTGGCTTAGATGTCGATCAGAAATATCCGGCTGGTTCCCCGAACGCTGATAAGTTTTGGCATTACCGGTGTATTGATCATTGGCCTGGGGTGGCAATCACTCTGGCGCATGGACAACGTGCAGTGGGCAATTAATGACTTGCAGGAAAACTGTTTGCCGAGCGTTCGTCAGGCGGGCGTCATCGAATTGGCGGCCTATAAGTTGCGTGTTGCCAACTTGCTGTTTGCGCAGAACGAATCGCAATCAATCAGTGAACGCTCGGAACAGGTATTGAAGTTCAAGGAACAATTGAAGAAGGAAGTACTGGCTTATATTCCCTTGATTTATGGGCCGGAAGAACAGGCGCGGTTTGATGTCGTCAATGCCAATGCTCAAGTCTTCGATGCAAAAGTCGAACAGTTCCTCGCATTGGGCAAGACGGCTACGCAAAGAGAACTGGTGGAGTTCATCAAATCGACCACGGCGCCTGCTGCTGAAACCCTGTTGAAGTCCACGGGGGAGTTGCAGGGCTTGATGACCGATCGGGCCGAGAAGTCCAGCGACAAGGCTCGAGCGGAAGCGCACGACAGTACCGTCGCGACCATCGTCGTGATTGTGTTGGCGCTGCTGGTGACGATTGTGCTCACGCTGGTGTTTACCCGCAGCATCATCGTTCCACTGCGTGCGGTACTGGCGGCAACCCGCAAAATCGCCTCGGGTGATCTGGTCGGGACTATCGAAGTCTCGGGCAAGGATGAGTTTTCCGAACTGCAATCCTCAACCGCCGAGATGCTCGCCAACCTGAAAAGCACGATTCATCACATTTCCGATTCGTCCTCCCTGCTGGCGGCCTCGGCGGAGGAAATGAGCGCCATCACCCACGAGTCCAACGCGGGGGTGCAGCAACAGAGCATGGAGACTGAATTGGCGGCAACGGCGGTCAATCAGATGACCGCTGCCGTCGAAGAGGTCGCGCGCAATGCCGTGGCGGCATCGGTGTCGACCCAGCAATCGGAAAGCTCGGCCCGCGTTGGCATGGCCAGAGTCACCGAGACCATTACTTCGATCGAACACCTGAGCCAGGCCGTCCAGGGCACCAGCCTGGAGATCGAGCAGCTGGCGACCCAGACCGAAAACATCGCCAAGGTCCTGGACGTCATCCGGGCCATCGCCGAACAAACCAATCTGCTGGCCTTGAATGCGGCCATTGAGGCAGCGCGCGCCGGGGAGCAGGGGCGCGGCTTTGCGGTCGTGGCGGACGAGGTACGGGCCCTGGCGCACCGCACGCAGGTGTCGACGCAAGAAATCGAACAAATGATCAAGAATGTCCAGTCGGGTTCGGAGTCGGCGGTTTCGTCCATGAAGCAGACGGATATCGAAGCCATGGCAACGTTGAAAATTGCCCGGGAGGCGGGGGTGGCCATCTCGGAAATCACCAGGGCGGTGTCGGACATCAATGAACGTAATTGCCTGATTGCAACCGCGTCGGAAGAACAGGCGCAAGTGGCCAAGTCGGTCGATGTGAATCTGGTCAGTATCAACAATCTTTCAGCACAAAGTACGGCGGCAGCGGATCAGATTTTCATTGCCAGCAGCGAGCTTTCCACACTGGCCTCTGACCTGAACCGGTTGGTAGGTCGCTTCACCGTTTAACCGCTTCATGCTTCACCTTACGCCCCCCAGAAGAAAGGCAGGAGTCGAAAATGGCGCCCGAATTGAGCACCCAGTATCCCGATAGCTTGAGCACGATATTCATCTCACAATATGAAACGTGCGATATCAATTGGTTCATCAAACAGTATGTTGAAAGCAGAAACCTGAGTTCGCGCACTCAGGTGGAGTTTGAAATCACGTCAGCGCTCGTTGAATACCCAGGGGTGTCGCCGGTCAGGCTTTTTGAACTCAATGCCTGGCTGGATCACAACTTTCGCTCAAAGGAGTATGTGCGTCCCGCCCCGGGTTTTTTGAAGTTGATTGTGAGTAATGATCATATCCCGCTGCGTAAATAAGAAAAAATTCAAGTCAGGTTTGGGGTGGTTGCAGTGCGCACTTATTTGATCCGGAAAACC
This sequence comes from Pseudomonas putida, assembly GCF_003228315.1. Lineage (NCBI taxonomy): Bacteria > Pseudomonadati > Pseudomonadota > Gammaproteobacteria > Pseudomonadales > Pseudomonadaceae > Pseudomonas > Pseudomonas putida. The sequence goes on from NZ_CP029693.1 coordinate 6,603,845, forward strand.
AATGCAAGGGTGTATGTCGTCATCGCCTGCTGTGTTGTTGTGGTATCGGCGCTGATCCTGGGGGGGCTGTTAACGGTCAGGCAGCTGGATAGCTATATCCGGGTCATGTATTACGGCAATGCGGCGCCGATAGGGCACCTGGCCAATATTCGGGCGATGCAGGCCAATGTGCGGCGCTTGCAGTGGCGTATTTTCGCGACTCGCGATCCGATCCATGCCGATGGGTTCATCAGGGAAATCAACGCAGAGCTGAGCAACATCGCCAGGCAGTGGCAGCTTTATTATCCCGAGGGGGTCAGCAGTCCCGGGGAGAAACGCATCGCGGAGCAGCTGCGCGAGCAACTGCCGGTTGCCGCCGCAGTCATTTGGGAAAGCCACCGGCGACTCAAGTCTGACGGTTACGATCAGGTGATGAGTTGGTATCAGGACAAAATCCCTTTCCTCGATGAACTGGACCGCCTGCTCGCGCAAGATATCGAGGCCAACATCCGGCAGGCGTCGCAGTTCGCAAACCTTAGCCAGGTGATTTTTCACCGGATTCTGTGGATCGCCGGCGCACTGCTGGTACTGGGTGTGATCGGCGGTGTGGGTGGCCTGGTGGTGTCGTTGCGCTGGCGGCGACAGCGCGACAAGGCCGAGATCAAATCCCGCGAACATCTGTGGCTGGTGGATCAGGTGTTCAACAGCACCCGGGACGGAGTGATCATCACCGACCGATCCGGCTGCATCACCAAGGTCAATCCGGCCTTCACTCGAATGACGGGATACACCGAGGCCGAGGTGCTGGGCAGGAATCCCAGCCTGTGGAGTTCCGGTCGCCAGACCATGGATTTCTACACCGAGATGTGGCGTTCGCTGCTGGACCTGGGCCATTGGGAAGGCAAGGTGTGGAACCGCAAGAAGAGCGGCGATCTGTACCTGGAGTCGCTGTCCATCACAGCCATTCCCGGCCTCAATGAGTCGGAGCTGAATTTCGCGGCTGTCTGCAGCGACATCACCAAACAACATGCGGAACTGGAGTTCCAGGGGTATCTGGCAACCCACGACCCCTTGACCGGTCTGCCCAACCGCTTGCTGTTCGTTGAGCGGCTGACGCAAGCCATCGCCCGGGGGCATCGTGCGGGCTCAAGGGTGGCGGTGCTGTTTCTGGACCTGGATCACTTCAAGGAAATCAACGACCGGTTGGGCCATGGGGTAGGGGACAGCACGCTGACCACGGTCGCGATGCGGTTGAAAAGCTGCCTGCGGGAAGTCGATACCGTGGCGCGCCTGGGAGGCGATGAATTTGCCATGGTGCTGGAAGACATTCACGAGATTGAACAGGTCACGCCGATTGCCCGCAAGCTGCTGATATCGGTGGGCGAGCCCATTGTGGTCGATGGGCATCGGGTATCGGTCACGCATAGCATTGGCGTGAGCATCTATCCGGACCACGGCGATTGCCCGAAACAGTTGGTGAAGCTGGCAGACGAGGCGATGTACGAAGCCAAGAATGCCGGCAAGAACGCGGTGAGGTTCTGCGGTGCTCCGTGCGGGAGCGAGCCTGCTCGCGATGGCGGTGTGTCAGGCGCCATTGATGCTGAATGTGCCGGCCCCATCGCGAGCAGGCTCGCTCCCACAGGGGAACGCGTATCCCTGTAGGAATTGCCGTAGTGCTTCGGTTTTGGCCTTGGCTTTTCTGTGGGAGCGAGCTTGCTCGCGATGGCGGTGTGTCAGGCGCCGTTGATGCTGAATGTGCCGGCCCCATCGCGAGCAGGCTCGCTCCCACAGGGGAACGCGTATCCCTGTAGGAATTGCCGTAGTGCTTCGGTTTTGGCCTTGGCTTTTCTGTGGGAGCGAGCCTGCTCGCGATGGCGGTGTGTCAGGCGCCGTTGATGCTGAATGTGCCGGCCCCATCGCGGGCAAGCCCGCTCCCACAGGGGAACGCGTACTCCTGTAGGAGCGAGCACGCTCGCGATGGTCGTTAACGAAAACGCGGGTTATCTGGATGCCCGCGTTGTCTGGGCGTCCATCGCGAGCATGCTCGCTCCTACAGAGGAATGTGCAGTCGACAGGAAATAAAACGGCCACCTCTGCAAAGTGCAAAGGTGGCCGTGGCCTTGCTGGTTACATCACTTCAGATCAAAACGGTCCAGGTCCATCACCTTGGCCCACGCCGCCACGAAGTCCTTCACGAACTTGTCCTTGTTGTCGTCGCTGGCATAGAACTCCGCCAGTGCCCGCAACTGCGCGTTGGCGCCGAACACCAGGTCGACCCGGGTGGCGGTCCATTTGGCCTGGCCGGTCTTGCGGTCGCGGCCTTCGAACTCTTCATTGGTGGCGGAAGTCGGTTTCCATTCCGTCCCCATGTCCAGCAGGTTGACGAAGAAGTCGTTGGTCAGCGCGCCCTTGCGCGTGGTGAACACGCCATGGGCGGTTTGCCCGACGTTGGTGTCGAGGACGCGCAGGCCTCCGATCAGCGCGGTCATTTGTGGGGCGGTCAGGGTCAGCAGTTGCGCCTTGTCGATCAGCAGGTGCTCGGCCGAAATGCGATAACGGGACTTGAGGTAGTTGCGGAAGCCGTCGGCGATCGGTTCAAGGAAGCCGAAGGATTCGACGTCGGTCTGTTCCTGGCTGGCGTCCATCCGCCCCGGCGAGAACGGTACGGTGACGGTTTGCCCGGCGTTCTTCGCCGCCTGTTCAACACCGACGTTACCGGCGAGCACGATCAGGTCCGCCAGGGAGACTTTCTTGCCGCCGCTGTTGAACTCCTTCTGGATGCTTTCGAGTTTGCCCAGCACGTTACCCAGTTGATCCGGCTGGTTGGCTTTCCAGGATTTCTGCGGTTCCAGGCGCAGGCGTGCGCCGTTGGCACCACCGCGTTTGTCGGAGCCACGGAAGGTGGAAGCCGAGGCCCAGGCCGTCGACACCAGTTGCGAGACGCTCAGGCCGCTGGCCTGGATTTTGCCCTTGAGCGCGGCGATGTCGGCATCGCCGATCAGCGCGTGATCGACCGCCGGGATCGGGTCTTGCCATAGCAGCTCTTCCTTGGGCAGTTCCGGGCCGAGGTAGCGCGACAGCGGGCCCATGTCGCGGTGGATCAGCTTGAACCAGGCGCGGGCGAAGGCGTCGGCCAGTTGATCCGGGTTCTGCAGGAAGCGCCGGGAAATCGGCTCGTAGATCGGGTCGAAACGCAGTGCCAGGTCCGAGGTCAGCATGCGTGGTTCACGCCGCTTGGAGGCGTCGAACGCATCCGGGATGGCGCCTGCGCCCGCGCCGTTCTTGGGTTTCCACTGATTGGCACCGGCCGGGCTCTTGGTCAGTTCCCACTCGAAGCCGAACAGGTTTTCCAGGTAGTTGTTGCTCCACTTGGTGGGGGTGTTGGTCCAGGTCACTTCCAGGCCGCTGGTGATGGTGTCCGGTCCCTTGCCGGTGCCGAAGGTGCTTTTCCAGCCCAGGCCCTGTTGTTCCAGGCCGGCGGCTTCCGGTTCCGGCCCGACGTGATCGGCAGGGCCGGCGCCGTGGGTCTTGCCGAAGGCGTGGCCACCGGCGATCAGTGCCACGGTTTCTTCGTCGTCCATCGCCATGCGGGCGAAGGTTTCGCGGATGTCCAGCGCCGACTTGACCGGGTCCGGCTCGCCTTCGGGGCCTTCAGGGTTGACGTAGATCAGGCCCATTTGTACGGCGGCCAGAGGGTTTTCCAGGTTGCGGCCGTGTTCGGTACGGCTGTCTTCGTTTTTGCCGGGCTCGGCCACCAGCGGCCCATCGCCGGGATCCTGCACGGGTTTGTTGTCATTGTCGCTGTCACTGGCATAACGGGTATCACCGCCCAGCCATTTGGTTTCCGAACCCCAGTACACGTCTTCGTCCGGTTCCCACACGTCGGGGCGGCCACCGGAATAGCCGAAGGTCTTGAAGCCCATGGACTCCAGCGCGACGTTGCCGGCAAGCACGATCAGGTCGGCCCAGGAAATGTTGCGGCCATACTTTTGCTTGATCGGCCACAGCAGGCGGCGGGCCTTGTCGAGGCTGACGTTGTCCGGCCAGCTGTTGAGCGGGGCGAAGCGTTGCTGGCCGGAACCGGCGCCACCGCGTCCGTCGGCAGTGCGATAGGTGCCGGCGGCGTGCCAGGACATGCGCACGAACAGCGGGCCATAGTGGCCGAAGTCGGCGGGCCACCAGTCCTGTGAGTCGGTCATCAGCGCGGTGAGGTCGCGCTTGACGGCGGCAAAGTCGAGTTTCTTGTAGGCATCGGCATAGTCGAAGCCCTCATCCGCCGGGGTGGACAGGGGCGAATGCTGGTGCAGGATGTTCAGGTTCAGTTGATTCGGCCACCAGTCGCGGTTGCGAGTACCGCCGCCAGCGGCGTGATTGAACGGGCATTTCGATTCGTTTGCCATGTGTGAGCTACCCTCGGTCGAGTTCAGTCAGCTTCCCGGCCTGTTGGGGCCTGGAATAGAAGCGAGCGAAATCCATGACTCAGGCTGCCGGACCCGTCTGTCGATCCGCTGATCGACGGGGTCGTATGGGCATCAACTGCAGTGGCAATTAAATTGCCACTATCCCTGGTCAGTATCTGACTCATTCTTATCTTCACATCAGGTCTGTGCCGGCCAGACATCCCCGGCGCCCACTAAGGCTAGACCCCTATCGTTGAGTCAGCTAATAGTCGGAGTATTGGTTGCCGATAGGCGGAATCTTTCAGCGGCGCACAGAGTTGTGCAGATGTGTCCTAGCGATGTGCCACAATAGTCAACGTCACCGCAGCATTATCAGGCGAACACAATGGATGGCCCTGGATTTCGGCTCGAGCAGGAACGCTTTATCGCCCAGCAGGTGCGCACTGACCGATTGCATCAGCTGTTCCGGCAATCGGTAACCGCAGTATTTGGCAGCTTTCTGGGTCTGGTCATGCTGTGCTGGCTCTGCTGGGACCGCTTCGACCACCACATCATGAACCTGTGGATTGCCTTGCTCACGGCTTCCACGCTGATCCGCATTTCGATGTTCGCGGTGTATTTCCGCAGCTCGCAAGCCACCCGCACCCCGCAACGCTGGGAACTGATCTACCTGACGACCCTGTCGCTGTCCGCCGCCATATGGGGCGGTGGCGCGCTGGCCGTGATGCCGGCCGATGATCTGTTGGCCCAGGCGCTGGTGATGCTGTTCACCGTGGGCATGTCCGTCAGCGCGGTGTCCTGCTACTCGGCCTATCGCTACATGACGGTGGTCTCCATCGCCCTGGTGCTGTTGCCGTCGACCTTCTGGCTGATGCTGCAGCCGTCCAGCCTGCAATTCGGCATGGGCGTCGCGGTGCTGGTCTTCGCGTCCTTCGTGTGCAGCGCCACCCGCAAACTCTCCGATGCTCTGGAAACCGCCTTCCGCCTGACCCGTGAAATGGAACTGGCGCACAGCATCTCCACCCGTGCCGCGCAAACCGATGAACTGACCGGCCTGCGCAATCGCCGGGCGTTCTTCGAGCAGGCGCAGCGCCTGTACAACCACTGCCAGAACTACCAGTTGCCGCTGTGCGCGGTGATGCTGGACATGGACCACTTCAAGCACATCAACGACACCTATGGCCATCAGGTCGGCGATCAGGTGTTGCGGCAGATGGGCGTGGTGATCAGTCGATCGTTTCGCGAAGCTGATGTGTATGGGCGGCTGGGCGGTGAGGAATTTGCCGTATTGCTGCCGGAAACCTCCCTCGAAGACGCGCAAAACATTGCCGAAGCACTCGTTCATTCCATCGCCGGGTTGATGACCGGGCCGGTGCACTGCATCACCGCCAGCGTCGGCGTGGCGTCCATGGCCTCCAGCGACAAGGACCTGCACAGCCTGATGAGCAATGCCGACAAGGCGCTCTATCGCGCCAAGGCGCGGGGGCGCAATCAGGTGGTGGTGTCGGATTAGGGCTGACCTGATTTCTCGGATATACACCAATCAACTGTAGGAGCGAGCCTGCTCGCGATGGACTCAAGGGCCGTGCGTTTAGCCAGACAGCCCGCGTTATCGTTAACGACCATCGCGAGCAGGCTCGCTCCTACAGGTGCTGTTTGATCTATGGACTCAGAAGGCGTATTTTTGAATCTGTAGATTCAAATCGAGGTATTGGCCATGTCACTCGCCTTCCAGACCCAGGGCTTCAGCAAAAACCAGTGCGTCACCGGCCTGCGCGCCGCCGTTGGCATCCTGGAAAAATGGCAGGCCAGCAGCGATCAGGCCTGTCGCTTGCTGCGCATTTCCCGCAGCACCTACACCCGGGCCCGGCAGCGCGATCCCGGCTGGTCGGTGGCGCTGGATGCGGACCAGATGCAGCGCATCAGTTTCGTGCTGAATATCCACGCCACCCTGCGCCTGATTTTCGATAACCCGCAGAACGTCTACGGCTTTGTGTCGATGCCCAACGACAACGAGTTTTTCAACGGCCGCAGCCCGCTGGAGATCATGGCCCAGGGCGACATGATCGCCCTGTACGAGACCTTTCGCCGGATCGACGCACTGCGGGGCGCGCAATGGTGAAGGGCCTGCGGTTGCCCCTGTTGGCGGGCGAAACGTTGCAGGCGTATCGGCTGGTCAATTCCAAGTTTCCACCGATTGCGATGTTCGATGACGTGGCCGATGCCGACGAATTCGAGCTGTTGTACGAGATCCAGGCGCTGACCAATCCACGGCTGAAAAACGAATTGGGGAAACTGGAGCTGATCCCCCGCAGCGAGATTCCCTTCGGCATCACCGGCTGTTCCTACGCGACCGCGCCTTTCACCCACGTCAACCCGGCAGGTTCTCGCTTCAGCGATGGCAGTTTTGGCGTGCTGTACCTGGCCGACACGATGGAGACGGCCTTGGCCGAAGTGCAGCACCATCAAGCGCTGTATTGGTCCAGGGTGCCGGACCTGCACTACGAGCGCTTTGTGTTTCGCGGGCTGTCCTGCTCATTCGTGGACAAGGCGATGCAAGACGCGACGGCCATGGCGCCGAGCGATCCGATCTACGATCCCGAGCACTACACCCATTCCCAACCGTTCGGCAAAACCATCCGCCAGGCCGGTTGCCCGGGGCTGCGGTACCACTCTGTGCGACGGCCCGGCAGCCATTGCTGGGCCCTGATGACCCCGAGGCCGGTGCTGTCGATCATCCAGACGGCCCATTACGAGATGGTCTGGAACCAGCAGATCACCAGCGTCAGCCAGATCAGCGAAGCCTGATTTCAGGCCTTCACCCAGCGCTGCCGGCTCCAGCTGCTCAGCGAGTCGACGGCCAGCACCAGCAGCAACATCGCCAGAATCACCGTGCTGGCCTGGGCTTCCTGAAACAGGCTGAGGCTGACGTACAGCATCTGCCCCAAGCCGCCCGCGCCGACAAAACCCAACACGCTGGCCATGCGGATGTTGTTTTCCCAGCGGTACAGGACGTACGCCAACAGCTGCGGCAACAGGTTGGGCAGGGTGCCGTAACAGAACGCCCACAGCGCATTGGCGCCTTGCAGTCGAATCGCTTCGGCCGGTTGTGGCGGCGTGTTTTCCAGGGCTTCGGCGAACAGGCGGCCGAGCACGCCGGTGGTGTGCAGGGCCAGCGCCAGGGTGCCGGCGTTCGGCCCGAGACCGGCGGCCAGCACCATCAGCGCCGCCCACACCAGTTCCGGAATCGCCCGCAGCGCGTTGAGCAACAGGCGCGAGGCGCTCTTGAACGGCCAGCCGAAACGCCCGGCCGCCGGCAGCGCCAGAATCAGGCCGAACACCGCCGCCAGCAAGGTGCCCAAGGCCGACATGGCGATGGTTTCCAGCGCGCCATGGGCGATGGCCTGCAGGTGGTTCGCGCTCAAGTCGGGGCTGAGAAAACGCCGGGCGTATGCGCCCATTTGCTTGAGGTTGTCGCCGCCACCCAGCGCGCCAAGGTCGATGCCCAGATAACCGAACGACGAGACCACTGCGACGCCAACGGCCAGCAGCAGCGCCAGGTTGATCAGGCGATTCATCCCAGCCTCCAGCGCAACAGGCGACTGAGTTGATCGGCCAGCAGCACCAGCACCAGAAACGTCAGCAACAGGCTGGCCACTTCACCACCGGCGAACATGCGCAGCGACAAGTCCATCTGCTGGCCAAGACCTCCGGCGCCGACAAAGCCCATCACCACCGAAGCGCGGATCGCACACTCCCAGCGATACACCGTGTACGACAGCAACTCGGCGGCGACATTGGGCAAAATCCCGTAGGCAAACGCCGCGAGCCGACCGCTGCCGGCTTGCAGCAGCGCGTGGGCGGGGCGCTGGTCCACCGACTCGAAAATCTCTGCGTACACCTTGCCGAGCATGCCGCTGTAGGTGATGGCGATGGCCAGCACCCCGGCGGTCGGGCCCAGGCCCACGGCGCGGACGAACAGCAACGCCCAGACGATCTCCGGCACGCTGCGCAGAAAGATCAGCAAACCGCGCACCGGCCAGCGCAACAACCGGCCCAACAGGCTTGGGCGACCGGCAAGGGACGCCGCCGACAGCGACAACGCCCGGCTGGCCAACAGGCTGGCGGGCACCGCCAACAGCAGCGCCAGGGTCATGCCGGCAGTGGCAATCGCCAGGGTTTGCAGGGTGGCTTGCCACAGCAGTTCAAGGAATTCCTCGCCATAGGCCGGTGGCCAGAAGGTCGCGACAAAGCGGCCCATTTCGCTCTGGCTGCCGCTGGACAGCAGCACGCCAAGGTCCAGCTCGCTGAAGCGGATGCCGGGCCACAGCAGGGCAATTGCCAGCAGGCCGAGCAGCAGGCGGGGCAGGGTAGCGGGGTCTCGGGAGTCACCGGTCAGCATCGCGGAATCTGCAGGCTCAGGGGCGCCACGGGTGCCGGAGGGGATTGCAGTTGCTCATTGGCGTACAGCCTGTCGAGCAATTCGCGGTCGACTTCGGCGGACGGCAGATCGAAGAGGATCTGCCCATCGCGCAGGCCGATGATTCGCGAGAAATGCCCCAGCGCCAGCTCCACCGCATGCAGGCTGGCGACCAGCGTCACCTGGTGCTCGCGGGCATGCCGGCACAGCACCGTCAGGGTGTGCCCGGCCAGCACCGGGTCCATCGCCGACACCGGCTCATCGGCCAGCAGCACTTCGGGTGCCTGATAGAGCACCCGGGCCACGCCAACGCGCTGCAACTGCCCGCCGGACAATTGCTGGCATTGCGCGAACAACTTGTCGCCCAGGTCCAGCCGGGCCAGCGCCGCGCGAGCGCCAGGAATATCCACCGGGTGCAACAGGTTCAACAGGCTCTTGCCCAGACTCCACTGCCCCAGCTTGCCGGCCAATACCGCCGTGATCACTCGCTGACGCGGCGGCAGCGGCGGCGCCTGGTGCACCAGGCCGATACGCGCACGCAGGCGCTGACGCTGACGGGCCGACAGTTGCCAGGCGCGCTCGCCCAGCAACTGGACCTCACCGCTGCCAGGGCGCAGGGCCGTTGCCAGCAGGTTGAGCAGGCTGGATTTACCCGCGCCGGAAGGGCCGATGATCGCCACCTGTTCGCCGGCCGCGATGTGCAGGTCCACGCCGCGCAGGGCCTGGACCCCGTTGGCGTGGGTAAGGGTGACAGCGGTCAGCTTCAAGGTCATTTGAGCAGGTCGGCGGCGCGGGCGGCTTCTTCGATACCCTTGTAGTTGTCGGGGCTGGTCTCGATGAAGCGGCTGGCGGCCTGCAGGTCGAGAATCTCCTTGTCCGAAGGTTTCGCCGGATCAAGTGCGAGGAACGCGGCCTTGATCTTGTTCGCCAGCGCCGGGTCGAGTGTGCCGCGCACGGTCCAGTTGTAATCGAAGTACGCCGGGGTGGTGGCGAACACCTTGACCTTGTCGGTATCGACCTTGCCGGCGGCCACCAGTTTTTCCCAGACACTGGCGTTCAGCACCCCGGCATCGACCTTGCCGGCCTGCACCCAGGCGACGGTGGCGTCATGGGCACCGGAATAGCCGACGCGGCTGAAGTAGGTCTCCGGCTTGATCCCGTCCTTGAGCATGAAGTAGCGCGGCATCAGGCTGCCCGAGGTGGACGACACCGAGCCGAAAGCGAAGGACTTGCCCTTGAGGTCCGCAAGGGATTTGACGTTCGGGTCGGCGGTGATGAATTTGCTGGTGAACTTGGCGTCCTGTTCACGCTGCACCAACGGGATGGCATTGCCGGTCTTCAAGCGTGCCTGGACAAAGGTGAAGCCGCCGAGCCAGGCCAGGTCGATGCGGTCGGTGGCCAGCGCCTCGACCACCGCCGGGTAATCACTCACCGGCACGAACTCGACCTTCATGCCCAGTTGCTGCTCCAGATAGGCGCCCAATGGCTTGAATTTGCGCAGCAGTTCGGTGGGGGCCTCATCGGGGATGGCGCTGACCTTCAGCGTCTCCGCGGCCTGGGCGAGCAGGGTAGAGACAGTCAGGGTCAGGCCGACAGCCAGAGCCAGGGTACGCTTGAGCATGGAAGTTCTCCGTTTCGTTAGCGGGGCGCTTTGCAAGGGTAGCCGAAATGACACTACGGGCACCCCCTGAATTGTAGGAGCGAGCCTGCTCGCGAAAGCGGTGTGTCAGCCACCAACAATGTTGCCAGGGCCGCCGCCTTCGCGGGCAAGCCCGCTCCCACAGGGTTATTTGTTGTACGCAAGATGTGTGATCAACCGAAGCCACTGTAGGAGCGAGCCTGCTCGCGATGGTCGTCAACGATGACGCGAGCTACCTGATTGCCCGCGGTGCCTGGGCATTCATCGCGAGCAGGCTCGCTCCTACAGTAACCGCGCTAACCACAATATTTGTGTACGACGCGAAAACCTGTGGGAGCGGGCTTGCCCGCGATGGACGTCAACGATAACGCGGGCCGTCAGAATGATTGGGGTGCATCACAGCAAACTCCACGACACCCCGACATACGCCCCAAACCCTTCACCCGGCGTCGACCGCGCCGCATCCAGTCCCTTGTCGTCATACCCCGGTGTCACCGTCGCGGCGTAGTGCTTGTCGGTCAGGTTGCGAATATCCAGCCAGGTCTGCCAGTCGCCCTTGGGTGCATTGAAACCCAGGGTCGCGCCAAACAGCGCATACGGATCGGCGTAGTAGCTGTTGGCATAATCCACCGCCACCTTCGACACCAGTTGCGTATTCACCGCGGCAAAGAATCCCTGCGCCCAGTCGTAGCGCAACTCGCCCTGGTAGTAGTGCATCGGCAGCCCCGGCAATCGGTTGTCGCCGAAACGATCATCATCGCGGTAGTGGAAGTCACTGAAGGTATAAGCCTGGCGCAAGCTCAAGCGACCGCCATCGGCCGCCGACCACAGATCACTCTGCAAGCCAGCTTCCACGCCTTGGTGCACCGTAGGGCTGGCATTGAGTTCATAAGGCGTGGTGGCGTTGGCGTCGGGCAATACCGAGAGCAGCTCATGCCGCACCTGCGAGTAATACCAGGACAGGCTCCATTGCCCGATCCGGCTATCGCCACGGCCACCCAGTTCCAGGGTGGTCGCGGTCTGGTTCTGCAACTCGACCGGATCACGCTGGGTCCCGGTGGCCGGACCGCTGCCCGCCGGGAAGCGCTGGTTGGCGCTGTAGATCAGCGACCACGGATGCGGCGCCTCCACCGAGCGACTGAGGTTGCCGAACACCTGCACATCCGGCGTCAACTGATAACGCAGACCCACCCGCGGCGCGTAATCCCAATCGCCCATGCTGGTCTTGCCACCGCCATCGGGATAGGTCACCGCGCTCTCCCGGCGGGTGTAGATGGCCGCCAGCCCGGTGGTCAGCCACAGGTCGTCGGCGATCTCCAGGTCATTGCCCCCATGCAGGACCGTGTCCGAACCCTGATAGGTGAAGTTGCGCATGGGCGTGCCCGGAGCAAAACCGGCGGTGTTGCCCGTGGGGATTCGTACGCTCTCGCTGGCACCATCGTTCGGCAGATGCTTGGTCACCCGCAAGCCCACCGTGCTATTGCTCTGCAGGCCCCACAGCGTGTCGCGGCGCTTGTAGTCGAAGGTGCCGCTGACATCGGTGTACGCCACCTTCAAGAGGTTCGGTCCTTCGCGCAGGTCCATCGGGTAGTCGTGGTAAACCAGCCCCGTCTGAATGCTCGAATCATCATCGATATAGAAGGTGGTCTTGTTGCCGATGAACGTGCTGCCCGGCTGCTTGCGACTGTCATCGCGCAGTACATAGGTCGGGTTCGCCGCGCGCGGATCGTGCTCGATGGAGTGCTTGGTCACGCGACCGGCCAGGTCGTTGTCGGTCTCGCGGTAGCGCAGATAAAAACGCGTTTCCAGATTCGGGTTGAAGCGATAACCGAAGTTGGCGATCAGGCCCTGGCTCTCGCTCTGGGTGTGGTCCTGATAACCGTCGGACTGCGCATCGGTGGCGGCCATGTAGTAATCGAAGTTACCGAGCACCTGTCCGGAACTGACCTGACGCTGCTGATAGCCATGACTGCCCGTGGCGTAACGCACCTGCAATTTCGGCGCGTTGTAACCGGTATGGCTGACGTAGTCGATGGCCCCGCCCAGAGCCAACGCCCCGCGATCAAAGCCATTGGCGCCGCGCAGCACCTCCACATGATCGAGCCACAGCGGCTCCAGCAACTCGTAAGGCGTACCACCCGGGCCGGTCAGCGGCAGGCCGTCGAGCATCGTGTACAACCCCGAAGCATGCGCGCCGGGTGCGCGGTTGATTCCCGAGCCGCGAATCGAAATCTTCACCCCTTCGTTGCCCGAAGACTGGGCATAGACCCCCGGCTGATAGGCCAACACATCCTGATTGCTCGCCACCCGCCCTTGCAGCGGGCGACGCATATCCACCACGTTGGTCCCGCCCGGCACCTGCGCCAGGCGTGCCTGTGCCTCTTCGACAGACTGATCCTCGCCCTGACGATCCTCAGCCCCGATCAACACCTGCCCCAACTCCAGACCCTCGGCCTGCGCCACGGCCGGACAGGCCAGCGTCAGGCCGAGCAACGCGGCGGGCAGGGATTTGGGCGAGGGCATTGGCAGAACTCCATACGATCAGGAACAGGCAGTGAGCAACTGCGACGTATGGAAGAACGAAGGAAACACATGGGGATTTTGTTTTTTTTCAAATACCTGCGAGCGAAAACGCAGAAACCTGACCGCTGCGTCCTCAGCCAACTGTAGGAGCGAGCATGCTCGCGATGGAAGTGAACGATGACGCGGGAAACCTGACACCCCACTGCGCCCTCGGGTTCATCGCGAGCATGCTCGCTCCTACAGAAAAGCACCCAAGGTTCCCGTCAGGCCTCGACAGCCTTGGCGGAACCGCTCTCTTGCGTGGGCACATCATGCAGGGATATCCGCGACGTCTCGCGCAACGCCAACCCACCCGCCAACCCCAACAACGCCACCGCCATCAAATAAAACGCCGGCGACAAATTGCTCCCCGTCGTGCTGATCAACCACGTCGCCATCAACGGCGCTGTCCCGCCAAACAAGGTGTACGCCATGTTGTAAGTCACCGCCGACGCCGTATACCGGGTCCGCGTCGGAAAGGTTTCCGAGAGCAGGGCAGCAGTAACCACATTGCACAACACCGCCCCAACGGCCAGCAACATCACCCCAACCACCGACCCGGCAAACGACCCGGAACTGGCCATCAGAAACGACGGATACACCACCACAATCAGCAACCCGCAAGCCGTCATCACCGTCCTGCGTCGCCCGACCCGATCCGAATACAACCCGGCCACCGGGCAAATCAGCGCTGCGAACACCAGGGCGATCAACGACACCAGCAACGACGTCGCCCGACTCAGCCCCCCGGCCACCTGCAGATACGTCGCGAAGTAAGTGGTGAACATGTAAAACGACAACGCCGTCAGCGACACAAAAGCGCCCAGGCAGCACATCGCCGCACCGTGATTGCGCAAAGTTTCCTTGAGCGGCGAGTGGGCCACGTCGTGCTCCTGAGTCACTGCCTGGAACGCCGGCGTCTCATCCAGCTTCCAGCGCAAGTAAAGCCCGACCAGCCCCAACGGAGCCGCCACCAGGAACGGCAGGCGCCAACCCCAACTCGCCATCGCCTCGGCCGACAACGACGCTTCCAGCGCAAACGCCAGCACCGCCGCCGAAGCAAAGGCGGCAAAGGTCGACACCGGAATGAAGCTGCCATACCAGGCGCGCTTGTCATTCGGCGCATGCTCCATCAGATAGGCGCAGGCCCCCGCATACTCACCGCCTGCGGAAAAGCCCTGGGCACAGCGAATCAGCGACAACAGAATCGGCGCCGCCACCCCGATCGCCGCATAGGTCGGCAACAACCCGATCAAGGTCGTGGCCGCCGCCATCAACAGAATCGTCGCCGCCAGCGTGCGCTTGCGCCCGATCCTGTCCCCCAGCATGCCAAAGAAAATCCCGCCCAGTGGGCGAAACGCAAAGGCCACCGCGAACACCGCAAAGGTCTTGAGCAACGCCGCGCTGGCATCGGTACTGGGGAAAAATTGTTGGGCGATGGTCGTGGCCAAAAAGCCATAGACAGCAAAGTCGAACCACTCGACAAAATTGCCGATGCCGGCCGCGACAATCACTTTGCGTAGGGTTTGCGGGCTGACCTGCTGCGTAGCTGTGCTCGTCATGCTTGACCTCGACCTGTCGTCAGTAATCCTTCGATTATCGGGGCAGCCACCGGCGCGGCTCACTTCAAAAGTGTCATCCGCGTAGTCAGCACCGACGTTTGGTCACTGAAGAAAGCAGGATTCAGGCCAGCCGCTTCAAGCGTTGCGCAACTGCAGCGGACTGACCCCCAGCCGCTGCCGGAAGGCTGTCGCCATATGCGCCTGAGAGTTGAAGCCGCAGGCCAGGGCGATCTGCGCCAGCGTCGCCTTCGAATCGCGCATCAACGCCCGGGCCCGCGCCAGGCGTCGATCAATCAGATAACTGTGCGGACTCTGCCCGGTCGCCTGCTTGAAGGCCCGCATGAAATAGCCCTCGGACAACCCCAGCAGATCCGCCATCGCCTTCACCCCCAGCGCCCCGTCGAGCCCCGCGTCGATGAACTCATCGAGCAAACGCATGCGGCTGCCGGTGATCGAACCCAGCACCACCACCTCATCGCCCTGAGCCCGCTCGGCCAGGGCCAACGCCCAAGCCTCCCAATCGTCCGCCATCGAAGGCCGCAACAACGCCCCGCGCATGCGCAACGCCAGGGCAATCGCCTGCGGATCGATGCGATTGTTGAACGCCTGGTCACCCGTCAACGCCACGCCGTCCGTGCGCAACACCCGCAGGTATTCACCGCCCTTGGGCGACTCCGACAACACATCACAACCAACCGGCACGAACGCCAGCCCGTTGGGCAACGCATCGAAAGGCTGTACCCGGTCACTGCCGATGGCGTGCAGCCCGCGCTGACTGTCGAAGGCAAAACCAATCGCCGATTGCGTCGCCACATACCGCGTCGCATAAGCCGCCCCGGGCAACAATTCAATCGCCCACGACCCGGCCTCGATCCGGCGGACCGGTTCGGATAGCGGTGGTGAGGAGGGGCGATTTCGACGGTTCATGAGGCCCATAGTAGTAAACAGCGGGTGTAAAAGTCAGGTCAGTTTTCTGAAAGCCGCTCGCGGACATTCGTGCCTAGACTCAGCAAAACCTCAAGGAAGCCGCCATGCACACACTCACCCTCGACGACATCCAGCAAGCCGCCCGCCAGGTCTACCAGGCCATGCCCGCCACCGCGCAATACCGTTGGCCGCTACTGTCCGAACGCCTGGGCTGCACCGTCTGGGTCAAACACGAAAACCACACCCCCACCGGCGCCTTCAAAGTGCGCGGCGGCATCACCTTCATGCACTGGCTCAAACGCGCCCACCCCGAAGCCAAAGGCATCGTCACCGCCACCCGCGGCAACCACGGCCAAAGCCAGGCCTTCGCCGCCAGCGCCCTGGGCCTGCGCGCCCTGATCGTCGTGCCCAAGGGCAACTCCATCGAAAAGAACAACGCCATGCGCGGCTTCGGCGGCGAAGTCGTCGAATACGGCCGCGACTTCGACGAAGCCCGCGAAGAAGCCGCACGCCTGGCAAAACAGCACGACCTCTACCTCGTACCGCCATTTCACACTGAACTGGTCAAGGGTGTTGCCACCTATGCCCTGGAACTGTTCACCGCTGCACCGGACCTGGACACCGTCTACGTGCCGATCGGTTGCGGGTCGGGGATCTGCGCAGTCATCGCAGCGAGGGATGCGTTGGGGTTGAAGGCCGAAGTGGTGGGGGTGGTGTCGACCGAGGCGGCGGCTGCGAAGTTGTCGTTTGAAGCGGGGGAAATTCGTGAGACCGAATCGGCGAATACCTTTGCCGATGGGTTGGCCGTGAGGAAGCCGATTCCGGAGGCGTTTGCGGTGTATGCGAAGGGCGCTGCGCGGATTGTGGCAGTGAGTGAAGAGCAGATCGCCGAGGCTATGCGGGTGTATTACACGGATACGCATAACCTGGCTGAAGGGGCGGGGGCATCGGCGTTGGCGGCGTTGATGGTGGAGCGGGGAGAGATGCAGGGGAAGAATGTGGGGGTGGTTTTGTCGGGGGGGAATATTGATCGGTCGGTGTATGCGCGGGTGATTGGGTGAGGGCGATTTAAATCGAGGTCTGCGCCGAAATGGCAGGCCGAGTCGCAAAATCCCACAGGTACTCTTCTCTCTTTCTGAGGTATGCGTAGGAAACGTCTGAACTTGCCCCAATCGCCTTGAATTGCTTCTTTGCCGCCGTACCTTGCGTGACGCCTACTTGATCCCGAGTGGGTGTCTCGCAACGTAATAGACAAGGAACGCAATCAATGGATAAAGGCTATTTCATTCGCAAGGGCGACAAGACCACCTGCGGTGGCGAGGTGATGGACGCCGATACACGGGTCTCGATGTTTGGCATCGCCCATGCTCGCGCAGGGGATCCGGTCACCTGCGGCAAGGACGGCAAGACCTACCACATTGAGGGCGGTATTTCATTCATCAACAGTCATGGACGATTGGTTGCGGGCACGCTGGACAGCGTCAGCAGCTGCCCCTGTACAGCCGAGCTGATCCATTCGTTTACCCAGCACAAGTATGAGTCCCGCCGCGCCACTTCACTGCGAGCCGCTCTGACTGGAGCTCAGCCGGCCCCATCACCGAGCGAATTCGTAGCCTCGTATCCATCGGGCGTCGTGACTCGGCGAAACAGTCCACCACCCGAGCGCTCCAACGACACGCCGGCGGCGGAGCCCGGCTTCTACATCGTTCCCAAGAGCACGACCCGTGAGCAACTGGAATCCAGCCTGTTTACCCTCCGTGATCCGGCGGTGATGGGCAAATTCAAGTTGCTCAATCCCAACTTGGGGGATGTCAAAGCCGGCTCGATGATCGTGCTCAGTGATCCGAATAACTACCAATGCACCAGGCAAGAAGCGTTGCTCATGGACGTGGCGGCGAAGACCAACCGGATTATCGAAACGCTCAGTGCGGAAGAGGCGGACTTTCTGGTGCGCCATCGCGACACCCTCCAGACATTCCTCGGTTATGGCTCGAACGCAGTCGGTGTCGGCGCGAGCATCTTCAAAAACAATCTGGATAACGTTGGCAAATCCATCAAGGATCTCGAAGAGTTGCAGCAAAAAACGCTGCAAAGAGATGGAAACCTGCGCTCGCCCACTTTCTTCGCAGAACGCCAGCGCCTGCTGGCACAACTCAATACCCATTTGACGAAACTGACCCGCAAGAGCATCGGGATTCCTGATCATGTCAACTTGAAAAAGAAGTTGGGGATTTCCAGTCAGAGTTTGGTGCACCTATGGACTGAGGCCAGTCCGGGAGGGCAGATAGCAGGGCATGCGAATTATTTAGAGGGGGTGGCGAAGGCTTCTAAATATGTTCAGTACGGGGGTTGGGTGGGGACGGCGATTGGGGGAGGGGTGTCTGCGTTGAAGGTTCAGGAGGTGTGTACGGCGGGGAATGCTGAGGCGTGTGAGCGGGTCAGGTTTACCGAGACAGGTAGCTTTCTTGTAGGCGTCGGCGGCGGTATGGCAGCCGGTTCGTTGTTAGCTCCCCCGGTTGTCGGCACCATTTGTGTCGGATTGGGTGTGCCTACAGGCGGGCTAGGAACGTTGGCGTGCAGTATTGTCGTGGCGGGTACTGGTTCATATGTAGGAAGCACTTTGGGAGCCAAATTTGGTGAAAAGGGTGGTGAAATTATTTACGAGTCGACGAAATGACTACAACAACCTTGGTCGTTGATGGCTTAGTTTGCATTGTGATAGTTGCTCTATTTGTCTGCATTGGATTTGCACTTTACTTGGGTTATACCCAAGGTGAGCGTCTATGCGGTTATTTTAAAAACAGCTCTTCATCAATAACTAGCGTCACAAGAAATAGTTCAGGGCCTTACGGGAAAATGCAGCTTGTGGGAGGGATCGCGTTTGTTGTGGCGTTTCCGGGTTTTTTCTTGAGGCATGGAATTGTCAATGCCGAGGATATAAAAAATTTTCCGTTGTCTCTTAAGTGGAAACTAGTCGCTCTGCAATGGGGCTTTATGGTTGTTTTTATCTCAATGGGAGTGCTGGTGAGTATAGGGATTTAGTCTTTAAAAGGGGGCAGGTTTTTTTCTTTAAAAACCTGACCCCACCGCTGCTCCAGCTACTCATAATCAAGCTGCCAATACCGTTCAGGAGAAGCCATATCCGCGCGTTTGGCAGTTCCGAATAGTGGAAGCTGACTCTGATAGGCACCTATCGCATAGGCCTTTTTCATGACACTTGAGGTGGGAAATTTGACCGCTCTCATGGTCAGCCCAGCCTGCCTCCAGGCGGCGAGTCGAGTGAAGACCAGGCCCGGAAACTGCCGATAAGTAGCCTCTTCATAGACGAACCAATTCATCGGGTGGTCTGGGGGGATTCCATTCTCTGTACTTTGTTGTGCAAGCAGTAAGACTTCGCGCACCGCCAGGCAAGCGTTGCTTGTCAGCAGGTGGTCGGGGTGGCTGAGTCCCATCGGCATGAGAATGGTCCCGCCTCTTTGCTCAATGACTGCTTTTAGCGCCGGTACGAGGTCGGTGGGTTGATAACGGCGACCATACTGACTGTCCAGGAAGTTGAGCCACGCGTTTTTCGCACCCAGCCTGCGCATCGACTCCGTATCTTCATCACGTCGCGCAAGCACCGCCTGATACCCGCTGCTAAAACCTGTTGCCGCATCCCAGGCCGGGGCTGCGATGTCAGGATCGGGTACGCCGGCGAATACTGTAATGACAAGCGCGTCTCGACTCTCAGCCAACAGGCAGCCGCAACTAAAGACAGCGTCATCCAAGTGTGGGGAAATTACGGTAATTCGCGGGGGGATTGGCAAGAGCATTTGATTCCAAACTCCTGACAGTCGATGTGTAAACGCTTGTCACGTCACCATTTCAGGGAGGCCGAAGCCTCTTCCTCAGTTATAGCCAAGCTTGAATAGCAGGCGGGCGAGGAAGTCCCGAAAGCGCTTCAGTTTCAGGAAAAAAACACATTTAAAAATGCGTATTATTTGTGTTTTATCGTTCGCCGTAATCCAGCTCGAATCGCGATGGCAGGATCTGTGTAAACACGCTTTAAACGTCTCTGGAGGGTGTGTGTTTACTGGATCGAGTTTGTGCTGGTTTGAATAGATCGCAGCCTTCAGCAGTTCCTACAGAGGGATGCGGGGCTCTGTAGGAAATGGCCTGCCCGAGCAGGCCATTTACCTGTCAGAAGGCGACCTTGACGCCAAGCATCCCATCGTAGCCATGGCTGTCGCCGTCGAAGGCTTGTCTGTACCCGGTCGATACCGTGAAGGTCGTGCGGGCATTGGCCTGGTAGTCGATGCCCACGTTCACTTCGCCCCAGGTGCCGCTGATGTCCGCTTCAAAGGGCACGAAGCCGTTCTGCGAGGAGAATTCGGTTTTCGGTTGCCCCTTGAACTCATGCCACACGCTGGGGCGGACCCAGGCGTTGGTGCGGCGTACGGTGTTGTCCGAACCTGTCGTCTCCCAGTCTTTTGCAATGCGCACCCCCAGCCGGCCGATCAGCGAGTCCACATCCTCGAAGCGCACGTCGGCGGCCAGGTCGTGGCTGTCATCCAGGTCGACCGAGCTGTAGATCAGTTGCGCCTGGGGTTCGACAAACAGATCCTTCCTCATTTCAAACGGATAACCGGCTTCCACTGACGCGGTGTAGCCCCAGCCGTCGGTCTTCAGCTTGTTGATGTTGGTCGGTTTGGCCTCGATATCGAAGTGGTGCAGTTGCAGGACGCCATCGAGGTACCAGCCGGCCTGTCCGAAGTGTGTCCAGTACGCTCCCAGGCTGTAGGCACGCAACGTATCGTCGCCGGCATTGTTGCCGGTGTAGTGTTTGACCCCGCCGTCGATGTTGCCCACCGCCAACGACACACCGGCCTGCTCATGACTGCCGTCGGGTCTGGTATCACGGTACAGATCCACACCGACCTGGAAGGCGGACAGGTCGTAGTTGTAGCCGGGGGTATTGCCCAGAATGCTCTTTGAGCCGTCCTGTTCGCCGCTTCGATAAATCATCCGGCCCCAGCCCAGCGAAGGGCCGTAGGTCTGTTCGTCATTGGCCGGCCGAGGCTCTCCCTGATTCAAGCGCTCTTCGCCGACCCGCTCATGCAGGGTGTCGACGAGGGTACGGGTGTAGACCAGCGCCAGGGCTGGCACGGCGGTGTAGAGCGACGTCTGCGGGCGAAAATTGGGCACGGGTGCAGGCACGGGATCAGGTGGTGAAGGGGCAGGGGGCGAGGGATCAGGTGGCACGGGATCAATCGTCGAGCGAAGGTACCAGGCCTGATCGTTGCTGCCGTCCACGCTGGAGCGATGCAAGGTGTACTCGAAAGGACCCGCGTAGGCGGGACCGGCCAGGGTAAAGGTGCCGGCCGATGTGCTGGCGCCATTGATTGCATCGACGACCTTGATGCCATTGCCCACCGTCACCGCACCGAGTCCTCCCACATTGGTGACCTGCAGCGAGGCCGTGCCGCTGGTCGCCGCGTGGTTGAGCACCAGCACGTCGGTGTCCTGCACGACAGCGTCGTTGAGGCGCGTGTTGAACAGTATTCGACTGCCTGGATTGAAGGTCGCACTGGCACTGTCGATCGTGAACGTTGCGCGGGTGACGGGCTGGCGGCCGGCGATATCGAGGGTTGAATTGCTGCCTAAGGTGAACTGGTCGGCACGCACCGTTCCCGCGACGCCACCGGCCAACGTGGTGCCGGAACCGAGCACGAAGCTGCTCGGCGCGGTGCCTGAGACATCGGTCGCACGTGCCCCATAGATCGCTTGATTGGCCACCTCGAATGTACCGGCCTGCACCTGCGTGTCACCGTAGACCTGCGACCAGCGATCGACCTCGGCGCTGTAGCGGGAGGCATCGAATGACAGCAGGCCGTCGCCAGTCTTCAAGACAGTCACCAGGCCATTGGCCGCGTTGCTCTGCACCGGGTCGAAGAAGGTAATCGTCCGACCAGCGCCAGCATTGAAGGTTGTGGTGGATGCGCCGCCGCTGTTGTTCAGGTAGATCGCGTTGGCCTGTGGGTCGACGTGGCTGTTGCCCGAAAAACTGATGTCCCCACCCGTCGCGTTCAGCGTGACGTCGCTACCGCCCCAGATCGCGCCGCCTTTGCCGCCGGCACTGTTGCCGCTGAACACGGTTGCGCTGCCTGCGTCGAGGGTAACGGTGCCAGTCGCGGAAATCGCGCCGCCATTGCTGGCGGCGGTGTTGTTCGTGAAGGAGACAGTGCCACCGGCAGGCGCGAGATTCACATTGCCGCCGGCCGCGTTGATCGCACCTCCTGCGCCACTGCCGGCAACGTTGCTGTCCATGGTGACTGCGCCGTTGACGGTCACATCGCCAGCCACGGCGTTGATGCCGCCGCCGATACCGGCAACGTTGCGATTGGCGCTGAGGTTTCCATTCACCGTGACGCCACCAGCCTGCGCATTGATCGCGCCGCCGGTTCCATTGGCCAGTGAGGTATTGCCGTCAGCCGTCAAATTGCCGTTGATCGTCACGGCGTTGTTGGAATAGATGCCGCCACCGTTCGCCGAGGCGGTGTTATCGGACAAGGTGATGGCGGTGCCGTTGAGCGTTGTCGTGCCAAAGACCCGAACACCACCGCCGAACGCCACCGACCCCACGAACAGGCTGCCGTCGGGATTGAAACCGGCCCTGTTGCCGGTAATCGTCACCACAGAGCTGCTGTTACCCAGGACGACGCTGCCGTTGGAGATAATCCCGCCGCCGCTCCACGACCCCCGGTTGTTGGTGATGGACACATTGCCGCTGGTCGTCGCCAGGCTGACGTTGCTGGCTGCGGTCGTGGCGGCAATCGCACCGCCATTGCCCTGGCCGTTGAACACGCTGGCGGCGACATTGTTGTCCAGGCTTACGTTGCCGGTGACGAGCACGGCGCCTGTCGTAAAGATGGCGCCCCCGGAGGTGGCCCCGAGGTTGTTGTTGGCGGTGAGTGTTCCGTTCACGGTGACGCCGCCCGTGCCGGCATTGATGAAACCGCCGTTGCCCCCGGTCAGTGTGTTGTTGGTGGCCGTCACATTGCCCGTGGCGTTCACCCCGAGCGACGCAATCGCCCCGCCATTGGAGGTCGCCTTGTTGTTGGCGAAGAGGATGCTGTTGCCGGTCAATGTCGTGGTGCCGACGGTATTGGAAATCGCGCCCCCGCTGGAAGTGCCGGGAACCTGCGCGCCGCCGGGCGTGAAGCCCGCCGAGTTGCCGGTTATCACCAGCGTGCTTCCTGCGGCGCCCAGCGAGACATTGCCCGCGCCGGCACCGGCGGCGAAGATCGCACCACCGTTGGAGGATGACAGGTTGTTGGTCAGGGTCACGCTGCCACCGGCCGTCGCCAGCCGCACGTTGCCGTTCGCGGCCCGAATGGCGCCACCGGGGCCGGCACCCGCTCCGGTGATTGAATTGGTTGCGGTGGTGATATTGGCGTTCAAGGTCGCGTTGCCGCTGACCACGATATCGCCGGAGCCGGCATAGATCGCACCACCACCTTTTACCGTGGTGTTGGGCGCCACTGAACCGCTGGTGTTGTTATTGGCGACCAGGCCGCCGTTGACGGTTATTCCTCCCGCAGTCACCGCGACCGCGCCGCCGTTGCCATTGGTCGCGGCATTGTTACTGACTGAAAGATCCCCGTTGACGGTCAGCGCGCCCGTCAGGGAAATGGCCCCGCCCGTGACCTCATTGCCCCCGACAAAGGTGACATTGCTCAGATTGAGTGTTGAAGCGCCACCGGAAAAGAATCCGAAGTGACCGGCGCCGTCATTCATCGTGACGATGCTGCCGCCGGCAACGCCGTTGATGGTCAGCCCTGGCGGGCCTGTGGGCAGTGCCTTGGCGAATGAAACAGCGGCACCGTTGGACAGAAAGGCATTGCCTTGCAGGTCCCAGATGCTGCCGTTGACCGGTGTCAGGCTATTGAGGTTGGTGTTGTCCGGCACAGTCTGCGCCAGCACCGGAACGGTCGCTGATGGAAGAATCAGCGCGGCCAGGAGCGTAAAAGTGGAGGGGCGTCTGGAGATTATTTGATGCTTATTCATGGTGGCATCCTGTCCAACGCAATGATGAGCATAGAGATGAAGAGCCCATTGTTCTTCATGGATCCAAAAGCATCATTCAGGATGGTACATAAGTTGAAATACTGCCAATTAATGGCCGTCAAACAGGGTATTGGATGGGTTCGGCTTGAGTGCGTGGCGGGCTCAAAAGATCGCAGCCTTCGGCAGCTCCTGCAGGGGGATGTGTGTTCTGTAGGAAGTAGTGTGGGCTGCCGTAGTCTTATTCCACTGCGTTGAAAGCCTCGTGGTATTGCACGATGCCTGCTGGCACATCACCGTTGAAGGACAGCGCCTGGAAATATTCCTGAGGAACGCCAGGCAGCTCCAATCCGGTATTCGCCTTGAAACCAAAGCGACCGTAGTAGCCAGGATCACCCAGCAACACACAGCCCGCCGCACCCTTGCCCTGCAACTGGGCCAGCGCCGCTTTCATCAAGGCTGATCCGATCCCCTGACCCTGGTGTTCCGGCGCCACGGATATGGGCCCGAGTCCGTACCATCCCGTTGCACCGCCAGACACGCTGACGGGGGAGATGGCAACGTGGCCGATGATTTCACCGTTCTCCACTGCAACCAGAGAAACCGTCAGTTGCCCGGCGCGGCGCAGGGCGTCGACGATGAAATGTTCGGTGTGGCTGGTGTGTTCTGCGTGTTTAAACGCAGCGGCAGTCAGTGTGGCGATGGGTTGGATGTCTTCGGGTTGTTCGTTGCGGATGGTCAAATTCATGGGGTGTTTTTTCTCTGGTGTCCTGCGTGTTGCTTGATTATCAGAGGCGGATCAGTCCCGTTTAACTCGGGAGATGCCTTCGACAATGGTTGAGTACTTCTTGTAATTCTTCAACTCGTCCTCGCTGATGGTAACCCCCAATCGCCGTTGCACCAGCTTGTGATAACCGCGTATGGCTTTCGCCTTGTGATAGGTATCGAACAGGATGCTCGCCCTGCCTTTGATACGGGAAAGATGGATCTGCCGGGCGGCCAGTTTCAGCAGTTCACCGATGGACAGTTTCGGGCTTATGTCCAGTTCAAAAGCACCGTCCTTTGACTGCCCGGAGATTTCAACGCCAAGGATTTCCGCGATGATTGCGCTGTCGATGCGCTTGGACGAGATCTTGTTCAAGGCCCCGATGACTTCATGCATGTGATGTTTCTTGAGGCTTTCCAGTTCATCCAGGGACAGGTTCGCCGGGTTTTTAAGCACATTCTGGTACTCGCGATACTTTGTGCGGAATGACGCGAACTCTTCGCGAAGCGAGAGTATTTGCGCGTAGATGGAAGTGGCACTGCCATCGGATCGGTCCAGGACCAACGCCACTATCGGGGGGATTGCCATGGCGCTGTTGTATCCATCTGCAATAAGCCCTCGGGTGTCTTTATCAAACTTTTCCGAGACGAATCGATAAAGGCGGGCGGCCACATTGTTATGGGCGATGGAATTACTCATGAGCACGATGGGACTTTCCACGGCATCACCGACATAGTCCGCTTTCAATTCGTTGACCATTGCCGCCCGCGCCATGATCTTGGCCATGTTTTCCCAGTCCGTGTAACGCCCCCCGTCATTGCCGTCGTTGGCATCTTCACGCGCTTGGTCGAAGTCGCTGCCGGAGGCATAACGCTGCCAGTCATTCAGGCGCTGTTGGGTGAAAAAGAGATTGCTTCTCTGGGACTGTTCATACAGCGAATCCACAAAGGCAGCGCCATGGAACGCGTAATAAAAAGCTGAACTCAGTACTTGTTCCCGGGACGCATGTGCGTAGGAGGGCACACGGCAAATCATTTGGATTTTTTCCCGCCACTCGTTCTCGACTTTCTCCCTCAATGGCTTGCCTTCAGCCCATCGATCTTCGGGTGACAGGTTCAATACTCCAGCGCCGTGCAGAAACTCCCACATGGCCGAATCACTGACCGACTTGCCGCCAGTGTCTGCGAACGGCAAGTACCAGAGGCGTTCATACAGCACCGAGGCTTCGATCAAGGAAAAGAACGAAAGCAGGCAGGACAGCGTGCTTTTACCGTCAATCGCCCGGGAGGCATTGTTCAGGAGCCTGGGGCTGAGCACTGCATCGCCAAAGAGCGGGTCAGTCATGGCACGCCTCGTCCAGAGTCAGGGGAGAAGCCAGGCCCGAAGAATTTCAGCTACGGGCCCTGTTCAGCAAAAGCATAGTCGCCATGTCGCTGCGCAAGCGCTTACACCCTGTAGACCGCTAGTGCCTTGGAACGCGTCGACGATCGAAAGGGCTGTCGCCAAACATGGGAATTGGCTGCGCAACGCTGACAGGCGCAGGCGCCACCGTTGGCGCCTCCCAGCTCGATGACTGAAAACTCATGTTCTTCAGAATCCGGTTCCCACTCAGTTCGTGCTTTGCCACCGCCAGCAGATGCAACAACACCAACCCACCCAACATCTCGGTACTGTCCCGATGGGCCGCATGGAAGTCGTGCAGCCACTGGGGATTGGTGATCAGTGGCGGCAAGCTGGGCAATCCGAACACGCTGATCGGGCGGTCCATCATCAGTACGCCGGTCAGCAACACCATCGCTGTTATCAGGTAGATCAGGTTATGAACAAAAGTCGCTAATAACTCACCCGGCCCGGCGGGGTATTTGCGTAGATGATTGATGCGCAAAATCGCACGCAACACAAAGAAGGGAATGAACAATGTCGTCATCGAAATATTGAGAGCCGTTATCAAAGACTTTATATCGGGCGAAGCCTTGAATAACGCGACGTAAGAGCCCGTGCATAAAGACCAGAGAATAATGAAAGCCGACAGCCAATGCAGTGCAACTTGTGCCTTAGTGTATTTACTGTGACTCATGACGGTTTCCTCAAACTTGATTGAGAGGGATTGTTATTCATGCCGTCCTGTAGTCGATGTCCTCCCGAGAACTTATGTAACTCCCTGAACTGTCAACTTTGTGGACGGGACAAGCTTGCTTGGCAATAACTAAGCCAAACAGTAGTGATGACTCACAAGCCTTTGAGTCGGGAGCTTTAGTCGTTATTAGCTGCGATTGGGGCAGGCATATGGTTGGGGACTTTCCCCATTGTTGGGAGGGGATTACGCCGATTTCGGTTGGATCCGAAGTTGGTATATATCGGATTGAAAAGATCGCAGCCTGCGGCAGCTCCTACATTGGGATGGCGTACACCCTGTAGGAGCTGCCGAAGGCTGCGATCTTTTTGGGGACTATGCCGGCTCAGTTAGCGGCCAGCACTCTGGCCGCCATCGACGTGCAGGATTTCTCCGGTGATGAACTCCGCCGAATCCAGAAACACGATGGCGCTGGCGACTTCGCTCGGTTCGCCCATGCGGCCCAGCGGGTGCAGGGCGCCGAGCATTTCGAAGTATTCCTCTTTATGCATCGGCGTCTTCATGACGCCCGGTGCAACGGCGTTGATGCGGATACCTTTGCTGGCGTATTCGATCGCCAGCGCCTTGGTGACGTAGTTCAGGCCACCTTTGGTCAGCGCCGCCAACGCGGTGTGCGCACCGCTGATGCCGTTGTCCACGCTGCCGGTGACGGTCACCACATGGCCGTTGCCATGCTTTTCCATTTCGGCGATGGCCAGTTGGGTGATGTGGTAGAAGCCCGCCACGTTCACGTTCAAGACGGCGTTGAAGTCTTCGAGGGTGTGCTCGGTGAACGGCTTGCCGATGTAAATGCCGGCGTTGTTCACCAGCGTGTCGACTCGGCCGAATCGCGTCAGCGCTTCGTCGATGACACGTCGCGCAGTGTCCGGGTCGCCGATATCGCCCGGCACTGTGTGGATGCTCGGATCTTGCGATGGCTTGATCGAACGGGACGTGGCGACGACATGGTAATCAAGCTTGCGGAACGCCTTTACGATCTCTGCACCCATGCCTTGTGACGCACCGGTAACGATCACAACCTTTTGTGATGCACTCATGTCGTTGACTCCAGAAAAGTAGTGTTTGGCCGGGTTGCCGGACTGACGGTCCCGGCCAGCGAGTTGTAGGCCCACGGACAAAGTGTGGCCCTGGCCCCAGTCTAAAGATCTGGCCGAAGGTGTCGTTTGTGCATTGGGAAGGGCTGTCGATACATGGGTATGAGCGGCTTAGTGCTCAAGTATGTGTGGCGGCACCGAGCATTGCGGAATGTAGGAAATTTCGCAGAAAAAATAAGCACGGCCTGACATCTAACCGCTTGCCCGAGTCATAAGCTGCGGTTTCCGAACTGATCAAGACACTGAAATGGACGAAAAACTGCAGCAGCAATTCGATACGTTGGCCGATGCAATCAAGCAGAAACTGATCGCTACCCTGGATATGAAAATCGACTTGATTTCGTGCTCTCCGCTCGACGAGTTGGAGTACCGCATTACCAGACAGCTGATCGATATGGGCATTACCGCGAAGGCGTTGAGCGTCTGCGAAGCGCTGTACTTCCGTGACCGTCTGGAAGCTGCATACGTTATGTCGGAGGACAATAAGCATTGATGGTGGGGAGGCCTGCGACGCCTGATCGATCGCGTCGCCCTCACGCCCATCGCGAGCAGGCTCGCTCCCACAGTTTTCCAGGGCGTTCACACAGATTGCGGACATCCACAAACCCCCTGTGGGAGCGAGCCTGTTCGCGATGGACGTTAACGATGACGCGTTCATCCAGATACCCCGCGTCATCGTTGAACACCATCGCGAGCAGGCTCGCTCCTACATTTTGTGCCCGGCGTGATGGTGCGCATCGTCGTGTGTGTCCTGCGCCACCGGCTCCTCAGGCCGCAGCCTTTCGGTTTCTTCCGCCAGATAGGTGAGCAGGGCGTTGATCTCGATATCCCCCAGACGCAGGTTGGGCATCGCCAGGCTGTTGTATTGCGCGTACAGCTGCATCGCCAGCGCATCTTTCTCGGCCAGCATCTGGTCGGGTTCCTTGATCCAGCGTTTGAGCCATTGCGGGTCGCGCTGGCGGGTGACGCCGACCAGGTCCGGGCCGATGCTGCGCATGCCGGCGTTCTGGGTGTCGCCCAGGGTGTGGCAGGACGAGCAGCGGGTGCGGTAGATCTGCTCGCCGGCGCTTGGCGGGCGCAGGGTCGGGGCGCTGGCGTAATCGTGGGTGACGGTGGTGGGCTGTTTCCAGTTCTGCAGGGTTTTGCCCAGGCGGTCGGCGAGGATGTAGGGGTTCTCCATGGGTGAGGATTTCATCCAGCGGCCGGTGCTCTGGTTGCCGATGATCAGGCTCAGGTTGTGGTCCTTGTTGCGGCCGTTGTCGATGCCGTCGATGAACAGCCCCAGGCTCTTGCGCAGATTGGTGATGTCGTCCTTGTTGCCGGTGAGGAACTGCCAGCCGGGGCCGATCTTGAATTTATCCGCGTACTTCTTCAGGACTTCCGGGGTGTCGGTTTCCGGGTCGATGCTGATCGAGTAGAGAAAAATGTCCTTGCCGACCCGATCACCGAGCACCTTCTGCACCTGCAGCAAACGTGCGGTTTCCAGCGGGCAGGAGTCGGTGCAGGAGGTGAAGATGAAGTTGATCGCCACCACCTTATCCTTGATCAGGTCATCGAAGAAACGCACCTTCTGCCCGTCCTGATTGACCAGTTCGGTGTTGGGGAAATAGTCCTTGCCCCAGGGTGTACCGGTGTCGCTGTCTTCGGCCACTGCGACTGACCAGCCGGTGAGCCCCAAGGTGAAAAGGACCAGCAGGCGAAGCAGTTTGATCAACCGGGTCCAGTATGAAGTGATCATGATTGCGTCCTGTGCAGAGTACTGATGAAAGCCTTGCACGCCACCGGTACGGGCTGGCGTGCAAGGTGCTGCCGGTCAACGCACGGAAAGGGGCACCGTGACCGACTTGCCGGAGGAGGACTTGATCGTGACGGTCGGGGACGCCGCCGGCCCGTTGCCGGTGGTACTCGCCGAGATCCGCCAGCGCGCGCCGGTGCCCGTTGGCGTCATGGTCGCCGTGCCCAGCACCAGTGGCCCGCCGGTGGTGTTGGCGCTGATCGTCAGCACGGTGCCGGTCTGCGATGTGGTGCCCGCCAGGTCCCAGGTGTAGCGGTTGTTGCTGCGAACCGAGACGGTGGCGCTGGTCACTTGCAGGTCCTCGTTGCTGGTCGCCGCCGGTGCCACCGAAATGGTCACGGTGCCGGGCGGTACCGAGATCCCACCCTTGGCATCGCGTACCTCATAGGTGAAGGTGGCGACGCCCGACTCGGCGAGCGTGGCCGGCGGGGTGTAGATCACCCGGGTGCCGTCGGTGGTGACGGTACCCATGCCGGAATCCGGCTGGTTCAGGCCAACCACGGTGAGCGGCACGTTGTTGTCCGGGTCGCTGTCATTGGCCAACACGTTGATCGTGACAGGCACGCCTGCGGTGGTGCTGGCACTGTCAGGGCCGGCAATCGGCAGCTTGTTATCACTGTTGTCGTCACCATCGTCCCCGCCATCGTCATCATTGCCGCTGCCCTTGCCACCGGTACGGAAGGTCGGCAGTGCGGCGGTCGCGACGTATTCCACGCCATCCCAGCTCGGCAGCGGCGTAGGCATCAGCTCGAACTGGCCAGGGTGCTCGACGTCCCAGCGCAGCAACATCGACGAGTCTTCGTGCTGGGTGTTATGGCAGTGCTCCATGTAGGTCCCGGCAAATTCGCGGAAGCGGATCGCCATGGACACCTCGGTGGAACTGTCCACTTCCGGGCCGATCCGGTACACGTCCTTGCGGGCCCATTTTTCCCAGTCCGGCGGTGCCTTGCCGTCGCGGCTGAGGATCACGCCTTCCTCGAAGTGCACGTGCACCGGATGGCTCCAGCCATTGCCGCCGTTCTTGATGTTCCACACTTCCAGCGTGCCGTCGCCACTGAAGCCGGCGTCGGTCGGCCCGGTGGACAAGGACGCCGCTGCGGTGAGCTGGCGTGGGTCCATGCTGTACCCGAAGCCGCCGTCGGTCTTGATGGTCCAGGGCGCCAGGTCAGTGCCGTCGGAGCGACCGAAGGTGAACTCGCGATGGCGGGCGTCCTTGAGCTTGGCCTGCATGACCGCATCATCGCGGTTGATGGTCAGCGGTATCATCTTCTTGCCGGCCGGTTTGCCAGGCTTGGCCGGTTCATAGGCGACAGGGTCCATGCTCAAGTCCTGGCCCGAGTATTCCTTGACGATCAGTTGCAGGAACTTGCCCACCACCGGGTCACCCTTGTCCCACTGCGGTCCCTTGCTGCTTTGCTTGAGCACGGCCTTGTATTTCTCGGACAGGACATCGCCCAGCGGCACTTCCTCTTTCTCCGGCCCCTTGCCGGTCTTGTGTTCCATCAGGTTGACGAAGTACAGCTTGTCGCCGGTCTTGATCCCGTTTTTCGCGAAATTGATGATGATGTCGTAGCGTTCGGCAATGGCCTGGGTGGGCAGGATACCGTTGTTGTCCTTCAGGTCACCGTCGCCGTCCAGGTCCATGCTGCCGTCGAAGGGAATGGCGTGCTCCATGATGTTGCCGTCATTGCCGATCATGTGGAACGGCACCCGGGCATAGGACACACCCGAGCCCGACGGCCCGGGGAATTCGCCGCCGGTGCCCTTGATTTCCCGCACCACGGCCAGCTTCATGTAACGCGACACCGAGCCATTGAGAATGCGGAAGCGGTAGCTGCGGGCGCGTACGTTGAGGAATGGTTGGTATTGCCAGTTCACCAGCATCTGGTCACCGATGAAGCCGTCGGTGTTGAACGGGTTGAACCACAGTTGGCCGTTGGCATCCCAGGCCTTGTCGGCGACCACCAGGTTCACGTCGTAGTCGCGGTTACCCCAGGGCAGGGCGTTGCCGCTGGGAAGGCGCAGGTTGACGCCATCTTCGAAGGCCTCGTTGCCGCGATCGATGGCGCTGTAGTAGTTCATCATCACCGCGTTGCCCTTGTAGACGTTCTGCGCGGTGAAATCGAGCATGTGGTCGTGGAACCAGTGGGTGCTCATGGTTTCGCGCCAGTCGCCGCGAATCTTGATGCTGCCGTTTTCGCAGGTCTTTTTCGCCGGGGCCATGTCGTTGACCCAGAGGGTTTCGCCCGGCGAGCAGGGGAACGCCGCACGCGGGTCCTCGGCCTTGGTGTTGATGGTGTCGTAGCCGGCCAGTTGCACCGGCCAGCGATAGTCGTAGTACTGACCCGGGAAGAAAAAGGCGTTGGCATAACCATCGCTTTCGGCCGGACTGTGACCGTTGTGTTCGTGGGTGCTGATGGTATGCAGACCGAAGCCGTTGTTGGCGGCCGGGTCGATGGGCAGGGCGTTGTAGTGACGCATCAGCAGCGGTTGCCCGTAACGCACCATCAACAGTTTCGGCGGCAGGGTGCCGTCGAAGGTCCACACGGAGTTGTGGTTCTGGATCGGCATCTTCGGATGGATGCGAATGTCGATGCCCTTGGTCGTGCCTTTGGTGGTTGGAATGTCCGAGGTCTGATAGTAGAGCCCGCCAGGGCCGAATTCACCCTTGGTGTAGCCATGCATCTGTTTGCTGTCGCGCAGGCCAAGGTTTTGCCGCGCACCGGCTTGCACGGTCTTGAACGCCGCTTGTGGGTAGAACTCGTTCCAGCGCTGGTGCGACCAGCCTTTGCCGCCAGGTCGCCCTTCGGCGGGAGAGCCCACCGGGGCGCGGTTGAGGAAAGCTTCGATCTGCGCTTTCCAGGGGTTGCGGTCCAGCACGTTGGAATATTGAGTCGGGAACGGCGTCAGCCCGGGTTGGCGCAGGAAGGCTTCCAGCGCGGTGCCCGAGGGGCCGCTACGGGCGATGCTGTTGGGGTCCTGGCCGGGCATCGGGCCCACCGTCGGCACGGGGAAGGTCAGTTGCCCCGACGGTGTTTGCGGGTCGAGTTTCTCCGGGCCGAACTCTTCGAACAGGAGTATTTGCTGGGTAAAGGGTTCGGCGCCAAACAGCGGGCTGGGCTTGCCGTTGGTAGGGAAGTTGAACGAGGTCTGCAGCGCCGGCGGCAGGACGTTATCGGTCCGTGGCGTATCGCGGTTACCCTGGCCACCATTGGGCAGGGACAGCGAGCCGTGGTTGGCCTCCGGCATCGTGCGGATCTCCAGCAACGCCGCCGCAGGGTCGGCAGGCTGCGGGCGATAGTAGGAGGGGTCGGTGGGCGATGGCTGGCTCTCATCGTCTATCGGCGAGGCGCCGGCATCGGCTCCGCAGAGCGCCAGCAAGATCGCCGAAGCCATGTCCGGCCGCAGCAAACGTATGAATGGTCGGGTGGATAGATTGGGTTTCATCCTCTTGCCTCCCAGCGGGGTGTGGCGCCTGGCCAGACCCGCGTCGCGTTGATAGCACTGTGCCCTATAATTGGGCGGCAAGCAGGGACCATGCCAGTCGTCGCGGCGACCGGTAAACATGAAGAAAGTTTCATGGATCCAACATTCCGCGGACGATCGGGTCGTTCTGGTGGGGGCTGTCAAAGGGGAGAAAACTGGGGGATTCCCCCTGTTTTGGGGGGGATTGGGGCAATTGGCCCGGTGGGTTTTTCTAACCTGACTGTTTGCGCCACGTGCCGGGAGAAGTGCCGAACTGGCGTTTGAAGGCACGGCTGAACGCGGCTTCGGAATCGTAACCCACGGCGAAGCCGATTTGCGCCACGTTGCCCCGACCTTCACGCAGCTGTTGCGCCGCCACGTGCATGCGCCAGAGCGTCAGGTATTGCATGGGCGGTTGCCCGACCAGGGTAGTGAAGCGTTCGGCGAACACCGAGCGCGACATGCCCACTTCCACGGCCAGGCCTTCGGCCGTCCAATTGTCGGTTGGGCGGGCATGGAGCAGCGCCAGGGCGCGGCCGATCTGTGGGTCGCGCAAGCCCGCCAGCCAGCCACGGCGTTCGGCCGGGAGGCTGGCGACGTACTGGCTGACGGCTTCGACGAAGAGCAATTCCGAGAGCTTGGCGATGACCGTCGTCGAGCCGACCCGTCCCGCCGCGATCTCGCTGACGGCGAAGCGGAACGAGCTTTCGATCCAGGCCCCCGAGGGCGTTGCGCGCAGGTCCAGTTTCAACAAGGCCGGCAGCGACGACAGCAACGGGCTGAAGGGCGTGTCGCAACCGAGAAAGCCGCACAAAAGCTGCGTGGCCACCGCGCCGCCCCCACCGTACCTGATGCGAGAAATGCTGCCGACCGGCGGCGGCTGGATCACGTCCTTCACCGGCATCGGGGCGATGCCCAGGTCACTGCCGAACGCATGGGTGTCGTTGTGCGGCAGCAGCACCAGTTCGCCGGCCGCCACCTCGATGGTGGCCTGCCCCTCGACGCGTATTTGCATGTGACCGGTGGCGACGAAATGCGAAGCGATGACATGTCGCGGTGTCTGCTGGAAGGGCTTGCAATCCTCCTCGGACAGTCTGCCGTTGATGCACCAGGGCGCGGTGAGTTCCGCCTCGAGGAAGACCCCTCCAGACAGCCGAATCACACGCAAGACATCAGACAGCGCATCCAGCATTGGCCAGTTCTCCTTTCCGGAGCCCGGAGCAGGTAATCAGGCGTATCGATCATTCATCGAGAGCAGGGCGAGGCCTAGATTAGCACCAACGCGGAACCGGCGATCCCCAACACCTACTCGATGATCTATGGCTCCGACGTCAGCCCTGATGGGCCCATTACAACTCGACCAGTCAAGCAGGAGATCGATATGAACAGCATCGCGACCTTATCCGGATCAGCCGCCGGCAACGCCGCCCGTTATGCGCAAATGGTCAGGGCCTCGAAGAAATCCGAATGGCAGATCGACCGCGATCTGCTGCAAGACCGGCGCTTCGATTTCTCGCGCAAATTCCTCCCCGACGGACTGTCGCTGATCGACCGCCTGAGCTTTCTCACTTCGGACGAAGCGCTGCTGCTCAGCCAGATTCAAGGTCGCACCTACGCCTACCTCTTCGGCCTGGTCGAACGCTTCATCAGCGCCAAGATGCTCGATCAGGGCCGGGCCCATGTGTTTGACGATCAACTCGCCCTCGAAGCGCTGGTGCGTTTCTCCAACGACGAGATCAAGCACCAGGAGCTGTTCCGGCGGATGGAAACGATGATCGGCGCGCACCTGCCGGCGGGCTATCGCCAGGTCGCCGATCCCAACGAGGTGGCGCGGGCGGTGCTGGCGTCCAGCGGTTGGGCGGTGCTGGCGCTGACCTGCCACATCGAACTGTTCGTGCAGACGCACTACAGCCAAAGCATCGCCCCGCGAGAGGAGCTGTGCCTGCTGTTCAAGGACGTCTTCAAATTCCACTGGAAGGACGAAAGCCGGCACGTCGTACTCGATGAACTGGAGTGGAAAGCGGAACACGCGAAGCTCTCGGCGGCCGAGCGCGACCAGGCGGTGGATGACCTGATTGCGTTGGTGGCAGCCGTCGACGGCATCCTTCAGGCGCAGTCGTCAGCGGATGCCGGGTACTTCATCGGCAACGTTTCGCGGCCGTTCAGTCCCGATGAGGCCGCGCAAATCCACGCCGGCGTACTGCGCGCCTATCGCTGGCAATACATCATCTCGGGGGTGCAGCATCCGCACTTCGGCAAGCTGCTGACGAGCATGACAACGCCGGCACAGATGGCTCGGATCCAAGTTGCGCTGGCGCCCATCATGAGCCATTGATCGAGCCGGCTGCCGGTCGGATGTACGACGGATGAGCGGCGTCATCCAAGGTTCCCTGCTATTAATCTATGGGTGCACGAATGCAATTCCTTTCGGGAGCAACCCATGAGTCCATCCATTCGCATCGGCATTGTCGACGATCACCCGCTGTTGCGGGAGGGCGTTGCCAATTCCTTGAAAAGACGCCCGGATCTGCAGGTGGTGGAGCAGGGCGCCAGTGCGGACGACGCAAGGGACATCGCGCAACGGGTGCGTCCGGATGTGATGTTGATGGACGTCAACATGCCGGGCGATGTGTTCGCCTCGGTGCGCTTCATTTCCTCCCAGCTGGAGGGCGTGAAGGTGATGATGCTGACGGTTTCGGAATCGGAAAACGATGCCCTGCTGGCGCTGGAGGCCGGCGCCAGCGGCTATGTGTTGAAGGGGGTCAGCGGTCCGCAATTGGTCGAGGCGATCAGGGCGGTGGCCAGGGGTGAGACATTCATTTCTTCCGAGCTTGCCGACAAACTGCAAAGCAACAGCAAGAAGCACGAAGCGGATGTCCAGAAGTTCGATCTGACCCCGCGCGAAGAGGAGGTGATTCGTGAAGTCTCAAAGGGGCTTACCAACAGGGAAGTGGCGACAAAGCTGCTGATCAGTGAAAAAACCGTCAAGCACCACATGGGCTGCGTGATGCAAAAGCTCAATGCCCGCAATCGCGTCGAAGCGGTCACGGTGCTGCGGCATTACTGGGAGCACGAAGCGCTCGAGCGCCTTCGCTTTGGTGCCGGGGATGCCCCCGTGGAAACCCGCGGCGACTGACTAAAGCCGGAACTGCGCATTGACCGACGTGCCCGAGGCACTGGAGTCGATGCTGAACAATCCGCCCAGAGACTCCACGCGATAACGCAAGCCGGCGAGCCCCAGGCGGCTTCTGCCGGTAGTGTCGAGCTGCAAGGCGTCCGCCGCCATGCCGGGACCACTGTCCTTGACGCTGATGTTCAATATGCCGTTGACAAATTTGGCCTGGATAACCTGGCCCTCGCCATTGGCATGCCGGAAGGCGTTGTTGAGGACTTCCTGGACAAAGCGGTATAGGCAGAGCTTGAGCGGCATCGAGGTGACCTGCGGCAATGGCCCCAGGTTCAGGGTGACCCGGGTGCCAGTGCGCTGCTCGTGCCGTTGCGCAACCAGTTCCAGTTGTTCCACCAGACTCAAGTCGTTGATTTCCGGCAGGGCCAGGCCGCGCGACAAATCCCGGACTTCACGCAAGGCATCGGTGGCGGCGCCACGAATGGTTTCCATCGACTCCTGATCCACCGCCGTGCAGTTCTCGGCCAGGTCATCGAGACGGATCAGAATCAGCGTCAACAGCTGCGCCGGCCCGTCGTGCAGATCCGCTCCGATACGTCGCAAGGTGAGTTCGTTGACCCGGGAAAACTCCTGGGTCGCCGTGGCCATCTTGCGCTGCAGTTCGGCATTACTGATGTGCAGGCGGGTTTGTTCCTGCAACCGCATGCGCAGTGCCACTTGCTGGCGCTGGATGATCTTGTCGCCACGGCGCACGATGAAAAACAGCAGCGTCAGCATCGCCAGCGTGGCGGCACCGACCACCGCCCATACCTCCTGGCGGACGCGATTGATCTCCAGCTTCAGGCTATCGGCCTTTTCATAGAATTCGCCCACCGCAATGACCTTGCTCGAGCCGGTATCGCGCAGGGGCGCATAGATCTCATACAGCGGCAGGTTGAGCTTGCGCTCCCACTCGTTCTCTTGCTCGGTCGGGTCATTAAGGTCGGTGACCACTTTGCCCTTGAGCGCCTCGCTGATCTCGTCCAGCGGGAATTGTTGGTTGGTAATGGCTTTGTTGGTGCTGTAGACCACCGTGCCATCGGCCCGCCAGATTTTGATCGAGACAATGTGCTGTTTCAGCGAATGGCTTTGGGTGAGACGGTCCAGGGACAGGATACTGGCATCCGAAAGGTTGTTGTCGCGACTCATCTCCTGCACATAGGGTTCCAGAAACGTCCCCATGTACTGAGCGCCCGCGGCCGCTGCGCTGTTCACCGCGGCGTTTTCGATGCGCTCGCTCACCAGGTTGCCGACGAACAACATGGTCAGCCCCAGGATCACCGCGGCGGCGATCACGAACTGGGTCGAGTTGCTGAGCTGGCGCGCCCAGATACGCGTGCCCCAGATGCCATTGCGATCCCCGTCGACAGCAGGGGCGGGTTCGAATGGCGTCTCGGTCTCCTGCGCGATCAACGTCGCGTTTTTTGAATCTATCTTTGCGTCGTTTGCCATCGAATGGGTTCCCTGATCATCGGGGCGGGCCGGTTGGAAAACCGTCACTTCGTGCAGCAAGTGTAGGCCGATTAACGGGTTGGCAGCAGGTGAGGACCTCATGGTGTCCGAGCAGATTTGGCCAGGGTCTGCCCGCGCAATTCGACCATAGGCGTAACGGCGCCCCCAGACGCCTTCAAAATCGCTGCAAGGCAGACAGCGCCTGTGTTTCAGGGCGGTATTTCAAGAACTGAAATGCCCCATTGCCAAAGCTGTGCATTCTGCGCTCAAACGTCGGGTCGGATAATCGGCGCAATGGCAAAACTGCCAGAACCCCGTCATCCAGATACATCCGCAGGTACTGAACATGCCCACTCGAATCCTCGCCCTCGCATCGCTTCTGACCACGTCCTTGCTGGCCCCCGCCGCCTTCGCCGGCTCTGAGCCGAGTGCCGATACCACGGTCATCGTCCCCGTGACAGCGATGCACTTTTACCAAAACAAGGAAGGCCTGACGATTGCCAATGGTTGGGGTGACCCGGCCACCGGCGCGCACAGCAACTTCATCAAAATGCAAGGCAACACCGCCAGCCCGCTGCATACCCACAGCTACAGCTACTACGGTGTGGTGATCAACGGTGTCGTGGCCAACGAGCCGACCGCCACCGGCGCCGATCATCCGCTGGCCGCGGGTTCGTACTGGTATCAGAAAGGCGGCGAGCCCCATGTCACCAAGTGCATTTCGCAAACCGAATGCCTGTTCTTCGTGACCTCCAAAGGTCCGTTCGATTTCGCAAAAACCAAATAAGCCTCCCGTAAACCGTGAGGCCGCTTACGCATGAGCCTTGCCGCAAGAACTCATTGATCGAGGTTTGAATGCAGCAATCTGTTGATCGCGCGCAGAGCCCGCTTTTGCGCGAAATAAAAGTGGGTGCCTATCGTTTGCGCAATCGGGTGGTGATGTCGCCGATGTCCCGTGGGCGCGCCAGCCCTGATGACATGCCCACGGCGCTGATGACCGAGTACTACGGTCAACGGGCAGGGGCGGGGCTAATCATTACCGAGTCGGCGCAGGTTTCCCGCCAGGGCAAGGGCTACCGCAACTCGCCGGGCATTTACACCCATGAGCAAATGCTCGCCTGGCAAGGGATCGTCCAGCGCGTGCATCAGGGCGGCAGCATCATCTTCATGCAGCTGTGGCACTGCGGCAGGAGTTCCCATCCGGATCTTCAGGAGAACGCCGAACGGCCGGTGGCACCATCGGCCATACGCCCCGACGTCGAGGTCCAGACCGACACTGGCCTTAAGGCCGTGCCTGTGCCGCGCGCTCTGGAAACCGATGAAATCCCGCAGATCATCGAGCAGTACTATCAGGCCGCCCTGAAGGCAAAGGCCGCCGGGTTCGATGGCATCGAAGTTCATGCCGGCAACGGATTTTTGCTCGATCAGTTTCTGCGCGATGGCACCAACCAGCGAACCGACCGTTATGGCGGCTGCGTGGAAAACCGTTGTCGCCTGTTGCTGGAAATTGTCCAGGTGCTGATCCCGGTGTGGGGTGCCGACAAAATCGGCGTGCGGTTTTCTCCGCAATCCACCTACGGCGATATCCGCGACAGCGATCCCGAGGCGCTCTATACCCATGCAGTCAGGGAGTTGGACCGATTCGGCCTGGCCTACCTGCATTTTGCCGAGGGTGAGTTGCTGTCGAGTCGAGAGGTTCCCGGCCTGGACTTCCGGAAAATGCGTGCGCTGTTCAATGGTCCGGTCATCGGCAACAACGGCTATGACTTCGGCCAGGCCAATGAGGCGCTGAGCGGCGGCAAGTTGGACATGGTTGCGTTCGCCCGGCTGTTTGCCGCCAACCCGGATCTGGTCGAGCGGTTCCGCCTGGGGGCCGGGCTGAACGAGCTGGACATGAACACGCTGCAGTCCGGACAGGCAACGGGCTACACGGACTATCCGACCTTGGCGGCCGTTTCATCACCCCGGTGAGACACGGCTTTATCTATCTTTCTTGCACATTCGGGTTTGCTCACATGCTCGCAGCACTGTTTGAATTCAAGGCCAAATCCAATCGGGAAATTCTGTCCGATCTGGCCAAATCGGGTCTGGATGCCAGCCATCCCGACGGCCTGACCGCCATCCGCACGATGAACCACACCCATGTCGTCGATCAGATCTTCCGGGCGCACCTGACGGGCACGACACACCGTTACGCGGCGGCCAATACGCCTGAAACGCCGGCGCTGGCCGATCTCGCGACGCATATCAGTGAACTGGATGCCTGGTACATCGAGTACGCCGCTTCGCTGACCGCCGCCCAGCTTCAGGAACAGATCGTCTTCACCTTCACCGATGGCAAGCCGGGGCGCATGAGCCGGGAGGAAATGCTGCTCCATGTCATTACCCATGGCGCCTACCACCGGGGAGCGGTGGGCCTGATTCTGTTCAGGCAAGGCACGACGCCACCGGCGGAAACCTTCACGCGTTATCTGCACGAAGCCGAGCCAGCGCGGCGTCAGTGATTCGGGTTTGATCCTGACTTTGCATACAGGCGCCAGACCTGTGGGAGCGAGCTTGCTCGCGATGGCGGCGTATCAGGCACCCTTGCTGTTGAATGTGCCGGCCACATCGCGAGCAGGCTCGCTCCCACAGGTTCTCCGGTGAACACAAAATCTGTGTACACCTCAGAACCTGTGGGAGCGTGGCTTGCCCGCGATAGCGGTGGGTCAGGCAATGAAGATGCTGAAGCTGCCGGCCTCATCGCGGGCAAGCCCGCTCCCACAGGGATTGGCGGTGATCTCGGTTTTTTTGTTCGCTGAAGATCAAAACTGTGGGAGCGTGGCTTGCCCGCGATAGCGGTGGGTCAGGCAATGAAGATGTTGAAGCTGCCGGCCTCATCGCGAGCAAGCTCGCTCCCACAAGGAAACGCATACCCCTGTAGGAGCGAGCCTGCTCGCGATGGTCGTCAACGATAACGCGGGCTTTCTGGATGCCCGCGTTGTCTGGGCATCCATCGCGAGCATGCTCGCTCCTACAGGGGATGCGTCGAGAACTCAGCGTTTGCTGAAGGCCAGTCGGGCCGCAAACAGTACGAAGATCAGGCCCGTGGTGCGGTCCATCCATTTGATCACCGGCTCACGTCGCAGGACGCTGGCCAGAGGTTGGGTCGCGCCGATCAGGGTCGTGGACCAGAGCAGGCCGAGCACCACGTGAATGCTGACCAGGCCGAAAGTCCAGACGATCAGGTTGTGCCCCTGGGGAATGAACTGCGGGAGGAAGGAGACGTAGAAAATCCCGACCTTGGGGTTGAGCACGTTGCCCATCATGCCCTTGAAGAACCAGTTGGCGTTCGGCCTGGCATCGGCTTCGACGGGGGAGAGTGAGCGCCGTGGACGCAGCAGCATGTTCAAGCCGAGCCAGGCCAGGTAGCCGGCGCCGCAGTATTTCAACAGGTTGAACGCCAGCTCCGAGACCGCAATCAACGCGCCCAGGCCGAAGGCGACAGCGGCGCCCCACAGCAGGCAACCGGCATTGATACCCAGCGCTGCGCGAAACGCCTGTCGCCGGCCTTCGACCGTTGCGGTTCGCAGGACCAGCGCGGTGTCCAGGCCGGGTGTCAGGGTCAGTACCGTGGCGGCGAAGGTGAAGGCGAGAAGACTGTCGAGGCTGGACATGGGTTGTGACTTCCACGTGAGGATGGCCGCACGTTAACACATGCCCGAGCACAGTCACGACGCCTCTGCGACGCGATCGCGACTACGCCGATTTGCGCAGTACGTTGTTCTTTCTTTCGACCACCTTGAAGGTCAGGCGCATCATCGTCCCCGTTCGTTCATGGCTGCTCAGGCTGGCCTCGCCACCAAAGCTTTCCATGATCTGCTTGACCATGATCAACCCGATGCCAAGCCTGCCGTCCTTGGTCGTGTAGAAGGATTTGAAGGCCATCAGTTCCTGCTGCCGGGTCATGCCATCCCCGGTGTCATAGACGTTCAGATGCAGCCATTGCTGGGTTTCGTCCAGGGTGGGCTCGATGGTCAAAGTCCCTCCCGTCGGCATGGCTTCGATCGCATGGGCGATCAGGCTGTTGAGGATCTGCGAGAGCAACAGCGGATTGCTGACCACCCGGGGCGTCGGTTCGTTGCTGAACACCACCTGGATACCCGACTGGCCCAGCTGCGTGCTGAAGCTGCTCAGCGTGGCCTGTGCCACCACCATCGGCTCCACCAGTTCGGCCTCGCCACGAATCGGGCGCAGGCACAGCAGCAGTTCATGCACCCACTTCGACATCCGGTCGACCTGGCTGACGATATCGGCGATGTTCTTGCGCGCCGGCTGGCCTTCCATTTCATCGGCAAGTTCCGCACTGGAGCGGATGCAGGCCAGCGGATTACGCAAACTGTGGGCCACCGCCGTGGACATCTCGATCAGCCCGGCATAGGTCTTGTTGGCCACCAGTTGCGCCTCCTGCGATTCCAGCTGCGCCGAGGCACGGCGAACGATCCAGTACAGCCCGAAATACAGCAGCACCCCGCCCAGTGCGGTGGACAGCCAGATGATCCAGTGGCCACGGTCGAGCCTTTCCATCAGGTCGGAGGGCTCCTTGTAGATTTCCACCATCACCAGCGTGTTGCCCAGGTCATCCAGCAGCGGGATGTAGCTCTCGATGAAGAACGCTTTCGGCGGATGCAAAAACTGCTGTTCGGGGCGGGCCTCGTCGGCTGCGCTGTACTTGGTGGACACCCGGTCCCTGGCGTGGAAGGCCGCTTCGAGCGCCTCGTCGTCGAGAAATTGCTTGCCGATCAAATTGGGATTGGTCGACCAGATCACGCTCCGTTGCGGGGAGTAGAGGCTGATCAGCAGCGAGTCCGGAAAGTCGGCAAGGTGGCCGAGGAACTCGGCGCGCGCCCGTTGCCGGTTTTGCGACATCTCTGGCGTGAGCATGGCGTAGGAGGTGGTCGCCAGCACATCGCCCATTTGCATGCCGGTCAGGCCGTGGTGGCGGATCTCGCCGGTGGCGATGGTCTGGATGAACTGCGCTGAGAGCAGTGCATCGCGCTCCAGGCTTTCGATCATCAGGTATTGGGTTGAGACCGTGCCCAGGCCAACGGCGATGATGCTGACGAGGAAGAAGCTGATCAGCGAAAACCAGCGCAGAAGGTTGAAAGGCCGGGTGGGCGCGATGGCGTCACCGGCTTCATGAGGCAGGCGATTGAACAGTGCTGAAATGGCAAGCATGGGGAATATCCTGTAGGTGTTTCATTTCCCTGTGCAGCAAGCTGAACTTCTACATCGAGCCTGAAGTAAGTACAGCATTGTTCATGCCAAACCGGCGGGCCAGAGCCATCAACGATTTAGAGCATTCGGGCCGCGGAGCAGCAGCTTTGAACCGGGCCCGAAAAGCCAAATGCGGGGCAAATTCCCCAGTGGGTGGGGATGCTGCGGGCCTATCGGCCGTGCGCCGCGTCAGCCAATTGTTCGGTATCGACCCGGACAAACACCGAGTCGCCCACCGCCGTGAGCACATCGCCAGCAAAGACTTCGCAGATCACCCGGGTCTTGCGCCCGACCTCACCGTCCACCTTCGCCCGCAGGGTCAACGGCACGCCCATGGGGGTCGGCTTGATGAACTTGATGCCCAGGTTGCCGGTGACGCAGTTGATGCGCGGCAGGCTGGCGACTTCGCGCTGTTCGGCGCGGTAGTGATAGGCCATGACAGTCCAGTTGGAATGGCAGTCGACCAGCATCGCGATCAGGCCGCCGTAGACCAGGTCCGGCCAGCCGCAATATTTGTCGTCCGGCACATGCTCGGCCACGACGTGCACGCCGTCTTCGTGCCAGTAACTCTTGATGTGCAGCCCGTGGGGGTTGCGGCCGCCGCAGCCGTAGCAAACGCCGTCTGGTGCGGCGGTGTCTTGCAGGGATGTGTCGAGGGTGGACATGTCAGGTTCATCCTTAAAATTGAAAAGCCAAACGGGTAAAGCATTGAACAATGAAACCACTGTGGGAGCGAGCCTGCTCGCGATGGCAGAGTGTCAGGCAACGATGTTGTGACTGACCGTCCGCCATCGCGAGCAGGCTCGCTCCTACAGTGTTCTTTTCCTGCCCTCAACGCCGCGCCGAATGCTGCTGCGGGGCCAGAAACGCATCATGGAAGTAATTGCGAAACGCATGCATCGCCGGGCTCAATTCCCGCTCGCGGTGCCAGGCCAGGCCAACACTCATGGGGGTGACCTTGTCAGTGATGGTCACGGTTTCGATGCGTTTGCCTTCCAGCGACCACGGGCGGTGCACCAGGTCGGAAAGGATCGCCACGCCGCTGCCGTTGGCCACCATGCTGCGCACTGCCTCCACGGAACTGGTGCGCACCCGCACATTCGGTTGCTGATGGGCATGTTCCCAATAACGCATGGCGCTCTGTTCGGCTTCGTCGACGGTCAGCAGGATGAACGGCTCCCTGGCCACATCGGCCAGACTCACGGACGAGCGCTCGCACAGCGGGTGATGGCTGGGTAGCCATAGCCGGCGTTCGGAGTTGAACAGGGTTTCGGAGACGATGTCCGGGTGCGTGAGGTTCGCCGTGAGCACCACCGCCATGTCGAACTGGCCTTCCAGCAACCCTTGCTCGATGGCCTGGCGTTCCCGCTCATGCACTTCAATGGCCACGTCCGGGTGCCAGTGTTCCAGCCGTTGCAGATGGTGCGGCAGGAAGTAGCCGATCACTGTGTAACTGGCCGCCACGCGCAGCAGGCCGCTGGCGCGCACGTCGGGCAGCGGGCTGTTCAGGGCGTCGTCGACGCTGCGCAAAATCACGTAGGCGCGATTGAGAAAATGCCGTCCGGCGTCGGTCAGGCTCATGCCCTGGGCCGAGCGCTGGAACAGCAGGGCGCCGAGCATGCCTTCCAGCTCCTTGATCGCGGTGGT
The DNA here is from genome assembly GCF_003228315.1 of Pseudomonas putida. Classification (NCBI taxonomy): domain Bacteria; kingdom Pseudomonadati; phylum Pseudomonadota; class Gammaproteobacteria; order Pseudomonadales; family Pseudomonadaceae; genus Pseudomonas; species Pseudomonas putida. The sequence continues at coordinate 6,648,152 of NZ_CP029693.1, forward strand.
CACCGCTGACTGGGAAATATTCAAATGAATCGCCGCTTGCGAGATTTGCCCGATCTCGGCGGTGGCGACGAAGTAGCGGACCTGGCGCAGGGTCAGTGACATGAATGCTCCGGTAGACGAGGTATCTGTTTTAAGGGCTATCTGTTTTTCAGAAGATGGCCTATCTGATAATAGATCTTCCCAAGGGGTCGGCTGGAATTTAACGTGGCCTGCATGAAGTCACAAGCGTCAGGAGCAAGCGTCATGCAGGCAGTAGATTTCAATTCGGACATGGGCGAAGGCTTCGGCCCGTGGACCATCGGCGATGGCGTCGACAACGAGCTGATGGGCTTCATCAGCACCGCCAACGTCGCCACCGGTTTCCATGCCGGCGACCCCGGCACCATGCGCCGTACCGTCGAGCAGGCCAAGCGCCTGGGCGTGGCCGTCGGTGCCCATCCGGGCTTCCGTGACCTGGTCGGTTTCGGTCGCCGCCACATCAATGCACCGGCCCAGGAGCTGGTGGACGACATGCTGTATCAGCTCGGCGCCCTGCGTGAACTGGCCCGGGTTCAAGGCGTCACCCTGCAACACATCAAACCCCACGGCGCGCTGTACATGCACCTGGCCCGGGACGAGGAAGCGGCCCGCCTGCTGGTGGAAAACCTGCAGCGCCTGGAGCCCGAACTGTTGCTGTATTGCATGCCCAACTCGGTGATCTGGCGTGTCGCCAAAGAACTCGGCCAACCGGTGATCCGCGAGTTCTACGCCGACCGCGAATACGACCTCAGTGGCTCCATCGTCTTTACCCGCAACGTGCGTGCCTACGACCCGGCGCAAGTGGCGGCGCGGGTGCTGCGTGCCTGTCAGGAAGGCGTGGTGCGCACCGTCGAGGGCGAGGACCTGGCGATCGAATTCGATTCCATCTGCCTGCACAGCGATACACCGGGGGCTCTGGCCTTGGTCGAGGCCACGCGCAAGGCACTGGATGATGCGGGGATCAAGGTTCGCGCACCGCGCTAAGCCCCAAATCACCCCTAATAAAACCAGGCACAGAGAAGCCAGGGATCAAACACCGATTCATTTTTGCCTGCCTTTCTACAACTATTCCAAGAGGAACAGACATGGCCGAACAAACCGTTATCACTCCGTTGCCGGGCACCTTCTACCGCAAGGCCACCCCGGACTCGCCGAACTACGTCGAGCCGGGCGCTGAAGTCAGTGCCGACACCGTGGTTGGCCTGATCGAGGTCATGAAGCAGTTTTCCGAACTGACTGCCGGCAGGGCGGGTCGCCTGAGCGCGTTTATGGTCGAAGACGGGGATCCGGTGGAGCCGGGTCAGGTCATCGCCACACTCGACGACGCGTGAGGGCACGACCATGACTCAAGCCATTCGTAAATTGCTGATCGCCAACCGGGGCGAGATTGCCGTGCGGATCATCCGTGCGGCCAAGGAACTGGGGATTCCCACCGTTGCCGCGTGCAGCGAGGCCGACGTTGATTCCATGGCCGCGCGCATGGCTGACGAGGTACACGTCCTCGGCCCGGCCCGCGCCGACAAGAGTTACCTGAACGTCGAGGCCTTGCTCGGCGCCTTGCAAACCACCGGCGCCAATGCGGTCCACCCGGGCTACGGCTTTCTCTCGGAGAACGCCGATTTCGCCGAAGCGGTGGTCGCCGCCGGTGCGATTTTCGTCGGTCCCAGCGCCGACACCATTCGGCGCATGGGCGACAAGGCCGAAGCCCGGCGCACCGCGCAAGCAGCCGGCGTACCGGTGGTGCCCGGTTCCCCGGATGAGTTGTTCGACGTCGAGTCGGCGCTCAAGGCTGCCGAATCCGTTGGCTTCCCGTTGCTGATCAAAGCCTCGGCCGGTGGCGGCGGACGCGGCATTCGCCTGGCGGAAAACGCCCAGCAACTTGCCGAAGAGTTCCCCCGTTCCCAGCGTGAAGCCCAGGCGGCCTTCGGCAATGGCGCGGTGTATCTGGAGCGCTTCATCGGCAAGGCCCGGCACATCGAAGTGCAGGTGCTGGGCGATGGTCAGCACGCGGTGCACCTGTTCGAGCGCGAGTGCTCGCTGCAGCGTCGCCGGCAGAAGATTCTTGAAGAGGCGCCGTCGCCAGTCCTCAATGCGCAACAGCGAGAGACGCTGTGCGCCAGCGCCGTACGCCTGACCGAAGCCCTGGGCTACAAGGGCGCCGGCACCCTGGAGTATCTGTACGACGATGTCACCGGCGAGTTTTTCTTCATCGAGATGAACACGCGGATCCAGGTGGAGCACCCGATCAGCGAACTGATCACCGGCATCGATCTGGTCCAGGCCATGTTGCGCATCGCCGGCGGCGAGCCGCTGGGCTTCAAGCAAGGCGATATCCAGCTCAATGGCGCCGCCCTGCAAATGCGTTTGAATGCCGAAGATCCGGCACGGGATTTCTTTCCAAGTCCGGGCTTGGTCGAATCGCTGGTTTGGCCGCAAGGGCAGGGCGTGCGGGTCGACAGCCATCTCTTTGAAGGGTACCGGGTGCCGCCTTACTATGACTCGCTGCTGGCCAAGCTGATCGTGCATGGTCGTGATCGCAATGAAGCGTTGGCTCGCGCCCGTATCGCCGTGGAGCACACCACGCTCACCGGCATGGCCAGCACCCTGTCGCTGCACGGCGAATTGCTGGAGCAACCCTGGCTGCACAACGCCGACTTCCACACCGGCACCCTGGAAACCTGGCTGGCTGCGCGCCGCAGCGGAGGTGAAGCATGAGCAGTCCGATTCGCTACAGCTTTGGCGCCGACGAGCACCTGTTTGCCGAAGTCAGCGACAGCATGTCCCTTGAGGCCTTCTTCAAGGGCATGGCAGTGACCCGCGCGGTGGAACGGCTGGCGCTGGATGGCGTGCTCGATGTGTGCCTGGCCAATGCCTCGTTCCAGATCCGTTTCGACCCGGACCGCATCGCGCCGGCCGACCTGCTTGAAGCCGTCAAAGGCGCTGAAGCCGAGGCCGTCGCCGAGCGCACCTTGCACACCCGGATCATCGAGATTCCGGTGCTGTACAACGATCCCTGGACCCACGAGACCCTGATGCGTTTTCGCGACCGGCATCAGGACCCGAGCGCCACGGACCTTGAATACGCCGCGCGGATCAACGGCCTGGCCGACGTCGAGGCGTTCATCGCTGCACATAGCGGCGCGCCGTGGTTCGTCTCGATGGTCGGCTTCGTCGCCGGCCTGCCGTTCATGTTCCAGATGGTCGAGCGCGAACGTCAGTTGCAGGTGCCCAAGTACCTGCGCCCGCGCACCGACACGCCGAAGCTGACCCTCGGCCACGGCGGCTGCTTCGGTTGCATCTACTCGGTGCGTGGCGCCGGTGGCTACCAGATGTTCGGCGTCACCCCGGCACCGATCTACGACCCGCAGCAGAACCTGGCGTACCTGAAGGAGCACATGGTGTTCTTCCGCCCCGGCGACATCGTGCAGTTCAAGCCGATGGACCGCGAGGAATACGACCAGGCCGTGGCCGAAGTCGAGGCCGGGCGCTTCGATCTGCGGATCCGCCCGGTGGAGTTCTCGCTGGATGCGTTTCTCGCCGACCCGGTCGGCTATCCCAAGTCGCTGCAGGAGGTGCTGGCATGATCAAGGTACTCAAACCCGGTCTGGCCACCTCGGTGCAGGACCTTGGCCGCGAAGGCTACTACCACCTGGGCATCCCGCCTTCCGGGGCACTGGACCAGTACGCCCTGAGCGCGGCCAACCAACTGGTGGGCAACCCGGCCAACTCCGGGGCGCTGGAATGCACGCTGCTGGGGCCGGAGCTGGAGTTCCAGCAGGACGCACTGGTAGCCGTGTGCGGCGCGCACATGACGCCCAAGGTCGACGGCGTGGACATGCACCTGGACACCGCGTTCGAGGTGAAAGCCGGACAGGTGCTGCGTTTTGACTTCCCCAAGGCGGGCGCACGGGCCTATCTGGCCGTGGCCGGCGGCATCGACGTGCCGGTGGTGCTCGGCAGTCGGTCTACCTATGCGCTGGGTGGGCTCGGTGGATTCCAGGGCCGTCGCCTTATCGCCGGGGATGAATTGCCGGTTGGCGCCGCCAGCGGCAAGGGTCGTATCGGGGCGAGTTTGCCCATGGCCTTGCGTCAGTCGCTGGGTGGCGAGATCACCCTGCGCGTGGTGCCGGGGCTGTACTACGACCGTTTGACCCCGGCTGCGGCGGACAGCTTTTTCGCCGAAGCATGGACGGTGGGTTCGGAAGCGGATCGCATCGGCTATCGCTTCAAGGGCGGCAGCCCGCTGAGCTTCCAGCCTCGGGAGCAACCCTTCGGTGCCGGGTCCGATCCATCGAACATCGTCGACAGCTGCTACCCGATCGGCTCGATCCAGGTGCCGGCAGGCCTTGAGCCCATCGTGCTGCACCGCGATGCGGTATCCGGTGGCGGCTACGCGATGATCGGCACGGTGATCAGCGCCGACCTCGACCTGATCGGCCAGATGCAACCGAACCAGAAAGCCCGTTTCGTGGCGGTGACCCTCGAAGAAGCGCTGGAAGCGCGACGTTCCTACAAGAAAAAACTCAGCTGCCTGAGCAAGCTGTTCCCTTCCTGATACTGCCCGCCGCACGGCGCGGGTAAAGCCAAAAGGTGAGCCAACGCCGCACTTCGGTGCGGTGGCGGCTGCCCGCGCTTCAACCTTTGACTGGTTCTGGAGTTCACGCACATGGCTGCTTTATCGCAATCGAGTCAAACCGGGCAAGACCCGGCCAACCACCCCGTTCCAAGCAACGCCCGCATGGGCCGACTGTCACTGACCATGGCCTGGTGGGCGGTGTGCAGCGCGATGTTCTACATCGTCGTGGGCGCCTCTTTGGCGTTGTCTTATGGCGCGCGCAATGCGCTGATCGGCATGCTGCTGTCGGTGATCAGCTACGGGCTGGTCAACAGCATCCTCAGTCGCTTTGCAGCACGCAGCGGCCTGTCGGTGGCGCTGTTTTCACGGCTGCTGTTCGGCAGCACCGGTGCTTGCCTGGCGACCCTGATCTTCTTCTCCACGGCGATCTACTACGCGGTGTTCGAAGGCTCGGTGATCGCCGTGGCACTCAATCACCTGTACCCGGAACTGGTGTACCCGCTGGCGGCGTTGCTGGTGGTGCTGTACAGCGTGCCGATGATCCTGGGCAGCGTGCAGCACTGGCTGGACAAGCTCAACGGCGTGCTGCTGCCGGTGTACCTCGGCGGTTTGCTGGTGGCGGTGGGGCTGTCGATCAGCCGTTATGGCTACCAGCCGCAGTGGCTGGATTTCGGCCCGGCAACGCCAAGCGCCTATGGTTGGTGGGACTGCTTCGTGGCGTACATGGGCGTGTGGATCCTGATGCTGTTCACCTTCGACTACGCCCGTTTCGGCAAACCCGAAGATGCCGAGTATCACGGCCGCTGGAACTTCGGCATGCCGTTCTACGCCGTGACCTTCCTGCTCAACGGTGCGGCAGGCATCTACCTGGTCAGCAGCATTCCCCACGAAGGCGCGTTGAACGAAGTGTCGGTGGTCATGGCAATTTTGCAGATGATGGGCCTGTGGGGGCTGCTGTTCGTCTGGGCCACGCAAACCCGGATCAACACCGCGAACTACTACCTGGCGACCCTGAACATGCAGGCGTTCTTTGCCCGCTTCGGCCTGCGCGCCTCGTACCTGGTGTGGGCGCTGGCAGTGGGGGTGATTGTCTACGGGCTGATGCTGGCGGATGTGTTTGCGTACCTGCTCAAGGCGCTGGCCTATCAGGGGATTTTCGTGGTGGCCTGGGTCGGTGTGGCGTTGGCGCAGATTGTCTATGGACGGTATGACGCATCGGCGCTGGAACGGGTAGCGACGTTCAATCCGGTAGGCCTGACGGCCTGGTTCGGAGCCACGGCACTGGGGCTGGCGTTGATGTTTGCCGGTAGTGGTTTGAGCAGCTTCTCCGCGCCGGCCACGGTGGTTGTGGCGTTCGGGTTGCAAGCGGGGTTGGGTTATCGCGGGCGGATGCAGGTGGGCCTGGCGGAATAGGGCGTACCCAATCCCCTGTAGGAGCGAGCATGCTCGCGATGGTCGTCAACGATAACGCTGGCTGCCTGACACCCCACGGTGTCCTGGCGTCCATCGCGAGCATGCTCGCTCCTACAGGGACGGATATGTACACCAACCCGAATCAATCAAGGGTCTTGCCAGCCGTCTCCCTGGCCATAGCCAACCCCACCAGCGTCAGTCCCAAACACCCCATCACATACAACGCCGGCGCATTGTTATTCCCCGTCAACCCAATCAACCCTGTCGCAAAAAACTGCGCAAAACCGCCAAACACCGACACCCCCAGGCAATAGACAATCGACAACCCGGTGGCCCGGATCGCGCGCGGAAACAGCTCCGTCACCAGCACCAGCGTCGGCACGGTGATCAACACCAGCAACAGCGTAGTGACCAACGAAACCGCCAGCAGCGTAACCAGCGTGGGGTACTGATTCATCAGCATGAACGCCGGATAGATCAGCAACAGCATCGGAATCGCGCCCAGGGCAACCGTGCGGCGACGACCGATGCGGTCACTCAGCCGACCCGCCCAGATCGACAAACTGATCTGCACCAGCGCCCCCAGACAGGCCGCCGTAGTGCCCATCTTCATCGGCAGGTGCAGCACCGTAACCGTGTAGTTGGTCATGTAGTCCAGCACGATGTAGCTGGAGGCCGTGCTGCCAATCACCAACAGCACGCCGGTCAGCACCGTTCGACGATAGCGCGTGAAGATCGCACGCAGGCCGGACGTTGCCTGACTGTCAGGTGCGGCTTGATCGGCGGTCTCCTTGAGATGACGGCGAATGTAGACACCGATCGGAATCACCAGCAGCCCCAGCGCGAACGGCAGCCGCCAACCCCAGCTTTCCAGCGCTTCGGGTGACAGGTTCGAACTCAGGGCCAGGGCCACCAGCGCGCCGAGCAGAAAGCTCAGCCCCTGGCTGAACAACTGCCAGCTGCCATAGAAGCCGCGACTTTTATCGTCGGCATATTCCATCAGCATTGCGGTCGAGGCACCGACTTCACCGCCAATGGCGAAGCCCTGTATCAGTCGCGCCAACACGATGATCACCGGCGCGGCGATGCCGATTTGCGCATAGGTCGGCGCGATGGCGAACAGCAGCGAACCCAGGGCCATCAACCACAAGGTCAGCATCATCGCCGGCTTGCGCCCGACCCGGTCGGCGTAGGCGCCCAGCACCAGCCCGCCGATGGGGCGCATGCCGAAGCCGACGCCGAAGGTCGCCAGCGACAGCAGCAACTGCCCCAGCGTGCTCTCGACCGGGAAGAACTGCCGGCCGATGAGGGTGGCGAAAAAGCTATAGACCGAGAAATCGTAGAACTCTAGGCCGGAGCCGATGGTGATGGCGGCGATGGCGCGCGCACCGATCGGGCGACGCACCGCAGTGGCAGCCGGCATGGCGGTAGAAGCGGGAGTGGACATGAGGCGAACTCCAGAAGACGAGGGCGTTAGTCGAGCGCGAATCAGGCCAGGAAGGTTTCCACCAGCCGAACCCAATAGCTGGCACCCGTCGCCAGGCAGTCGTCGTTGAAGTCGTAGCCGGGGTTATGCACCATGCAGCCGCCTTCACCGTCACCATTGCCGATCAGCAGGTAGCAGCCGGGGCAACGCTCAAGCATCACGGCGAAATCCTCGCTGCCGGTCAGCGGTTTCATGTCGCGAATCAGCCCGTCTTCACCGACCCAGTCCACTGCCACCTGCCGGGCGAATGCGGTGCTGTCGGGGTGATTGAACAGCGCAGGAAAACGTTGGGCTTCATCGACATCGACGGTGGCACGGGCGCCGAAACTCGCCGCCTGGGATTGCGCCACGTCGGTGATGCGGGCAATCAGCTCGTCACGCACTTCGGCCTTGAGCGCGCGCACGCTCAACTGCAACTCGGCGTGATCGGGAATCACATTGGCGGCGATCCCGGCGTGGAACGCGCCGACGGTGACCACGGCGGTGTCGAGCGGGTCGACATTGCGCGCGACGATGCTCTGCAACGCCATGACGATGGCCGATCCCGCCAGCACCGGATCCACCGCCTTGTGCGGCATGGCGCCGTGACCGCCGACGCCATCGATGCGAATGGTCACCGTGTCGGTGGAGGCCATGAACGGCCCCGGCAAAAAGCCCAGCTTGCCTACCGGCAGCCCCGGCATGTTGTGCATCGCGAACACCGCATCGCAGGGGAACCGCTCGAACAACCCGTCATCGAGCATGCGCTGCGCACCGCCATCGCCTTCTTCGGCAGGCTGGAAAATCACCACCAGCGCGCCGTCGAACTCGCCGCTTTCGGCCAGATATTTGGCCGCCGCCAGCAACATCGCCGTATGACCGTCGTGACCGCAGGCGTGCATCACCCCTTCGTGACGACTGGTATAGGGCAGGCCGGTCTGCTCGATGATCGGCAGGGCGTCCATGTCGGCACGCAGGCCGATCATCTTCTTGCCCTGACCGTTGCGCAGCAGCCCGACCACCCCGGTGCCGCCCATGCCACGATGCACCTCATAGCCCCACTCGGTGAGTTTGCCCGCCACCAGATCGGCGGTGGCGAACTCCTCAAAGCTCAGTTCCGGGTGGGCGTGGATGTGCCGGCGCAGGGCGATCATCTCGTCTTCGAGCGCGCGAATGCCGGGCAGGGCAGGCAGGTTGAGCATCAAAAATTCCTCGTTTTTATGGGTCGTTTTTGGAGGTTCGACTGATACCCTGCGATCCTAATGAGTTGGCGAAGGCCGCGGCAGTCGCAAAAAAGCGGGGCTGAAAACCCAGGGTTTACACTCAGGGAGACCGGAGGAAAGGATGAAGCTGCATCAATTGCGCGCGCTGGTGATGATTGCGGACTGCGGCAGTATTCGCGCGGCGGCGCGGCAACTGGACGTCTCGCAGACGGCGGTGGCCAAGGCCCTGCGTGAGCTGGAAGAACAGCTGCAATTGCCGCTGCTGGTACGCAACGCCAGCGGGGTCGTCCTGACCCAATACGGCCAGTCGCTGTTGCAGCATGCGCGACAGATGCTCAGCCAACTGGAGCGTGCGCAACTGGAGTTGGCGCACCTGAGCGATCAGGCCGAAGGGCATTTGCGCCTGGGCATCTCGCCATGGATGGGCATGACCCTGTTGCCCGAAGTCGTCACGCTGTTCCGCCAACGCATGCCCCGTGTGCGCCTGGAAGTCTTCGAAGGCTTGATGGCGGTGACCTTGCCGCGCTTGCGCGACGGCACCATGGAGTTTGCGGTGGGGCTGGTGTCTTCGTTGCTGCCGCGCCCGGAATTCGTCTGCGAACCGATCTGTGCCTACCGCATGGCCGTGGTCGCCCGCCACGGTCATCCCCGCCGTGACAGCCGCTCCATCCACGAACTGCTGGACCAGGACTGGGTGGTCAATTACCCCGATGCCAGCCACGAAGGCCTGATGACCGAGCTGTTCTGGCAACACGGCGCGCAGATCGACATGCAGCACATCCACCGCGCGCATTCGCCGCAGCTGACCTTATCGATGATCGAACAGACCGACATGCTCAGCTACTTCCCGGAGCCGATGCTCACCGTGCCGATCTACCGCGAACGAGTGGCGCGCCTGGCGCTGGCGGAATCCTTCGCCACCGACACCATCGGCATCGTCACCCCGCGCAATGCCCAGTTGGGTGTCGCCGCGCAATGCTTCGTCGATTGCCTGTTCCAGGTCATCCGCCGTCGGGCGCGTTCGGCGCGGGCGGAGGATGTGGAGTTGTTCGATACGCTGGATTTGTTGATTTGAGGGGGCCCCCTGTAGGAGCGAGCCTGCTCGCGATGGTCGTCAACGATAACGCTGGCTGCCTGACTCCCCGCGGTGTTCTGGCGTCCATCGCGAGCAGGCTCGCTCCTACAGGTTTTGATCTTCAGTAAAGGTTCAAACCGGCTGCTCAACCCTGCGATGCAACCACCGCGCCTCGCTTTGCAATTCCAGCACCTGCCAGTGAAAACGCTCCAGCGAAGCGTTATGCCCGACGCTGATCAGTATCGTGTCCGGCAAAGTCTGCTTGAGCAATTGATAGCAGCGCGCTTCGTTCGCCGCGTCCAGCGCTGAACTGCTCTCGTCGAGAAACAGCACCGCAGGGCGGGCGAGCAGGGCGCGGACGAAGGCCAGGCGTTGCTGTTCGCCGACGCTCAGGGTCTGCGACCAGTCGTGTTCCCGATCCAGCTGTTCGCTCAGGTGTTGCAGGCCGATTTGCTGCATCAGCAAACGCAGGGCGCTGTCTGCCTCGCGATCCGGGGGCATGGGGTACCACAGGGCTTCGCGCAGGCTGCCCAGTGGCAGGTAAGGTTTTTGCGAGAGGGTCAGGGCACGCCCGCGGTCGTAGCTGGCAGAGCCGCTTGCGTGGGGCCAGAGCCCGGTGACAGTGCGGATGAAAGTCGACTTGCCGTAGCCGGACGGTGCGCTGATCAGCAGGCTGTCACCGGGCTTGAGTGACAGGTTGAAGCCATCGAACAGGCGCCGGCCGCTGGGCAGCCAGATGTCCAGATCCTTGATTTCCAGGCCGTCGGCCTGATGCCCTTCGACCACATTCGACGTGACCTCGACCTTGTCCAGGCGTTCCTGGAAACCGATCAACCGGTCGATCACCGATTTCCACGCCGACAGTTCCGGGAACACCTCCACCAGATAGGCGATGGCCGAGTGCACTTCGCCGAAGGCGGCGCTGATCTGGGTCAGGCGGCCGAGGGGGAAGGCACCGGCGAAGAACTGTGGCGCCATGATGAACATCGGGATAACCGTGGCGCTGCGCAGGTAGAAGGTCGAGTAACCCATGATCAGCTTCTGCTTTTTCACCAGGGCCCAGAAGTTCTCCAGCACGGCCTCCAGGCGTTGATTGAAGCGCAGGTTTTCCACGGCCTCGCCCTTGTACAGGGCCACCGAGTCGGCGTTCTCCCGCAGGCGCATCAGCGAAAAACGGAAGTCCGCTTCGCGCCGCTGCTGCATGAAGTTCAGCCGTGGCAACGCGCGCCCCAGCCAGAACGCCAGCCCCGTACCCGCCAGCGCGTAGACAATAGCGATCCACACCAGCAACCCGGGAATGACCACATCGTCCCCGGCGAGCGGCACGCTGACCAGGCTGGAGGCCTGCCAGATGATATGCAGGAAGGAAAACAGCGAGACCACCGAGGTCAACAAGCCCAAAGTCAGCTTCAGCGATTTGACGATGAACAGGTCGATGTCTTCGGCAATCCGCTGGTCGGGGTTGTCGACGTCGGTCTCGGTCAGCTTGAGCTTCTGGTAGCGCTGGCTGCCCAGCCATTGTCCGAGCAGGTTATGGGTGGACCAGCGACGCCAGCGCAGCGTCAGCTTCTGCTGGAAGTGAAACGCGGCGACGGTGAAGGCGGCGGTGCCGATCTGCAGCAGGATGAACTGCACGCTGCCGACGATGAAACCGTGGTAATCCAGCGCCTGCAAGGCGTTGTAGAAGTGCAGGTTCCAGAAGTTGGTGAGGATGTTGACCCCCACCAGGCACAGGGTCATCACCACGGTGGCCACCAGCAACAGCAACGCCGGGTACTTTTCTTCCGAGGCCCAGAAGGGCCCTGCGAGACGCCAGAAATTGCGGAGTGTTTGCATGAGGTCGTGATGGCCCGGTCGCTAGCGACGTTGAGTTTGCAAGTGAGGGAGGATACGATCAGCCAATGCTAATCGTTTGCATTCAATAGCGATAGTCACGGGAGTCCCGTTATCGAATTTCCAGAATGGCTCAACGAGGCCTGGCCGCCGATTAAGCGGGTCATCCAGCGTGAACCCTGCGATCAACCTGCAATCCCCTTGAACCGACTTGCCGACCCTGCGGTACTACAACCCTTGCTGACGCGGTTTGCCCTGCTGTATCCGGGGGTGAACAGCGCGGCCGTGGTTTCGCAGTGGTCGATGAACTACATGAGCATCGTTATGCCAGCGGCGTTCGCCAGCGTCCTTACCTGTGATGGCGCGATCGATTTCTGGAATGGGGAGGCCGTGCTGCTGCACGATGATCACGGTTCGCCCCAGGCCGTCGGGTTGATCGCCCAGCCCGCAACACTGGCGCCGCAAGACCGTGCAGCCTATTGGTCGCGCTTGATCCACGAGCACCTGACCCCGTTGTTTGCCACCCTGGCCGCGGCCGGAGGCCTGGCGCCGAAGATCCTGTGGGGCAACATGGTCGCGATCTGGGATGGCGCCTTCACCCGGATGGACGCCGAACTGTCCCGGGACGGATTTGCCGAGGCCCACCAATGGCTGGAGCAGGTGATCGTGAATAACGGACGGCTGAAATTGCGAAGCCTGCAACGCACGGTCGAATCGCCCGCGCCACAGATTGTCCCCCAGCTACCCTTGCGTCGGCATTGCTGCCTGCATTACCAACTGCACGCGCCGGTCGAAGGCGAACCGCCGGTATTGTGCGAATCCTGCCCCAAGCTGCACCGCCTGCCAGTGGCCGAGCAGGTGAGTTACCTGCATTACATCTACCAGGGCGATTGAACCCCTCGACAACACACAAACCCTGTATCCACTGAAGATCCCCTGTGGGAGCAGGCTTGCCCGCGATTGCGATGGGTCAGTCAATGATGATGTCGACTGACACTCCCTCATCGCTGGCGAGCCAGCTCCCACAGTGATTTGTGTTGCTCACGGATATTGCGGAAACACACTAAATCTGTGGGAGCGGGCTTGCCCGCGATGGCGTAGGGTCAGTCAATGATGATGTCGACTGACACTCCCTCATCGCTGGCAAGCCAGCTCCCACAGTGATTTGTGTTGCTCACGGATATTGCGGAAACACACTAAACCTGTGGGAGCGGGCTTGCCCGCGATGGCGTAGGGTCAGTCAATGATGATGTCGACTGACACTCCCTCATCGCTGGCAAGCCAGCTCCCACAGTGATTTGTGTTGCTCGCGGATTTTGCGGACCCACACCCAACCTGTGGGAGCGGGCTTGCCCGCGATGGCGTCGGGTCAGTCAGTGATGATGTCGACTGACACTCCCTCATCGCTGGCAAGCCAGCTCCCACAGTGATTTGTGGCGTTCACGGATTTTGCGGACACACACCCAACCTGTGGGAGCGGGCTTGCCCGCGATGAGGCCGGCACATTCAACATCCATGGCTCCTGACACACCGCTTCGCGAGCAGGCTCGCTCCTACAGGAATTGGGGCAATCAGCGGCGTTTCGGGAACTGCGGCGATTCAGGCATAACGACGGACAAACCCCAGCCCCGCCAGCGGCAGTCCCACGCCGGCGATGCACAGGCTCCAGACCAGGCTTTCGATGCCGAAGGCGATCAGCGCGCCACCGACCACCGTCGCGGGCAACACCGGAAAAAACAGCAGGCCGATCAGCAGCGCATGGGCGCCCAGTCGTCTTTTCAAGCCGCGCTTGGCGTTGAACATGCAGACGATCCAGAAAAACGCCCAAAAGCCGATGCTCAGTAAATAAAGGGCTAGATGGAGCAGGTCTCCCACCATTCCATAGCCGTGCATTGGCATACCTCCCTTGCGATTTCCGATTGTCCCGACTGATCCGCTCGAAGGCAGGCGTCCGGGCTTCAGAAATGAATCGCTCCATGAACTGTAGACGACATTGCCCCCTCGAAACGGCCCGGCAGGTTAACAGGTCCTCCAGGGCGTGAGAACGACGCAAAACCTGTAGGAGCGAGCCTGCTCGCGATAAACGTCTGGACAACACGTTCATTCAGGCAGCACGCGTTATCGTTGACGACCATCGCGAGCAGGCTCGCTCCTACAGGGGATTGGGGATTTTCCAGTCACCCCGTATCAGGCATACGCCGCGTGAGCTTCAACCTGGGTCAAACGGCCGTTTTCGACTTTCAACACCCGATCAGCCTGCTGGAAGTACGCATCATCGTGGGTGATCACGATCACGGTCTTGCCCCGGGCCTTGAGCTCCGGAAGCAGCTCCATGTAGAACACGCGCTTGAAGGTCGGGTCCTGGTCGGCGGCCCATTCGTCGAACAGATAGAACGGCTTGTCGTCCAGATACGCTGACACCAGCGCCAGCCGCTTGCGCTGCCCGGTGGACAGGTCGACGGTGGAGAAGCGGTCGTCGACGATGCTGACCTTGTGCCCCAGCCCCAGGGCTTTCACGTAACGGGTCGCTTCGGCGGTGCGATGTTCGGCATCCGGTCCGTCGTCGCCCAGCAAATGCTCGAACAGGTGGAAATCGGCAAACACCGCCGCGAAATGCTGGCGGTATTGCTCGCGGTTGTCATCGTCCACTTCCACGCCATTGAGCACCAGACAGCCGGTTTCCGGGGCGTAGAGCCCCAGCAGCAGCATCGACAGCGTAGTCTTGCCACTGCCGTTGCCGCCGACCACGAACACCAGTTCACCCTGTTCCAGCGTCAGGTCCACGGGCCCGAGCATGAACGGATGATCCTCGTGTTCGCCGGGATAGCGGTGACACACGCCGTTGAGCAACAGGCGCATCGGCCCGTCGCTTGCGAACGGATTACCGGTCGGGGCCGTCGCTTTTTCCTCGGCGCTCAGTTCCGCATCCAGCTGGCGAATGCGGGTCAGCGCGATGCTGGCCTGGCGCAGCGAGGGGAGGGCGATCATCAGGTCGGAAATCGGCCGCACCAGATACAGCAAGGTCACGGTGAAGTTGACCAGCACAGTGGGCGATTGCGGCAGCCAGAACGGCACGACGAACAGCAGCACGCCAAGGTTGAGGTAGAACAGCAGCGTGCCCAAGTTGGCCACCACCGAATACCCGGCCATGCCGCGCAGGAAGCGCACGCGAAACTCGTCGGCACCCGGGCGGATGACCCGTTCCACGAACGCCTCACCCCGAGCATTGTTGAGCTGCAATTCCTTGCTGCCTTCGATCAGGCTGCGAAAGTGCTGGTAGAGCACGTCCTTTTGCTGGCGGACCTTTTCCAGATGGCCCAGCGGCCCGCGTTCGGCCAAGTGAAACGCCACCAACCCCACCAGCAGGAACAACGCCAGAATCGCCAGCAGCGACCACGACAACCACGCCAGATATGCGAAGCAGGCCAGGGTCACCACGGCATTGACGAACAGCAGCGGCACCCACTCGAAAGCGGCGGTGAAGGTGTGCACGTCTTCGGTGAGGATCACCAGCAAGCGGTGTTTGCCCATGCCTTGCAGGCGTTTGAGTGGCGTGGCCAGCAGCTTGCGCGACAGGTCGATGCGCATCTGGAAGATCGCGCTCTGGGTCAGGTGCAGCAGCGACAGTTCCGAGCACAACTTGCTCAGCAACATGCCGGCGCACAGCCCGAAAAAGCCCAGGGCCAGTTCCGGCAACTGCGCAGGATCGGCCAACCCACGGTTGATCAGGATCACCAGCCCGGCGCTGGCCAGGCCGCCCAGGGCACCGGTGATCGAGGCCAGGGCCAGCAGGCGTGCCGATTGGCGGTAGAGATAAAGAATCAGGTTCATGCGCGGATTTCCGTCGCGGCCGTGGCCAGCGACTTGTTCAATTGTTCATGGAAGGCAGGTTGCCCGAGAATCGACTCGTGATCGGCGGCCACCTGATGATGACAGGTCAGGCGGCTGATCGCGTCCCACTGTGCCGGCAGCGCCGGGCGCTCGGCGAGGGTTTGCTCGGCCCACCACAGGTTCAGGGTCGCGGCCACTGACGGCACGGAATATTCGCGGACCCAACGACGTGCATCGGCCATCACATTCAAGGTCTGCTCGACGTAAGCCTCTGGGGCATTGAGGGTCAGGCCGTTGGCGCTGGCCCATTGCAGCAGGGCGAAGCGCAACTGATCCACGCGTCCCATTGCAGCAGTAGCTTCGCGCAGTTGCGCCAGGCATTGAGCATCGAACGAATCAAGACGCTGGCGACTGTCGCTGCTCAGCTCCTGCTGGAGCACGGCGAGCAAGGCGTCCCACTCCAGCGCATCGTCCTCGGCGTGGAAGGTGCTGTCGAACAGGCCCAGCCATTGCACCGTTTGCCCTTGTGCCTCCAGTTGCCGGGTCAGCTCCAGGGCGAGCAAGCCGCCCATGGACCAACCCCCCAGGCGATACGGACCTTGCGCCTGAACACCGCGGATCACCGGCAGGTATTCGCTGGCCAGCGCCGCAAGGCTCTGCCCGCGCAGGGATTCAGGCAGGGTGATGCCATACACCGGCAGCTCGTCGGTCAGCCCGTCAATCATCGGCAGGTAATGATGAACCCCACCCGCCGGCTGGTGCAGGCAGAACAGCGGGGTATGGCCTTCGATACCGGCCTGCAGCGTGATGACGGCGGCGCGGTCGGCGGGACGCGCCACCTGTTCGGCCAGATCGCTGAGCGTCGGGTGCTGGAAAATCACGCTCACCGGCACTTCGATGCCCAGGGTGGCGCGAAGGCGCGCGGTCATGCGCACCACCAGCAGGGAATGGCCGCCGAGGGCGAAGAAGTCGTCATGCCGACCGATCACTTCGACCTGCAGCAACTCTTGCCAGATGGCCGCAAGCACTTGCTCCACATGCCCTTCGGGCGCTGCGTACGCCGATATGCTGCGATTCGGCACGCGGGCCAGCAGGGCACGGTGGTCGACCTTGCCATTGGCGGTGCGCGCCAGTTGCGCCAGCCACTGGATGTCGGCGGGCACCATGTGCGCCGGCAACAGCGCGCCCAGGGATTCACGCACGGCATTGGCCTGCAAGACGCTGGTCGACTCGACGAAAGCGCGCAGGCTCGGTTCGGCCTGGGTGCTGTCCAGCAGGACCACCGCCAGTTTGGCGCCGGTGACCTTCACCAGCGCGGTTTCGATTTCGCCCAGTTCGATGCGGTAGCCGCGCAACTTGATCTGCGCGTCGCTGCGCCCGAGGAACATCAATTGCCCGTCCAGGTCCTGCCAGGCGTAATCGCCGGTGCGGTACAGGCGCTGGCCGTCGAGCGCCGGGTGGCTGGCGCGGATGAATTTTTCCGCGGTCATTTGCGGCAGGCCCAGATAGCCTTCGGACAGGCCCGGCCCGGCAATGTGGATTTCCCCCTTGAGCCCCCGAGCCACCGGCGCGCCGTCGCTGTCGAGCAGGTACACCCGCGTCTGCGCAATGGCGCGGCCGATGGGCACAGGTCCGCCGGTTTGGTCAGGCTGGCACAGGGCAACGGTGCTCCACACCGAAGCCTCCGTCGGGCCGTATTCGTTGTACAGCTGCGCCTGGGGTTGGCGACCATAGTGGCTGGCGACCAGGGCGGGCGGGCAGCTTTCGCCGGCAACAATCGCCGTGTTCAGCGGACTTGGCTCGTCGCCCAATTCATCCAGCAACAAGCTGTACAGCGACGGCAGCGCCAACAGGTGCGATACGCCGTGAGCACGAATCAGCCGCGCCAGTTGCAGCGGGTCCTTCTGTTCGCTTTCGCTGGCCAGGTGCAGGCAGCCGCCCTGGGCCAGGCTCCAGAAAAGCCCGGCGATGGAGCTGTCGAAGGCGAACGACGACAGCAGCAGGAAGCGCTGCACCGGCTGCGGATAGCCGGCCAGGCGTGCCGCCAGCGAGTGCAGGGCGTTGGCATGGCTGATCACCACGCCCTTGGGCTGGCCGGTGCTGCCGGAGGTGTAGATCAGATAGGCCGGCTGCTCCCGCGCAACTGTCGGCTCCGGGCGGAACGACGGTACCGGCAGTGCTTGATCGATGGCCAGCGCGTTCGCCTGCCAGGCGGCCGGCAGGTCTTGCACGCGGCCCTGATGGGTCAAGATCAGGCGGGTCTGGCTGTCGCGCAGAATGTGTTCGATGCGCTCGGCGGGGTAGGACGGATCGATCGGCACGTAGCAGGCGCCGGCGCGCAGAATCGCCACCAGCGCCACCACGGCATCGATGTCGCGCGGCAGGAAATGCGCGATCCGTGTGCCGGGCTCAAGGTGCTGCGCCAGCAGGTGCTGGGTCAGGGCGCTGACCTGTTGCTCCAGCTCGGCATGGCTCAAGGTGCCGCTCGGTCCGGTCACCGCCGGACGCTGGGCGTTGGCCGCCGAGCCGAGGGAGAAACAGGCGGCCAGGTTCGGCAGGGTGAAGGTCGTGGCGTACAGCTCTTGCTGGACCGGCGTCAGCGCGGGCGAGGTGCTCAGTACGCCGGTCACTTGCTGCAGTTCGTCGGCGTTGCAGGTGGCCAGTCGGCTCAGGTTGACCGAAGGCTCGCGCAGGCTGTGTTCCAGAACGCTCAGCAGTTGCCCGGCGAGGATCTCGATATGGGCCACCGTGTAGAGCGACGCGTCGAAATGCAACGACAAGGCACTGGCCGACTGCGGCTGGTACTGCAACAGCAAGGCGCAATCGGCACTGATACTGTCCGCCAGTTCGATCTGCCAGCCGGCATCATTCAAGGTGCTGTGCGGCGCCACGGCCAACTCGCGATAGCCCACACCCGACAACGACGGTGCGTTGCCCAGATGGCTCGGGTAGCTGTCCCGTGCGTCGTTGAGAAGGCCGACGCGCTCGCTCAGTTGCTGGCACAGCGCAGAAAACGCCAGTTCAGGCGAGGTATCGAGGGTCAGCGGCAGCGCCTCGGAGAACAGGCCGAGGGCGTCACCCAGCGCATCCGGGCGCATCTGATGGTCACAGGCCAACGTCAGGCGTTCGGCCTCGCTGTAGCGTTGCCACAGGGTCGCCCAGGCAGCGAGCACGACAATGCCGGTACTCACACCGAGGCGGGTGGCCAGTTCAGCCAAGCGCTGCGCTGTCGTGCCGTCGAGCGCCAGTGGCAGGCGGCCCGGTTCGAACGATCCTGAAGCCTCCGTATTCTGCCGTTGCCAAGGCAACGGCACGTCGGTCACCACCGCACCCAGCTGTTCATTCCAGAACTGCCGGCTGTGCTCGTCGTCCGCGCATTCCTGGCGCCAGGCCGCGTAGTCGGCGTATTGCAGCGGCGGGTCCTGAGGCGCTGCCTGCAAGTAGCCCAAGGCCCATTCTTCAGCCAGATAACCCAGGCTGGAGCTGTCCAGATGCAGTGCCGGCAGGTGCAGCGTCGCCGCTTGGCCATCGGCCTCCAGATGCAATTCGATGGCCAGCGAAGCCAGATCCCTGCACGAATCGTCGATCACCTGCATCGGCAACGACAGCCCCGACAGATGCTGGTAGCGGGTGCGCAGGATTTCGTGGCGTTGCACCAGCTGTTGAAGGGCGCCGTCCAGTCGGGCGCGGTCCAGCGGCTGCTCGCTGCGAATGCGCAGGGTGGCCCGTTGCGCATGGGCGCTCAGGCGGCCCTGTTGCAAACGCCATAGGTGCGCCTGTTGCGGCGACAGTTCAAAACCTTCGAACGGCGTGTCTTCGTGAGTCTGAGTCATGCTGAGACCTGTGCAAAAAAATGGGACTTGAGGGTCGCGAAAGTGAAGGCAATCATTGCTCGGCATCCTTCACGACACTGCGGCGGCGGGCCTGGCCCAGGGTGCTCTGGCGAGCGCTGCCGGCTTCGCGCATCGCTTGCTGCGCCTGCTCGCGGCGGGACTGTTGCAACTGATTGAGCGGTGCCAGCAACTGCGCGACGTTGAGGTCGGCGTTCTGCGCCAACTGCTCGAGCAGGCAGACGAACAGGCTGTCGAGCAGTTCGATGTAGGCCGCGGCATAACGACGGGTGTCGTAGTCGTAGACCACCAGCAAGCCCTCGCCGTCATCCACCACGTTGATCAGCAGGTCGACATCCGCCGCCTGGGGCGCCAGCTCGCGCTCGCTGATCGCCAGCCCCGGCAGCTGCAAGTCCTGCTGACGGGTGTTCTGCACCACAAGCTTGACCTGGAAGAACGGCGTGTAGCGGGCATCGCGTTGCGGCAGCAGGTCGGCCACCAGCGCATCGAACGGCAGGTCCTGATGGGCGAAGGCGTCCAGCGCCACACGACGGGCATCGCCCAGCAATTGGGCAAAGGTCTGCTGTGGCGTCACGCGGCAGCGCAGCACCAACTGGTTGACAAAGAAGCCGACCATGTCTTCGGTTTGCTGATGGTGACGGTTGGCGATGTCGGTGCCGACCAGCAAGTCGTCGCGCCCGGTCTGTTGATGCAACAGCACGTTCAGCGCGCTGTGCAGCACCATGAATGGCGATGCCTCGCGCGCTGTCGCCAGTTGCGTGATGGCCTGGGCCAGCGATACCGGCAGGCGACTGCGATGGCGTGCGCACCCATGAGCTTGCCCCTGGGCCGGAGCACCCGGCAGCAACAACGGTGCAGGGCTGGCCTGCAACTGCTGGCGCCAGTAGCCCAGCTGTTGCTGCCAGACCGGACCCGGCAGGTGCGTGCGTTGCCACACGGCGAAGTCGGCGTATTGCAGTGCCGGGGTCTCGATGCCCGCTGAACCGGTGCCAAACGCCGCGTAATCGCTGGCTAGCTGTTCCACCAGTTGCGCGATGGACCAGGCATCCACGGCGATGTGGTGCAGGGCGATGGCCAGCACATGGGTTTGCCCGTCCAGTTGCAGCAGGCGTGCGCGAATCAACGGCGCCTGAGTCAGGTCGAACGGCTGGCCGAAGACTTCGGCCAGTTGCGCCTCAATCGCCGGCTCCTTGGCCTCGACCTGTTGCAAATCGCTGATCGGCAGGGCAAACGGCTGCGCCGCTTCGATGCGCTGCCAGGGCTCGCCGTGATCGCTGTGCACGGAGCTGCGCAGCACTTCATGACGGGCGACCAATTGCTCGAATGCCAGGCGCAACGCTTCGACATTCAGCGCCCCGGTCAGGGTCAGGGCGAATGGAATGTTGAAACCGCTGGAGCCGGGGTTCAGTTGTTCGAGGAACCACAACCGCTGCTGGGCGAACGACAATGGCAACGCTTGCGAACGCGACGCCTGGGTGATGGCCGGCAGGGCGACAGGCGCCGCTTGCAGACGAGCGTTGTCGATGGCGCGGGCGAGATTTTCCAGCACCGGGTGATCGAACACCGCGCGCAGCGGCAGTTCCACCGCCAGCTGGCTGCGAATCCGCGACACCACCAATGTCGCCAGCAACGAATGGCCACCCAGGGCGAAGAAGTTGTCGTCGGCGCCGATGGCGCTCAGGTTGAGAATCTGCGCCCAGATTGCGCCCAGTTGCTGCTCGGTTTCACTGCCCAGCGGCCGTTGCTCGCTCAGCTCCTGATGGTCCAGCTGGCGTGCGGTCAGTTGCTTGCGATCGACCTTGCCGTTGGCGTTCTGCGGCAGCGCCTCCAGCCGTACCCAGTGCGCGGGCACCATGTACGACGGCAGGCGCTGGCCCAGCCAGTCGCGCAGCGCCGCCACCGGGGTGTCGTCGCCGACCCAGTAGGCCACCAGTTGCAGGTCGCCGCGCTGGTCGGCGTTGACGATCACCGCCACCGCTTGCACGGCGGGGTGACGACCCAGATGGTCTTCGATCTCGCCCAGCTCGATGCGGTGGCCGCGAATCTTCACCTGCTGGTCGCGACGGCCGAGGAATTCCAGCACCCCGTCGGCGCGCCAGCGTCCCAGGTCACCGGTGCGATAGAAGCGGGCACCGGGTTCGAAAGGATGGTCGACGAAGGCCGCGCGGGTTTTGTCCGGGTCGTTGAGGTAACCGCGACCGACGCCGACACCGCCAACGCAGATTTCACCCGGCACGCCCACCGGCACCGCACGCAACGCGCTGTCGACCAGATACAGATGGTTGTTGGCGGTTGGCCGGCCCACGGGCATTGCGTTGCCTGTTTCGTCCTGCATCCGGGTCAACGGATGGAAGGCGACGTCGTCCGAGCATTCCGCCGGGCCGTAGGCGTTCATCAGCGGGACATGACCGAAGCGACTCAACCACGCCTGGGCCAACGCGGGTGGCAGGGCTTCGCCGGTGGGCAGCAACCAGCGCAAGGCCGCCAGTTGCGTATTGCCATCGGACAGGTCGAGCAACGCGCGGATCATGGTCGGCACCGCTTCGAGCACCGTCAGTCGCTGCTGTTCCAGCGCCTGCAACAGCCGCTCGGGGTCGTGGGCAATGACGTCCGGCAGGATATGCACCGTGGCACCGAGGATCGGCGCGGCGAGGAACTGCCAGACCGAAATGTCGAACGCCGGGGAGGCGGTCTGGGCAATGCGATCATCCCCCGACAGGCCCAGGGTCGGCACCTTGCCGAAGATGTTGTTGAGCATGCCCCGTTGCTCGACCATCGCGCCTTTCGGCGTGCCGGTGGAGCCCGAGGTGAAGATCACGTAGGCCAGGTCGTCCGGGCTGCCCGCCACGTTGAGCGGCGAGGCATCACCCGCCAGCCACAGGTTTTGGGTGCGCAGGCGCAGCGGCTTGACGCTGCTGGCGGCCAGCGCCGGTTCGATCACCGGGTCGGCACTGGCGCAGGTCATGAGGATCCGCGCCCCGGACAGTTCGAGGATCTCGCTCAGCCGTTGTGGCGGATGCTTGATGTCCAGCGGCAGGTAGGCGGCACCGGCCTTGAGCACGGCAATCATCATGCTCAGCAACGGCAGGCCGCGTTCGCCGACCAGCGCCACCAGAGTGTCGCGACCGGCGCCGGTCTCGATCAGCGCGCGGGCCAGGCGGTTGGAGCGCAGGTCCAGTTCGGCGTAGGTCAGGCTGTCGTCGCCGCACACGGCTGCGATGCGCTGCGGGTTCGCCGCTACCTGCCCGGCGAACAGCTGCGCGTAGGTCTGGTCCAGCGGGAAGTCCAGCTCACTGCGGTTCCAGTCCACCAGCAAAGTCTGGCGTTCCTCTGGCGTGAGCAGCGACAGCGAACCCAGCGGCGCTTCAGGCTCGGCGACCATCTGCGTCAGCAACTGGCGCAGGTGGCCGAGCATGCGCTGCACGGTGTCGGTGTCGAAACGCGCGGCATCGTAGGTCAGGCGAATGCCCAGGCGATCGCCGGGGTAGAGCACCACGGTCATCGGGTAGTTGGTGTGCACGCGGTCTTCGTAAATGTCGACGTTGAAGTCCACCTGACGGTCTGACAGACCGGCATCGAACGGCGCGTTTTCAAACACCACCAGGCTGTCGAACAGCGAGCGACCGTGCTCGACTTCGCTCCAGCGCTGGATGTCCACCAGCGGCGCATGCTCATAGGCGCGCAGCTCGAAGTTGTGGGCGAACAGCGCCTGCAACCACGGCACCACAGCTTGCGCATCATCGACCTTGACCCGCAGCGGCAGGCTGTTGATGAACAGGCCGACGATGTCTTCCACGCCGGGCAATTCGGTCGGACGCCCGGAAACCGTGACCCCGAACAGCACGTCGTCGCTGCCGCTGTAACGGGACAGCAGCAAGGCCCAGGCGCCCTGAATCCAGGTGTTGGGCGTCAGTTGATGCTGTTGGCACAGCGTGGTGAGGGCGCGGGTGTCGGCAATCGACAGGGTGACGTCGAGGTTGGCCACCGCTTCCACCGCTTGTTCGGCCACGGCCGGGCGGTCCACCACCAGCGGCGTCGGTGCGCTGAAACCGGCCAGTTCGCGGGTCCAGAAATCTTCGGTGATGCGGCTGTCCTGGCACTGCAGCCAGTGAATGTAATGGCTGAACGACGGCAGCAACGGACGCGCCGCCGGCTGGCCCAGCACCCGTGCCTGATAGTGGGCGAACAGGTCGGCCATCAACAGGCCGAAGCACCAGGCATCGGTGAGGATGTGATGGAAACTGCGCACGATCAGAAACTCCTGATCGGCCACCTGGAACACCCGCAGGAAGGTCAGCGGCGGGCGACGCATGTCGAAGCCCTGGCGGCATTCGGCGTCCAGCACCGCATTCATCTGGCGCTGGCGGCTGGCCTCGTCGAGGTGGCGCCAGTCGTACCAGGCGAAGGCCGGGTCGGTGTCGCGGTACACGCATTGCAGCGCCGCCTTGCCGTCCTGCCACCAGAAGCCGGTGCGCAGCATCGGGTGCCGGGCCAGCTGTTGCGCCCAGGCGTATTCCATGGCGCTGCGGTCCAGCTCGCCGTCCCAGCGGTAGCGTTGCTGCATCAGGTAGATGCCGCTGTTGGGGCGCAGCAGGGTGTGCAGCAGCATGCCTTCCTGCATCGGCGACAGGGGCAGCAGGTCATCGATGCCGGCCCAGTCGAAATTCGCGCCCAGCACGGACAGGTCATGCCCGGCGGCCCGGCACAGCGGGAACGCGTGGGCGCCGGGGCTGGCGTGCTCGGCGGCGTCGGCCAGTTGGTTCAGGCGCTGTTCCAGCGCCTGGGCCCAATGTTCGGCGCCGGGACCACGGCAATCGATATGCAAGTAGCCCTGTTGCAGGCTGACGGACAGGGTCAGGCCACTGGCATCGAGCGGCGCGCCGGCGGCGATAACGTCGCCCAACGGGCCTTCGTGGGCCAGCCAGTCGCCGGCCATGACGATATGCACCGCCGGTTGCGGCAGGCTCAGCAGCGGTTCGCGCAGGTAGTCGTTGTCGGCCAGGTAACGCAGCACGCCGTAGTCGTCACCGGCGTGGGGCGCGGCGGCCAGTTGCGCATCGACCTGTGCCAGCCAGCCGGCGGCGTTGGCGGCCGGGGCAATGCTCAGGCGCAGGGGAACGGCGTGGCTCAGGGCGCCGATCACCGTGGCCGGGTCGAAGTCGGTGCGGCTCAGGGCGCTGGTGAGCGGCAAGCGCGCACGTTCGCAACGCCCGCGATCCAGGCTCAGCCAGACGTCTTGAACAGCGCTGTGTTCTGCCAGCTCCACGGCGACGGCTGTCGCCACCAACGACGACCACGGCGCATGGCTGCGGCGTTGCAGCAGGTTCAGGCGAGCGCTCAGCGATTCGGCAATGTGCACGTGGCTGGTCGATGCCGGGGCGTCCATTTGCGGGGCAGGCGAGGCGCTTTCACCGGCATATTGCAGCCAGTATTCCCAGGCCGATTCCAGGCCGTCTTCATCAGCGGCGCGGGTGGCTTGATGCTCGGCCCATTCGTCCGGATGGCCGCCGTGATGCGGCAACTCGATGGCGCGGTCGTGTTGCGCCTGCGCCACGGCCAGCGCCAGGTCGGTCATCAGCAACGCCCAGGAAGCGGCATCCAGACGCAGGGCATGGGTCACCAGCAGTACGGCGTCGCCCTGTTCCGACAGGCAGGCGTGCCAGCCTTCGCCGGCGCTGTGGTCCAGCTTGGCGAGGGTGGTTTCGGCCAGCTCGGCCAGCGCTTTCGAGTCGTCGATGTTCAGCGGCTGACGGCTGGCACTGACCGCTTTCGGCGTGCCCGGCAGCGTCTGTTTCCAGCGGCCATCGGCCTGTTCGGCCAAACCGAGTTGCAGCGCCCGGTGCTGCTTCTGCAAGGCCAGCACCGCGCGGTTCAGTACTTCGACGCTGATCTGTTCGTGCAGCGCCACGCAACGCCAGTCAGCCGTTAGTGGACCGGCTTCAAGGCGTGCATGTTGGCCCGCCGTCAGCGGCACATGACGGGCGACAGCGGCGGTGTCGCGGCTATAGTTCGCGCCCTGGCCGAGCACCGCCGAGATCTCGGCGATGGTGCGGTTTTCGAACAGCTGCTTGGGGGGCAGCTTCATGCCGCGCTGGTGGGCGCGGGCGATGATTTGCAGGTTGAGAATCGAGTCGCCACCGAGGGCGAAGAAGTTGTCGTGGATGCCCACGCGCTCGACTTGCAGCACGTCCTGCCAGATCTCGGCGAAGGCGATTTCCACCGCGTCGCGCGGCGCCACGTAACTGTCCTGGCTGACTGGCGCGTCGGGCAGCGGCAGGCGGGCGATGTCCGGCTTGCCGTTGGCGTTGAGCGGGATCGCGTCCAGCGCAATGAAGTCCGCCGGCACCATGTAGTCCGGTACGCGCAGGGCGAGGTCGGAGCGCAGTTTTTCCGTGGACAGCGAGGTGCTGGCCACCACCCAGGCGATCAGCCGTGGCGTTTCGTTGGCCGGTTGCACCACGCGCACCAGCACTTGCTCGATGTTGCCCGACAGGCGCTTGATCTGCGCTTCGACTTCACCCAGCTCGATGCGGTAGCCACGCAACTTGATCTGATTGTCGACGCGGCCGAGGAACGCCAGTTCGCCGGATTCCAGCCAGCGCACACGGTCACCGGTGCGGTAGGCGCGGGACAGGTCGGCGACGGCGGTGAAACGGGCGGCGGTTTGTGCCGCATCGCCCAGGTAGTCGATGGCCAGGCCTTCGCCGCCGACCCACAGCTCGCCCGGAACGCCGACCGGCACGGCTTGGCCGTGGCTGTCGAGCACGCGCAACTGGCGGTTCGGTTGCGGATGGCCCAGCGGCTGGACCCCGGCCAGTGGCTGGTCGATGCGCGACAGGCAAATGCCCACGGCGCTTTCGGTCGGGCCGTAGTGGTTGTACACCGCAAGCTCCGGGCGCAGCGCGCGGACGTTGTCCAGCAAACTGCCTTGCAGCGCTTCGCCACCGAGCAGTAGGGCACGACGGGGCAGCAGATCCGCATTCGGATGGGCCGCCAGCAGTCCGTGCAGGTGGTTCGGTGTGAGCTTGACCAGATCCGGGGTGAATTCTCTGAACAGCTGCGCCAATGCGTTCGGATCGGCGCGGGTATCGTCGTCCACCAGCAACAGGCTGCCACCGCTGGCCAATGCGCCGAACAGCTGGGTGTAGCCGAGGTCGGCGGCCAGGGTCGAAAGCAGTGCATGGCGCCACGGTTGTTCGGCTTCGGCGCAACCCAGCTGCGCCAGAATGCCACTGACGTAAGCGACGATGGCGCGGTGCGACAGACGCACGCCTTTTGGCGTGCCGGTGGAGCCGGAGGTGTAGATCACATAGGCGCAGGCCTGTTGATCCACCGCCGGCAGGTCGATGCCGGCGGCACGGGCCGAAGCGTCG
This sequence comes from Pseudomonas putida, assembly GCF_003228315.1. Lineage (NCBI taxonomy): Bacteria > Pseudomonadati > Pseudomonadota > Gammaproteobacteria > Pseudomonadales > Pseudomonadaceae > Pseudomonas > Pseudomonas putida. Next base: position 6,674,810 of record NZ_CP029693.1, read on the forward strand.
ATCAGTTGCGCGGACGCGGTGTCGAAGGCCGGCGTGCCGATGATGAAGTCGACGTCGGCACTGGCCATCAACGCACCCAGGCGCGATGCGGGCTGACCCAGGTCCAGCGGCAGGAAGCAGCCGCCGGCCTGCATCACCGCCAGCAGCGAGACCACGGCGTCGTTGCCACGGGGCAGGGCCAGGGCCACGCGATCACCGGGTTGCAGACCACGCTGGATCAAGGCGCCGGCCAGATCGCTGGAGGCTTGCAGCAGTTCGCCGTAGCTCAGTGCGCCGCTGGCATCGCGCACCGCTTCGCGCTCGGGATGGCGGCGAGCCTGGGCGGCGATCAATTCGTGCAGCGGGGCGGTTGGCAACTCAAGGGTTGCACCGTTGCCCCAGCTACGCGTCAGGTTCAGATCCTGCGCCGGGCACAGCGGCACTTCGGCCAGAGGCCGGGCAGTATCGCGGCTGATTTCGTTCAGCAGCGCGACCAGTTGCTGCAACAGCCGCGCGCCGGCCGCGTCTGACAGGCGTTTGCGCTGATGCACCAGGTGCAGTTGCAGGCCGTCGCCTTCCAGCGAGGCGATCAAGGACATCGGGTAGTTGTTGCGCCCGCCGGTGTGGCGCAGCGGCGCGGCGTGCTCGGCATCGGGCAGGCCGAACAGGTTGTCGTCGATCTGGTCCAGTTCGGTGGGGAACGGGAAGTTTTCGAAGACCATGATCGCTTCGAACAACTCGCCACCGGGGGGTAGTGAGGTCAGCGCGCGCAAGCTCGCCAGCGGCGTGTGCTCATGCTCGCGCATCTCGACGTTCCAGTCCTGGATGCCCGCCAGCCATTGGCCCACGGTTGGTGCATCGTCCCAACGCACTCGCAGTGGCAAGGTGTTGATGAACAGCCCGACCATGCGCTCGGCGCCGCTCAAGCGCTGCGGACGCCCGGCCACGGTGACGCCGATCAAGGCTTCGTCGGTGCCGTTGTGGCGACCCAGCAGGTAAGCGTAAGCCGCTTGCAGCAGGGTGTTGAGGGTCAGGTTGTTGTCCCGGGCGAAGCCGTTCAGGCGCGCGGTGGTCGCGGCGTCCAGTGCCAGCGAGTGCTCGGTGCAGGGCAACTGCGCGTCGATTTGGTCGACCAGCAGGCCGCGCGGATCGAGTTCGGGCACGCGGGTGGTGGTGGCGAAATCCGCCAGACGACTGCGCCAGAACTCATCCGCCGCCGGGCGTTCACCGAGGTAGGCCACGTAGTCCTGAAACGGACGCACGGTCTCCAGCAACGGTTTTTCGCCACGACGTGCCGCGCGATAGAGGTCGCGCCATTCGGCCAGCAGCGAGCCGACGCTCCAGCCATCGAGCAACAGATGATGGTGGGTCCACAGCAGCGACCAGCGCGATTGCCCGCTCTGATCGTCCAGTCGGGCCAGGGTCAGGCGCATCAGTGGCGCGGCGCTCAGTTCGAACGCCTGGGCGTGATCTTCCGCCGCCAGTGCGGCCAAGCCTTGCGGGTTGCCGCGCAGGTCGACTTCGCGCAGCGGCAGTTCGACGTCCTTGAGGATGACCTGGAAGGCGTCGTCCAGTTCTTCCCAGAGGAACGCGGTGCGCAGCACGCCGTGGCGCTGCATCAGGGACATCCAGGCCTGGCGGAAGGCAGCGATATCCAGCTCACCGGCCAGGCCGATGTTCATCTGCTGGTAGTACACCCGCGATTCGGGGGCATAGGCCTCGTGGTACAGCAGGCCTTTTTGCAGGGGAGTCAGCGAATAGATGTTTTCGATTTGGTCATGCATGGCAGCAGTGTTCAATCCAGAAATACGAAGAGGCACGTGCGCCGCCGGCGGCGCACTCCGAAGTCAGGTACAGGGCGATGGCGGGGCTCACTTCTTCGGCCCCAGGCGCTTGAGCAGGGTGTCGAGGGTCGCCTGATTCATGCCTTTGGCCAGCGGGAAGTCCGACGGCATCAGCGCCCCGGCCTGCGGATCGAGGCAGTGGGCGACCAGCGCTTGCAGGTGCTCCAGCAGGCGAGCGGGCAGGCGGCTGTCGACGTCAGGGGTGACGCTGTGCCACTGGATATGCAGCACGCCGTCTTCCAGCCAGGCCACCACTTCACGGCCATGGCTGACGCGGTTGGCCTGGGCGGTTTCCGCCGGGGCCTTGAGGCTGCTGGCGCGCAACCAGCCCTCGGGCGCCTGTTCGTGGCCGAGGTAGTTGAACAGCACATCACCACGGCTCGCTGGCAGCGCGCCCCGTTGACGCAGCAGCCCGTGACCCAGGCCATTGCCCGGCACGGCGCGCAGGGCTTCCTTGGCGTCACGCACGCGGTCGGCCGGGGCGCCGCTGGAGTTCACCCGCAGCGGGAACAGGGTGGTGAACCAGCCGACAGTGCGGCTGACGTCCAGGCCTTCGAACGGCGCATCGCGACCATGACGCTCTAGATCGACGACGATCCCGGTGCGTTTTTCCGCTTCGGCCAGGGTCGCGGCGAGGGCGGCGATCAGCAGTTCTTCCGGTTGCGTGCGATAGGCGGCGTGGGACTCGGTCAGCCATTGCTGGGTGCGGGTGGCATCCCAACGGGCCGACAGGGTCCGGCGCTCGGCGACGGTGGCCACGGACGCGGTGTTCTGCGCCACCTGGGCATTCCAGTAGCGCTGTTCGGTGCCGACCTTGTCGCCGTGGGCGCGCATGTGCTCGGCCCATTGCCGGTAAGAGGTGGTTTTTGCCGGCAGTGTCGGGTTCTCACCGCGCTCCAGGCCTTGATACAGCTGCTGGAAATCTTCCAGCAACGGCGTCCAGGACACGGCATCGACCACCAGGTGATGGGCGACCAGATACAGGCGTTGCGGCTCGCCTTGCAGCAGCGCGGCGGCGAACAGCGGGCCGTCCTGCAGGTTCAGGCTCTGGGCGACGGCCTGCAATTGCTCGGGCTGATCGCACAGGGTCAATCGCGCGGCTTCGGCTGGCGCGATGTGCGCCTGCCATTGGCCTTCAACCTCGGTGAATCGTAGACGCAGGGCGTCGTGGTGGGCCACCAGACGATCCAGCGTGGCCTGCACCAGTGCCGGGTCCAGACGACGGTCACTGTCAGCCAGCACCGACTGGTTCCAGTACGCAGCGTGTGGTTGCTGCTGGTCGAAGAACCATTGATGCAACGGCATCAACGGCATCGCGCCAGTGACTTCACCTTGTTCGGCCAGGGTCAGCAACGGACTGGCCACCTGCGCCAGCGCCGCCGGGGTCGGCGAACGGAACAGGTCTTTTGGCGTCAGCGTGTAGCCGTGTTCGCGCAGACGCGAAATCAGCTTCAGGCCAAGGATCGAATCACCGCCCAGGGCGAAGAAGCTGTCTGTGATACTGACCTCATTCCCCAACAACTCACTGAACAGCTGGCAAAACAAGGCTTCCAGTTCATTGCGCGGGGCAACGCGCGCTTCCTGGCTTTGCGGCAATGGCAGGGCGGCCAGGGCCTTGCGGTCGATCTTGCCGTTCGTGGTCAGCGGCAGGGTCGATACTTCGACCCACACCGCCGGCACCATGTAGGCCGGCAGTTCGGCACTGAGCCGTGCGCCCAGATCCGCTTGTGGTGCATTGCTGCTGTAGAACGCGATCAAGCGGTTATCGATCACCAGCGTGCAGGCACCGGTGATGGCCGGCTGGTTGAGCAGTGCGGCATCGATTTCCCCCAGTTCGATCCGCTGGCCACGCAGTTTCACCTGATGGTCGAGACGGCCGAGGTATTCGATGTTGCCATCGGCGAGGAAGCGGCAACGGTCGCCGGTGCGGTACAGGCGATCACCTTTAATGAACGGGCTGGCGAGGAAGCGTTCCTCGGTCAGGTCCGCGCGTTTCAAATAGCCGCGAGCCACACCGACACCACCGATGTACAGCTCGCCGATGCTGCCGATCGGCAAGGGCTGCATGGCCGCGTCGAGGATGTACAGGCGCAGGTTGGCGATCGGTTTGCCGATCGGCACGATCACATCGTCCACCGAGCAACGCCACACCGACACGTCAATCGCCGCTTCGGTCGGGCCGTACAGGTTGATCAGGGCCGCTGGGTGTTGGGTCATGAAGCGCCGCACCAGATCCGCTGGCAGCGCTTCGCCGCTGGCGAACACCTGACGCAGGCTGTGGCACTGCGCAAGGCTTGGCTCTTCAACGAAGGCACGCAGCATCGACGGCACGAAGTGCAGGGTGGTGACCTGTTCCTGCTGGATCAATTGGCTGAGATACGCCGGGTCGCGATGGCCGTCCGGACGCGCCACTACCAAGGTCGCACCAGTGATCAGCGGCCAGAAGAACTCCCACACCGACACGTCGAAGCTGTACGGGGTCTTTTGCAGCACGCGATCATTCGGGCCAATCGGGAAGGCGTCCTGCATCCAGTGGATGCGGTTCATCAGGGCGCCGTGTTCGTTCATCACGCCCTTGGGCTGGCCGGTGGAGCCGGAGGTGTAGAGCACGTAGGCCAGGTCACTGGCTTCCACGCTCAGCGGATCCATCGCCGGTGCCTGTGGCAAGGCGTCGAGGGTCCAGGCGTTGTGCTGGGCCGGCAACTTCGCCAGCCACTGCGGCTGGGTCAGGGTGATGCGTGCGTCGGCATCCTCGATGAGGATCGCCAGACGCGCTGCCGGCAATTCAGGATCCAGCGGCAACCACGCCGCGCCGGCATGCACGATGCCGAGCAGGGCGACGACCATCTCCACCGAACGCTCCATGCACACCGGCACGATGGACTCGCGACCGATGCCGTTGGCGCGCAGGGCGCGGGCCAGTTGCTGCGCACGCTGATCCAGCTCGGCGTAGCTCAGGCGTTGGCCTTCGAACACCAAAGCCGGAGCATTCGGGGTCAGGGCCGCCTGTTGGCTCAAGGCGGTGTGCAGGTTGGTCGGGCCGGTGTACTGACGTTCGGTGGCGTTCCAGCGATCCAGTTGCTGCTGGTCCTGTTGTTGCGGGAACAGCTCCACCAGAGAACGCTGCGGTGCCGCCACCAGCGCGTCGAGCAGGGCGCACCATTGCTCGCTCCAGCGCTGCATGGTCCGTTGGTCAAACAGCGCCGCCTGGTATTCGAGGGCGAGGATCATGTCGCTGCCGTCGTCCTGCACTTCCCAGCTCTGTTCGAACTTGGCGTCGATGGCCGGCAAGGTCTGTTCTTCGATACTCAGGCCTGGCCACTGACGGCTGTCCATGCGCCCGTGGTTGAGGGAGAACAGCACCTGGAACAGCGGTGTGCGGTTGAGGTCGCGGCGCTGGGCCACGGCGCCGACCAGTGTGGCGAACGGCAGGTCGGCATGGGCCTGGGCCGCGCGCAGATCGGCTTCAAGGTTGGCCAGCAGTTGTTCGACCGGGGCCTGTTGGTCGATGTCACTGCGGATCACCAAGGTGTTGACCAGACAAGCCAGCAGCGCCTGGGTTTGCGGCTGGTCACGCTGGTCGGCCGGGGTGCCAAGGCGAATTTCGCGCTGGCCACTATAGCGGGCGAGCAGGGCGCTCAAGGCGCTGGCCAGTACCACATAGGACGTGGTGCCGCGCTGGCGGGCGAACTGGCGAATCGCTTCGGCGCGCTCGACGCCGAGGTTGACGATCAGTTGTCCGGCACGGCGATCCGCTTCAGCACCGCGCGGGTGGTCCAGCGGCAGGTCGAGCTGGTAGTCGTCCGGGCCCAGATGGTTTTTCCAGTAGTCGAGGCTGGTGTTGCGCCGGGCCTGGGTGTCCGGGTGTTGTTGCCACAGGGTGAAGTCGACGTAGTCGATCTCCAGTGCGGTCCAGCCCGGCGCTTGTCCGCGCAGGTTGGCGCTGTAGGCCTGGCTCAGTTCGTCGATCAGCAACTGCATGGCCCAGCCATCGGTAGCACTGTGGTGCAGGCACACCAGCAGGCGGCTTTCGTCGCTGTCCTGGCGTTGCAGCAGCTGTGCGCGCCACGGCGCGGCAGCCGCCAGATCGAATGGCGCCATCAAGACGGTTTCGGCATCGAGGCAGGTCGAAGCCCAGTCCTTTGCGCTGACAGCGGTGATCGCCAGTGCCGGGCCTTGATCGTCGATCAACAGTTGAGCTTCGCCTTCGATCTCGACGATGCGGCTGCGCAGCACCAGATGACGCTGGCTGACCTGCTCGAACGCCTCGCGCATGGCTTGAACGTTCAGCTCGCCGCGCAGGGTCAGGGCAAACGGCATGTGGTATTCGCGCGAATCCGGCACCAGGCGGCTGAGCATCCAGAACCGCTGTTGCGCCAGACCCAGCGGCAACTGTGCAGGACGAGTTTGTGCGGTAATCAGTTCGCCCGGAGTTGCGGCGCGCAGGTGCCCGGCCAATGCCGCCACCGTCGGTTGGGCGAACACCAGTGCCAGCGGCAGTGTCGCGCCGAGGCGTTCACGGACGCGCGCCACCAGACGGGTTGCCAGCAACGAGTGACCGCCAAGCTGGAAGAAGTGGTCCTCGATGCCCACCGAAGGCCGCTCCAGCAGTTCGCTGAACAACTCGCAGAGCACGGTTTCTGTGGCATTGCGTGGTGCGACGTGGGGACGATGGCCACCGGCGTCCGGCAGTGCCGTGGCGGCCAGCGCCTTGCGGTCGAGCTTGCCGTTGCTGTTGAGCGGCAGGCTGTCCAGCTGCACCAGCAGGCTCGGCACCATGTGGGTTGGCAGGTTGTCGTTGAGGGCCGTGCGCAGTGCAGCTTCCTTGGCGTCACCGCACCAGAAGCTCACCAGACGCTGATCGAGCAACAGCGTTGCGGCGTCGCGAACGCCGGATTGGCTCAGCAGCTCGGCATCGATTTCCCCCAGTTCGATCCGCTGGCCACGCAGTTTCACCTGATGGTCGAGACGGCCGAGGTATTCGATGTTGCCATCGGCGAGGAAGCGGCAACGGTCGCCGGTGCGGTACAGGCGGTCACCGTCGATGAACGGGCTGGTGAGGAAACGTTCCTCGGTCAGGTCCGCGCGTTTCAGGTAACCGCGAGCCACGCCGACGCCGCCGATGTACAACTCGCCGATGCTGCCGATCGGCAACGGTTGCATGGCCGCGTCGAGGATGTACAGGCGCAGGTTGGCGATCGGTTTGCCGATCGGCACGATCACGTCGTCCACCGAGCAACGCCACACCGACACGTCAATCGCCGCTTCGGTCGGGCCGTACAGATTGATCAGCGCCGTTGGGTGTTGGGTCATGAAGCGTCGCACCAGATCCGCCGGCAGCGCTTCGCCGCTGGCGAACACCTGACGCAGGCTGTGGCAGTTCTTGAGACTCGGCTCCTCAACGAAGGCACGCAGCATCGACGGCACGAAGTGCAAGGTGGTGATCTGTTCCTGCTGGATCAGCTGGCTCAGATACGCCGGGTCGCGATGGCCGTCCGGACGGGCGACCACCAGCGTGGCGCCGGTGATCAGCGGCCAGAAGAACTCCCACACCGACACGTCGAAGCTGTACGGGGTCTTTTGCAGCACGCGGTCGTTCGGGCCAATCGGGAAGGCGTCCTGCATCCAGTGGATGCGGTTCATCAGGGCGCCGTGTTCGTTCATCACGCCCTTGGGCTGACCGGTGGAACCGGAGGTGTAGAGCACGTAGGCCAGGTCACTGGCTTCCACGCTCAGCGGATCCATCGCCGGTGCCGGTGGCAGGGCGTCGAGGGTCCAGGCGTTGTGCTGGGCCGGCAATTTTGCCAGCCACTGCGCTTGGGTCAGGGTGACTTGGGCATCGGCATCCTCGATCAGGAATGCCAGGCGCGCTGCCGGCAACTCCGGATCCAGCGGCAACCACGCCGCGCCGGCATGCACGATGCCGAGCAGGGTGACGACCATTTCCACAGAGCGCTCCATGCACACCGGCACGATGCTTTCGCGACCGATACCGTTGGCGCGCAGGGCACGGGCCAGTTGTTGGGCACGCTGATCCAGCTCGGCGTAGCTCAGGCGTTGGCCTTCGAACACCAAAGCCGGAGCATTCGGGGTCAGGGCCGCCTGTTGGCTCAAGGCGGTGTGCAGGTTGGTCGGACCGGCGTACTGGCGCTCGGTGGCGTTCCACTCGACCAGTTGCTGGCGACGTTCGGCTTCATTTAATGGCGACCAGTCTCCAAGGCGGGTCTGCGGCGCGTCGAGCATGGCTTCCAGCAACTGTTGCCATTGCCCCAGCCAGGCCTTGACCGTGCTTTCGCTGAACAGCGCGGCGCGATATTCCAGCAGCACCGACAGCACTTCGCCGTCGTGCACTTCCCAGTTCAGGTCGTATTTGGTGGATTGCGCCGTCACCGCGCGCTCCTGCACCTGCAACTGCGGCCACGAGCTGGCGGCTGCATCGGCGTTCTGCATCACGAACAGCACCTGGAACAGCGGCGTCTGCGCGAGGCTGCGGGACGGGTTCAGGGCTTCGACCACTTGATCGAACGGCACGTCCTGATGTTGCTGGGCATCCAGCACGCGGTCGCGGACCTGGCTGAGCAGGCCTTCGAAATCCAGCGCCGGGTCGAGGTCGCTGCGCATCACCACGGTGTTGACGAAGCAGCCGATCAGCGGCTGCAACTCGGCCCGTGGACGCTGGGCCACCGGGCTGCCGAAGCGTACGTCGCGCTGGTTGGCATGACGCCCCAGCAGCAATTGCGCGGCGCTGAGCATCAGCATGTACAGGGTAGCGCCGCGTTGCTGGGCGAACTGACGCAAACGTGCGGCCAGTTCCGACGGCAGTTGCACCTGCACCGCGCCGGCGGCCGGTTCCAACTGGTTCGGGCGTGCCTGTCGGGTCGGCAGGTCCAGCAGGTAATCGCCGTCCTCCAGTTGCGCACGCCAGTAAGCGAGCTGCTCGTGGAACAGCGCCTGCTGCGCCGGTTCACGCTGCCAGAGCGCGTAGTCCGGGTATTGCAGGGTGAGCGCCGGCAAGGCGGCGACAGCGCCTGCGCACTGGGCGGCGTAAAGCTGCGCCAGTTCGTCCAGCAGGTTCTGACTGGAGGCGTCGTCCGTGGCGCAGTGGTGCACGTTCAGCAACAGCAATGCCTGGGCCTGGCCCGTGCGCTGAATCAGCGTGGCGCGCACCGGCACTTGCGTGGCCAGGTCGAAACGGTGCCCGGTTTCGGCGTGGATCGCCTCATCGGTCAGTTGCTGCCAGGCTTCGTCATTTTTCGCGTCCAGCGTGGTCAGGCGCAGCGTGACTTCGGCTTGCTGATCGATGACCAGCGCCAGTCCGCCGTCCGCCTCACGCAGGATGCGGCTGCGCAGGCTTTCATGGCGGGCGACCACGGCATTCAGCGCCGACTGCATGGCCGGCACATTCAGCTCGCCGTCGAACTGCACGGCGCTGACCACGTTGTACTCGCCGCCACCGGCGCTCAGTTGTTCGAGGAACCACAACCGCTGTTGTTCGAACGACAGCGGCAGGCGCGCAGGACGTTGCGCCGTTGTCCAGGTCGCGACCTGTGCTTGCAGCGGCTCGCCGAGCAGCGCGGCCAAGGCTTCCAGCGTCGGCTGTTCGAACACCGAACGTAGCGCCGGCACCGTGGCGAACTGCTGACGCAGGCGCGCAAACAGTTGCGCCGCCAACAGCGAGTGACCGCCGAGGTAGAAGAAGTGGCTGTCGCGACCGATCTGCGTCAGTGGCACGTTCAGCAATTCCGACCAGAGCACCGCCAGCTGTTGCTCGGCTACCGTGCGTGGCGGGTCCTGGGCATCCGGCGCGGCCTGGATGTCCGGGGCCGGCAGCGCCTTGCGATTGAGTTTGCCGTTGTCGGTCAGCGGCAGCTCGTCGAGCACCACGAACGCCGACGGCACCATGTAGTCGGGCAGGGCGGCGCCGATTGCCTTGCGCCAGCCGTCGATATCGGCCTGGGTGTCGCAGGTGACGTAGGCCACCAGACGCTTGTCGCCGGGCACGTCTTCACGGGCCAGCACCACCGATTGGCGCACGCCGGGCTGGGCGCCGATCAGCGCTTCGATTTCCCCCAGCTCCACGCGGAAACCACGGATTTTCACCTGATGGTCCATGCGCCCCAGGTATTCGATCTGGCCGTCGGGCAGCCAGCGCACCAGGTCGCCGGACTTGTACATGCGCGCGCCGGGCAGCGGCGAGAACGGGTCCTCGATGAACACCTTGGCGGTCTGTTCGGCACGGTTGAGATAGCCCAGGGTCACGCCGGCACCGCCGATGTGCAGTTCCCCCGGAACGCCCACCGGCATAGGGTTCAGCCAGGCGTCGAGTACGTAGGTGCGCACGTTGGCAATCGGCCGACCGATGATCGGGCGCGCCGGGAAGTCGTTCACCGCGCAACCGGTGGCGTCCACGGTGCATTCGGTGGGGCCGTAGGTGTTGAAGAAACGGCTGCCGGCAATCGACGGCAGGCGTTGCCAGAGTTGCGCGTCCACCGCATCGCCACCGAACAGCACGAAGCGCGGCAGGTACACCTCGCCACGGCGCACGCCGTCAGTTTCGAGCAAGGCCTTGAGCTGCGCCGGGGTGCATTCGAAGGCGTCCAGGCGGGTGTCGCGGAAGAATTGCGCCAGGGCCTGCGGGTCGTAGCGCACTTCTTCCGGGGTCAGGTACAGGCTGTGGCCGTCGAGCAGCAGGATGAGTTCGGCCACCGAGCTGTCGAAGGCGAACGAGTAGTTGAAGCTGGTGCGCATCGGCTGGTCGGTGTAGCGGCGGTACAGGCCATGGATCCGCGCCCAGGCCAGGTTGACCACCGAACCGTTGGTGACCAGCGTGCCCTTGGGCTTACCGGTGGAACCGGAGGTGTACATGATGTAGGCGAGGTCGTCGGGCCCGGCCAGCGGCGTGAGGTTGCCGTCCGGCTGATCGGCGAACCGCGCGGCATCGGTGTCCAGGCGCAGGCGCGGCAGGTCGGCGCCGAGTTGCTCCAGCAAGCCTTGCTGACCGAGGAACAGCGCCGGTTGCGCGTCTTCGAGCATGTAGGCCAGGCGATCCACCGGGTAGGTCGGGTCCAGCGGCACATAGGCACCACCGGACTTGAGAATGCCCAGCAGGCCCACCAGCAGTTCCAGCGAACGCTCGACACACAGCGCCACCGGACGGTTGGCCACCACGCCTTGGGCACGCAGGTAATGCGCGACCTGGTTGGCCCGGCGATTGAGTTCGCCGTAGCTCAGGCGTTGGCCTTCGAACGTGAGGGCGTCGCGATCCGGGGTGCGTTCGGCCTGCTGTTCGAACAGCTGGGCGAAGGTCAGGTTTTGCGGCACCTGCATTTCGGTGCGGTTCCACTCGACCACGGTGCGCTGCCATTCGGCCGCCATCAGCAGCGGCAAGGCGGCCACCGGGCGTTGCGGTTCGGCGAGCATCTGCTCCAGCAGGTGTTCCAGGCGGGCCAGGGTCTGGCGGGCGCTGTCGGCAACAAACAGGTCGAGGGCGTACATCAGCTCCAGCTGGATCGGCGCATTGGCCGGGCACAGCACGTGCAGGTCCAGGTCGCACTCGGATTGCTTGAGCGGGGTGTCGAGGGCTTCGAATTCCAGGCCCGGGAAGCGCAGGCGTGATTCCATCGCCAGTTGCTGGGCCACCATCACCTGATACAGCGGCGCGTGGCTGAGGCTGCGCGGCAGTTGCAGGCTGTCGACCAGTTGCTCGAACGGCAGGTCCTGATGTTGCAGGCCTTCACGCAAGCGCGTGGCGACCTGAGCGACCAATGCGCTGAAGTCGGCCTGTGCGTCAAAGTCGGCACGGATCGCCAGGTTGTTCAGCAGGATGCCGAGCAGGCCTTCAGTGCCCGCTTGTTCGCGATGGGTCACCGGCGTGCCGATCAACACGGTGGCATCGCCACTCAAGCGGTGCATGAGCACGGCGAAACCGGCGAACAGCACGGTGAACGGGGTGGTACCCAGGCGGCTGGCGAAGGCTTGTACCCGCGCGCTGAGGTCGGCGCTGAGTTCACGCTGGACGATGCCGGCGCGGTAGGTCTGCACCGAAGGCCGGGCCAGATCGGTCGGCAATTGCAGCAACGGGCTGCTGTCGCTGTTGCTGCGGTCGAGGGTTTTCGTCCAGTAGTCGAGCTGGCGCTTGAGTTCCGCGCCTTGCAAATGCTCGCGCTGCCACAGGGCGAAGTCGGCGTATTGCACCGGCAGGACCGGCAGCTCAGCCGCCTTGCCGTTGCAGCGGGCTTCATAACCCAGGGCCAGTTCGCGCAGGGCGATGGTCGCCGACCAGGCGTCGGAAACCAGGTGGTGCAGGGCGATGCCGAGCACATGTTCGTCCGCCGCCACGCGCAGCAAACGGGCACGCAGCAGGGGCGGATTGTTCAGGTCGAAGGGCTGCTCGAAGGTGTCTTGCAGGGCATTGAATTGCGCGCCCTCGCGGGCGGTGGCGCCAAGGCCGGACAAGTCCTCGAAGGGCAGTTCGATGTTCAGTGAAGCGCTGATGTGCTGGCACGGCACGCCGTCGATATCACGGATGCCGGTACGCAGGATTTCGTGGCGCACCAGCAGATCGTTGAGGCTGGCGTGCAGCGCGTCGACATTCAGCTCGCCTTTCAATTGCAGGGCGAAAGGGATGTTGAACAGCGTGGTGCCCGGCGTCAGTTGTTCGATGAACCACAGGCGCTGTTGCGAGAACGACAACGGCACCAGCGCAGGGCGTGGCAGGGCTTTCGGACCTTGAGCCGTTGCCGATTGCGGCGCGGCGGCTTCGGCCTGACGGGTGGCGATCGCCAGCGCCAGCAGGGATACGGTCGGTTGTTCGAACAGCACCCGCAATGGCAGGTCGAGTTTGAAGTGCGCCCGCAGGCGCGCGACGATCTGCGTGGCCAGCAGCGAGTGACCGCCGAGGGTGAAGAAGTTGTCTTCCACGCCGACACTGTCGCGGCCCAATACCTCGGCCCAGACCTTGGCCACGGCCGCTTCCAATTCATTGCGCGGGGCGATGCTTTCCTGCGTATCCGCCTGCCAGTTCAGTTCCCGGGCGGCCAGGGTCTTGCGGTCAACCTTGCCGTTGGCGTTGAGCGGCAGTTTTTCCAGGCAGACGAACGCCGCCGGCACCATGTACGGCGGCAGTTGCCCGCGCAGATGCTCGCTCAGGCCCTCGCTGCCGAGGGATTCATCGTGCGCCGACCAGTAGGCCACCAGCCATGCTTCGCCGACGCCGTTCTCGCGCAGCAGCACCGCCGCTTCGCGCACGTTCGGGTGTTGTGCCAGGCGGTGTTCGATTTCCGTCAGTTCGATACGGTGGCCGCGCAGCTTGACCTGCTGGTCGCGGCGGCCGAGGTATTCGATCACGCCATCGGCGCGCCAGCGGCCCAGGTCGCCGGTGCGGTAGATGCGCCCGTCGAGGGCAGGGTGATCGATGAAGGCATCGGCGGTGCGCTGCGGATCGTGCAGGTAGCCACGGCCGACGCCGACACCACCGACACAAATTTCACCGGCGACGCCCACCGGCACCGGCCGCAAGGCTTCGTCCAGCACATACAGGCGGTTGTTGGCGGTCGGCTGGCCGATGGGCATGTGGCTGACATTGGCATCCGGGGCCTCGAAAATCGGCTGGAAGGCCACGTCGTCCGCACATTCGGCGGGGCCATAGGCGTTCATCAGGGCGATGCCGGGGAAGCGTGCGAACCAGTCGCGGGCCACGGTCGGCGGCAGCGCTTCACCGGTGGGCAGCACCCAGCGCAGGTCAGGCAGTTGCAGGTCGCACGGGCACAGCGCGAGCAGGGTGCGCATCAGGCTCGGGACGATTTCCAGCACGCTCAGGCGCTCGCTGGCCAGCACCTGCAGCAGGCGCTGCGGGTCGTGGGCTACTTCATCCGGGAGGATCTGTACGGTCGCGCCCAGCACCGGCGCGGCGAGGAACTGCCACACGGAAATGTCGAAGGCCACCGAGGCGGTCTGCGGGATGCGGTCGTCGGCGTTCAGACCCAGGGCCGGCATCTTGCCGAAGATGTTATTGAGCATGCCCCGTTGTTCGATCATCACGCCCTTGGGCGTGCCGGTGGAACCCGAGGTGAACAGCACGTAGGCCAGGCTGTCCGGGCGGCCGAGCAGTGGCAGCGGGGCGTCGTTGCCGGCTTGCCAGCAGGCTTCGGCGAACAGTGCGTTCGGTGCCTGATCGAGACCGCTCAACAGCTGATCGAGCAACCCGCTGCACGCTTCGCTGGCCACCAGCAACGAGGCGCGGGACAGGTTGAGAATCTCCCGCAGGCGCTCCGGCGGATGATTGACCTCCAGCGGCAGCATGGCGGCGCCGGCCTTGAACACGGCGATCATCATGGTCAGCAACGGCAGGCCGCGCGGGGCGACCAGTGCAACCAATTGGTCTTCGCCGGCACCGGCTTCACGCAGGGCATGGGCCAGACGCGTGGCGCGCTGGTCCAGTTCGGCGTAGGTCAGGGACTGGCTATCGCAGATCGCGGCCAATTGATCGCCGCGTTGGGCGACCTGTTCGGCGAACAGTTGCGCGTAGCTTTTTTCCAGCGGGAATTCATGGGGGTTGACCGCCCACTCGCCCAGCAGTTGCTGGCGCTCGTCACCGGCCAACAGTTCAAAACTGCCGAGTGTTGCATCGGGCGCGGCGAGCATGCCGCGCACCAGCGTGGCCAAGTGGCCGAGCAGGCGTTGCACGGTCGCCGCCTCGAATCGCTCGCGGTCGTAGGACACGCGAATGCCCAGCTCGGCCTCCGGAAGGATCACCACGGTCAGGCCGTAGTGGGTGTGCACGCTGTGGTCCATGCCGTCGAGGCTGAATTGGAAACCGCCTTCCAGAATCTGCTCGTCGATGGGGGCGTTTTCGAACACCAGGATGCTGTCGAACAGGGTTTCGCCACGGGGGAAATCGCTCCAGCCCTGAATGTCGGTCAGCGGCGTGTGCTCGTAGTCGCGCATGTCGACGTTGAGCCCTTGCAGCGCGCTGAGCCACTGGCCGAGGGATGCTTCGGGGTCCACCGACACCCGCAGCGGCAGGGTGTTGATGAACAGGCCGATCATCTCCGCCACGCCGGTCAGCTCCGCCGGGCGTCCGGCCACGGTGACGCCGAACAGCACGTCGCGCTGGCCGCTGTAGCGCGACAGCAGCAACGACCAGGCGCCCTGGAAGAAGGTGTTGGGGGTGATCCGCTGACTGCGGCAGAAGGTCGCCAGTGCCTGGGTTTCCGCTTCGCTCAGGCGCACCAGTTGGTCGTCCACCAGTACCGCATCGGTGTAGCGGTCGCGGGTCACGCCGTTGTCCACGGTCAGTGGCGTTGGCGCGTTGAGGCCCTGCAACTGGCCGCGCCAGAACTGCTCGGCCTTGCTTGCGTCCTGGCGTTGCAGCCACTGGATGTAGTCGCGGAACGGTCGAGGCGCTTTGAGTTCAGGCGTGCGGTCGTTGCACAGCGCTTCGTAGACCTTGAGGAAGTCCACGGTCACCAGCGAGATGCACCAGGCGTCCATCAGGATGTGGTGGAAGCTGCGGATGAATTCGTAGGATTCATCGCCCAGGCGTACCAGGCGGAAGCGGATCAGCGGCGGCTTCGACAGGTTGAAGCCGACTTTCTGTTCATCCGCCAGCAGGGTGCGGATCCGCGTTTCCTGCTCCTCAGGAGTCAGGCCGCGCAGGTCGATAGTGTCCAACGGCACCTTGACCTCGCGATGGATCACCTGCACCGGTTGCTTCTGGGTTTTCCACTGAAAAGAGGCGCGCAGGGAAGGGTGCAGCGCCACGACCTGACGCCAGGATTCGAGGAACGCCGCCTCGTCGATGGCCCCGCCGATGCGGTAGCGATCCTGCATCAGGTACACGCCGGAATCTTCGTGCAGCAGGGAGTGGAACAGCATGCCTTGCTGCAACGGCGACAGCGGGTAAATGTCTTCGATCGGATTGCTGTTGTGCTTTTCGGTGGTCATCAAAAACGTCCTGCGGAAAAAGGGGCGACGGCGCGCTGATCTGTGGGAAGAGCCATGCAACCGGTCAGAATTCGTTTTCGTCGAGTTCGGCCATCAGCGCCTGCATCTCGTCGTCGGACAGGCCCGAGGCGCTGAACGCGGTGCTCTCGGCCTGTGCCTGTGCGCTGTCGGCGCTCACGGGCTGGGCGACTTCGGCCATGGCGGCGATGGTCTGGCCTTCGAACACGTGCTTGGCGGTCAGGGCGATGCCTTGCTCATGGGCCTGGGCCACCACTTGCAGGCTGAGGATCGAGTCGCCGCCGATGGCGAAGAAGTTCTCGGTGACGCTCACGGTCTCCAGCTTCAGGACCTTGGCGACGATGGCTTGCAGGGTGCTTTCCATGGCATTGCGCGGGGCGACGAAGGCGCTTTCGTCGAACTGGTCCGGGTCCGGAAGCTGGCGCAGGTCGAGCTTGCCGTTGGGGGTGCGCGGGAAGCTCGCCAGGGTCAGGACCCGGGCCGGCACCATGTACGACGGCAGGCGTTCGCCGAGGTAGCGTTTGATCGCTTCCGAGTCCGGCGCGTAGCCATGGGCTGCCAGCACGTAGGCCAGCAGGCGCTTGCCGGCGGCGTGTTCCTGGACGATCACCGCCGCTTCGCGCACGTCACTGTGGCTGCACAGTTGGCGTTCGATTTCACCCAGCTCGATGCGGTAGCCGCGCAGCTTGACCTGATGGTCCTTGCGGCCGAGGAATGCCAGGCGTCCGTCCGCCAGCCAGCAGGCCAGGTCGCCGGTGCGATAGGCGCGGGTGCCGTCGTCCAGGGTGACGAAGGCCTTGGCGGTTTCTTCCGGTTTGTTGCGGTAACCCCGGGCCAGGGTCGGACCGGCGAGGACGATTTCCCCCGGCTCGCCGACGCCACTGGCGACCCCGTGTTCGTTGAGTACGCGCAGGTCCATGCCGGCAATCGGCCGGCCGATGGTCAGGGCCCGGCCCGGCTCCAGCACTTCGTAACTGGCCCAGACCGTGGCTTCGGTGGGGCCGTATTCGTTGACCAGCTTGGCCTTGGGCAGAGCCTGGCTGTGCTGGGCGATCAAGGACGGCGGGCAGGCTTCGCCGGCGACGATCCAGCATTCCAGGCTGGCGTTGCCGGCGTCGCGTTGCAGTTGGTCGAGCAATGCCTGATACAGCGATGGCAACGACAGGCCGTGGCTGACCTGGTGTTGCGCGATCAGTTGCGCCAGGCGCGGCATCTCCAGCTCTTCGCCGGTGGCCGGCAGTACCAGCCGCCCGCCCTGGGCCAGGGTCCAGAAAATCCCCGCCACGGAGCTGTCGAAGGCGAACGACGACAGCAGCAGGTAAGCGCGTACCGGCGTGGCGTAGGCGGCCATGCGCACCTGGGTCGAGAAGCTCAGGGCGCCATGGCTGATTTCCACGGCTTTCGGCGCGCCGGTGGAGCCGGAGGTGTAGATCAGGTAGGCCAGATCGTCCGCCTGTGGCGCTGGCAGCGGCGGCAAGTGGCTGACATCGGCGGGTGTCAGGTCGTCGAGGACGAAGCGTTGCAGGCTCGCGGGCACGCTGTCGGCCAGTTCGGCGCTGACCACGATATGGGCGATGGCGCTGTCGGCCAGCATGTAGGCACGGCGATCCGCCGGGTAGGTCGGGTCGACCGGCACGTAGGCACCACCGGCCTTCAATACTGCGAGCATGGCGACGATGGCGGCATTGCCACGGCCGAACAGAATGCCCACCGGCACCCCGGCGCCGATGCCGGCAGCGCGCAGTTGATGGGCCAGGCGGGTGGCGCAGGCGTCGAGGGCGGCGTAGCTCAGGTCGCCGTCCTTGTCGCTCAGGGCGATGGCGTGCGGTTGTTGCCGCACTTGGCGGGCAATCAGCTCCACCAGTGTCACCGCTTCTATCGCAGGCGTTGTTGGAGCGTTATCGATGGCCTGTACTTGCAGCGGGCCGGTCAGCGGCAGTTGCGCCCAGCTGCGTTGCGGCTCGGCCAGCGCGCCTTGCAGCAGTTGCAGCCATTGCTCGCCCAGGCACGCGGCGGCGTTGGCGCTCAGGGTGTTGCAGTCGTAAATCAGGTGGGCCTGAATCGCGTCCGGGGTCTGCTGCACGTTGAGGCAGGCTTTGACCGGGTTCAGCACGGCGCTGGCATGGCGCTCCCGGGCATCGGCCTGGCGCCAGGCGAAGCCATAGCCGCCGTTGAGGTCGTGGGTGTAGTAGTCCTGCCAGCCGGCGCTCAGTTCGACGCTGGCGGCGACGGTCTTGCTTTGCTCAAGCAGGGTGGTTTGCGGGTCCAGGTCAAGGCGCACCGGCAGGCATTGTTCGAACAGGCCCAGGGCGTTTTCCAGCTCCGGGCCACGGCTTTCGTGGATCACCGTCAGCGCCACTTGCTGTTGACCGGCGAGACGGCCGAGCAGGGCGGCCCAGGCGGTCAGCATCAGGCTGGAGGTCAGGGCCGGGTTGGCGGCGAGGCTTGGTGGCAGGCTCAGGTCGACGCGCGCCGGGGCAAATTCCTTGTCCGAAGCGGACTCCAGTGACAGTTGCAGGGTTGGCTGTTCGCCCAACGCTTGGGCTTTCCAGAAATTCACCCCCGGATGGTCGGGCTCGTCTTCGGTGAGGCTCCAGCGCCATTCGGCGTAGTCGGCGTATTGCAGAGATTCGGTGAGCGCGGGGTTGGCGTCTTGCAGCAGCGCGGCGGCCAGCAGTTTCAGGCTGCCCAGGTCAAAGTGGCTGCTGGCGCCGGCGAGGTCGAGCACCGCTTGCTCGTCCGACAGTTGCACCAGGGTCACCGCCAGCGGCAGCGTCCAGTCGCGAGGTTGCGTGGCCAGCCCGGTCAGGGCCGTGTGCTGCTGATCCGGGGCAAGTGCGCTCAAGTCCAGCACCGCGACCGGCAACTCGACGCTGTCGTGAATCACCTGCACCGGAAAACGCAGGCCCGGCACGGGCGCCAGTCGGGTGCGCAGGATTTCACTGTCGGCGATCAGGGCGCGCAGGCGCTGGTTCAGCAGTTCGGCGGTTACGGGGGAACTCACCGACCACTGCAAACGGCAGCTCATTGGGTGTTCGGCGGCGCCGTTGATGTGCTGATAAACCGACGCCTGCTGTGGCGAAATACGAAAACCTTGGAGTCCGCTCATGTTCAACTCGACTGGAAATTGGAGGTAAACCGGGGCGACAGAAGCCCGCAGGCCCACTGATCGAGATCAGATGAGCCCGTGCGAATCAGCCTGTTCGCCCGTGGAAAAAATCAGACGGCGACGTCACTTTGCAGCAGGGCTTGCGCCATGCCGGTCATGATTGCGCGCTTGCCGGTAAAGGGTTCGCGACCGTGTACCGCGAGCATGTTGTCGATGAACAACACGTCGCCCTGCTGCCAGCTGAAGCGCACCAGCGAATCGAGGTAGGCCGCTCGCAACGACTCCAGCACCTCGGGCTCGATCGGTTCGCCGTCGCCATAAAAGGTGTTGGTCGGCAGGTCGAGATCGCCGAAGTTGCCTTGCAGCGAATCGCGGATGGCCGGTGGCAGAGTGCTGATGTGGAAGAAGGTGGCGTGGTTGAACCACACCTCTTCACCGGTGCCCGGGTGACGGACCACGGCGGGCCCGCGCTGGCGGGTGCGCAGGCGGTTGTTTTCCTTCCACTCCACTTCGATGCCGACACTGGCGCAGTAGGCTTCCACTTCCGCGCGGTCTTCGGACTGGAACACGGTCTGCCATGGCAGGCCAAAGCCGTCACCGTAGTTGCGCACGTACAGCACGCCCTTTTCGCGGAAACGCGCTTCGATCTGCGGGCTGATCCTGGCCTTCACCGCGCGGGTCGCGCCGATCGGGGTTTCGCCACCGGTCTCGGACGGGATGTGGCAGTAGAAGAACAGCCGCAGCGGGAAGCGCGGCGAGTAGGAGTGCTCGTTGTGCGGGAAAATCATCTGGTCGGCCGGGTAGTCGGTCGAGGTGTAGATGTTGCCGCCGACCCGGGTGCGCGGCGAGGCGCGGAACATGTATTCCAGGGCGCCGGGGGAGAGCGCGGCGATCACCTGATCGAACTGCTCGACCGACAGCACCGAGAACCCGCGAAACAGGATCGCGCCGTATTGCAGCAGCTTCTGCTCGAGGTTCTCACGCTCCTTGGCCGCCCAGGCGACCAGGTCGACGCCACTGACCGCCGGCTCGATCACCAGTGGCAGGGCGTGATCGGGGCTGAGCAGGCGCTCGCTGACCAGTTGCTGTTCCGAGACGTTCATGGCTTTGCGACGCACGCCGCCAAGGGCGCGGGACGGTGGGGGCACGATAGACATAAAGGTATTCAACTCGGTTAGAGGGGCATTGAGCGACGTTTGGTTTGCAGCATCTGGCGGCGACCGGCCGAGGCCTGGGACTGCTGGCGTTCACGCTGGAAGGCCTGATCCCAGGCGTCGAGCCGTTCGGCCACAGCCGGCAGCGACAGGTCGAGCAGTTCGCGGCTCTCGCCCAGAAGGCGGGTCCACAGGTATTGCAGGCGCAGGGCGCGGTCCTGATCGAAATGCTCGCCACGGAACTTCAGGTTGGCCTCGATGCCCGCGCTGCCGTGGGTCAGGTCCAGCACCAGATGGAAATCCCCCGGCGCCTGCGCCACGTCCAGCGAGGTCATTTGCGCGCCGGCGATATCGGTCGGGTTGACCCGCGATGGCTGGTAGTTGAGCTTGACCTGGAACAGCGGCGAGTGACCGGCGCGGCGTTGCGGCGCCAGGGCCGAGACCACCAGATCGAATGGCAGACCCTGATGGGCATAGGCAAGTCGTGCTTCGTCGCGCACTTGCCCGAGGAAAGCCGCCAGGGTCGGCTCGCCACGCAGGTCGCAACGCAAGGTCAACTGGTTGACGAAGAAACCGATCACCTCGTTATGCGCGGCCAATGGCCGGCCGCTGACGTCGGTGCCCAGCAGGAACTGCTGCTGGCCGCCCAGTTGCTTGATCACCAGCTGATAGCTGGCCAGCAACAGCATGAACAGGGTCATGCCGTGCTCGCGGGCCACGGCCGTCAACGCTTCGCAGCTGGCCTGAGGCAGGTTGAAGTTGAGGCTGTGTTCGCCTGCTATCTGGCCACTGCCACCCAGGGCGAGAACTTGCGGCACGCTCGCCAGATGCTCGCGCCAGAACTGTTGTTCGGCGGCGATGCGTTCGACGCTCCAGTGCGCGGCTTCCCAGCGGGCGAAATCCAGGTACTGCAGCGGACGTTCGCGGGCGTCGCCAGCGGCCAGTTCTGCCAGCAGCAATTGCGTCGAACGGCCGTCGAAGGCGATGTGGTGCAGGGTCAGCAGCAGGTCGTGCTGCTGGTCGTCGCGGCTGAGCAAATGCGCGCGCAGCAGCGGGCCGTTTTGCAGATCGACCGGTGTCGCGTGTTCGCGCTCCAGGCGATCGGCCAGCGCTTGTTGTTGCACGGCGATGGGGTGGTAGCGCAGGTCATGCACGGTCAGTGGCACGTCCGTGGCCGGCAGGATCCGTTGCTGCGGACCGCCTACGCCGTCGTGGTAGACGGTGCGCAGGACACTGTGGCGATCGACCAGATGGTTGAGTCGCAGTGCCAGCGCTTCGGTGTCCAGTGTGCCTTGCAGGCGCAGATGCAGCACCAGGTTGTGGCGGGTGTCGGTCGGGTCGAGTTGGCGCAGGAACCACAGACGGCTCTGGGCGAAAGATTGGCGGCCGTGATTCTGATCGGCGCTGGCTTCGGTAACGGTCTTGTCAGGCGTCGGTTCGCCAAGGAAATCCTGCAGCGCTTGTGCCCACTCGCCCAGGGTCTGTTCGCCGAACAGGCGCTGGGTGTCGAGATTCAGGCCCAGGTCCTGATGCAGGCGGGCGGCGAAGTCGGCGACGCTGATGGAGTCCAGGCCGAGGCTGATCAGGCTTTTGTCGAAGTCTACCGTCAGGTACGGATTGACCTCGCGCAGGGTTTGTTTGAGCCATTGGCGGCAGGCGGGCAGGGCGCTTTCGTCGCCTTGGGCCACCTGTTCCAGCAGTTGCCCACGCTCGATCAGTTGCTCATCGGCACTGGCCTGTCCGCCGTACTGGGCAATGATGCTCAAGGTGCCGGCGGCCAGTTGCTTGCGCGAACCCTGCCGGGCGATCTTGCCGCTGGTGGTCATGGGAATGGTCCCGGCTTCCACCAGCACGATCTGGTCGATGCCGCAGTCGGCGGCTTCACGCACGGCGTTCTGCATCGAAGCGAACAGCTCTGGATGACGCGAGGGGTGAACGTATTTGCGCTGGGGCTCGGCGACGATCACCAGCTTCTCGCGGCCCAGCAGCGGGTCCATTTCCGAGAAGGCGGCGATGCGTCCGGTACGAATGCCCGGCTCGGCATCGGTGATGGCGAATTCGATGTCGTGGGGGTACAGGTTGCGGCCGTTGAGGATCAGCAGATCCTTGACCCGCCCGCAAATCACCACCTGACCTTCGTGCATGAAACCCAGGTCGCCGGAGCGCAGGTAATGACCTTCTTCGCCAACGATGCTGGCCTGGAAAGCCTCGCGGGTGGCTTCGGGGTTTTTCCAATAGGCCTCGGCGTTGCTCGGGCCTTGCAGCCAGACTTCGCCGATCTGGTCGGGGGCGCAGCGCTCATGGTTGTGCGGGTTGACGATGGCGATGCCGTGCAGGGCTTGCGGATAACCGCAGGCGACGAACTCCACCGCCGGGGCGCCTTCTTCGGCCAGGGCCACGCGACCGCTTTCCAGCACGGCCTTGTCCAGGCGCAGCACTACGGGCAACGCGTCCGGCGGTGTGGCGCTGACGCACAAAGTGGCTTCGGCCTGGCCGTAACCGGGGCTGATCGCCAGCGGATTGAGGCCACAGGCGGCAAAGCGTTGGGCGAAGGTTTCGAGGGTGCCGGGGTGAATCGGCTCGGCGCCGTTGATTGCGTGTTGCCAGGCGCTCAGGTCCAGCTGGGCGATCAGGTTATCGCTGACCACGCGGTTGCACAGGGCATAAGCGAAGTTGGGCGCGAAGCTGGCGGTGGCACGATAACGGCTCAGCGCCTGCAGCCAGGTCGACGGCGAGTTGACGAAGGTCTGCGAGGCGATCAAGTAGCAGGGCATGCCGCTGTACAGCGGCGCCAGCATCCCGCCGATCAGGCCCATGTCGTGGTACAGCGGCAGCCAGTTGACCATGGCGCCGTGTAAATCGAAACCGTAGGCCTGGCGCATCAGCTCGACGTTGGCGATCAGGTTGCGCTGGCGCACTTCGACGCCCTTGGGCGTACCCGTGGAGCCGGAGGTGTATTGCAGGAAGGACACGGTCGCGCCGTCGACATCCGGGCGTATCCACTGGCTGGCGGACGGGGTGCCAAGGTCTTGGACCGTCGCTACATCGACCCGGCCTTCGACCAGCTCACGCAGGTTTTCACAATGATCGGCCGGGGCGAGGATCAACGTCGGCTGCGCATCCACTACCACATTGCGCACCCGGTCCAGGTGACGCGGCTTGCGCGACGGTGGCGGAAACAGCGGTACGGCGATCAGCCCGGCGTATTGGCAGGCGCAGAAGGCACGGGCGTAGTCGAGGCTGGTGGGCAGCATCAACAGCACCCGATCACCCGGCGCATAACGCGCCTGCAACGCCGCCGCCAGGGATTGGCTCTGCTCGTGCAATTGGGCAAAGGTCAGGGTTTCGCCGATCTCGACGCCGTCCGGCAAAAAATGCAGGGCCGCGCGCTGCGGAAAATTCCGGGCGTTGGTTTCCAGCACTTCGATCCAGTGTTTGAAAGAAAACATGTGCAATTCACGCCATGGCAACGATGACTTTGCGGTCACCGGTGTAAGGGTTGCGGCCGTGGGCGACCAGTCGATTGTCGAGCATCAGGATGTCGCCGGGCTGCCAGGGAAAACTGATGGCGGTCTGGCGATAGACCTCGCGCACGGTGTCGAGCACCGCGTCGGGAATGGCCGAGCCGTCGCCGAAGTACACGTGGCGCGGCAGGTTCTCTTCACCCACCGCGGCCAGCAGGCTGGCGCGCACCGAGGGTTCGATGGCCGAGACGTGGAACAGGTGGGCCTGGTTGAACCACACCCATTCGCCGGTCTCGGGATGCTCGAGCACCGCCGCGCAACGTTGGCGGGTACGCAGTTCCCCGTCGGCTTTCCACTCCCATTGAATGTCGTTGTCCAGGCAGTAACGCTCGACCTGGGCGCGGTCCTCGGTGTTGAAGACCTTCTGCCATGGCAAATCCAGCGCGCCGCTGTAGTTGCGCACGTAGAGCAGCTCGCGGCTGGCGAACAGGTCGCGGATCTCGGCGGGCATGCGCTGGTAGATCAGGCGGCTGTCGGCAATCGGCGTTTCGCCGCCGGTTTCGCTGGCCTTGATGCAGTGGAACCAGATGCGCGAAGGCCAGGGCCGGGTGTAGGCCTGTTCGTTGTGCAAGGGGATGAATTGGTGGGCCGGGTATTCGGTGGAGCTGTAGACCCCGGCGAACACTTTGCTGCGCGGCGTGGAGCCGAATTCGTAGCTGGCCAGCGGCGCGCCGAAGCTGGCGGCGAAGCGC
Organism: Pseudomonas putida; assembly: GCF_003228315.1. NCBI lineage: Bacteria > Pseudomonadati > Pseudomonadota > Gammaproteobacteria > Pseudomonadales > Pseudomonadaceae > Pseudomonas > Pseudomonas putida. The sequence goes on from NZ_CP029693.1 coordinate 6,699,074, forward strand.
TTGAAATCGATTGGGGTGGGGACATTGAAGCCGCGAAACAGGACGCCGCCAACGGTGATCAGTGCCTGATCGAGGGTGGCGCGAACCGACGCATCCAGCTCATGGATCGACTGTCCCGGCTTGCCCTCTACCAGCATTGGCAATGTCGACTCCGTGTCGAGCGCTGAAACATTGGGCAAGCCTTCGGAACGCACGCTGAGGTGTTCGATTGAAGTCATCCTGCGCATCCTTTTTTCTTTTTCGGTCAGGTGGACAGCCATCGCGAACCTGGAAAATCGGGCAAAGGTCGCGAGGCTGCAGTCCGCCTGAAATGTATCGGCGTTTGTACAGTGCGGCATTTTTATTACAAATGAGAGTCGTTATCAATCTTATTCCATTATTTTTTTTTTTGGATTAGACTCCCGCCGGCCGTAGGCATAGAGCGGTTTTCGCGTACGAAAAATCTACAAAATCTGTCGCAGGGGAGCGGGGCGTGAATTTCAAAAAGAATACAATTGCGTTGGCTGTGGGGTCGGCTGTGTGCCTGGCTAACAGCGCATGGGCGGCCGAGCAGGCGAACACAATGGAGATCGCGCCGATCACGGTGACGGGCGAAAAAATCAACCGTTCCCTGGAAAAAACCCAGTCGAGTGTAGCCGTCGTCACGGAAAAGCAATTGCGTGAGAAGGAAGACCACAGTCTGGTCGACGTGTTCGCCCGCACACCGGGTGTCTACAACACTTCCGGCAACGAGAACTGGGGTATCCGTGGCGTGCCGGTCTCCGGTTTTGATGACCAGGGCCCGGCGGCGCTCAATGGCGCGGTCTCGGTATTCGTCGACGGCGCCGCGCAGCCCAACCGCGCACTGACCTTGAGCCCGATGCCACTGTGGGACGTCGAGCAGGTCGAAGTGTTCCTCGGTCCGCAATCCACTACCCAGGGTCGCAACTCGCTGGCCGGTGCGGTGGTCATTCAAACCAAAAACCCGACCTTCGTTCCGAGCTTCTCGGCGCGGGCCAATGGCGGCACCTACGGTGAACGTGGTGGTGCGGTGGCCGGTGGCGGCGCGATCGTCGAAGACAAGATCGCCGGCCGTATCGCCGTGGATTATCAGGAAGGCGATGGCTACATCGACAACCTCTTCGACGACAGCGACGCGAACAAGACCCGCAACGCCAACTACCGTGGCAAGTTGCTGATCCTGCCCAACGACGATCTCGATGTGCTGCTGACCTATGCCCACGATCAAAGCCGCAAGGGCGACAACTCGGTGGTGCGTCAGGGCGACCGGATCCGTTACTACAAGATCGACTCCAACACCGACGCCTACGACAAGCTCAAGCAGGACACGGTCAGCGCCAAGATCGACTACCGCCTCAATGACGACTGGTCCATCACCAGCCTGACGGCCAACACCGACTCCGACTACGACGCTCGCCTGGACTTCGACCAGTCCGCCGCCACCAACGACGTGGTGTTGCGTAAGCAGTATGGCGACCTGTTCAGTCAGGAGCTGCGCCTGAACTACACCTCGGACGAGGTGAAGAGCTTTGTCGGCCTCTACTACGGCCACAACACCAACAACTTCCACGACCGGTTGTTCTTCGATAACGAATTGGGCGGTACGACCAAGGGCGACACGACGATCGAGAACAAGGCCGTGTTCGGTGAAATCAACTGGTCCTTCGCCCCGCGCTGGACCTTGATCACCGGTCTGCGTTATGACCACGAGACCAACGACACCGACGTCAAGATCGACGATTTCTCACAATCGAGCAAAGACAAGCAGACCTCCGATGCGGTGCTGCCGAAACTCGGTATCGACTACGAGCTGGCGGACAATCAGTTCGTCGGCTTCATGGTGCAGCGCGGCTATCGCGGCGGCGGCGTCAACGTCCGCGCCGGCAGCGGCCACACCGCCTACGATCCGGAATACACCACCAACTACGAGCTGTCGTACCGTGGTTCGTTCATGGAGCAGACCCTGCGTACCCGCGCCAACCTGTATTACACCGACTGGAAGGATCAGCAGGTCAGTGTCGTGAACCCGCAGACCGAGTTCTTCGACGTGTTCAACGCCGGCCGCAGTGACATTAAGGGTCTGGAGGTTTCCGTTGAAAAAGACTTCGGCCAACAGCTGACCCTGAACGCCGGCGCCTCGGTGACCGATGGCAAGTACAAGGACTTCACCACCAGCGATGGCCGCGACATGGGTGGCGAAGATTTCCTGTTCTCGCCCAAGTACAAGATGTCGCTGGGCGCGACCTACCGCTGGAACGACCGCGTGACCCTCAACAGCGATGTGGTCTGGCAGAGCACGTCGCCGTCCGAGTACGAGTTCGACGACGCCGGTCAGGTTGTCGGTGAGCGCAAGGCCGACGCCTACTGGCTGGCCAACTTCAACGCCGAATACAAGCTGACCAAGAACGTTTCGGTCGCCGGTTACGTGAAAAACGCCTTCGACAAGGAGTACGTCACCAACAATCGCAGCGGCGACATCATCGACGTCGGTGCCCCGCGCACGGCAGGCCTGATCCTGCGTTACGACATGTAAACCGATGGACTGGGGAAAGGATTCCCCGCGTCCGGTTTCCTGGCTGTCGTGACCCTTCGTTTCTCACAGCCCCAATCCTTTCCAAACCCAGCCTCCGTGGAGGAAATCATGAGTGCCTTTTCGAATGCCACAACGGGTGGCGCGCAACAGCTACGCCTGTCGCACACCGGTCTGTCGAACCCGTACTGCCTTGATCCGACGCCGCTGCTGGAACGTCAGCAACAGCAGGAATCCAACGCCCGCAGTTACCCTCGGCGCATTCCGCTGGTGCTGGAACGGGCCCATGGCATCTACGTGCAGGACAGTCGCGGCCAGGTGTTCGTCGATTGCCTGGCCGGTGCCGGCACCCTGGCGCTGGGTCACAACCATCCGGTAATCGTCGAAGCCATCACCCAGGTGCTGTCCTCGGGTTTGCCGATGCACACCCTGGACCTCATGACCCCGGTGAAGGACGCCTTCGTCCAGGAAATCTTCGGCTGCCTGCCAGCCGACTTTGCGCGAAACGCGCGCATCCAGTTTTGTGGCCCCAGTGGCGCCGACGCGGTGGAAGCCGCACTGAAGCTGACCCGCACCGCCACGGGCCGGCATTCGGTCCTGGCCTTTGAGGGGGCCTACCACGGCATGACCCTGGGCACGCTGTCGATCAGCGGCAACCTGTCGCCGAAAAATGCCCTGGGCGGCTTGATGGCCGGCGTGCAACGCCTGCCGTTCCCCCATGATTACCGCTGCCCGTTCGGCGTGGCGGGCGAGCAGGGCGTGACACTGAACGTGCGTTACCTGGAGCACTTGCTCAACGATCCGGAAAGCGGCGTGACCGCGCCTGCGGCGATGATCCTCGAACCGATCCAGGGCGAAGGCGGGGTGATCACCGCGCCCGATCGCTGGATGCAGGAGCTGCGGCGCCTGACCCAGGCCCACGGCATTCCGTTGATCGTCGACGAAATCCAGTGCGGCATCGCCCGCAGCGGACGGATGTTCGGCTTCGAGCACTCAGGGATTACCCCGGACGTGATCACCTTGTCCAAAGCCATCGGCGGCGGCCTGCCGTTGTCGGTGATGGTCTACAACGATGGACTCGATGTTTGGCAACCGGGGGCCCACGCCGGCACTTTCCGCGGCAACCAACTGGCGATGGCGGCCGGCACCGCGACCTTGCGCTTCATCCGCGATCAAGGCCTGGTGGCTCACGCCGAAAGCGTGGGTGCGCACCTGCGCAAGCAGCTGCTGGCGCTGCAAGGCGAGTTCAACTGGATCGGCGACGTGCGTGGCCGTGGCCTGATGCTCGGCATGGAAATCGTCGACCCGCAGGGTGAACGCGATGTCCAGAGCCATCCGCCGGTGGACACGGCCCGGGCCAAGGCCTTCCAGCAGGCGTGCCTGCAACACGGGTTGATCGTGGAACTGGGTGGTCGCCACGGCGCCACCGTGCGCTTCCTGCCACCGCTGATCATCACCGAACAGGAAATCGATTTCGTCGCGCAGATCCTGTTCCGCGCCGCCGCTTCGATCAACGAGCGTTCACGTACATCCCTGTAGGAGCGAGCATGCTCGCGATGGTCGTCAACGATAACGCTGGGGGTCTGATACCCCGTGGAGTTCTCGGGTTCATCGCGAGCATGCTCGCTCCTACAAGGGGAAACACGGCCAACTGTAGGAGCGAGCATGCTCGCGATGGTCGTCAACGATAACGCTGGGGGTCTGATACCCCTTGGAGTTCTCAGGTTCATCGCGAGCATGCTCGCTCCTACAGGAGTTTTTTTCATTGAGCAGGGAGTGGTAATGCAGAAGGTGTTTGCGTCGATGAAACCCGCTTGGTTGTTGCTGATTGCGCTTGGATTGAGCGCTTGCGGCGAGCCAAAGGCGCCTGCCGAACAGAATGCCGCTCTGCTGCAGGTAAAGACCCTGACGGTCCAGCCGCGCTCCTTCGCGATGACTACCGATCTGCCCGGCCGCATCGAGCCGGTGCGCATCGCCGAGGTACGCGCGCGGGTGGCCGGCGTGGTGCTGACCCGACACTTTCAGGAGGGCAGCGACGTCAAGGCGGGCCAATTGCTCTTCAGCATCGACCCGGCACCCTTCAAGGCCGCCGTGATGCGCGCCGAAGGTGCGCTGGCCAGGGTCGAGGCGGATGCCTTTCGCGCCAATGCCCAGGTCCAGCGCTTCAAGCAACTGGTGGACATCAACGCTGTCAGCCAGCAAGCCTTCGACGACGCCATGTCCGACCTCAAGAGCGCCCAGGCCAATCGCCTCGCCGCCCAGGCCGACCTGACCACCGCCAGGCTCAACCTCGGTTACTGCCAGGTGCGGGCGCCGATCGCTGGCCGTATTGGTCGTGCCCTGGTCAGCGAAGGTGCGCTGGTGGGCCAGGACGAGGCCACGCAAATGGCGCGTATCCAGCAACTGGACCCGATCTACGCCGACTTCACCCAATCCGCCGAACAGGTGGTGGCCTTGCAACAGGCACTGGCCAGCGGGCGCCTGACACTCAATGGCACGGGTTCCGCCGAGGTCACGCTGCAGGTGGGCAACCCACTCCAGACCCGACGCGGCACCTTGATGTTCTCCGATATTTCCGTGGATCGAAGCACCGGGCAGGTGACCTTGCGCGGCGAGTTCCCCAACCCCGACAACCTGCTGCTGCCAGGCATGTACGTGCGGGTGGTGGCGCCGGCCGGGGTCGATCCACAAGCCCTGTTCGTGCCACAGCAGGCGGTACAGCGCGGCGCCGACGGCCAGGCGCGGTTGATGCTGGTGGATGCGGGCGGCGTGGTGCGCGAGCGGGTGGTCAGCACTGGCGCGATGCTCGGCGCCGACTGGCAGATCACCCAGGGGCTGTCGGCGGGCGAGCAGGTGGTGATCGAGCGCGTCGACAAGGTCAGTGACGGAGAACAGGTCAGCGTAAACACTCTCGCCGGGCAGCAGGCCCGCAACTGACGGAAGCACTCGATGCCGGATTTTTTCATCAACCGTCCGAACTTCGCCTGGGTCATCGCGCTGTTCATTTCCCTTGCAGGGTTGCTGACGCTCGGGACACTCGCGGTCAACCAGTACCCGGACGTGGCGCCGACGCAGATTGTGGTCAGCGCCAGCTATCCGGGCGCCTCGGCACAGATCGTCAGCCAGAACGTCACCAGCCTGATCGAAGAAGAACTCAACGGCCTCAAGGGCCTGATCTATCACGAGTCCAACAGCGCCAACGGCGGGGCCGACATCACCATCACCTTCAAGCCGGGCACCGATGCCGACCTGGCGCAGGTCGACGTGCAGAACCGCCTGCAACGGGTGATCGGGCGCATGCCTCGGGCGGTGATCGAGCAAGGCCTGAAAGTAGAGCAGTCGCGTTCCAATTTCCTGTTGGTGTATGCCTTGTCCTACACCGACGACCAGCAGGATTCCATCGGTCTGGCGGATTACGCCGCCCGGGCCGTGAACAATGAAATTCGCCGGGTGAACGGGGTTGGTCGGGTGCAGATGTACACCGCCGAACGGGCCATGCGCATCTGGGTCGATCCGCAGCGGCTGGTAGGCTACAACCTGTCGATGGCCGATGTGAGCAAGGCCATTGCTGCGCAAAACGCGCAGGTGCCCGCCGGCAGCATGGGCGAACGACCGGGGCCGGCCGGGCAGCAAATCACCGCGACGGTGATGGTGCAGGGGCAGCTCGAATCGGTGGAGGCGTTCGGCAACATTGTGCTGCGGGCCAATGACGACGGCTCCAGCGTGCGCATTCACGACGTGGCGCGGGTCGAACTGGGACGCCAGGACTACCGCTTCGACGCGCGCCTGAACGGCAAGCCGGCGGCGGCCATGTCGGTGCAACTGGCACCCGAGGCCAACGCACTGGAAACGGCCAAGGCGATCAAGCTGCGCCTTGATCAGCTGTCGAGCACCTTGCCAGCGAACATGACCCTGAGTGTGCCCTACGACACCTCTTACTTTGTCGACGTGGCGATCCGGCAAGTGATCTACACCCTGATCGAAGCCATGGTCCTGGTGTTTCTGGTGATGCTGCTGTTCCTGCAGAACCTGCGCTACACACTGATTCCGGCGGTGGTGGTGCCGGTCTGCCTGCTGGGGACCATCACGGTGATGGCGCCGCTGGGCTTCTCGATCAACATGATGACCCTGTTCGGCATGGTGCTGGCCATCGGCATCCTGGTGGACGACGCCATCGTGGTGGTGGAAAACGTCGAACGCCTGATCCGCGAGGAACGGCTGTCACCCAAGGCTGCAACCCGCAAGGCGATGAAGCAGATCAGCGGTGCGATTGTCGGCATCACTTTGGTGCTGTCGGCGGTGTTCCTGCCACTGGCGTTCATGGGCGGTTCGGTGGGCATCATCTATCAGCAGTTCGCCATGGCGCTGTCGGTGTCGATCCTGTTCTCCGGGTTCCTCGCGCTGACCTTGACGCCTGCGCTGTGCGCCACGCTGATCAAACCGTTCGACCCCGTCCATCACTCCCGCGGCAACCGCTGGATGAACGCCTTCAACCGCCGTTTTGAAACGCTGGCCCGGCGTTATGAACGGCTGGGGGCGAGCTGGGTTCGGCGCGCTGCCCGCAGCATGAGCCTGTACCTGTTGTTGCTGCTGGTATTGGCTTTTGCCTATGCACGACTGCCGACTTCGTTCCTGCCCTCCGAGGATCAGGGTTACATCGTCACCGATATCCAGTTGCCGCCGGCGGCTTCGGCGGCGCGCACCGACGTCACGGTGCAGGCCTGGGAGCGCTACTCGCTGGCGCAGCCGACCACCGAGAACGTGCTGGCGATCATGGGTTTCAGTTTTTCCGGGGAAGGCGCCAACGCGGCGCTGTCCTACGTCACCCTCAAGGATTGGTCGCTGCGTGGTAGCGAGGAGTCGAGCAAGGCGGTGGCGGGGCGGGCGAACGATGCCTTTGAAGACGTGGCCGACGGCACCCTGTACAGCGTGGTGCCGCCACCGGTGGATGGCCTGGGCACCGCCAGCGGTTTTGATCTGCGCTTGCAGGATCTGGCGGGGCAGGGGCACGAAGCGCTGCTTGCGGCGCGCAGTCAGCTGTTCGAGGCGGCCAAGGCCTCGAAGGTGATCGGTCACCTGAGCGAGGATGGCCTGGCCGATGCGCCGCAGATCAAGGTCAGCATCGACCGGGAAAAGGCCGAGGCCCTGGGCGTCAGTTTTGACGTGATCAGCGCGGCACTGTCTTCGGCGCTGGGCTCAGAAGAAATCAACGAATTCGCCAATCAGGGGCGCATGCAACGGGTGATCGTCCAGGCCGACGGCGGCAGCCGGCAGACCCCGGAAGCGCTGTTGCGCCTGCAAGTGCCCAATCGTCAGGGTCGGCTGGTGCCGCTGGAAACCTTCAGCCGTTTCGAGTGGCAGGTCGGGCCGTTGCAGATCGGCCGCTACAACGGCTCGGCGTCGTTGCGTTTCTCCGGCGAACCCGCGCCGGGCTACAGCAGCGGGCAGGCCATGGAAGAGCTGCAAAAAATCGCCCGCCAGTTGCCGGCCGGATTCAGCCTGGAGTGGTCCGGCCTGTCGTTGCAGGAACAACAGGCCAGCGATCAGGTGCCGCTGCTGGTGGGCCTGTCGCTGACCATGGTGTTGCTGGTGCTGGTGGCACTGTATGAGAGCTGGGCGATTCCCTTTGCCGTGCTGCTGATCGTGCCGATCGGCATGCTCGGCTCGGTGGCGGCGGTGACGGTGGTGGGCCTGCCCAATGACGTGTATTTCAAGGTGGGGCTGATCACCATCATCGGCCTTGCGGCGAAGAACGCGATCCTGATCGTCGAGTTCGCCCGGGCGCTGCACGCTCAAGGGGCCAGCCTGGCGCAAGCGGCCGCGGAGGCCGCGCGCCTGCGGTTTCGGCCGATTGTCATGACTTCACTGGCGTTCATTCTGGGCGTGGTGCCAATGGCGCTGGCCACCGGGGCGGGCGCTGCCAGCCAGCGGGCGATCGGCACCGGGGTGATCGGCGGGATGCTGGCGGCGACGGTGCTCGGGGTGTTGTTTGTGCCGGTGTTTTTCGTTTCGGTGCTGACGCTGGCCGAGCGACTGCGTCAGCGTCGCTCGGTCGGCGCCCTGGAAGATGTGCGTTGAGAGGCAAACAAAAAAAACGTTTTCGAAAAGGACTTTTCGCATGTACGACCGTCTGGCAACGACCGTTCATCAACCCTGTGCAATGGAGCGCAAAAGCAATAAACCGATCCGCGAGCTGCTGGGCTTTTATGGCCTGCGCACCAGCCTGATCCGCCTCAAGGTCATCGACGCCCTGCTGGTCGCCGCGAGGGAGGGCCGTACCATCGGCGTGAACGGCACCCATGCGTGGCTGGTGTCATCGGCGGTGGAATGTTCGTTCATCAGCGTGCGCGAAGTGTTGAAGCGGTTGTGCGAAGAACGGGTCATCGATTATCGCGAGGACAAGAGCTACAGCTTCACGGCTGAGGCTTGGGCGATATTGATGAGCACCTCGGGTTGAGCCAGCCGCAGACCCTGTAGGAGCGAGCCTGCTCGCGATGAACGCAAGAGCACCACGGGGTGTCAGGTCGCCAGCGTTATCGTTAACGACCATCGCGAGCAGGCTCGCTCCTACAGGGGGTGGTGTTGCATCAGGTATTACCCGAAGCTGCCGGTTTGCACTTCGCCGCTGCGCACGTACCGTGCAACCAGCACGCCGCCAGGGGTGGTGATGGAGTGCTCCAGGGTAAAGGCCGACGGCTGCGCATCATCACCAAAAAAGCGCTTGCCGCGTCCGAGCAGCACGGGGTGAATCATCAACCGCAGTTCATCCACCAACCCTGCCGCCAGCAGCTGGCGCACCAGATCGCCGCTGCCTTGGGTCAGCAAGAGCGAACCGTTCTGCTGTTTGAGCGCGCGCACGGCGTCGACGGGATCGGCATCCAGTGCCTGGCTGTTGTGCCAGGTGAGTGAGTCCGGTCGATGGGTGGCCACGTGTTTTGGGACGGCGTTGAACAGGTCGGCAATGGGGTTTTGCGCGTCGGCCTTAATCTGCGGCCAATACCCCGCGAAGATGTCATAGGTGCGGCGCCCCAGCAGCAATTCGAACGGCTGGGCGAACAGGTCCATCACCGCCTCGCCGGACACCGGGTCGGCGTAGGGCACGATCCAGCCGCCGAAGCGGAAGCCGTCGCTGCGGTCTTCCTCGGGGCCGCCGGGGGCCTGCATGACGCCATCAATCGACATGAACGCGGCAACGACGAGCTTGCGCATGGTGTTCTCCTGATGTGTGAGCCCTTGTAGGAGCGAGCCTGCTCGCGATGGTCGTGAACGATAACGCTGGAGGCCTGATACCCCGCGGCGTCTGTGCCTCCATCGCGAGCAGGCTCGCTCCTACAGCGGATGGGGGTGGGCTTCGGCCACCAGCAGCAGCGACTGCGGCACCGGGCTTTGCGGGTGCTGGGGCTCTTGCAGTTCGGCCAGTTGCAGGCCGGCCATGTCCAGCGCCCTGATCCAGCTGGACAGGGTGCGCATGTACCACGGCATGGGCTGCCATTGGCCCTTGAAGCTGGCGAAGGTCTCTTCCCGCCAGCCATCCTGATAATCGCCCGCGGCGGCGGTCCACGGATGCAGCGTCTGGATCACCAGCGCGCCGTCGGGGGCGAGCAGGGCGTTCATGGCGGCGAGCAGGGGGATGATGTCCTGGTGCAGCAAGGCGAAATTGGCGCAGATCACATCGTAGTCCCGGCCGATGTCGACCTGCGCTTCGGCCAGCGCTTCATAACTCGCCAGATGCACTGTCGAGGCACCTGCCGTGCGCGCCGCCTCGACCAGCGTCGCGTCGCCGTCCACCCCGATCGCCTCGATACCGCGCTCCGCCAGTGCGCGCAACAGCCAGCCTTCACCGCAGCCCAGGTCGAGCACACGCTGCGGCTGGCGACTCTGAATGGCCAGCAGGATCGCCCGGTCGGTGACTTGCTGGCGACTTTCAATGGCGCCGCTGCGCACGGCTTCGATCCAGGCTTGGGCGTTGTACTGCCAGCTTTGCAGCAGGCTGGTTTCCGGGGCGTACATGGTGGCGACCGACGTGATGGGTTGAATCAACAGGATAGGCCACTGGCGGGTGGCCCGTCCTCGTCGGATCGCTCCCTTTTACACGCCTTTGGTCGACGGCAGCAGGATGGTCAGGATGCCCAGCAGCGGCAGGTAGGAGCACAGCGTGTAGACGTATTCGATGCCGTGGATGTCCGCCAGGTGCCCCAGCAGTGCGGCGCCGATGCCGCCGAAACCGAACATCAGGCCGAAGAACACACCGGCGATCATGCCGACGTTGCCCGGCACCAGTTCCTGGGCGAACACCACGATGGCGGAGAACGCCGAGGCGAGGATGAAGCCGATGATCACGCTCAGCACGCTGGTCCAGAACAGGTCGACATAGGGCAGGGCGAGGGTGAAGGGCGCTGCGCCAAGAATGGAAAACCAGATCACCTTTTTACGGCCGATCTTGTCGCCGATCGGGCCACCGAAGAAGGTACCGGCCGCCACCGAGCCGAGGAACAGGAACAGGTACAGCTGGGAACTGGCCACCGACAGGTCGAACTTCTCGATCAGGTAGAAGGTGAAGTAGCTGGTGAAGCTGGACATGTAGAAGTACTTGGAGAACACCAGCAGCGCCAGCACCACCAGGGCGAAGGTCACCCGTTGTCTGGACAGGCCGTGGGTGGCCTTGCCGCCTTGCTTGAGCTTGAACAGGTTCAGGTGCGCGCGGTACCAGCGGCTCAGGCCGAACAGCACCAGGATGGCGAACACCGCAAAGAGGCCGAACCAGGCCACGTGCCCCTGGCCGTAGGGAATGATGATCGCCGCCGCCAGCAACGGGCCGAAGGCGGTACCGGCGTTGCCGCCGACCTGGAAGGTCGATTGCGCCAGACCGTAGCGACCGCCCGAGGCCAGCCGCGCGACGCGCGAGGTTTCCGGGTGGAAGGTCGAGGAGCCGATCCCCACCAGCGCCGAGGCCACGAGAATCGCCGGGAAGCTGCCGACGAACGCCAGCATCAGGATGCCGATCAGGGTGCAGACCATCCCCGCCGGCAACAGCCAGGGCTTGGGATGGCGGTCGGTGTGGTAGCCGACCCAGGGTTGCAGCAGGGAGGCGGTGAGCTGGAAGGTCAGGGTGATCAGGCCGACCTGGGTGAAGCTCAGGCCGTAGTTGGCCTTGAGCATCGGGTAGATCGACGGCAGCACCGCCTGGATCAGGTCGTTGATCAGGTGTGCCAGGGCGCAGGCACCGATTACGCGCATCACCAAGGGGCTGGTCTGGTTGGCCACCGAAGCGGTGGTCGAAGGGGTTGTCAGTGAGGACATCGCACATCATCCGGGCTGGGGAGAAGGGGCATTGCTTGGATCAGCGGCTATGCTAGATTTCGCAAAATTGCCTGTCTCGCGCAATTGGGGCAAAGACCTTCTTAAAAAGGGCATCATGAATAAATCACTCGAAGAATTCCTGCTGGCCATGGACGAAGTGGATTGGCCGGTGTGCACCAGCGCCACCGATTACCCGGAGAACTGGTTCATCGAGCCCCACAGCCATGCCAAGCACCAGTTGATCTACGCCATCGAGGGCGTGATGGTGGTGCATTCGGGCTTGAACCAATGGACGGTGCCGCCCAGTCGTGGGATCTGGATGCCCTGCGGCCACGTGCACTCGATTCGCTGCGTGGGGGCCTTGAAAATGCGCAGCGTGTTCGTGCGACCGGAGTACTTTCCGCAGCTGCCAGACGAGACCCGGGCGGTGAGCATCTCGGCGCTGTTGAGCGAGTTGATCAAGACCTCGGTGAGCATTGCAGGTCCCGTCGACGAAGATTCCCGGGAGGCGCGGATCATGCGTTTGATCGTCGACGAACTGACCCTGCTGCCGACCTTGCCGCTGCACCTGCCGCAACCGGGCGATCAGCGTATCCAGGTCATCTGTGCGGCCCTGCGCGAGGACCTCGGGGACAGCTCGACCCTGGCGGATTGGAGCGAGCGACTGAGCCTGGACGCCAAGACCATCCAGCGCCTGTTCCACAGGGAAACCGGCATGACCTTCGGCCAATGGCGTCAGCAGGCCCGGTTGCTGTCGGCACTGGAGCGCATTGCGCAGGGGGAGAAAATCATCGATGTGGCGGGGGTGTTGGGATACGACAGCCCGAGTGCGTTCAGCACCATGTTCAAGAAACAGTTCGGGACCGCACCCAGCCATTTCTTCAAATGAGATCCCCAGATTCTGTGGGATGAACGATTGGAGGTCGACGAAGAACCTGTAGGAGCGAGCCTGCTCGCGATGGAGGCACAGGCGCCGCGGGGAATCAATTGGCCCCGCGTTATCGTTGACGACCATCGCGAGCAGGCTCGCTCCCACAGTGTTGGGTTATTTGTTTATAAGTTATTAGCTAATAACTTGTGGCTTATGTTTTTTAGCTGAAGTTAACAGCGTGATTGTTATATGGCCCTTATTCTATCTTTAGAATAATTTGTGATTAGTCATCACTGCTTTTATGTCTTTATGATCTGTCCCACAACAACTCGTGAGACAGGAGGTAGCTCGATGACTATTCAAATCAAACCGGTGGCTGGTCGAATTGGGGCACAACTGGAAGGGGTGAAGTTGGGGGGAGATATCAGCGCCGAAGACTTCGAGTTCATTAATCAGGCACTGCTGAAATACAAGGTACTGTTCTTTCGCGACCAGCATCTGGACGACGCACAACACGAAGCTTTTTCCCGTCGTTTCGGCGATCAGGTCCCGCACCCGACCGTGCGTTCCGCCGAGCAGGGCGCCGCGATTCTGCACCTGGACGCCAAGGAAACCCGGGCCAATTCCTGGCACACCGATGTGACCTTCGTGGCCAATTACCCGAAGATTTCCATCTTGCGCGGTGTGGTTATTCCTCCTTACGGCGGCGACACGGTCTGGGCCAATACCGCCGCCGCTTATGCCGACTTACCCGAGCCGTTAAAACAACTGGCAGACAATCTTCGCGCCTTGCACACCAACTTGTATGACTACGCCGCACCGCGTAATACCGATGAATCCGGACTAAAACGTTATCGCGAACAGTTCACGGCCGAAATTTACGAAACCGAACATCCATTAGTGCGAGTTCATCCGGAGTCGGGTGAAAGAAGTTTGTTGTTGGGGCACTTCGTCAAACAAATTCAAGGCGTAAGTACCAGCGATTCCAAACAACTGATCCGCCTGTTCCACGATCGAATCACCCATGTCGACAACACCGTGCGCTGGCGCTGGCAGGAAGGCGATGTGGTGATCTGGGACAACCGCGCCACCCAGCACATCGCGATCAACGATTACGGCGATGCCCCGCGTATCGTGCGTCGCACCACCATCGACGGTGATGTGCCGGTAGGGGTGGACGGTCGCCTGAGCCAGGCGCTGCTGCCGAGCCCGGACGCGCGCTCGCCGAAAACCGAAGCCGACAAAAAACACCTCGCCGCCTGACCCGCAACTCTCATTGGTACAAGGAAGGCTGACATGAAGCTCAATGGCATTCGTTTGCTTAAAAAAGGTGGTATCGCTGCGGCACTGGCGGCGGTTCTCGCAGTGCCTGTAGCCGAGGCCGACGTGTTGCGCATCGGTGTCGCAACCGCCGGTGGCGGTGATCCGGTGACCTTCAGCGGCTCGACCCTGGGCATCGTGCGTAACCAGCAACTGTTGGAGAAAGCCTTCGCCGGGACCGGCACCGAAGTGCAGTGGTTCTTCTTCAAAGGGGCGGGGCCTGCGGTCAACGAGGCCTTCTCCAACCAGCAACTGGACTTCGCCTACCAGGGCGACCTGCCGGCGGTGGTCGGGCGTTCCAACGGACTGGACACCAAATTGCTGGCGGCACTGGGGGTGCGCGCCAACCTGTATCTGGCGGTGCCCAAGGGCTCCCCCTTGAAAACCATCGAGGACCTCAAAGGCAAGAAGGTCGCGATCTTCCGCGGCACCAACGGTCATCTGGTGATGATCAATCTGCTGGCGGAACACGGGCTGACCGAACGCGATATCAAGGCGATCAACCTCGACACCGGCAGCTCCCAGGCGGCACTGATTTCCAACGGCGTGGATGCCGCGTTCGGCGGGCGCGAGTTGTTCAAGCTGCGTGACCAGGGCCTGATCGACATCGTGTACGACAACCCCCAGCAGGACGTGCGCTACACCCGTCAGACCGCGCTGGTGGTTCGTGGCGACTATGAAAAAGCCAATCCGGACAAGGTGCAAAAGGTCGTCGACACGCTGGTGGACGCGGCGAAATGGACCTCGGACGAGAGCCATCGCGACGACGTCTTCGCTGAATGGGCCAAAAGCAATGACCCGGCCAGTTCACTGCGCGCCGACTTCACCGGGGTGCCGCTCAGGGACAGGGCTTCGCCGCTGGTCGACAACTTCCTGATCAGCCGCTATCAGGCCGTGGCGGATCAGGCCAAGGAAGAAAAACTCATCCGCCGCCCGGTCTCGCTCGATGGCTGGTTCGAGAGCAGCTACTTGCAGAAATCCCTCAAGGCCAAGGGCCTGGAAAACTACTGGACGCCTTACGGTCCGGACGGCAAGCAACCGGCGGGTAATGCGGTAGCGGCCGCGACGACCAGCAAGCAAGGGAGCTAGGCACATGGCCAGGGCACAGACCGCAAGACTGGAGAAGTATGGGGCGCCGGCGTTGCCGAGCGACAACGTCAAACGTCTGCCACCGGCGCCCGCGCGCCCGGTGCGCAAGGTCGAGGTGCCGCGCACGCGGGCGTGGTCCCTGAGTCTGGGTGACAAGGCCTTGCCCTGGCTGTTGCCGCTGCTGTTGTTGGGTGTGTGGTACCTGGGGGTGGAGCGGGGCTGGCTGTCAGAGCAGGTGCTGCCACCGCCAGCCTATGTTTATCAGGCGCTGTCGGATCTGGTCGGCAGCGGCGATCTGTGGATGAACGCCTCGGCCAGCCTGCAACGGGTGGTCGTGGGGTTCAGTCTCGGCGCCTTGCTTGGCGTGGCGCTGGGCCTGGCCATGGGGCTGTCGCGGACGCTGGAGGATTATCTGCTGCCGACCTTCAACGCACTGGTACAGATTCCGGTGCTGGGCTGGCTGCCGTTCGCCTTGCTGCTGTTCGGCATCGGCGAGACGCTCAAGTACGTGCTGATTGCCAAGGCCGCGCTGGTGCCGATTACCCTGTGTACCTTGCAGGCGTTCCGTCAGGCGCCCAAAAACTTGCTGGAAGTCGGGCGGACCTACGGCTTCAGCCGGCGACAAAGCGTGACCTCCATTGTCCTGCCGGCGGCGATCCCGACACTGTTTACCGGGTTTCGCCTGGGCTTCACCAAGGCGTGGCTGTCGCTGGTGGTGGTCGAGTTGGTGGCGTCGAGTGAAGGGCTGGGTTACCTGATCGTCTATGGGCGCCAGCTGTTTCAACTGGATTTGGTAATCGCCGCCGTCGTGGTGGTGGGGACGCTCGGCCTGCTGATCGATCGCGGTTTCGACTATGCAGAGAAGCGCCTCAATCGCGGGCGGCCAACGGTGGGAGGGTGCCTGTCATGAGTGCGACGTTGACATCCAGAGGCGGCAGTCACCGTTATCGCGGGTGGGTCTTGCCCATCTCAGTGGTTGCCCTGTGGTGGCTGGCTTCGAATCAGGGCTGGAGCGAATCGGGATTGTTCGTTTCGCCGGAAAAAGTCGCGGCGACGGCCTGGGATCAGATCACCTCGGACAAATTCTGGCGGGCGATTTCCGCGAGTCTGGCGCGCAATCTCAGTGGTTTTTTCATCGGTACCGCGCTGGGCCTGGTACTGGGTTGCCTGCTGGGGCTTTCCCGACATTTCGAGCGTTTAGTGGGTCCGAGTTTCAACACCTTCAAGCAAATCTCCCTGTTCGCCTGGATCCCACTGATCTCGGTGTGGTTCGGCCTGGGCGACGTGGCCAAGGTGGTGTTCCTGTCACTGGCCGCGCTGGTGCCGGTGGTGGTCAACACCTGCGACGGTTTGCGCAACGTCCCGCCCAGCCTGCTGGAAGTGGCGCGGGTGTACGGCTTCAGCCGTTGGCAAACCATTATCGGGGTGATGCTGCCCGCCGCCTTGCCGTCGATTTTCACCGGGCTGTACCTGGCGCTGGTCTACAGCTGGCTGGCGACCATCGGCGCTGAGTACCTGCTGGTGTCCGGGGAGGGGATCGGCAACACGCTGATCGATGGCAGCGAGCATTTCATGATGGACCTGGTGCTGTTTGGCATGGTGGTGATTGGCCTGGTGGGCTGGGGTCTCAATGCCCTGGCCCGGACACTCGAGCGGCGGATGCAGCGCTTGTACGGCATCGCAACCCCTTAGAAAAGGATCGCAAAAATGAGCAACGGCCTGACCCTGGAACACATCAGCAAGCGCTTCAGCTCCAAACCCGGCAGTTCGACGCAATTGCAGGTGCTGGACAACATTCACCTGGACATCGCCCCCGGCGAGTTCATCAGCATCGTCGGCGCCAGCGGCTGCGGAAAATCCACGTTGCTGCGACTGATCCTCGGCCTGGACGAAGAATTTGACGGGCGCATCCTGCTCAATGGCCAACCCATCAAGGGCACGGGCCTGGAGCGAGGCATCGTGTTTCAGGATCACCGTTTGTTCCCCTGGCTCAATGTCGAACAGAACGTCGCCGTGGGCCTGAAGAACTCGCCCCTGAGCGCCGGGCAGAAGCGCGATACCGTGCGCGAGCACATCGAACTGGTCGGCCTGCAGGACTTCATCGAGTCCTACCCGCATCAGATTTCCGGCGGCATGGCCCAACGCGTGGCCATCGCCCGCGGGCTGGTCAATCGCCCGAGCGTGCTGTTGCTGGATGAACCGCTGGGCGCCCTTGATGCCTTGACCCGTGCGCGCCTGCAGGGGGAGCTGCAGAACATCTGGGCCAAGGAAAAAATCACCATGATCCTGGTGACCCACGATGTCGACGAGGCGGTGTTCCTCGGCGATCGGGTGGTGGTGATGCAACCCAATCCGGGGCGCATCCGGCGGATTGTCGACGTCGATCTGCCGCGTCCGCGCAACCGCAGCGACAGCCGTTTCATCGCCCTGCGCGATGACGTGTTGAGCGACTTTGCGGAGTTGCATTGAGTCGCTTGTCGTCCTCTTTTAAATGTCTATTTTTCAAGGAGTGGAAATGTCCGAACGCCAGCTCAGCCTCAACCTCTTCATCTACCCCAACGGCCATCACGAAGCCGCCTGGCGTCATCCGCAGTCGGTGCCGGAAGCGTCCATGGACATCGGTCACTACCAACAGCTGGCGCAACGTGCCGAGCGGGAAAAGCTCGATGCGATTTTCTTCGCCGATTCGCCGTCCCTGGCCGAAAGCGACCGCGAAGGCCTGCGCATTCGTTTCGAGCCGGTGACCTGGCTGGCGGCGATTGCGGCGGTGACCCAGCGCATCGGCCTGATCGCCACGGCCAGCACCACCTACAGCGAGCCCTACAACCTGGCCCGCTCGTTCAGCGCGCTGGACCACTTGAGCAAGGGCCGTGCGGGCTGGAACATCGTCACCACCTCCCTGGCCGCTGCCGCCGCCAACTTCGGTCTGGACCAGCATCCGCCGGCCCATGATCGCTATGCCAAGGCCGAAGAATTCGTGCAGGTGGTGGGCGACCTGTGGGACAGCTGGGAGGACGATGCGCTGGTGCTGGACAAGGCCGCCGGGGTGTTTGCCAACGGTGCGAAAGTGCACTCGATCAACCACGTCGGCACGCACTACCGGGTCAAGGGGCCGTTCAACTCGCCACGTTCACCGCAAGGGCGACCGGTGCAGGTGCAGGCCGGTTCTTCCGAGGATGGTCGTGATTTCGCCTCAAGGCATGCCGAAGCGATCTTCACCGCGCACCAGACGCTGGAGAGCGCGACCGAATTCGCCAACGACATCAGGGCGCGGGCGAGGGCAGTGGGGCGCGACCCTCGGCAGCTGAAAATCCTCCCGGGCATCAGCCCGTACATCGGCAGCACTGAAGCCGAGGCCCAGCGCAAGTTCGATGAACTCAACGAGCTGGTACTGCCTCATGTTGCGCTGGGCCAGCTGCGTCGGCTGTTGGGTGTCGACCTGTCGGGCCAGGACCTGGATGCACCATTCCCGCGCCACCTGGTCAACTTTGACGGCGGCGAGAGTCAGGCCAGTCGCTTCAAGCTGGTCATCGACATCGTCGACCGCGAGCAGCCGACCCTGCGCCAACTGATCAACCGCCTGGCTGGCGCTCGCGGGCATTGGGTGCCGGTGGGCACGCCGGTGCAGATCGCCGACCTGATCGAACAGTGGTTCCGTAGCGGTGCTGCTGACGGTTTCAACGTGATGCCGCCAGCGTTCCCTGATGGCTTTGAAGTGTTCCTTGATGAGGTGCTGCCGATCCTGCGCCAGCGTGGGTTGTTTCGCGAGGAATATGCGGGGACGACGCTGCGCGAACATTACGGCCTGAGCCGCCCGGTATCGCGGTTTGCGTTGAAATCGGCCTGAGAGGTGCAACGCTGACCCCCCCCCTGTGGGAGCGAGCCTGCTCGCGATGGAGGTCAACGATAACGCGGACAGCCTGACACCCAGTGGTGTTCTGTCGTCCATCGCGAGCAGGCTCGCTCCTACAGGATTGACGCGGACCTCTGTAGGAGCGAGCACGCTCGCGATGGAGGTCAACGATGACGCTGGCAGCCTGACACCCCGCGGTGTTCTGTCGTCCATCGCGAGCATGCTCGCTCCTACAGGTTCAGGTTCAGATCGTTCAGGGTGGATCGAGGCGCGTGCGCTGACCAATTCAACAGGCTCTCAGGTTTTTTCCCTGGGTGATCTGCTCGTACATCCGTACCCTTCGGTGATTGCGGGCATACCCGCCCATGGCCGATACGGTGCCGCTTTGAATGTGATCCAGGTACTGGAACAGCTTGCGTGGCGCAATCAAACGCACCTGGTAGCCCAGGGCAGTCATTCGATCCTGCAATTCATAACCGGGATTTCGCCCGTCCATTTGAAAGTGAAAACCGTGTTGCCTGATGAGCGCCACATTCCAGAGCGTGCAAAAGCTCTTCAGGTGTTTTTCCCGATACGGCTTGGGCGCTCTTGCCGCCATGCCGAGTGCCAACAGGCTCCGTCGGGTGTAGTGCTTGCAGAACCGCGAGGCCAGGCGCCAGGCCGAACGAACGACGCCCCGGTCCAGTTGCTCCAGGCAGCCGACGGTGGCCACCGGGTGCTGCCCGGTACATTGGTCGAGCATCATGGCGAAGACGGTCGGATCGTAGATGAAGGTATCGGTGTGCAGCAGAAACACATAGTCGGTTTCGACCCGTGCCAAAGCGAGATCCAGTGCCCGGCCATGGGCAAGGTTTCCCGCTTCGGGGCCTAGGGGTGTGCGCTCGATCAGTTCAATCCAGTCCAGCGTGCGCAAGTACTCGATGCTGGCATCGTTGGATTGGTTATCCACCACAATCACCGGCACACCTGTGTCGCGCAGCGCCTCCTGTAGAAGCGTGAGACAGGTTTTGGTCAGTTCAAGGGATTTGTAGTTGACCAGCACAATGCTGTAGTTGGCTGTCGTGGGAGTTGGACGGTTCATGACCTGTTGTGCCTCGATGATTTAACCGATACCGCGCAGGATTGCTCAAACTTGACGGGGCATGAGCCCCTTCAGTTCGAGCGCGAGACGTCGTTGGAAGACGCGTTCTGGTTGCTGGCGGTGGCGGTCGCCGTGGCAGCGTCTGACTGTTGATACGCGGTCATGGCGGTTGCCCGGGCGGCTTCCATCCTGGCCATCACGGTATCGCCACCGCCTTCTGCCATGGCGGCGACAGAGGCAGTCATCAGGGTCAGGATCAAAAGGGCTTTAAGGCTGTTCATGGGTGTTCTCCAGTAGTGAGTTGAAGCAACACAGTGTTTGTTGGCCTGGACTCATCTTGAAGCTCACTGCCTTTCGCCCTGTTCGCCGCAACATGAACTTTTCGACAGGTTGGCGGTGGGCCTGGTTCTTGTGAAGACGAAAAGGGGGATAGGGGTTAATGCTGTTCACTTATGTCGATCTTCAGACGTACCCATTCCTGTGGCGAGCGAGCTTGCTCGCGATGAAAACCTTACCGACGCCATCGCGGGCAAGCCTTGCTCCTACAAAGTGGGCTTCTTCGCACACGGGGTTTGCGTAGAACCATAATCAACGCTGGGGGCGGGCTTGCTCGCGATGGCGGGGCGTCAGTCAGCCAAGGCCATGGGGCACGGAGGTGCCTGTCGACGCTGCCTTGCCCAGCAGATCGATGCGACAGCCAGGCGCCGCGTCACCGACGGTCAGTTTCAGGTCGTGCAGGCGCGCGACAGCCGAGACCATGCTCAAGCCCAGGCCATTGCCCGGCGTGTGTCGGCTCGACTCGGCGCGATACAGCCTTCGCAACACGGCTTCGCGCTCACCCTGGGCAATGCCCGGTCCGTTGTCCGTGACCCGAATGCCGACGGTGCCGTGATCGGCGATCACCGACAGGTTCACGCGGCTATGGTCGGGGCAAAACTTGATGGCGTTGTCCAGCAAGTTGCAGATCGCGTCGAACAACAGTTGGGCGTCGCCTGCGATGATCGCGGGCGACGGGCTTTCGTTAAGCGTGAGGCTGATGCCGCGCTCCTCGGCCAGGGGTTCATAGAGTTCGGCGGCATCGGCGCTGATCAGGTTCAGGTCCAGCGAGGCGAAGTGACTGCGGCGCGCGCTGTTTTCAATTTCCGAGATGCGCAGCAAGGCCTTGAAGGTCAGCAACAGGGCCTTGGCCTCGTTCAGCGCCGCATCGATGCTGGCGGCGTATTGCGCTTCATCCAGGCCGCGTCGCTGGGTGCGCTCAAGGCCGGCGATCAGGCGGGTCAGCGGGGTGCGCAGGTCGTGGGCGATGTCGTCGCACACGCCCTTGACCTCGCTCATCAAACGTTCCAGTTCATCGAGCATGCCGTTGACCACCGAGGCCAGGCGGTCGATGTCGTCGTTGGTGCCCTGGATCGGCAGTCGGCCGGTCAAGTCGCCTTCAATGATGCCCTTGATCGAGCGACTGACCTTGTCCAGTCGCCGGTGCGCCGAATAGCCCAGCGCCACGGCGCCAAACAGGCCGACCACCAGCAACAGCACGCCGCCGGACACCAGCGCCTTGATCAGCAGTTCGTCGAATTCGCGGATGTCATGGATGTCCTGGGCCACCAGCAAGGTCTTGCCATCGTCCAGGCGATGGACGATGAAGCGAATCGGGCGTTGGCGACCGTTGGGCTTGCGCCAGTCGAACTCCTGGGGCTTGTCGTAGGCGGAGAAGGGCGGCAATTGCTGGATGGCCCCGGCCATGAACCGGCCCTGTGCGTCGAACAGGCTGTGGGGCAGGCGCGCTTCGACATCCTGTTCGGCGTGGTTGCGGATTTCCCGCAGTTGCAACTCGGGGTCCTGGGCGCTGCGGTTTTCCACCTGGCGATACAGGGCGGTGTCGGCTTCGGTTTTCAGGTAGAACGCCGTTTGCCAATAGACATAGCCGAACAGCGCCAGGAACGAGCAGCCGAACAACCCGAGAAACAGCAGGCCGGTGCGAAAGCTGATGGTGCGCGGGATCTCACTCAGGCGAACGGAGGACATAACCGGCTCCACGAATGGTATGGATCATCGACGGTTCATCTTCGCCATCGATCTTGCGCCGCAAGCGGCCCATGTGGACTTCAATGACGTTGGTGCGCTCGTCGTAGGCGTAGTTCCACACCGCTTCGAACAGCATGGTGCGCGTGACCACCTGCCCGGCATGGCGCATCAGGTGCTCCAGCAGCGCGTACTCCCGGGGCACCAGATCAATGACCCGCTCACCACGCCGGACCGTGCGGCTCAGCAGGTCGATGTCCAGATTGCCAACGCGCAAACGCGTTTCCCGAGCTTCGACCACCGGTTCGGCGCGGCGCCGGTTCAAGGCATCCAGGCGTGCGGTCAGCTCGATGAATTCGAAGGGCTTGGTCAGGTAGTCATCACCGCCCGCGCGCAGGCCGCGAACGCGCTCATCCAAGGCACTCAAGGCACTGAGGATCAGCACCGGGGTGCTGACACTCGCGGCGCGCAAGGCGGTGAGCACGCCAAGCCCGTCGAGGCCGCCGGGCAACATGCGGTCCAGGACGATCAGGTCGAACGGCTCGCTCAAGGCCTTGAGCAGGCCTTCGCGACCGTTGTGGACGCAGCTTACGGTGAAGCCATGGTCACACAGGGCGGCTTCGATTTCGCGGCAGGTAGGCAAGTCGTCTTCGACGACCAGAACATGGGTCATGGCAGTTCAACCGCTCACTTGGTCGGGCAGAGATGTCATAGTGTGACAAAGCTGCTGGCGGCGCCACGTTCCCGCCAGTTAAACAAAAGTTTAGGTTTGATGTGTGGAGATGCCGCCGTGCGCATTCTTGTGGTTGAAGACGACGCCCAGACAGCCGCGTACCTGCTGCGCGGCTTGAGTGAAAGCGGTCACGTCGTCGATATCGCCAGCGATGGCAACAGTGGTCTGGGCATGGCCCTGGAGCAAATCCATGACGTGCTGATCGTCGACCGCCGCTTGCCCGGCCTCGACGGTATCGGCCTGATCAAGGCGGTGCGCAAGCAGCAATTGCGGGTGCCGATTCTGATGCTCAGCGCCCAGGCGTCCACCCTCGACAAGGTCGAAGGCCTGCAGGCCGGTTGCGATGACTATCTGGCCAAGCCCTATGCGTTCGCCGAAGTGCTGGCCAGGCTCGATGCCTTGTTGCGCGGGCGCGATCCGGTGGCCGGCGCGGCGCGGCAACTGCAGGTGGGCGAGTTGCAGCTTGATTGCGCCACACGCACCGCGGTGCGCCAGGGCCGGGTGATTGCCTTGCAGCATCGCGAAGCGCTGTTGCTGGAGAAACTCATGCGCCACAGCGGTCAGGTGGTGACCCGCGACATGCTGCTCGACAGCGCCTGGGACTACGACTTCGACCCCAACGACAACGTCATCGACAAACACATCCATCGCTTGCGGCGCAAACTCGATGAAGGTTTTGACCACTCGCTGATCCGCACCGTGCCCGGCGCCGGCTACAGCTTCGAGGTGTCGCCGGTAGAAGGCTAAAAAAAAGTTTATCTGCCGGCGAACGCTCTGGCAGGCACCCCTCGCTATCTTCGCCCCATTCGTGGATCGCTCCACAGTGGCTTTAGCGGGGATAGCTTGCCCATGTCGGTTTCAACCCTGGTGGCGCGCAGCAGGCGCGGTGCGTGTTTTTCAAGCGTTTCGTTGACGCTGCTCGGCGTGCTGATGCTGGGCGGCTGTTCGATGGTGCCGACCTACCGGCAACCCGAGCTGCCCCTGGCGCAGCAGTTCAATGGCCCGGCCGACAGCCCGGCGGCCAAGGGCGGCCAGTGGTGGCGCGAGTTTCACAGCGCCGAACTGGATCAACTGATATCCCGTGGCCTGGCCTCCAACTACACCCTCAAGGCGGCGGTCAGCCGTATCGATGAGGCCCGCGCGTCGGCGCAGGTGGCGGGTGCTGCGCAATACCCGGCGTTGAACCTGGGCGGCAATTACCAGCGGCAGAACAACTACGGCACCACGGAAAAACGAAGTGTGTTTGCCGAAGCCACCTACGAGGTCGACTTCTGGGGCAAGCAGCGCGCAGCGGCGGATTCCGCCGACGCCTTGGCCAATGCCACGGTGTTTGATGCGCAAACCCTGCGCATGAGCCTGGGTGCGAGCATTGCCGACCGCTATTTCGAGGTGTTGTCGCTCTCGGATCGACTGCGGCTGGCCCAGTCCATTGCCGACGATGCGCGGCAAGTGCTGGAGCTGGTGCAGGTCCAGGCCAGTCAGGGCGCGGTGTCGAACCTCGAAGTCGAGCAGCAGCGCAATGCCATGCAGACATTCGAAGCGGCGATGCCACCCCTGCGTCAGCAGCGGAATCTGGCGTTGTATCAGTTGGCCGTGCTGGTCGGTGCCCCACCTGAAGGGTTTACCGTGAAAGGCGACGGCTTGAACGCCCTGCAAGTACCGCAGCCGGCCACCGGCCTGCCGATTGGCCTGCTGCGCCAGCGCCCGGACATTCAGGCGGCCGAGGCGCGCCTGAAGTCCGCCAACTTCGATGTCGGCGTCGCCCGCGCCGCGTTTCTGCCGAACCTGTCGCTTGACCTGCTGGGCGGCATCGACACGTTGGCCGGCGGGCAGATCTGGAGCGCCATCGGCACGATCAGCCAACCGTTGTTCGCCGGCGGTCAGCTCAACGGCCAACTGCATTTCGACCAGGCCCATGTACAGGAACTCGCCTCAAGCTATCGCGAGTCGATCATCGAAGCCCTGCAGGACGTAGAAACCCAACTCAGCGCCGCCCGCGAACTGGACAAGAGCTACGCCCTGAACCAGTCCGCCGTGGACTCGGCCCGCGAGGCGGCACGCCTGGCGCAGGTGCGCTACCGCCTCGGCTCCACCGATTTCCAGACCCTGCTGATCGTCGAACGCACCCAATACCAGGCCGAAGACACGCTGTTGCAGGTTCGCCTCCAGCATTTGCAGGCCGCCGTCGGCCTGTTCCGCGCCATCGGCGGGGATTTCTCGACCGACGCTCTCGCATCCAATTCTTCTGCTCAGGTGGCTCACCCATGAATGCCTTGAACCCACGTCGTCGCATTATTTTCGGAGGGCTGGCGGTGCTCTCGCTGGCCGCTGCCATCGGCGGTTTTCAATGGGTGAGGCAAGCCCATGCCGCGCCGGTGATGGCCGCAAGCGGTGCGGTGCCGGTGCAGATGAGCCAGGTCAGCCGCCAGGACTTGCCGATCTGGATCAGCGCCATCGGCAATGTGCAGGCGCTCAACAGCGTCAATGTGCGGGTGCGGGTGGACGGCGAGCTGCAGAAAGTTTTGTTCAATGAAGGCCAGACCGTCACCGCCGGCAGCCTGCTGGCGGTGATTGATCCACGGGTGTATCAGGCCCAGGTCGCTCAGGCCCAGGCCTTGGTCGCCAAGGATCAGGCGCAGGTGGCCAACCTGAAGGTCAACCTCGACCGCGCCAGCAAACTGGCCGCCGCCAAGGCAGGGCCGACCCAGGATGTCGACACTTACCGCGCGCAACTGGCCGCCCAGCAAGCCACCTTGCAGGCCGATCTTGCGGCACTGGACGCGGCGCGCCTGCAACTGGAGTTCACCCAGGTCAAGGCGCCGTTGACCGGACGCACCGGCCAGCGCCTGCTGGATGTCGGTTCGATTGCCCATGGCGCCGAAGCCACGGGGCTGGTGACCATTACCCAGATGAATCCGATTTCGGTCGCGTTCGCTGTGTCTCAGGATGAACTGGCGCAAATTCTCCAGGAGAACGCCAAGGGCGCCTTGCAGGTGGTGGCGATGACCCGCGATGGCCAACAGGAAATCGCCCGTGGCCAGTTGAGTTTCATCGACAGCCAGGTGACCGCCGCCAGTGGCCAGATCCAGCTCAAGGCACAGTTCGACAATAGCGACGCAAAACTCTGGCCGGGTGAACTGGTCAGCGCGCGGCTGCTGGTGCAAACCCGCAAGGACGTGGCCGTGGTACCGGCCGATGCCGTGCAACTGGGGCGTCAGGGTAATTTCGTCTACGTGGTGGATGCCGACCAGCGGGTGCAACCGCGCCTGGTCGATGCCGGCACCGTGGTGGATGGCAAGCAATGGATTCGCCAAGGGCTGGCGGCAGGGGAGACGGTGGTGGTGCAGGGCCAGTCCCGTATCGCTCCGGGGCTGAAGGTGATGCCGGTCAAGACCGACACCACGTCCGATCTGGCGCAGGTGGCCCAATGAACGCGCTGGCCGGACTGATTCAACGCCGAGTGGGCCTGAGCCTGCTGGCCCTCGGGGTCATGCTGCTGGGCGCCTTTGCCTACTTTCAATTGCCGGTGGCACCGCTGCCAACGGTGGACTTCCCGACCATCCAGGTTACCGCCAAACTCTCCGGGGGCAGTGCCGAAACCATGGCGTCGTCGGTGGCGACACCGCTGGAACGTGCCTTTGCCGCCGTGCCGCAAGTGACCTCGATGACCTCGTCGAGCGCGGCGGGAAAAACCCAGGTGGTGCTGCAATTCGACCTGTCGCGGGACATCGATGGCGCCGCGCAGGACGTGCAAACGGCGATCAACACCGCCACGCCGAACCTGCCCAAGACCATGTCCAGCGCGCCGACTTTCAACAAGGTCAATCCGGCCGAAGGCACCGTGATGTCGCTGGCGGTGACATCACCGGTGCGCACGCTGCCGGAACTCGATCGCTACGCCGACAACTACATTGCCCAGCGCTTGTCGCAGATGCCGGGCGTCGGTCTGGTGGACTTCCATGGCGAGCAAAAACCGGCGGTGCGGGTGCAGATCGACCCCGATGCACTGGCCGCACGCGGCCTGACCCTGGAGGATGTGCGCAGTGTCATCGGCGTCAGCACCCTGGATCAGCCCAAGGGCACCCTCGATGGCCAGAGCCGCTCGGTCACCCTCGGTGCCACGGATCAACTGCTCGACCCGCAGCACTACCGCGATCAGGTCATCGCCTACAAGAACGGCATGCCGATCAAGCTCGGTGACCTGGGCCGGGTGATCGACGGTGCCGAGGATACCCAGCAAGCGGCGCAACTGGGGGCCGAGCCCACGGTGATCGTCGACATCCACAAGCAACCGGGCTTCAACCTGCTGTCGACCATCGCCACGATCAAGGCGAAATTGCCTGAACTGACCGCCTCGCTGCCGCGCGACGTGCAGGTGCAGGTGGTGGGCGACCGGACCCAGACCATCGAGGCCTCGGTCAATGACATGCAGTTCACCTTGCTGTTGTCGATTGCCCTGGTGGTCGTGGTGATCTTTGTGTTCCTGCGCAAGGCCACCGCCACGCTGATCCCGAGCCTGACCATTCCGCTGTCGCTGGTAGCGACGTTCGGGGTGATGTACCTGCTGGGCTACAGCCTCGACAACCTGTCGATCATGGGCCTGGCGATTGCCGTCGGGTTCGTGGTGGACGATGCCATCGTGGTCATGGAGAACATCGTCCGGCACCTGGAAATGGGCAAGTCACGTCTGCAAGCGGCGGTCGACGGCTTGCGCGAAGTGGCGTTCACCATCGTCTCGATGACCGTGTCGCTGATCGCGGTGTTCCTGCCGATCCTGCTGATGTCCGGGATTGTCGGGCGCTTGATGCGCGAGTTTGCGGTGACCGTGAGTGTGGCGATCATCATGTCCGGGATCGTGTCCCTGACCATCACCCCGATGCTCTGCGCCTGGCTGCTCAAACCCCATGCCGACCAGGAGGAGGGGCGCTTCGCCCGGGCCTGCGAGCGGGTGTTCGATGGCCTGCACAACGGCTATCGGCGCAGCCTGGATTGGGTGCTGGACCACCAGCGCATCACCCTGGCCGTGGCCATCGCCACGCTGGCGGCGACGGCGGTGCTGTACGTCGGCATTCCCAAGGGCTTCTTCCCGCAACAGGACAACGGCCTGATTCAGGGCGTGGCCGAAGCGGCGGCGGACATTTCGCCCATCGCCATGCGCGCCCAGGTCAACCGCGCCGCCGAGATCATCGGTCAGGACCCGGCCGTGGCCCGGGTGTACTTCTGGATCGGCCCGAACCCGACCGTCAGCCAGGGCAAGGTGATGATCAACCTCAAGCCGTTCAGCGAACGCACGGCCAGCGCGGCCGAGGTCATCCGCCGATTGCAGCCGGAGCTTGACGTGCTGTCCGGGGTCAAGGTGTTCATGCAGGCCAACCAGGACATCCAGATTGGCGGACGGGCCAGCAAGACCCAGTACCAGTACACCTTGCAGGACCCGGACAGTGCCGAGCTGGACCACTGGAGCGGGGTGCTGCTGGAAAAACTCAAGACCCTACCGCAGTTGCAGCACGTCACCTCCGACCAACAGCAGGCCATCGCCCAGTCGACCCTGGTGATCGACCGGCCCACGGCGGCGCGTCTGGGGGTGACGGTACAGGCCATCGACGATGTGCTGTACGACGCCTTTGGCCAACGGCAGATTGCGACGATGTTCACCCAGCTGGACCAGAACCACGTGATTCTGGAACTCGATCCGAGCTGGCAAACGTCGACCGCCACCCTTGAGCACCTGTTTGTCCGCGCCAGTTCCGGCGCGCTGGTGCCGCTGAACCTGCTGGCTAGCGTCAAGACCGAACAGGTGCCGATCATCATTAACCACCAGGGCGTGTTTCCGGCGATCACTTTGTCGTTCGACCTCGCACCGGGGCATGCCTTGAGCGAGGCGGTGAGTGCGATCAATCAGGCGTCGTTGGCGGTGGCAATGCCCGACACCGTGATCGGCAGCTTCCAGGGCACTGCCCAGGCGTTTCAGGATTCCTTGAAGTCGCAACCGTGGCTGATTCTGGCGGCGATCCTCACCGTCTATATCGTGCTGGGGGTGCTGTACGAGAACGCGATTCACCCGCTGACGATCATTTCGACCTTGCCGTCGGCGGGTTTCGGTGCGCTGCTGGCGCTGATGCTCTGCGGTCAGGACCTGTCGGTGTTGGGGATGATCGGCATCATTCTGCTGATCGGTATCGTCAAGAAAAACGCGATCATGATCGTCGACTTCACCTTGCAGGCCCAGCAGCGGGGCCTGTCGCCTCGCGATGCGGTGCGCGAAGGGTGCCTGCTGCGTTTGCGACCGATCCTGATGACCTCCCTGGCGGCCTTGCTCGGCGCCGTGCCGCTGGCATTCGGACACGGTGCCGGCTCCGAATTGCGCCAGCCGTTGGGCATAGCGATTGTGGGCGGGCTGGCGGTGTCGCAGATCCTGACGCTCTACACCACGCCGGTGGTCTACCTGTGGTTTGAACGGCGGCGGGGCAGGGTGCGGCGCAACACCACCGAGGTCGCGATTTGAAATTGTCGACTGCCCCGAGGCCTGGCAACCGTGCCTGAGAGGCCCTGTGGGAGCGAGCCTGCTCGCGATGGAAGTCAACGATAACGCGGGCTGTCTGGATGCTCGTGTTGCTCAAACGTTCTTCGCGAGCAGGCTCGCGCCCACAGGTTCAAGTCGGGTTCAGAACCTTCAGGCGGATTGATCTGGTCGAGCACCCGATTCGCTGTGATAGCAGCTGCCAATCAGTGGGCACTAAAGTTACGGCAAAAGCGGGGGATACAGTTCGCGAGCAGTTCAAAAAAAGCTGGCGGATGTCCTGGAAAACCCAGTATTGGCGCGTCGTTAATTTCAGGCGACAGGAACTGAATATTTCTGTAGAAACACTCTTTTTCCTGGATTCAGGCGTGTGGAAAAACTGTGTCGGCCGGACCTGATGAAAATTTCCCAATGGGCGTAAATAATTAATATGAATCTCGAGTCGACCCTTCTTCAATTCGAACATGACTTCAACGCTTTGCTGGCCTGCGCACCTCCTTCTCGTGCGCAAACGCTGTTGGCGTCTGCCGATCATGTTTATCTGCTTGCCCCTACCTCTCTTATGGGCCTGACCTTCGCGCCGATCCTGGCTCGTCGTCTGACCGAGCAGGGTAAGCGGGTTTTTCTTGTCGATGATCTCTATGCAGCGCAGGGCGATCACTGGCAAGAATGGCCCGTGCTGAGTTCAGATGTGTTCGTTTCCCAAGCATTCGGTCAAAGCGCGGCTGTTTCGGTCAATATGTCGAGTGCGCCGTTTGCGCATGGTTACTTCTCTCAGTTATCAGCGCGTGCACAGATGGCGGAACTGGATATGGTTCCGGTTTTGGACGTGTTAGATGTGCCGGTCGTTTATCAAACCGCCAGCGCTATGCGCGCTCAAACAATTGCCCGTGCCGATGACTATCGTAAACTGGCGCGGCGTTTGGCAGACCCGCTCAGCATCAAGACCTTATTGGCCATGTTGACGTTGAGATTGAACTTTGATCGCACTGCCTTATTGCCTATTTTGTGCAGTCCTGAAGACGAGTACTTCGCGTCCTACCCTGGTGGCAGCACCGACACCTTTAAACTGGGTGAGAAGGAAGTGTTGTGTGACATCGGAGCTCATGTCGGAACGACAGTTCGAAAGTTCGTAACTGCCACGCGCTGGCAGTATGCAGCCATACACGCCTTCGAACCTGATATTGAAAACTTTGCTCATCTCGAAAAAAATTACTCCGCGAAACTGGAAAACTTTCAGGCGCACAATATCGCACTGTCCGATGCTCGCTCCACCATGCGTTTTTCCCAAACAGGTACGATGGGCAGTCGATTGGATTCAGACGGTAACACTGAAATTCAAGTCTTGCCGCTCGATGAAGTGCTCGATTATGCAACGTTTATCAAAATGGATGTTGAAGGTCACGAGACCGGCGTATTGCGAGGCGCACGCAAACTGATTCAGAACCACAAGCCGCGTTTGGCAGTCACGGGGTATCACTTCGCCGATGACTTGCTTGATATTGCAGATTTGGTGTTGGATCTGGAACCTGAATACCAACTGCGTTTGCGTCAACATTATTTTTACTATTATGACTCTATCCTTTATGCACAAGTTCTCTCGTAATTAAACCTGAGTTACCTGTGCAGCGTTATACCTCATCCGGAAAAGGTTGGAATGGGAAAGCAAGTAGTTATTCGGTAAATCGTGGCCTTTGATGGCATTGACGAAGCACTGCAATAATCCGATTAGTCTTCTGCATTCCTGTTCCATCCTGCTGGCTGAAGTATTTTCGGTTTGGTTACTCGTTTGACTAAAAGTCTGTTTCTGGCGTTTTTGACTATCGCACCGGCCGCATTGGGTCGATTGCCACCCTTGGCGACAGGCAGCAAATGGCAAAAGACGGCCCGCCCTGTGCGGGCTTTTTCGTTCCTGCCACTCGTCACTCTTTCAGCACCTTTACTCTGCACGCCCTTCCAATGCAGTAACTCGTCTTTGCTCAAAGGCCGCCATCATGAAGAGCAAAAGAGTTACTGCACTCACACTCTCAGGTTTGCTTTCCTTTTGCCCACTCTTTGCGCTTGCTGTCGAAAATGAATCGCCCCTGATTTTGTAGACGCAAATGGCTGCAATCGGCGCAACATCGATGTCTTAAATGAGATCCAGTCGCATTATTTAACCGAAAATGTTGCGTGCCCCGGTTTCACGACTAGGCTTTCGCCAGTCATGGCAGGGCCGGACGCACCTTTACGAGGCTGTTTTCGTCCACTGGTTGCATCAAGGCAAGCCATTGGCAAATGCCGATGGCTTGCCTCTTTATGACTCACAAGAGTGCAGCCGTACCGGGGCACCCGAGCCAATCCGGTAAACGTGCATTCTCAATTGAAGGATGCCGATATGAGTGCGGTGATACACAAGATCAAACATGAGTTCATGAAGGTCCTTCCACCGACCATTTTCTTTTTCATCATCTTGCACATCGTGGCCCTGATTCGAGCGCTCATGATCAAAGGGTCGGGAGTGGAATTGCCGGTTTCCGCATCGGTGCTGATCGCCTCCCTGGTGCTCGGCAAGTGCGTATTGATCGCCTATATGCTGCCGTTCATCAACCGGTTTCCCGACAAACCCCTGATCTGGAATGTCACCTGGAAAACATGCATGTATGCCTTGGTCGCATTGATCGTTCACTACCTGGAACGACTGTACGACTACTGGAAGGAGGCACCGGGTTTCATGGATGCAAACTCGCTGCTGTGGTCCTCGATAAACTGGCCTCGCTTTTGGGCCATACAAATTCTGCTCATTACGTTGATCTTCATGTATTGCGTGATCGCAGAGTTGGCACGCGTCATTGGACGTGATCGGCTGAAGGTGATGTTCATTGGGCCGCTCCCGCCCATGCAGCGTTGAAAATTCGTTAGGCGTAATACCCCATTCCATCGTCCGAATGAAAGGAGCTTGGAAGATGAAATTCAATATAAAGGCATCAGGGCCAGCTCTGCCTCACGACGAATATCGGCCTATCAAGGCGGCAGGAGTCATCTGGTCATCCTGTTGGAACGTGCGCAGTAATATCAAATCAGCCATATGGGCATTAGCTCTTGTGTCATTGGCGGGATGTGCAGTTCCAACGATGAATGAGATGCGTCAAGGAGCTCCTCGCGAAGTTTTGCATTCAAAAAATAACGATAGGGTCATCGCCGAATGCGTTCAGCGTGAGTGGCAAAATCTGTTCGTTTTTGAAGGCCGGGATGGTGCAACGAAGGAACCTGGCAGCAACGGTGGTTACACAGTAGCAACGAGTGGCTCAGCGTATTTTGTCGATATCCAGTCGCAATCATCCGGATCGGTGGCCAAGTACTACGCTGCGACGGATCGCTGGATATCAAAAAAACATTTGGCCGCGCTAAAGAGTTGTCTATGAATCAGGCCAGTTGCACAGACGGGGACAGGGACAGTCCCCAGGTAACCTCGAATCATGTTTGACAGACGGTTTCTAACCATGCCCATCCGGAGGCTCGTTACTCCATCCTTTTGCCCAGCCTGAGCCACCCGATTTCGTGGCTTGCGTTGGAGTCTGCCTGAGCTGTGTCTCCATCTCCCGGACAAACCAACGGATTGCCTACTCAGGAATGCCAGTGACTTTGTGCACCGCACGCATTGCACAAGGCGGCCTTGCTCCTTCCGGTTCAATCTCTTCGCATTGCTTGAGCAGCGGCCAGGCGTCGGCAAACTTCATTGCCGACATCTGTTCGGCGTGCTGCTGCGAAACAAAGCAATGCTCGAACCGATAGGCCGCGTACACCTCGGGCCGTAAAGCCGGGTAGTCATACACCTCATCGACGATGGTCTTGAGCAGCCGAGTCATCTGCGGGTTCGCATCGGGGGAAACTTTGGCGAGCAAGTCAGCCTTCGCGACGCCCGCCTGCCTGGCTGCAATGGCTTGCTTCGACGCCCCGATGGATGCCTGCATGCCCTGCGGAAAGGGACAATCCGATGCCGCCAATGCTGATGCCGAGGCCATACAACCGAGCAGGGTGAAAACAGCGATCATCCTTGTCATGGGAGTTCCTTGTTAGTTGCGAACGTTGTTGAAGAAGGCTGCGGAGTCTAACGGATGCTTTTAATGTTGCGCTCCAGTCGTCGTGTTCGTTGCGGGGTGACTGGAGGTTTCCGTTACAGGTCAATATCGGCCGATTCTGCTGAATAAATAGGCCGTGTTGTTTAGCGCAGAAATGCACGCGTCGTAGCGAACATAGACAGCACAATCGCTTCCATCATCTACGCTATCTCAGCAAGCACGAAGCTGATAACGAGGCCATGGAATGACAGTCGGCTTTAGAGACGATCTAGCCTGTTCAATCCTTTTATTCGTTCCTGTTCTACTTTACGCAAACATGGGTGTCGATCCGCTGTACGCAGGTGTCTGGTACCTCCTGGGCGTGCCTTTGGCGGCGCTGGTACCAGGCCTGATCCTGCGAGTCCCTGCATTGTTTCTCACCGGAACAACCGCAGCGGTGATAGCCAGTCTTTTGGTCTACATGAACATCATGTTCAGCCTGCCACGCTCCGAAGGGTTGCTTGTACTTGGGCATCTGTTTTCCATGCCCGGCCTGTTGGTGGGCGCAGGCGTGTCAGCCTGGCTATTGAGGTGTCGCGTGAAAGCAAGCCTGCCATGGCTTGTTGCAGCCATTGCATTTCTGGGAGCAATCATTGGCTTCATGATCGCCCAGATGATCCTGTGCTCCACTTTGATGTATTGCGGTGCGTTGTCTTTTGGCGTGGGGAGTTAAGCCAATGGTGCGTCTGTATCTGGCCGTGCTGAAACGCCGGTATCGGCAGATCATGAAGAGGGAGTTTTTGTGATCCCGGGATATCGAATCCGCATTTACTGTTTCATCGGCGCCTTGTTCTGCCTGCTCTGCTCTTGGCTAGTAGCCGAGCAGATCTACAACGCTCTGACCCTTTGGCAGTTCGACTCAACTACAGGTCCTCGTTGGCACAGGATGAAAGAGCATTTTGTATACGACGAACAGCCATGGCGCTTCGGTTTGTATTTGCTGCGCGATGTCGCGTTTTTCATTTCAGCCAGCGGTGCGGGACTGGTCTTGTCGTGGGGTGTTCTGCGGGGAAGGCGGGCGTTCCATCGCTGGCGTGCAAAGTAGTCTGCATTGGGCGGGCAATGGCTTCACGATGGGCTCTCCCGGCCATCAGTAGCCGGTGGACTGAGCGATAGCAAATGAGTAGCTACGCTTGGTCTACTGCAGGAATTGATTGAGCAGATTTGGCTTTTCATCCAGCCAGGCCCAACGAGGAACCCGCCATGACCGTATTCGATCGCCTCAGATATTTGCGCGTCGTTCTAGTCTTGTCCGGTCTCGCATGCCTTGCTCTTTACCCACTTATGTTGTTCTGGCCGTCCGGCTGGGCCTGGCACGTCGGTCACTCTGATTACCCGATGATGATCGTTGGCATCTACGCCACACTTGGCGTGTTCTTGATCCTGGCCGCAAGTGATCCATTAGCCAATCTGAGCCTGATCTGGTTTACCGTGTGGTCCAGCGCCGTGCACGGAGCAATCATGGCCGTCCAGGCGGTTACGCAGTCGGGGCAAATGGGGCACTTGGCAGGTGACGTGCCGGCGCTCTTCATCTTGGCGGTTGCCTTGGCAATCTTGACGCCCCGCTCGTAATTGACCGCTGGTATCCGGACAGGCAATGGGGTCCAGGAGCAGGTTTGACTGCCACAGAACAGACTATCTTGTTGACCCATCTACTCATCGCTCAGGGAGAGCCCCATGCCTTTGCAAATCCAGCTTTCGGAAAATGTGACTGAAGCAGAGCGGTCGGGGATTTTGAATCCGCTGCTGACCCACAACCTGGCCAAGGGTGGGGATGATGCCCATGAAACGTTTGCCCTGTTGCTACGAGACCCAGATAGCGATGAAGTCATTGGTGGACTGTATGGCAAGGTCTCTTATCGGTGGCTACTCATCGATCTGGTCAGTGTTCCCGAGTCGCTGCGTGGTCAGGGTATCGGAGAGCGGCTGATGCACATGGCCGAGGACGTCGCGAAGAAAAAGCACTGCATCGGTATCTGGCTGGAGACCTTCAGCTTTCAGGCGCCGGGGTTTTATCAAAAGCTGGGGTACTCCGAATTTGGACGCCTGGCGGATTATCCGCCGGGGCATGTCCGGTTTTATTACCAGAAGCGGTTGAGCTGACAATGCCCTGATCCTTGGCCGGCCATCGCATCGATAGACAAAGACGGCCCGCCATTTTTGGATATAGCGCGCACAAGCCCGGAGGCTAGTTTCCCCGGCCACCGCCAAAAGACCATTCATCATTGG
Organism: Pseudomonas putida; assembly: GCF_003228315.1. Taxonomy (NCBI): domain Bacteria; kingdom Pseudomonadati; phylum Pseudomonadota; class Gammaproteobacteria; order Pseudomonadales; family Pseudomonadaceae; genus Pseudomonas; species Pseudomonas putida. The sequence goes on from NZ_CP029693.1 coordinate 6,734,722, forward strand.
CGGTCGTGGTAATCACCACCATGACATCCTCCGCGTCGAGCCCCGTTGTATGCCCCAGCTTCTCAACCAGATCACGATAGAAACGCTGTTTCGTTTCAACGCTGCGAGGGCGGCCGGCGGTGATTGCGATCAGCACAAAGTCGTGGCTACGCGGGCCACCCAGGTAGTCGCGATCGAAGATCAGTTCATCCACCTCGTGTTGATGAATGACCTGGAAGCGATCGGTCTTCGGTACCTCGAAGCTCTCGACCAGCGCGTCGTGCAACCCCTGTGATAACGCTTGCAGATACTCGGTCGACTTGCCCCGGTGCAGTGAAATACGTGCGAATGGCATGCTCGGTTACTCCTGAGGTTTGACGAAGTCAGCGCGTAGTTCACTGAGCAGATTCAGCGCCGAGGCGGCCGTCGGCCAGCCTGAGTAAAACGCCAGATGGGTCATGACTTCAGCCAGTTCGTCCAGACTCAAACCGTTATCCCGTGCGCGTTGCAGATGAAACGGCAGTTGCTCCAGACGGTACATCGCCACCAGCGCGGCCACCGTCGCCAGGCTGCGTTCCCGAGGGCTCAATTGCGTGCGGTTCCATATATCGCCGAACAGGACGTTTTCCGTCAGTTCGGCGAACTTTGCCGGGTATTCACCGGCTCCGTTGACTACATGCATGTGGTTTCTCCCCCTGATTGGTTAATGACGGGAGGAAAACTATCAATTCGCGATAATGCCGAATATCAGATTTAATTGAACCAACCATCCTGAATTAATGGACTATCCGATGCGTCGCCCGACCTTCGATCTTGATGTATTGCGCACATTCGTTACGGGCGTGGAGCTCAACAGCTTTGCCAAGGCCGCCTATCGCCTCGGTCGATCCACGTCCGCCGTGAGCGCTCAGTTGAAGAAGCTTGAGGAACAAGTCGGCACACCGGTGCTGGCCAAGGCCGGTCGCGGGCTGGTCTTGACGCCGGTCGGCGAATCATTGCTCAGCCATGCCCGACGGTTACTGGAACTCAACGACGGCATTTTCCAGACCTTGCGTGAAAGCCAGACCGCCGAGACCATCCGCCTGGGCCTTCAGGAGGATTTTGGTGAACACTTGCTGAGCGATATCCTGCGGCGCTTCGTCCAGCTTTACCCAATGGTGAGTCTGGAAGTGAAGATTGCACGTAATGCCGAACTGTTAGCCCTGGTCGACAGCGCGGGCCTGGACCTGGCATTGACCTGGGACACCGGACACGCGTCACCCCACGCCACGCGGCTGGGCGACACACAGATGTACTGGATCGGCGCACATGACACACCGGTGTTCGGCGGCATGGCGGACGCGCCACTGCCGCTGATCATGTTCGACGCGCCTTGCCTGTTACGCAGCGCCGCCACCCAGACGCTGGATGCTGCGCAAATACCTTGGCGGATCGCGCTGACCAGCCCCAGTGTCGGTGGAATCTGGGCGGCCGTTGCCGGCGGATTGGGTGTGACGCTGCGAACCCGCATCGGTCTGCCGAGTCATCTCAAGATTGTTTCTGGCTTACCCGCCGTGCCAAGCCTTGGCTATGTGCTTCACTGCGGTGGCGACGACCCGTCTGCAGCTACCCGGCAATTGGCGGCACTGATTAAAACGAGCCTGCAAGAACAAGCGTTCAGATTCGCGGATACCGCCCATAGCTGATGCCCGCCGCTCGACAGAGTTCGCCATTCAATCCTGGGCAATCTTGTCATTTGCCAAGGCTTAGGGCAGGGTCGATACCACTAAGATCCCTGCCAAAGGAGTCACCCATGTCAAAGCTCTATCCCAGTATCGATCCCGAAGGGCTGGTCGAGTACTCGGTGGTCTACACCGACCGCTCCCTCAACCACATGTCGCAGTCGTTCCAAGGCGTGATGAAGAACATTTCCACGACCCTGAAACAGGTCTACAACGCCCAGGGTGTCGCGGTGGTCCCGGGCAGCGGCACGTTCGGCATGGAAGCGGTGGCGCGACAGTTCGCCACCGGCCAGCAATGCCTGGTGATACGCAACGGCTGGTTCAGCTATCGCTGGAGCCAGATCCTTGAGATGGGCAACATTCCGGCTGCCACCACGGTGCTCAAGGCCCGGCCGGTCGACAGCGGACGCCAGGCTGCCTACGCGCCAGCCCCGCTGGACGAAGTGCTGGCCGCCATTGCGACGCACAAGCCGCAGATTGTCTTCGCCCCCCACGTTGAAACCTCATCCGGAATCATCCTGCCCGACGAGTACCTGCGGGCCGTCGGCGACGCCGTGCATGCGGTGGGTGGCCTGTTCGTGCTGGACTGCATCGCCTCGGGCACGATTTGGGTTGATATGGAGAAATGCGCGGTCGACCTGCTGATCAGCGCGCCGCAGAAAGGCTGGAGCGCATCCCCATGCTGCGCCCTGGTGATGTTCAATCCCTTGGCCCTCGAACGCATCGAACACACGCAAAGCAGCAGCTTCGCCTGCGACCTGAAAAAGTGGCTGCAGATCATGCAAGCCTATGAGCAGGGTGGACATGCCTACCACGCCACCATGCCCAGCGACTCCCTCGCGCGATTCAACGAAGTGATGAAAGAGACGCAAGCCTACGGCTTCGACAAGGTCCGCGACGAACAGCAGGCTTTGGGCGATCGGGTACGCGCCATGTTGACCGGCAAAGGCATCAAAAGCGTGGCCGCTGCGGGCTTTCAGGCCCCTGGCGTGGTGGTGAGCTACACCGATGATGCCGACATCAAGAGCGGCAAGAAATTTGCCAGCCACGGCCTGCAGATCGCCGCCGGCGTGCCGTTGCAATGCGACGAACCGGCTGACTTCCAGACTTTTCGCATCGGTCTGTTCGGGCTGGAAAAGCTGCACAATATCGAGCGCACGGTGAGCACGCTGGAGCAGGCGCTGGACGAGGTGTTGGTTAACTAGGCCCTCATCCTGCCCAGTGCACGTGTCTTACTGATAAGTGTACTGGGCGTGTCGGGCTTTACATGGAAGTTGGTTCAACAGGAGGACTGCAATGGATCTGAAGTTCAGTCACGTAGATGTACTGGTTAATAATCTTGACGAAGCCTGCGCTTACTACGCACAGATACTCAATGCCAGGATTTCCAAAACGCTCGTCTGGGAACGCGGCGGCCTGCACGTGCGCTATGCGATTGCGCTGATCGGTCAAGAGCGTTTCATGTTGGTGCAGCCATTGGCGGGGAACCTGAAGGAGCTATTGGACGCCTCGGGAGAGGGGATGATTTATCGCCACTGTTATTCGACACCGGATATCGAGAAGGCCTACGACGAGTTGGTGGTCGCCGGTGTTCAGCCAGAAGACGAAAACGCAAAGCCACTGGCCCGCGAGAACCTGCAATCGCCGTCCGGGACACGCATTATCTGGTTGCCCAAGCGCTTCGGGCACTTCTCTATTGAAATCCTGGAAGAAAAGGCGTTGGAGGCATTTATAGACGCTGCATTTTCCTGAGTGGTGCGGCGAAGAGCGTCTGCTTGCGACCCATTGCAGACGGTGGGCACGCACAAGAAACGTCTAACCGGAGGCTTTCGATCAAGCCGCTTACTTTCAATATTGGTGGTTTTTCTCGTTCAGCTGTATAGCAAAAGTGTACAGATCTCGATTACGATGAATCAGTGCGACGCATTCTTTGACAATCAAAGTCGGAAAGAGATGTAGTGGCTAAGATCCTCTAGGCATATCAGCGAATAACTAAATGAAATGATTCTGATGCTATTGCTGTTTTTCTGATATTCGAATCTAAAAAAATTAATTTTCAATGTTCAAACACAAAAAGCAAAGGAGCTTTTTATGAGCATGCTTAATAACGCCGTTTCTTCAATCCGGCTGGGAGTAGAGGATTTCCAAGCTGCAGATTGTGACCAGGCGCGAGCGCTTTCAGCCATACGTAATCTCACTGCCGGGCTGTTGCTCTTGTTCAAAGTGAAGCTCCAGCAACTCAGCCCTCCAAATTCAGCAGAGGCGTTGATTAAAGAACGACTAGAACCAGTATTTGATGCTAATGGCGTGCAAGTTTGGGTCGGCAAAGGCACCAAAACTGTCGATGTGCAATCCATTATTGACCGTTTGACAAGCTTGGGTGTAAATGATGTGGATTGGAAGCAGTTGAAGAAATTAACCGAGATCCGAAATAGCGTTGAACATTACTACACGCCGCAGCCTGTTTCTCAGTTGTTGGCTGCAGTGGCAGCCTCATTCCATCTAATTCAACAATTCGTACCGCGCCATCTTGATATGAGCCCTATCCAGTTGCTCGGTGAGCAAATTTGGGGATTTCTCACCACTCAAGAGGCGTTTTACAAAAAAGATTTAGACGCTTGTCAGCAAGCCAACGAAAATCTTAATTGGCCCATACCTATCTTGAAGGCGGTTTCACGAAGTTTAGAATGCGTCCATTGTAGATCTCTACTAATACGTCCTCATGATCCAATCGCTATGCCTCCGAAGGTTAGTTTTGTATGCACAAAATGTGCGGCAACAACAGATTATTCTAATGCTTTGGACCGCGCGTTGAACTCTCATTATCGGGGTGAGATGTACCTCGGCATGACAAAAGGTGACCCACCCTTGCTTGATTGCCCACGTTGCTTCCGCCTAACATTCCTTTCTTCTCATTCATTTTGCCCCGCGTGCATGTGACATAACGAGCGCTCTAACATTGCAGTCGACCGCGGTCTACTTAAAGTTGGCCGCAAATAGATTGGCGCGTAACTGCTTTAGCCATCTCGAAAGACAGAAATCGCCCCCCGCGGTCTGTTGTATCGTGCAGAAAACCGCCATCTATGGGCGCCATACAAGCTTGCTGATAAGCAGGTACTTTCTACGGTGATAAATTTTGATTTGGCATTGGGAGGGACAGGATGCCCAGCGCGTTAGGTGCATAAATTACTTAACTTCTACAATTGACAAAATTTTTATGCCACTTCCACTACGTGAGGATGCCTTTGTTGGGCGTAAATATCGTGGGCCGCTGTGTCTGTCGTATGAAGAGGGTTGGGTAGATGACGAACACGCTTGACTACTTAAAAGCGAAAAAACAAATTATGGACGTATTCGTAGCCGGATGTGATTCAGCTGTCGCAGCTCAATCTCTGAGCGATGAGGAATTAGAGGCGATTTTGAATGCGGTGAATTCTTCAATTCCTTTTCGCAAGCCAGCGCAAATGCAGGCGCTATCAATGTTCCTTTTTGAGGGGGCTAAGCGATTTGATCGATGGTTTTCGCCATCGCCATACGTGGTCCCCCTAGAGCAATATGAGCGATTTGCAAAGTTTGTTAACGCTTTTTGGCGTATTGAAAGGGACGAGCCGATGAACTGTCCAGTATTTAGACTCCATCTAATTAAGGATCATTTATTTAAGCAATTTGATGAGAAGCCGTTTGACTCGATAGCACTGCCTGATGTGCTCAAACTTCAACAACAGATTGAGAAAGTCCCAGCGCCATCCTCTTCGATAAAAAATGCCGAATTCACACAGCAAAAATCGGAGCTTCTATTTATTCTTAATGGGTTGATCGATAGAAGTTTACGGACAATATTCCGATTCCGAATCCCGTATGTACTGCACAAGCAGCCACTTGAGATCGAATTCACAAGTTGCGGAGTATCAATGCGAGCTTTAATTGCTCCAATTTTTCGAGCAACGGAGGAGAGTTTTATCCATGCGGCGGATAATGCAGCTCTCTCAGTGGGGGCCTCTCGGTGGCAAACAGGTTCGTCCGTAATCACCATTGAGCGAGAAGGCCTTGTGGACGGTAGCGCTTACACCGAACGTCTACAGGCGGTGCCTGGCTCGGAATTTCCGGTCAATGGCTGGCCAAAGTCATTTACGTTGGCATTCTCGATCTTCCATGATCTTGCTTGGCGGCTGCGCTTAGATCATGCAGGGCACCAAGACTGGATACCCGCACCTCGAGACTTATCTGATCTGGAAATCTGGATTAAAACCAATTCAATTGACAGTCTTGGCTACATTAGAAAAGGATCGCCTGCAGCGCTGTTAGAAATATTTACCCCTACAGAAAACTCGTTGAATATCGTTTTGGGCGAGCTGACCCGACTGCCTTGGTCTGCCGAGTGTCGGGTAAGAGCAAACATGTACTTGGAGCTCGGAGACACGAATGAGGCGCTTTTCTGGTTAAACGTGGCGGCAGAGTCACTAATCGCGCAGCGTTTCGAAGAGATTGAAGTTGCGCTTCGGAGCCCCGGTCTTGCAGCTGACCTAGTCAGTCCTAAAGAATTCTGGTCGGAAGCAGAGGCTATCCTCTCGGAGCAGTTCCCAGAGATGGTAGGTAAGGTCAAATGGCCTAGCGCCCCGATTCACGTAAGTATTTTTGGCAAACTGAAGTCGTTGTATCGACTAGTGCCAATGCAAACTTCACTTCGCGAGCTGACTCGTAAATATAAAGTTGTCTCGGGTGAGCGTAACGATTTATTTCACGGAAAGCGAACTTCCAGAGTTTCCGTGGCTACAGTTGAGGCCGCTTCTCAAGCGCTAAGCTGGATTGACATTAATATGTGGCCAGAACCGCCAAACGAATTTAAAAGCTGATGCTAACTTTTCCGCAGCGAGATGGTTAGCCAGCCATCTGGCTAACTATCTCCATGTCAAATTTTGTTTATCTGCTTTTCAATCGTGAGCGCTTCGAATTTAGCCATTTTATGCTTTTCACGAATGTCCGCTTCTGGCCGATTGCAGCCTGCCGTACAGGGCTGCATCCGCCCCAAAGCAGACGCTTGCGACAGCTAGAAGTCGGTCAATAGTGGCCTGCCTGAAAATCAAGCTTTCAACAAAGCATCCGCGATTATTCCTGAAAAAGTCGTCTCAACCGGCCCGGTTAGAAAGACTGATCCCACGCCGTCCCATTGAACTGTTACAGCTCCGCCGTCACATTCAACCTCAACGCAATTGTCTAACAAGCCACGACGAATGCCGTTAACCGCGGCGCCACAAGAGCAGGAGCCTGAACCCAGCGGGATACCACCCCCGCGCTCCCAAATTCGCAACCGGATGTGCTTTCGGTCAATGATCTGGACGTAATGCACGTTTGTCCTGAGGGGAAACAAAGGGTTTGTTTCAACTGTCGGTCCAATCGTCGCTATCTCAATGGCTGTCAGGTCATCCACAAAATAGGTGCAGTGCGGATTTCCCATGCTGCAAGCTGTTGGGGCACCGGCAAGTGGCAACACTAAAGTGTCCATTTCTTGGGCCAGAGGAATATCTGACCAAGCCGAAAGCGGCTTTCCCATGTTGACAGAAATGGCGCCGGTTAAAGTTCGTTCGCAAGTCAGCAGGCCACGATTGGTTCGCAGTGCTACCGAAGTCTTATTGGATTCGCGCATCAACATATCCGCGGCCCCCCGCGTTGCGCTGCCGCAAGCGTCCAGTGTTGAGCCATCTGCATTCCAGAATATCAAACGCGCATCTGCATCATCGCAATCGAGCACCACCGCGAGTTGATTGAAGCCAATTCCTCGGTTCCGATCTCCCATTCGCCGAGCCACATTGCTGGTGATGGGATTGGGTGAGTTTCGCGAGTCCACGATAACGAAATCATCGCCATTGGCGTGCATTTTATGAAAGCTCAGCGGCATAAATAGACCTGGCAGCGAGAAGTGTTGCGAATGAGGTTCCAAGCGAACTATCCCTATTCGCATAAGTTTTGCAAGTTGTGCGAAAACTCATTGGGCGAGCGTGTTAGACAGACTGGGCACATCGTTATGTCTGATTCATCAGGCCGATGGGTGCCTATTTCAAAGGGCCGCAGTCGACCCATCGCTGCCAGTCATTTGCGTCTACAAAATCAGGGGCGATTTACTCGTCACTACTTTGTTTCGATCCATCGTCCTTTGACTCCGCATCCCTTTCCAGGGTTTCTGCATCGGCGCCTGAGTTCGCGTCAGAAGCTTCCTCACCTTTTTTATCGGCCTTGTCCTCCCTGGCATCCGTACCGCCTTGGTTCACACCAGGAAGTGCTGCTGGAGGCACGGCAGAAGCTCCCGTCTTTTCGACAGCAAGGGCAAAGAGTGGGCAAGACGAAAGAAGACCTGCGAGCGTGAGTGCAGTAACTCTTTTATTCATGATGACGGCCTTTAAGGAAAGACGAGTTACTGCATTGGAAGGGCGCGCAGAGTAAAGGTGCTGAGTGAGTGACGAGTGGCAGGCACGAAAAAGCCCGCACAGGGCGGGCTGTCTTTGCCTTTTGCTGTCTGTCGCGAAGGGCAGCAACCGGTCCATAACTGCTGGTTAGCTTCGGTTGATTTCGTCAGATCAGCCGCGGTGACGCCCACGGAAGTAGTTGATCAGGCCTTGGGTGGACGGATCTTCAGCCGGGGTTTCCTCGCTGCCGACCAGGCGGTTGTAAACGCCCTTGCCCAGCTCCTTGCCCAGCTCCACGCCCCACTGGTCGAAGGCGTTGATGCCCCAGATCACGCTTTGCACGAAGACCTTGTGCTCGTACATCGCCACCAGCGCGCCGAGGCGGCGAGGGCTGATACGTTCGACCACCAGGGTGTTGCTCGGGCGGTTGCCCGGAATCACTTTGTGCGCGGCGAGTTTCTGCACGTCGGCATCGCTCATGCCTTTGTCGCGCAGTTCGGCTTCGGCTTCGGCCAGGGTCTTGCCGAGCATCAGCGCCTGGCTCTGGGACAGGCAGTTGGCGTACAGCCACTGGTGGTGGTCGGCCACCGGGTTGAAGCTGACGATCGGCACGATGAAGTCGGCCGGGATCAGTTGGGTGCCCTGGTGCAGCAGTTGGTGGTACGCGTGCTGACCGTTGCAACCCACGCCGCCCCAGATCACAGGACCGGTGTCGGTGGAAACCGGCTGGCCGTCCTGGCGCACGCGCTTGCCGTTGGACTCCATGTCCAGCTGCTGCAGGTGCTTGGTGATGTTACGCAGGTAGTGGTCGTACGGCAGGATCGCGTGGCTCTGCGCGCCCCAGAAGTTGCCGTACCAGACGCCGAGCAGTGCCAGCAGCACCGGCATGTTCTGTTCGAAAGGCGCGCTCTGGAAATGCTGGTCCATGGTGTAGGCACCGGACAGCAGCTCCTTGAAGTTCGACATGCCGATGGCCAGGGCAATCGGCAAACCGATGGCCGACCACAGCGAGTAACGCCCGCCAACCCAGTCCCACATCGGGAAGATGTTCTCTTCACGGATACCGAAGGCCACGGCGGCGGCGTTGTTGCTCGATACCGCGATGAAGTGACGATGCAGCTCCGCTTCCGAGCCACCCTGGGCCAGGTACCAGGCGCGGGCGGCCTGGGCGTTTTTCAGGGTTTCGAGGGTGTTGAAGGATTTCGACGACACGATGAACAGCGTGGTCTCGGCACGCAGCTTCATGGCCAGCTCGTGGAACTCGCTGCCGTCGATGTTCGCCAGGTAGTGGCAGCGCACGCCTTTCTGGGCGTAGGCCAGCAGGGCCTCGGACACCAGCTCCGGGCCAAGGAAGGAACCACCGATACCGATGTTCACCACGTCAGTAATCGGCTTCTCGGTGTAACCGCGCCACAGACCGTCGTGGATGCGGCCCACCAGGTCGGTCATCTGGTTGAGGACCTTGTGCACTTCCGGCATCACGTTGACGCCGTTGACCGACAGCTTGTCGCCAACCGGACGACGCAGGGCGGTGTGCAGGGCAGGGCGGCCTTCGGAGGCGTTGACGATCTCGCCGTCGAACAGCGATTTGATCGCACCCTTGAGGTCGACTTCGTTGGCCAGGCCCACCAGCAGGTTACGGGTCTCGGCGCTGATCAGGTTCTTCGAATAGTCGAGAAACAGGCCGCAGCTGCTGAGGGTGAATTGAGTGAAACGCTGCGGATCGGCATTGAAGGCCTCGCGCATGCTGAAATCCTGCATGGCTTGGCGGTGGTCATTCAACGCCTGCCAGGCGGGCAGAGCGGTAACGTCATGAGGAGTGCGGTAGTACGCCATCGCTGCGGGTTTCCTTTTGCAAGTGTCGCGAAGTATCGCCAATACGCCCGGCCGCGATTTTCATGTCGCGGCCGGCCAGATCCGCTCTTTAGCGGGCGCACATTACGGCGGCAATTTTCTCCGCCGCCATGATGATCGGAGCATTGATATTGGCTGTCGGCACGCGAGGAAGGATGGAGCCATCGACCACTCGCAGGCGACTCACACCATGCACGCGTCCTTGGCTGTCGGTGACAGCCATGTCGTCCGAGCCCATGCGGCACGTACTGGTGGGGTGGTGCTCGGTGTTGGCCACCTGGCGTAGCCACGCGGCCAGCTCGCTATCTGTCGCCTTGAGGCCGGGGGTGTCCACCGATTCACCGCGATAACGCGACCAGGCCGGCTGCTCGACCATTTCCAGGGTTTTGCGAATGCCATCGACCATCTGTGTAACGTCGCGTTGATCGGTCAGGTAGTTGAAGCGAATCACCGGTTTGTGACGTGGATCGGCCGTGCGCAACGTGATGCTGCCGCGACTGTGCGGGCGCATCTGGCTGACAAAGTATTGGAAACCGTCGGCGATATGCACCTTGCCGGACTGGAAGTCCGCGAGGAAGGGCAGGAATTCATGCTGCATATTGAAGTAGTCGACGTCGTCGCTGCTCTTGAAGAATGACCCCACTTCGAAGAACGGCGTGGCCCCGAGGCCAGTCTTGAACAGTGACCACTGCACCCCGAGCTTCAATCGACCCAAGGTATTCAGCTCTTTGCAAATGGATACGCCCGAAGGTGACTTGAAGCGCAACGGCGCCACCACATGGTCCTGCAAGTCGGCACCGACACCGGGCAGGTGCACTCGGGATACAACGCCATGGGCGGCAAGGTCATCGCGGTTGCCGATACCCGACAGCATCAGCAGGTGAGGCGAGCCGATGGTGCCGGCGCAAAGCACGACTTCTCGGGCAGCGTGGATGATTTTCTGTTCGCCCTTGTGCTGCACCGTGACGCCACAGGCGACACTGCCTTCCAGGTTCACACGCTTGACCAGGCAATTGGTCAGGACCGTCAGGTTCGGTCGGCGGATCGCCGGTTTCAAATAAGCGAGACTTGTGCTGCAGCGCACACCATCGCGGATGGTGGTCTGCGTGACGTGTACACCTTCCTGATTGCCGCTGTTGTAGTCGCCGGCGTCGTCCAGGCCGAATTGCTGGCCGGCGTCCAGAAACGACTGATACAGCGGATGGTCAGCCTTACTGCGCACCACGGTAATCGGGCCGTCCGCACCCCGCACCGGGTCGGCGCCATTTTCGAAACTTTCCATCTTGCGGAAGAACGGCAGGCAATCGGCAAAATCCCAACCTTCGACGCCCAGCGTGCGCCAATGGTCATAGTCGTGTTCGCTGCCTCGGACATACACCATGCCGTTGATTGATGAGCTGCCACCCAGGCAACGGCCGCGTGCCTGGCCGATTACCCGGTCGTGCAGTTCGGGCTCGGGTTCGCTCTCGAATTTCCAATTGAATACATCGCTTTCAATGGGAAAGGTCAGGGCGGCGGGCATCTTGATAAAAATACTTTTATCGCTGGGTCCGGCCTCGATCAGGCAGACCGTCACGCTGGAGTCTTCGGTCAGGCGGTTGGCCAGGACACAGCCTGCCGATCCTGCACCGACGATGACGTAATCAAATTCGTTAACCTTATTGACCATCTTGAGTAACCCGGTAAAGACATGTTTGGCTGAAACAGCCCCGTGAATCCGGGGCTGCCTTGAATCGAGGTGTCAGGCCTTTCGTGCCGCAGACAGATGCGCGGCAGATGACGCCGGTTGTGATGAAGCGCCGGCGCGGTTTTCGTTCTCCACCACGTACCTGGATAGCGTCTTCCAGGTGTCACTGCCGCTGCGCTTGAGATGTACCAGACGCCATAGGCCGAGAATCATCAGCACGACGAAAGCGATCGGTGCGTAACCCACTGGAGGTTCCGGCAGCGGCACAAGCGAGTAGTAAAGAACGGCGAACAGCGCGATGGTCGAGATGATTGGGAACAGGATGTGCACGATGACGTTCAAGTCCTTGCGCATGACCGTCGTGAAAAAGCGAGCGACGCCAATGTTGCCCATGAAGTAGACGAACACGTAAATGATGGTTGCCAGTGTCGCCAGCAGGAAAAAGGCCTGATCGGGTTGCATGAAACTGCCGCCCACCAGCGCGACGACCAACGCCAGAATCGTTTGAGTCAGGATCGCCGCGTGAGGGGTGCGGTGCACGGGGTGAATTTTTTTCAACCAACCAGGAATCGCTTCTGCGCGGGCCATGGCGTACCAGTTGCGGGTCGAGTCCACGGTGCAAGCGATGCACACCGCAATGCCGGAGTTGAGCAGCGCCAGCAGAATCAGAATCCAGCCATTGCCCCAGAGTCGATGAGCGACGGCAAACGCCGGGCTGTCCTTCGAGTCGGCCAGCGTATCAAGGTGCGCAATGCCCCAGCCGGTCTGAATGCCCCAGGCGCAGAACACGTAATAGACACCCAGGAGAATCAACGAACCGATGATGGCCTGCGGGATAACCTTGCGCGGGTTGCGCGCCTCTTCGGCCACGGCCGCTGCGCCTTCCCAGCCTGTGAAAGCGAAAATCGACAACACGACCGCCAGGAAAAAACCGTGGGAGCTGGTGCTGTTGGCCGGATTGAAACCTGCCAGCGACACGCCGCCTTCACCCGGAGAGATCAGTCCGCCCATCGCCAGCGCCGCGACGATCAACATCTCTACCACAGACAACAAGGTCAACATCTTTCCGGAGGTCTTGATGCCTTTATAGGCGATGTAGCCGACGACTAGCAGGATGGCGGCCGCGGTGTACTGCCACGGAACGTCGATTCCATAGTTCTTGCTGATTTCAGTTTGCAGAACGTACCCGGTAAACGCGGCCAGCCCCCCTGGAATCAGCGCCACGATCCAGGAATAGAGCCAGCCAACCATGAAGCCGGCACTTGGGCCGACCGTGGCGCTGACGTAGGTGTAGAAACCGCCTGCGGAAGGAAAATGCTTGCCCAATTGCGCCAGGGACACGGCCACGATCAGGCCGATGATAAAGGCTGCGATGTAGGCCGAGGGCGCGCCGAGGCCCGCTTGCTGGGTATTGAATGCAATCGTGGTGAGTACGCCGACAGCGGGGGCGATCTGGGCAATGCTTTGCATCAGCACGGTAACCAGACCGACGGAGTTACTTTGCAAACCGGTCGCCGGCGTGGAGTGGGGGTGATCATCGTTCATCGAAATCTCCTCATCTTATTGTGGTACGAGGAGCGGTAATGCGCACCGAGCCTCTGAGGAGATGAGTATTGATGCACGTAAACGTGCAGTCAATACCCTTTATCGTGTATTTAGTCGGCGATATCGCTTGTTTGTGTGTTGTTAAAATCATAATTCGCGCGTTGACTGCACGAAAACGTGCATATAGGATTGAAAAACACGCACTATAATCTCGGAGTTTTCTGATGCCTTTTTCTGCCAGTCCTTATGAACTCGACATTAACGACCAAATCGCTGCGTTGGATGATCAGTTGGCTTACAGGTTGCCTGCCGCACTGGCTGAACTGGACTTGGCCTCCTATGACCGCATCATTCTCACGGGCATGGGCTCTTCCGATTACACCGCGCTGCCAATCGAACGTGACTTTGCTGCCCGTGGCTTGCCAGTCTGGCGCATCGATGCGGGCCGCTTGCTGGATTTCCCGCAACTGATCACCTCTAACACTTTGTTGTGGGCGACTTCGCAGTCCGGTATGAGCGGTGAGATTGTGTCGTTGTTGTCGCAGTTGACCGGTACGAAACGGCCGAAAACCATCATTGGTGTCACCAACGCAGAAAACAGCGCACTGGCGCAGGCCTGCGATATTTTGGTGGCGCTCAAATCCGGGGCTGAAGCGACGGTCAGCTCTAAAAGCTACATCAACACCCTGGTCGCACAAGCCCGCGTGGCCCTGGCGCTGCGGGGCGAAAGTGAAGCGCCGCTATTGGCGACACTGCACGATTTTCGGCAGCACATGGCGAGCCTGATCAAGGACCGCCAACGCGTTCAACAACTGACAGACATCGCTTTTGATAATGCTGAGCCGCGCTTGGCGTTGGTGGGAATTGGTGCCGATGGCGCCACGGCGATGACAGGGGCACTGATTTTGAAGGAAGCGTGCAAGGTCATGGCCGAAGGATATCTGGGCGGAGAGTTCCGTCACGGACCACTGGAAACCTCAGGCCCCGGCATGATTGCTTTGTTGATCGGTGACGGCACGGACAGCACCCTGGAAACCCTCGCCCAGGATTTGCTCGCCAATGGTACGACCGTGGTGACCATCGGGCCAAAGGCTTATGCTCAAAGCGAACTGTTGTCTACCAGCGGGCAGGATGAATTGACCCGCCTGATCGCCGGAATTCTTTACATCCAGCACTTTACAGTGACCTTCGCGCGGGCACGCGGCCTGGTCCCGGGTGAATTTCTCTATGGCAATAAGATCACGGTGAAACTATGAGTTGGGCAGGCGAGGGTGGTGTTTGGGCTGGCGTCGACATCGGCGGCACGGGCATTCGCGTGGTCATCCTTGAAAATCGTCGAGAAATCGCTGCGGTCACCGTGTCCACATCTTCCTTCGAGCGATTCGACCGTCAAAATCGCTCATTGGAATTGGCTCGTGTCATCCTCGCACTTGTGCCGAACGGCAAAACCCTGCTGTCGTTGGGAGTCGGCGCCAGTGGGCCGGTGGATACGGCGGCCGGGGTCATCGAGAACCCCAGTACATTGCCGACGTTTTCGGCATTGCCTCTGGTAACTGAGTTGTCGGCGTATCTGCAGGTGCCGGTGCGTATCGATAATGACGCGGTGACGGCAGCCTTGGGCGAGTTCCATTTGGGCGCCGGTGCAGGCAGCAAAAGAATGCTCGCCGTCACGCTGGGAACCGGTGTCGGCGTGGCCTTGCTGCTCGATGGCCAGCCGTTACGAATGGCGAACGGTGCGCACCCGGAAGGCGGGCATATTCCCGTCGGTCACTCAGACACCCCTTGCTACTGTGGTGTGTCCGGTTGCTGGGAAACCCTGGCCTCACGTACCTGGTTACAGGCCGAACTGACGAGGCTGGCGCCTGGTATCGCCTATGAGCAGCATGACTTGGGTTTCTATCGAGACCTTTGTCAAAACGATTCCCGTATCGCCCAGCTGTTTCAGCAGTACGGGCATCAGGTCGGCAGGGGCCTGGGGGCGTTGATGTCGCTCTACGGGCCAGATCTGACCGTGTTGAGCGGCAGTGCGGCGCAGCTTTTTCCGCTCTACGAAGACGCGGTCCAGGCATCGTTGGTGCGTTCAAAAGGCTTCGAGTTAAGCACGCGTATCGTGATATCCGCGTTGGGTGATGGCGCGGGTGCCATAGGCGCTGCGCTTTTGTCTTGACGGTTGGCTCCTTTGCGTTCAATGGGTTAAATGGCTACTCTTTGCACGCAATCGTGCAATCCCTTTCAGTCAATGAGCAGAAAATGACAGCGTCCGAACGGCGGCTCCAGATCGTGGAACTCATAAAAGAACGTGGCTACGTCAATGCCGCCGAGTTGTCCGAAATGTTCTCGGTCGACAGTTCCACCATCCGCCGGGACCTGTCATTCCTGGAGAACAGCGGCAAGCTGATTCGTACCCACGGCGGTGTGCTTCCGTCGCAGGATGCTGATCAAGGTGATACGCCGTACAACGTACGACGCAGCATGCATGAGCAGGGCAAAGCTGCGATTGCCTTGGCCGCACTCGAATACATCCAGGACGGTCAATCGATCATTCTCGACAACGGCTCGACGGTGTTTCAGTTGGCGCTGGCACTGAAAGCGCGTAAGAACATCACGGTCATTACCAATGACCTGATGATCGCGATGCAGCTCTCCCAGCACCCGAGTATTACCCTGCATGTCGCTGGCGGCATGATGCTCAACAATGTGTTCACCCTGGTGGGACCCGACACCGTGCAAAAATTCGAGAACATCCACACTGACTGGGCGTTCCTGGGGGCTGAGGGCGTGCATCCGGAAAGTGGTATCACCAATATCAACACGGTCGAAATTCCAATCAAGCAGGCGATGATCGCCTCGGCGAATCAGACCATCGTTCTAGCCGATAGCTCCAAGCTTGGATACAAGGCCTTTTCGCATGTTTGTAGCCTGGACGCGATTACCAGAGTCATTACGGATGATCAGCAAACTATCAAGCATCGCCATTGCTATGCCGACAAGCTTGAGGTTGTATCGGTCCGTAAGGTCGCAGGTGGAGTGAGTTCGTAGCGAATTATCAAAACCTGGCGCAGCAACGGCTTCAGGTCGCGCTGGGATCGTGTGAATCACGACCTTTCTCCATCTCAATACAGCGAAGATGAACGTTTGGATCATCTGGATGGTTTGACGTTATCTCTGCTGCGCCTGCTTGTAATCACTACGTGTTTTTATCCTGAGCTAAACGACCGCTTTTGGCCGAAATCAGACATTCACTACAACCAGAAATCGACTTCCCCCCGTCCTAGTCGCTCACCCGTTCCTTCATCAACCCATCAAAATCGCTCGCATCATGGCGCTCAGGCAAGAATTCTCCGGCGGCTCCCGACGTGCGATTGACGATGCGGCCTCGAATCACTGCCGGGCGTTTGGCAATGGCGTTGTACCAGCGCATGAGGTGGGTGTATTGCTCGACGGCGAGGAACTCGGCGGTGCCATACACGCCGAACAGGCTGCCCGGATGCCACGGCCAGACGGCCATGTCCGCGATGGTGTACTGATCGCCGGCCAGGTATTCATGGGCGGCCAGGTGCGTGTCCAGCACATGCAATTGGCGTTTGGTTTCCATGGCGTAGCGGTCGATCGCGTATTCGATCTTGATCGGCGCGTAGGCGTAGAAATGCCCCAGGCCGCCGCCTACGAAGGGCGCAGTGCCCATCTGCCACATCAGCCAGTTGAAGGTCTGCGTGCGCGCCCGGGGTTCGGTGGGCAGGAATGCGCCGAACCGTTCGGCCAGGTAGACCAGAATCGATCCACTCTCGAAGACTGGCGTAACCGGGTTTGTGGACAGGTCCACCAACGCCGGAATCTTTGAGTTGGGATTGATGCCGACGAAGCCGCTGCCAAACTGATCCCCGTTGAAAATGTCGATCAGCCAGGCGTCGTACTCCGCTCCCGAATGCCCCAGAGCCAGCAGCTCCTCCAGCAGAATGGTCACCTTCTGGCCATTGGGGGTGCCTTGGGAATACAGCTGAAGCGGGTGTTTGCCGACCGGGAGAGCCTGTTCGAACCTGGCGCCCGACTCGGGGCGATTGATGCTTGCGAATTGACCGCCGTAGTTGGTTTTAGGCTGCCAGACTTTATCCGGCACATACCCGGCGGGCTGATTATCGAGGGCGTTGTCTGTCACGGAACACTCCATAGGCGGTCATCAGGTGGGGTTTCGAGCAGCTTGGTGCGATTTTGCATCCGCTATGTTTTGCACGACGCACCAAAAGGCGAATGACGAATCAATGCTCCAGCAACGGGCCAAGGCGCGGAACCCGCATCAAACTCAATTCACCATTTCGGCTGCTGAAATGATGTGATCGGCGGTGCTTCAGTTGCGTCGTGTTTGCCAGTCATTGGCGACCCAGTTGACGAAGGCTTCCGCGACCGGTGAGGGATGCATCGCCCGGGATTGGGCCAGCACCACTCGCTGAGGTGATACGTCTTCGATGACAGGGAGGCATGTCAGGGGCGTGCCGTCATAACAATGATCACCGGCAGGCCGGGTGCAAGACAGCGCCACGCCGTAGCCGTGAGCCACCAGGCCTCGCTGCATTTCGAAGGTCTGGGTGTATTGCTGGGTGCGCGGCCGAAGGTCATGGGCCCAGAACAGCGACAGGAAATACTCGCGAGTCTGGGCGATGTCCTCAAGAATCAGGCATTCGGTGGCCAGCTCATGGAGCGAGACCGCCTCCTGCGTGGCCAAGCGATGATCCGTCGATAGCAACGCATACGGCGTCAGTTCCGCCAGTACTTGCCGGGGGAGCAGTGGGTCCAGCCCCAGGTCGTAGGTGAGCGCCAGTTCCGCTTTCCCGGCGGTGATGCTCCTGTGAACGCCCGCCAGATCCGTTTCGAACAGCGTGACCTCGATTTCAGGATGCGCCTTTCTGAACCCCGACAGCAGGCGCGGGGCATAGTACGGGCCCAAATCCTGAAAGCAGATCAGCGACAGGTTTCCGCGCAGCACGGGCGGCTGGGCGTCGGCTTGAACGCTCATTTTCGCCGCCATGCCCAGGATATCTCTGGCCTGACTGAGCAAGCGTGTGCCAGCGGGCGTCAGCTCCAGGCCTCGACTGACCTGGCGCCGGAACAAGCGCTCGTTCACGGCATCCTCCAGTTGCGAGATGGCGATGGAAACGGACGGCTGCGAGACATGCCGCGCCCTGGCGGCCGCACTGATGCTCCCATGCTCGGCGACGGCCACGAAGTACTCGAGTTGTCTGAACGAGAAACCTATCAATTTTTTTTATACTCAAGAATAGGAAATATATTCTTTTCCTATCGGAGGCGAAAAGCAATACTGCGATCACGTTAAAGCAGCGCCGTTACCCATCGCAAAGCATCAGGAAAACTTGCAAGAAACGACTGCGAATTTGAAGTTGCGCCGGTTTATCGGATCAACCACAAGTTGGCATCGCTGATGCCGAGTCGGGCGGCGTAATGTTTTAGCAAAATAAAAATAACAATTAACAGAGAGATGAACATGGCCATTTTCACACACGTCAGTGTTGGCACTAATGATTTGAATAAAGCCCGCAACTTCTATGATGAAGTCTTGAGCAAGTTGAATCTTAAGCGCATTGCCGATCTTGATGATAACGGTTCGATCTGGGGTGAAGCCGCGCCTTCCTTTTTCGTCCTCAAGCCTGCCAATGGTGCGCCTGCCAGTGTCGGTAACGGTGTGACCGTCAGTTTCGAAGCCCCCAATCGCGCCTCGATCGATGCCTTCCACAAGGCGGCCCTGGCGGCTGGCGGAGTCTGTGAAGGCGCGCCGGGGCCTCGCGGTTGGGCACCCCATGCCTACGCCGCGTACGCCCGTGATCTGGACGGCAACAAGCTGGCCGCTTACTGCTTCAGCCCCGTCTGAGCCCACGAAGGGCAGCAGGGTCGAGTGATCGTTCGCTCGGCCCCCATGAGTGCGATGCCGGAGGGTAAATCCTGCCGACAATCGGCTGTCACGAGCGTGAGAGATGACCATGGAACTTATTTCCAGCAGCAAAGCCTTTGGCGGCCATTTAAACAAGTACAGGCATGCGTCCAGCGTTGTGGCGTGCGAGATGACCTTTTCCGTGTTTCTGCCAGCACAGGCTGACGCTGGCGTTCGGCTCCCCGTGCTTTATTGGCTGGCAGGGCTGACGGGCAATGAAGACACCTTCGTGCAAAAAGCCGGCGCGCTGCGTGTCGCAGCGGACCTGGGCCTGATCATTGTCGCGCCTGACACCAGCCCTCGCGGCAGCGAAGTGCCTGACCCGGCTCCCGAGGACTGGACGCGCGGGCAGGGCGCCGGTTTCTACGTCAACGCCACCGAAAAACCCTGGTCCGTTCACTACAACATGTACGACTACGTGGTGGGGGAACTTCCCGAATTGATCGACCGACACTTCCCGACGTCGGGGCGGTGTGGCATTTCCGGTCACTCGATGGGTGGTCATGGGGCATTGGTCTGTGCCTTGCGAAACCCGCACAAGTATCACTCGATATCGGCGTTTGAACCGATCTGCAATCCCGCCAGTTCGCCCTGGGGCATCCAGGCTTTTTCGGACTACCTGGGTGCCGATCGGCAAGCCTGGCTGTCATGGGACGCTTGCGAGCTGTTAGCCGGTTGCCAGTCGAAGGTGTCGATGCTCGTGGAGTTTGGCGGCGCCGACGAATACTTCGATGAAGAACTGAAACCCGGTGCGTTATTGAAGGCGATAAACAACAGTCGCTGCGAGCTCGAGATCAGGGTGCGCCAGGGTTACGACCACAGTCATTACTTCATCGCTTCTTTCATAGAAGACCATCTTCGATATCACTACGAGAAACTCGCGAGTTAATCACCAGACGTGGGCGGTGTATTTAAACGGCCTGTCGACAGTGCGCGTTGGGCGGTGGCATGGCAGCGAGTGAACATTAACTTTATTTAATAAGTAACGTATTTGCTTAGAGGTGCCAAATGGAAAAACTTTCAGCCTTTGAACTTCCCGCCGGAACGCAAGAGGCCTTTCAACGTGATGGCGCGGTCTGTGTTCGCCAACTGTTCTCACCCGAAGAGGTGGCGTTGCTGGAAAGCGGAATCGAGCAGAATCTTCGGCATCCAAGCCCTCGCGCCAAGGTCGCCAGCCGCCCGGATGATCCCGGCTGGTTTTTCGAGGACTTCTGCAATTGGGAAGGCATCGATGCCTACAAGACCTTCATCTTCGAAAGCCGGGTCGGTCATGTCGCCGCGCAACTGATGGGCAGTGACACCGCCAGGCTTTATCACGACCACTTGCTGGTCAAGGAAGCGAACACCCGTCAACGCACCCCCTGGCATCAGGACCAGCCGTACTACAACGTCGATGGCCGCCAGAACTGCAGCATGTGGATGCCGATTGACCCGGTTGCCCGCGAATCGACCCTGGAATTTGTCGCCGGGTCGCATCTGGGCCCCTGGCTGATGCCCCGCAGCTTCATGGACAGCCAGGCCCAGTGGTTTCCCGAGGGTACTTTGAGTGATCTGCCGGACATCGAAGCCGATCGCAGTGCCTGGAACATTCTGGGCTGGGAGCTCAATCCGGGCGATGTGGTGTTTTTCCACATGCTCACGTTGCACGCCTCTGGCGGGGTGGGGGGCAATCGGCGTCGGCGTGCGTTCTCGGTGCGATTCCTCGGTGACGACGTGACCCATGCGCCACGGCAATGGAAAACATCTCCCGACTTCCCGGGGCTCGAAGCGGAACTCGCGGCCGGGGCCAGGATGGAACACGCGCGGTTCCCGTTGCTCTGGTCCAGGACCTGATCCAGGCCGGTAAGCCCCACGCACTCACCATTGACTAGCTATGCAGGATAAAAATATGAAAAAGATTGTGTTAGCTACGGTACTCACTGTCGTTTCGTCCGCTGCCTTGGCCCGGGACCTGACGGAAATAAAGTTCGGTGTGGACCCGACGTTCGCGCCGTTCGAGTCCAAGGCGCCGGATGGCAGCCTCGTGGGTTTCGATATTGATCTGGGCAACGCGATCTGCGCCCAGCTCAAGGCCAAATGCGTGTGGGTCGAAACCTCGTTCGACAGCATCATCCCGGCGCTGCGGGCGAAGAAGTTCGACGGGATCATGTCTGCGCTGTCGATCAACGAAAAACGCAAGGAGCAGATCGATTTTTCCGATCGCCTCTACAACTCCCCGACCAAGCTCATCGTCAAGAAGGGCAGCGACCTCGATGCAACGGTCGAGTCGCTCAAAGGCAAGCGCGTGGGCGTAACGCAAGGCACCACGCAGGAGGCCTACATGAAGGCGGCCTGGGCTCCGGGTGGTGTGGTTATCAAGTCGTATCAGACCCAGGACCTGGTGTATCAGGACCTGATGTCAGGTCGCCTGGACGCCACGCTGACCGACGCGCCGGTGGCGGATATCGGCTTTATCCAGACGCCCAGAGGCGCGGATTACACCTTCTCCAGCACAGAAGTGAAGGACCAGAAAATCCTGGGTGAAGGCATTGCGATCGGGCTGCGCAAAGGCGATGACGAACTCAAGGTGGCCGTTGATGGCGCGCTCAAGGCGTTGCATGAAAACGGCACGTACAAGCAGCTGGCCGACCGGTATTTCTCGTTCGATATCTACAACTGAGTTCACGGTTGTTCTTCGTAGTTCGACGATGGGCTCCCGCTTTTTTCCCGAGAGCCCATTGCCCACGATCATTTCATATAGGAACGAGAGCCATGTTTCTGGAAGGGTTCGGGTCGGTGATTCTCGACGGGACAATATCCACGATCAAACTCGCCGTGCTGTCCATGCTGTTCTCGGTCGTGCTGGGTTTGATAGGCGCATCCGCCAAACTTTCAAGGAATCGGACGTTGCGAAATCTCGCGACGGCATACACCACGCTGATCCGCAGCGTGCCTGATCTGGTGATGATGTTGCTGTTGTTCTACAGCCTGCAAATGGGCTTGAACAACATCACCGAGGCCCTGGGTTTCAATCAGATCGACATCAATCCGTTTCTGGCAGGGGTCATCACCCTCGGTTTCATTTACGGCGCTTACTTCACCGAAACGTTTCGCGGTGCCTATCAATCGATTCATGCCGGGCAACACGAAGCCGCGATCGCTTACGGCCTGAGCCCAAGCAGGGCGTTTCGCAGAATCATGTTTCCGCAAATGATGCGTTATGCACTGCCGGGCATCGGCAACAACTGGCAGGTGGTCGTCAAGGCCACCGCACTGGTCTCCATCATCGGTCTCACGGACATCGTCAAGGTGACCCAGGACGCCGGTAAAAGCTCAATGCAGCTGTTCTACTTCAGCCTGGTCGGCGGCCTCATTTACCTGGCGATCACTACCGTGTCCAACGGTGTTCTGGTCTGGCTGCAGGTTCATTACTCGGCTGGCGTGAGGAAGGCGGACCTATGAACATGCATGAGTTCATTGCCCAATACTGGAAGGCCTACCTGTGGACGGATGGCTATCAACTGTCCGGGGTGGCCATGACGATGTGGCTGCTGACGGCCACCATTGCCATCGGCTTTCTGCTCTCGATCCCCATGTCGGTGGCGAGGGTGGCGAGGAATCCGTTCATTCGCGGACCGGTGTGGTTTTACACCTATGTCTTCCGGGGCACGCCGCTGTACATCCAGCTGCTGGTTCTCTACACCGGCGTCTACAGCCTGAGCTATGTGCGGGATCAGCCCTTGCTCGATGCGTTCTTTCGCGAGGGCTTCAACTGCACCTTGCTGGCGTTCGCACTGAACACCTGTGCCTACACCACCGAGATCTTTGCCGGGGCGATCCGGGCCACACCCTATGGGGAAATAGAAGCCGCCCGGGCCTACGGCCTGTCGTCGTTCAAGGTCTACACGCGGGTGATTCTGCCCTCGGCGTTGAGGCGTGCGCTGCCGGCCTACAGCAATGAGGTCATCCTCATGCTGCACTCCACGACCCTGGCGTTCACCGCCACCGTGCCTGACCTCTTGAAAGTGGCGCGGGACGTCAACGCTGAAACCTATGCAACGTTCGAAGCCTTTGGCGTCGCGGCCGTGCTCTATGCCGTGATGGTGTTCGGGCTGATCTGGTTGTTCCGCAAGGGTGAGTCCCGCTGGCTGGCGTTTTTGAAGCCTCAGACACATTGATGGAGTGCACGATGTACAAGCTGAACGTAGAAAACCTCCACAAGAAATACGGCCCGCACGAGGTATTGAAAGGTGTCTCGCTGAATGCGAAAGCCGGCGATGTGATCAGCATCATCGGCTCCAGCGGGTCAGGTAAAAGCACCTTCTTGCGTTGCATCAATTTTCTGGAGCAGCCCTGCGCCGGAAACATCACCGTGAACGGTGAGCAGATCAAGACCCGGCTGGACCTTGCAGGTTCGATGATCGTGGCGGACCGCAAACAGCTTCAGCGGGTCAGAACCAAACTGGCGATGGTGTTTCAACACTTCAACCTCTGGCAGCACATGACCGTGTTGGAAAACATCATCGAGGCGCCGATTCAGGCCTTGGGGCTCAGTCGCAAGGAGGCGGAGGAACGGGCCCGCAAGTACCTGGACAAAGTGGGGCTGGCTAGCAGCGTTGAAAAGAAATACCCGTCCCACATGTCCGGCGGGCAACAGCAGCGGGTGGCGATCGCCCGGGCGCTGGCCATGGAGCCCGAAGTGATGCTGTTCGACGAGCCCACCTCCGCACTCGATCCCGAACTGGTGGGGGAGGTGCTCAAAGTCATGCAGGCGCTGGCCGAGGAAGGGCGAACCATGGTCGTGGTCACCCACGAAATGGGCTTTGCCCGCAACGTCTCCAATCACGTCATGTTTTTGCACCAGGGTCTGGTGGAAGAAGAGGGCAACCCTGCCGAGGTGTTGACCAATCCCCGGAGCGAGCGTCTGGGTCAGTTTCTGTCGGGGCGATTAAAGTGATCGCGACCTTTATTTCTCCAGCATCCGCCCATCAGGAGCACGCCAATGTCCTCATCCATACCTGAACTGCTTGAAGTGCAAGATGAAATCCTGCAGATACGACACCTGATTCACTCGCAGCCAGAGCTGGGCTACGAGGAGTACCAGACCAGCGATCTGGTGGCCGAACGACTAACCTCATGGGGCTACGAAGTGACCCGCGGCATCGCCAAAACCGGCATTGTCGCGGTGCTGACCCGAGGCAGCGGAACCCGCAGGATCGGGTTGCGTGCCGACATGGATGCCTTGCCGATCCATGAGGATACGCACCTGCCCTGGCGCAGTCAGGTCGACGGAAAGATGCATGCCTGTGGCCATGATGGTCATACGGCGATGCTGCTGGGGGCGGCCTATGCCCTGGCAAAACGAAGTCTTTTCGATGGTACGCTCACCCTGATTTTTCAACCTGCGGAAGAAGGCCTGGCCGGGGCGCGACAGATGATCAGGGAAGGCGTACTCGAGCAGTTTCCCTGTGACGCGCTGTTTGCCCTGCATAACATGCCGGGCTACAAGACCGGGACCTTCGGTTTCCGCCCGGGCGCCTTCATGGCCTCGGCCGATCAGGTCGATGTGACCATCCGGGGGAAGGGCGGGCACGGGGCGATGCCCCACCTGACCGTCGACCCGATCGTGGTCTGCGCGAGCATCATCATGGCCTTGCAGACGCTGGTGTCCAGAACCGTCTCTCCCCAGGAGATGAGTGTCATCACCGTGGGGGCGATCCACGCCGGTCGGGCATCCAATGTGATCCCCGACAGCGCACACATGCTCATTTCGGTACGCGCGCTCAATCGACAGGTTCGCGATCAGCTCGAGATCGATATCACTCGGGTGATCGAGTCACAGGCGACCACTTACGGCGCCACCGCAGAGATCAAATACAGCGCCGATTATCCCTTGCTGGTAAATGACCCTGCCGCCACCGCATTTGCCGCAAGCGTGGCGCGGGACTGGCTGGGCGATGCTGAAGTGCTGGAAAACATCACCCCCTTCAACGGCAGTGAAGACTTCGCTTATTTCCTGGAACAGCGGCCGGGCTGCTACTTGATTCTGGGCAATGGAGACGGGGAAGGGGGCTGCATGATCCATGATCCCCGGTACGACTTTAACGACGAAATACTCATGCGCGGCGCCGAGTATTGGGTCCGTCTGGCCGAGCGTTTTCTCCAGAAAGATGCATGAATATCAAACCCGTAGAGCGAGGCTTTGACATGAACAAGAAAGTGGCATCTGCATTCACCCTGGCATCCCTTTTCGCTGCATTCGGCGCTCAAGCCGAGCCCACGCTGAAGTTCGGCGTAGACCCAAGCTATCCACCCTTCGAGAAGAAGATGCCCGATGGTTCCCTGAGCGGTTTCGACATCGAACTTGGGGAAGCCATCTGCGCAAATTTGCAAGTCAAGTGCGTATGGGTCGAGCAGAACTTTGACTCCATGATCCCTGCTTTGAAGGCCAGGAAGTTCGACGCCATCCTCTCGGCCTTCAGCGCCACCCCCGTGCGCCGTCAACAGGTGGACTTCACCAACAAGATTTACGTGGCCCCGTCTGCGTTGATTGCCAAAGCCGATTCCGGAATTCTGCCGGACGACGACTCGTTGAAAGGCAAGTCGGTCGGGGTCATCCAGGGCTCATTGCAGGAAACCTACGCCAAAAACGTGTGGGCCCCGAAAGGTGCGCGCATCCAGTCTTACCAGACTCAGGATCAGATCTTTCAGGACCTGATCACAGGTCGCCTGCAAGCGTCTTTCCAGGCGGCGGTTCAAGGCGATATCGGGCTGCTGCAAACGCCTCGAGGCGCGGGCTACGCCTTTGCCGGGGCACCGATCACGGACAAGAGCATCATTGGAGACGGTGTCGCGATCGGCGTACGAAAAGGGCAGGACGACCTGGTGCAGAAAATCAATGCATCGATCGTCGCGATCCGGGAGTCGGGGGAGTACGACAAGATCGCCAGCCGGTACTTTAGCTTCAATGTCTACGGCGATTGAGTCTGCGTCGCGAATGAGCTCAGCGGGGAGTGGGTAATTACGAGCGGGTAGAGCACGGTAAATGCGAAGCCCTGCAAGTCACTCACTCGCCGCCAACACCTGCGCAAGACGCTTAGCCGCCAGCGCCAGAACACACGCGTCTCAGGTGGCAACCCGCCTTGATACCTCTTTTGCCAAGGGGCCTTTGATTCTTACGGCTATCCTTGCTTCGTCGACCATCGTGCTGGCGCTGCTACAACCTCGCAATTGAACCTTGCTGCGAAGTGGGGTGGGGCGGTGCCCGGGCGGTGACTGAAAACACGATTTGGCGTTTCAGTTGTTCTGTTGACGGAACCTGTCTTCACCGTGGAGTGAACCCGCCATGACCCTGGTCCATAAACTGTTTGTCGGCGTTGCACTGACCGGCCTGCTACTCGCCGGCTGTACCTCTCAGGTCACAGAGCGCGAGCAATACTCCGGCTACCTCTCCAACTACAGCGACCTGAAGGAAGTGACCACCACCACGGGTGAGAAGTCGTTGCGCTGGGTGAGCCCGTCGTGGAACCCGGATGCCTATGACACCATCGCGTTCAGGACGCTGGAGTTTTATCCGGCGCCAAAACCCAATGAGCAGGTCAACCGGCAGACATTGGCCGACTTGCAGTACTACATGTCCAGGACGGCCAAAAGCGTGCTGGGCCGCAAATACAAAAGGGCCTCCAGCGCGGCCGCTGCACCGGCAGGATCACACCCGCTGATCCTGCGCGCGGCCATCACCGGCGTCAGCGCGTCGAACGAAG
Organism: Pseudomonas putida; assembly: GCF_003228315.1. Classification (NCBI taxonomy): domain Bacteria; kingdom Pseudomonadati; phylum Pseudomonadota; class Gammaproteobacteria; order Pseudomonadales; family Pseudomonadaceae; genus Pseudomonas; species Pseudomonas putida. The sequence goes on from NZ_CP029693.1 coordinate 6,761,592, forward strand.
GCATGAAGTGGTATGAAGTGATGCCGATCGCCGCCGTTGTCGGCGCGACACAGGCCGCCACCGGGCATCGGGACCAGGACACGAATCTGTACATCGAAGCCGAGTTCATTGACGCGAGGACCCATCAGACGATGGCCAAGGTGGTGCGCAAGGTATTCGGCAGCCAGCTGGAAAACGAGAGTCAGAAGATCACCACCAAAGACTTCAAAGCCGCCATCGACAAAATGAACACCGATCTCTGGACGTTCGTGAACAGATGAAGGACTCGATAAACGGTGTTCCTGCGCGGCGATTGATTGATCCAGATTAATGCACGCTCCGATACCCATTGACCTGACGGGTTCGAATCAACAGACTTTCCGGCTCTTTTGATTTTCCGAGGTCTGTCAGATGCTTAAATCATTGTCTGTCGTTGCGTTCAGCCTTCTTGTCTCTCAATACGCGTTCGCCGGTGAAACCACCAATACGGCGGTCGGCGGCGGTATCGGTGGCGCGCTTGGCAGCGTTGTCGGTCAGGCGATGGGTGGGAGCACCGGCGCGGCGATCGGAGCCGGTGTAGGCGGCGCGGCCGGTGGCGCGATGACGGCCAAGAGCGGCAAGAAGACCGAGTCGGCCATTGGCGGCGGACTGGGTGCCGCAGGTGGCCAGGTGATCGGCAACAGCGTCGGTGGCAGCACGGGCGGGCTCATCGGCGCAGGCCTGGGCGGCGCGGCCGGTGGTGCGGTCGGCAACAGTATGGCCGACGATAATGACCATCACTCCGGCCACTCCGACCACAAACACAAGAATAAAAACAAGCATAAACACAAGCATCACGACTGATCGTCAGGTCTTGCGTATGGCTGCGCCACCCAGCGACAGTGAAGTTTGAATAAACGCCCCCGTCCAAATGCACGGGGGCGTTTTTATATCTGCTACCTCATTCACCGGCGATTATTTTCGTCTCATCAACCCAGGCCACCCTGGTGCCGGTCAAGGCATGTTGGAGCCTGGTGTCCACCTCGGCCTTCGACATCAGGCGTATCGGTTGAGGGGTCACGACGTGAATGTGTGCCTTTGCCACCGCCTCATTGAAATTTGACGAAAAGGCGTCGGACCCCGCCGCCGTGGACTTTGGCGACTGGGCGGGCAGAACATCCCGGGTGGTCGATTGATTGTCGAGGTTGGTTTTCTGGTGTTTGGTGCCAGCGTTATAGATGTGATTTCCGATCGATCCGTTGATGTTCATTCAGGGGGTCTCCGTTGACTAATAAATGTCTTGCGTAATTTATAAGGCAAGCATCAGGCCAACTCCTGCACGTCGAGAAAACCCTGTGGAAGGGGCGAATTTCAGAAGGTCGGACTACAGGCCGGCGCCTATCATCCGATGAGCGCGGCAACCGGTTGCCAGCCGCCGGCAGAACTTTACCGGCCAGTTGAAGTGCTTCGGCCCCCGCCCGGATTGCTTCGGATCTCCCCAAGCATCCGCGCCGCATCCCTCGACGGCGGCAAACCAAACACCCGGGCATAGTCGCGGCTGAACTGAGTCGCGCTTTCATAGCCGACCTCGAACGCCGCGCCCGTGACACTCCTGGCATGGGCCACCATCAGTGTCCGGGCCTGTAGCAGGCGCACCCGCTTTTGATACTGCAAGGGGCTGAGCGCCGTGACGGCCTTGAAGTGTCGGTGGAAGGCCGACACGCTCATTGACGCCAGTTGCGCCAATGCATCGACCCGAATGGGTTCGGCAAAGTCCTGGCGAATGTGCGCAATGGCCAGGTTGACCCGCGCCATGGCGCTGTCGGGTGCCGCGATGTCGCGCAGCATCCAGCCATGGGGACCTTGCAGGACCCGGAACAGAATCTCCCGCTCGTAGACCGGTGCAAGGGCGGCGACTTCTTCGGGCTTGCCCATCAGGCGCAACAGGCGCACCCAGGCATCCATCAGTTCGGGCGTGACGGCGGCCACCGAAAAACCGGCTTCCTGTTCATGCTGTCCGAGGGGCTTGGGCAGGTCGGCCAGCAGCGTGGTCAAGACAACCGGATCAAGGGTCAGGCTGACCGCCAGATAAGGTTCGCCGCTTGCCGAGGGGTGAACCTGGCCGACCGCCGGCAGGTCGATGGACATCACAAAGTAAGTCGCCGGGTCGTATCGAAGCGTGCGGTCGGCGATGGTCATTGATTTACTGCCTTGCAGAATCAGGTTGATCATCGGTTCGTAAACGGCGGCCAACAGGTGTTCAGGGATTTCACCCTGAACCATGGCGACGCGCGGGATACCCGTATCCGTGCGGCGGTTTTCGGCGCGGCACGCCAGGGCGCGAAGTTCTGTCAGTTGGGTTTTCATGGCGTTCATCTGAACTCACGCCGATACGGGCACGCAAGCGAAAAGCAGAAACAGGCAGGTATCGGGCAGGAACGGCTGCGCTCGCCGCGATGCACAGGGCTACTGTGGTGACTCACCTCAGTGACATTGGAGCAGCGCATGAGCGTTATCGTTATTACCGGCGGCAGTCGGGGCATCGGCGCCAGTACGGCCGAGCACTGTGCCCGGCGCGGCATGGGGGTCATCCTGACCTACAAAAGCAATGTCGAGGCGGCGACATCCGTCGTCCAGCGTATCCAGGCCTCGGGCGGCAAAGCCGTGGCGCTTGAACTGGACGTGGCGGATGTCAGCCAATTCAGCCGTTTCCGTGAAAGCGTGCAGCAGACTCTGCAGGCAACCTGGGGCGTGGATACGTTGGCAGGTCTGGTCAACAACGCGGGTCACGGTCAGTTCACTCCCCTGGCATCGGTCACCGAAGCGCAGTTTGACGACCTGTTGGGTGTCCACCTCAAAGGCCCGTTTTTTCTGACGCAAACCTTGCTGCCTGTGTTGGACGAGGGCGCCAGCATCGTCAATCTGACCAGCGCCACGACTCGCGTTGCCACCCCCGGTGTGGCGCCCTATGCGGCCTTCAAGGGCGGGCTGGAAGTGTTGACCCGTTACATGGCCAAGGAGTTCGCCGGTCGGCGCATCCGCGCCAACGCGGTCTCGCCCGGGGCCATTCGTACGGAGTTGGGTGGCGGTTTGAATGATGAGTTCGAGGCGTTGCTGGCCGCACAAACTGCACTAGGCAGAGTGGGTGAGCCAGAGGATGTCGCCCGAGTCATCGCCATGCTGCTGTGCGAAGAAGGAAGCTGGATCAACGCCCAATCCATCGAAGTGGCGGGCGGCTATTTCATTTGAATCGCTATCCGAGTGCGAGGCTTCCCCATGCTTGATCACATTTTTCTGTCGGTCAGTGACATCGATCGTTCCATCGATTTCTACACATCAACACTGACCCCGCTGGGCATCACCGCAAGGCTCGATTACGACGGCCGGGACGGACCGCCAGGGCATCCGGATCTGAAAGGCTTCGGTGCCAATGGACGCATGTTTTTCTGGCTGCGTGAAGGCGTGGTAGAGGGGCGGGCGGTGCATGTCGGCTTTGTGGCGAGCAGTAAGACCGAAGTCGACGCGGCCTATGCGGCTGCCCTGCGCAGTGGTGCGGTCGACAATGGTGCCCCGGGTGCACGCCTGCATTACGACCCGAATTATTACGCTGCCAACGTCCTCGATCCGGACGGTTACAGCCTCGAATTCGTCTACAAGAACTGGCAGCACACCTCATGAAAAAATTGATGATTTACGGCGCGACGGGATACACCGGGCGCATGGCGGCCGAGCATGCCAAAGGGCAGGGGATGGACCTTGTCATTGGCGGGCGCAATGCCGAAAAACTGCAAGCACTCGCCGCGCAACTGGACGTGGCTTACCGGGTATTCGATTCGGATGCTCACGCCGCGAAGTCCCTGGAGGGCATCGCGGTACTGCTGAACTTCGCCGGGCCATTCGCACAGACGGCGGCACCTTTGATGCAGGCCTGTATCGAGGCCGGGGTCGACTATCTGGACATCACGGCGGAGATCAATGTTTATCGGCTGGCGGAGCAACTGGGGGCTCAGGCCGCCAGGGCGGGCGTGATGTTACTGCCCGGGGTCGGTTGGGACGTGGTGCCGACCGATTGCCTGGCGATGCAGGTCGCTCGACGGGTACAGCAACCGCATTCACTACGAATCGCCCTGCAGGTTGCAGGCTCCATGTCACGGGGATCGGCCTTGAGTGTCGGCGAGATCATGAATGCAGGCCTTCTGGCGCGGGTGGGTGGTCAACTCGTCGCGACCCCGGATGCGCAGCCGCGTCACTTCGATTTCGGTGACGGCCCGGTGCTGTGCGCGCCGCTGTCGTTCGGCGATTTGGTCACCGGCTGGCATTCCACCGGCATTCCCGACATCGCCATGTTCGTGCACGTCAGCGGCGATGCATTCCCCGAGGGCGATCTGTCGCAACTGCCGGACGGCCCCAGTGTTGAACAACGCGAAGCGCATCGTGCCCGGGCGGTGGTGGAAGTCTCAGGCGCCAATGGCAACGTGGCACGCTCGGTGATTGAAACCGTCAACGGCTACACCTACACACCGTTGGTGGCGGTTGAAGCCGCACGGCGAGTGTTGAATGGCGAACGACGACCGGGGTTTGACACGCCTGGACGGGTATTCGGGAGTGGGTTTGCCGAGACCATCGACGGGACAACCATCACCAATCAGGAGTTGGCGAACCTCAACGCGGAAACAAAAAAGTAACCGCTGCCCGGAATCCCCATCCTTGAGGGCCGTCATCCGGTGAGTCGAGCCAGTAGCGCGGTCCGGCTTGCACGGTCAATGGATGGCCGCCGATTTTCAGCAGTTGCGTCACCGTCAGGTTGATCGGCACCGACCATTCGCGCGTCTGCCAGTCGTAGGTGGATTCGGTGTTCACCCCGTAGGTGGTGAGTGTGTGGGTGGTGTAGGAGAGGAAGGGTTGCAGGAAGGTCTGGTTGACCTTGTCCTTGTCGTCCGGCGGGCTGCCCTCCAGGCCCCAGATGTGGTTGGCGAGTATGCCGTGGGTCCAGCCATTTTCCTGTTGCAGCGCAACGGCGGTCGGGCCCATGCCCCATTGCTCGTTGCCGAGCAACTTGTCGCTGCCGGTGGGAATCAGGATGGCCGGGCCGACGCCAAGGATCCAGCCACTTTCCGTGGGTTCTTTGGGCGAAAAGAAAAAGCTCTGGGTGATATCCCCGACTCCCCACTTGTCCGCCGCACCGCCGGGTGCCAGGCCGTGTTGGTCGATGACGGGCAGGATGGTGCGCGAAATCAGGTTCCAGTCGTCGTTGAGGGTAAAGGGCAATACCGGCTGGATATTGGTCACGCTGTGCATGCCTTCACCGGTCGGGCCGATTTTCTGGTCCCAGTTGTACTGCACCGGCAGGCTGTACATGGCCGCCACCGGGTTGAGGGCTTTTTTCGCCAGTTCTGCCGAATCATCGGCGTGGGCCACGGAGACCCAGCACAGCGAGGCGATCAGTGTCGAAGAGGTGTATCTCCAGCGTTTTTCCAGATCCATGGCTGTTCACCTGTAGTCGACGAAAGCGCGCGGCGCAGAGTGTTGCCCTCCCGGGCGGGAGGGCAACCTGTTCCAACGTCAGTGCGAGGTCACTTCGATGGGCGGGAACTTGTAGCTGCCTTCCTGCACCTCTTTGCTCGGGCCATACAGACGCATCACGATGTACGCATCCTTTTCCGGAATGGGCAGGTAGTTGGGATTGCTCTCGTCACCCTTGGCGCTCATCTCAATGGTGTAGTTGCCGTCGGCATCCGGCTTCAACGTGCGGTCACCGCGGCTGTGGCGATTGATGGCGTTGTGGGCCATGAAACGGTTGTCCGAGGCGTATACCGTGAAGGACCAGAACTGGCTGACATCCGGCGCCTTGAAGGTCATGCGGTAGGACTTGCCGTTGGCACCGTTGATGTTTTTTCCATCACTGGCGGTCCCTTCCTTGAGATAGACGCTCTCGTCCGGCGGCAGGCCCCATTGCCCGACATAGGTGCCGACGGCAAACAGGTCGCGTGGGCCGTCACCCAACTGCTCGCGGGTGCCCAGGGATTTGCCCGACGTGGTCAGGTTGGGCGCCAGGTCCTTGATGTGCTTCAGGCCCAGTGCTTCGCCTTTCTTGGCGGCAGCCAGTTGCTCCTTGGTGAAGTCTTTCTTGCAGGGCTCCAGGCCGATCGCTTTGTACTGATCCAGCCATTTTTTATCGGCCTTGGCCATGCTGCCGTCGCACAGGACGAAATTGACCCGTTGCAGCCAGTTGGTTTTCGCCGGGTCCAGATAAGTGCGCTGCTTGGCCTTGGGGCCGGGTTCGCCGAGGTAGGCGGAGAGTGTCCGGACGTTCCAGTCGTCCATGTACTTGAGCGCGGTTTTCTGGTCCTCGGCGTCCGTGGCCATGATCCGCCCCATCAACTTCACCAGGTTGGAGTCGACGCGGATCACTTCGGTGACACTGCCTGGTACTTCGCCCTTCCAGTCCTGCGCGGCAAACATGAAGTGGCCGCCCTTGGTTTCGCGGGTACGCGAGCCGATCATGGACGTCGTGTAGTGGCCCATGTCCATGGTGTGCAGGATCCAGTAACGGCCCTTGTCCATTTCCGGGACGCTGATGATCACCGGTTCCGCCGCCACATCGAGCCAACCCTGCAGGTGCAGGGTGTCGTTGTTGATGGTGGGGTGGTCAACGTAGGTGTCGTCGGCCAGGTGACGGATGTTCTGGAAGCGGTTGAGCGGGGTATGGGTCTTGACCGCTGTTTCGTAGAAGAACTTGTAGGCCTCGTCGATGGAATAGCCGTAGATATAGGCATCTTCGGCCAGTTTGTCGGGGATTTGCGCAAAGGCCGGCAGGGCAAGCGAAAGCAGGGCTGCTCCAAGCACCATGGGTTTCATCAAGACTCCTTTGGGCTGGCGGGCCAGCCCTGTCGTTTGGTTATCGAAGGTGGCAGACAGCATTCAGGGGTTGACCCGTTCGAAGTCGGGCAGCTTGAAGGTCTTGTTGTTGAACGCCTCGGTTGGGCCGTAGAAACGCATGGCCGGCAAGGGGCGCTTGCCCGAGGTGGGAATCCAGTTGGCTTCCTCGCCTGCCGGGGCCGTCGGGCCGACATAGATCGTCACTCCGCCATCGGCGTTCTTCTTCATTTTCTCGACATCGAACGACGACAGCGTGGTGCGGTTGCTGTCGCTGTAGATGAACGAAAAGGTGGCGCGGTCATAGACCGTCAGCGCCCAGAACTGCTTGACCGGCATGTCCTTGGGCACATCGAGCTTGTAGAGCTGGCCGGCTTCCAGCGGTTTGCCGTCCTTGTCGGCCATCGCCATCTGGTAGGAGGTGGCCGGCGAGTTGCTGAGCACCTTGGGCATGTAGGTGCACCAGAAGTATTCCGCCGCGCGTTCGATGAGGTCGATACGGTCGTCGTAGATGAACTTGAACTCGCGGTTGGTATCGGCTTGCAACAGCGAGACGTAGTGCCGGTCTGGCCAGTACACGCGCTTGGACATCTCGGTGTCGAACCATTGCTGGAGGTAGAACCAGGCATCGATCGCCGCCTGGTGCATGGCCCGTTTCGCGGTTTCGTCCGGCGTGAAGGGTTTGCCCTTGACGATGCCCAGGGACGACAACATGCCCATCATGACTTTGTCGTGTTCGCGTACCGGCTCGACGCTCATGATCTCGTGCATGTCCTCGAAATGACGTTCGTCGTAGAACGGCAGCGTCGGGTAGCGTTCATGGGCGGGGTCGATGAACTTCTGCTGGGGTGGTGACTTGGCTTCCGACAGGTAGTACATGCGCAGGCGCTTGGCGTAGGCGTAGGCATCCTTGGCGGTCTTGCCCGCTGGCGGCACCGAGCGGAAGGCCAGGGCGATGCGGTAGTTCGGCGAGCTGACGTGGATGTAGCCCTTGGGAATGGCCCCCTTGTAGTCCGGTGCAGTGAACAGGTACTTGCCGCCTTTGCCTTTGTCGAGTCCGGCCGGGCCGACGTCGGCGATCGTCAGCTGCCAGGCATCCACCACCTGGCCGTACAGGCTGCCTTCAGCACTGGCCGTAGGGATCTCCAGGACCACCGGGCCTTTGCGCAGATCGGTGTAGGCCGCGATGTAAGGCGTGGTGCTGTTGGCGGTAATGGCTTCGAGCTGAGGCGTGGCCGTCGCCGAATAGGCAATGATGTCGTTGTCCTTGTAGCCCAGGTCCTTCTCGGCGGCACGGCGGAACGAGTAGATGGCGATGGCCGGCATGTTCCACAGGATGGCTTCGAACGCACGCTGGTATTTGATCTGGTAGTCGAAGTCCTTGACCGAGGCAGCCGAACCCGGTGGCGGTTGGCCACCCAAGGGTTCGGTGGCTGCCTGCGCCGTGGCCATGGCACAGGTGGCGATCGCCGATGCGAGCAGGCAGGGAAGCACGGCGGTGGACATCCGAGTCATCAATCCATCTATGGCTCTCATTGGCAACTCCTGTGGGCAAGCAAGATGTTTAGTAGACCGCGGAGGTTGTAGCTCGAAGCAGTGTAGTAGAGGTTTCCGGGAGGGAAGGGTGGTGAACGGGTGCTGTTCGCGTGGGAGCACTTGTACCCCGCGTCGCATCGAACTATCCCGCGACCACAAAAATTATGATCGGCCCGCACACCGCCAGCAGCACATTGGAAATGGCATAGCACACGGTAAAACCGATCACCGGAGTGTTGCTGCCGGACTGCTCGATGATTTTGTTCATCGATGCCGCTTCCGTCTGGGCGCCCGCCAGGCCGCCGAACAAAATCATGGGGTGAAGGCGCAAGACGTACCGACCGAAGTAGAGCGCCACCAGCGGCGGCAGGATCGTCACCACGGCGCCCGAGAACAGCAGCGCCAGGCCTTGTTCCTTCATCGCGGCGAACGCGGCGGGCCCGGCCAGCAGGCCGACCACCGCGCCGAACGCGGTCAAGCCGAACTCGGAAAATGCCCACTGGGCAGCGGCCGGCAAGGCGCCGATTTCCGGGTGGCGCGAGTTGTACCAACCGATCACCAGGGCGGCCACCAACACACCGCCGCCGATACCCAGCTCCACCGGGATCATGCCGATATGCGTCGACAGCAGGCCGAGCAGCGACCCCAGCACCATGCCCAAGGCATGCACGGCAATATCGCTCTTGTAGTTGTGCTGACGAATCCGGCCAAGGCGCTTGGCCAGCCAGTCGACGCTTGAGGTACGGCCGGTCACGCTGATCACGTCGCCACGGCGCAGCACGGTATTGGGCAACAGCGGCAGGTCATAACCCTGACGGGTGATGGTGTTCAGGAAACAGCCCAGACGCCCAGTGTTTTCCAGCCGGGCCCTGGCCTGGTGAATGGTCTTGCCGGCAAACTCCTTCGACGTCAGCACGATGTCGGCCTGTCGAGTGGGAAAGGACAGCGCCTCGGGGTGATCGATTTCCGGGCCCATCTGGTGACTGAGGCTGCCGACGGCTTCGCGCAAGGCGTACACGCCGATGATGTCGCCTTCCATCAGGGTGAATCCTTCATCACGCTCGATGACGTGCCCGGCGCGCACGACCCGTTCCACGCTCAGGAACTCATGCAGCTTTTCAATATCGGCAATGCGCCGACCTTTGGCCTGGCCATTGGCGGCCACCTGATGGGCGCGCACGACAATGCGCGTGTAAGGCACGGTGAGCGCGTCCTCGTCCTTGGCAATGCCCAACTGTTGCTCCAGTTCCCGCGCCGAGGCCTTCAGGTCGACCCCCAGCAGTTTCGGCGCAATGCTGCCGACGAAGACAATCAGGCCGATGGTGCCGAACAGGTAGGTAATCGCGTAGGCAATCGCCATGTGGCTGTTGAGTTGGGCCTTGGCCGCGCTGTCGAGGGTCAACTGGTTGATGGCGCTGGTGGCCGTGCCCATGATCGCCGTATCCGTCAGGGCGCCGGCACCGAGCCCGGCGGTGAACCCGGCATCGAAATGAAAAATCGCGTTCATCAGCAGAATCGAACCCAGCGCCGTCGCGCACAGCACCACCGAAAGCACCACCAGTTTGAGGGTGCCGCGATTGAGGCTGCCAAAAAACTCAGGCCCGCTCTTGAAGCCGACGGCATAGATGAACAGCACGAAAAACACCGACTTCAACCCGGACGGCACTTCAAGGCCGATCTGCCCGATGAGCAACCCCATCAACAACGCACCGGCTACGGAACCCAAATGAAAGCTGCCAATGTGGATACGCCCGATCAACACGCCCAGTGCGATGGCCAGGAACACCGCGATTTCCGGGTCGGAACGCAGGGCGTTCAGGAAAAAATCGAGCATGGGGCAGACTCCGTTCAACGGGCGATGCGCACGCCAGGGCTCGTGAGCCTTTGTTCCGCAGTTCTGTGCCGAACTCGCAGGGCAAGGGCAGAGCATGTAGAGCGCAGCCTAGTTCAGCGGCGAAGTATTGCCAGATTCGCGGCCTTGAACTTGGGCATTACCAGAGACAGCGGATGTTCTCGTTCAAATTGCAAATGCCGCCAGCTTGATCCCGCTCTCCATTTTCGGCATTGCACCACCCAGCACGCCACCCAGCACCATGCGGGTAATGGTCGCCGCCGCGCGTTCATAGTCGGCATCGTCGGGTTCTGCCGTGCCCCTGATGAGCGCCATCTGCCAACCCAGGTTGGTATAGGTCCGGGTGGCCGACCAGATGGTGAGCATCAGATGTTCAGGATCGACGGGGGCGAGCAGGCCACGGTCAATCCAGCGGCTCAGGTATTCGACGTTGCGCTGGGCTTCGGCTTGCAGCAGGTGCTTGTACTTGTCAGGCAAATGCTTGCCACCGAAGAGCAATTCGTGACTGAAGACCTTGGAGCTGTACGGGTTTTCCCGAATGATCCGGATCCGGGCCTTTATGTAGGCGTGCAGACCCTCTGTCGGGTCGTCGTTGTCGCGCAATGCCGCTGAAGCCTTCAGCAGCGGCTCGACAAAACTGAGCAGCACATGGGCGTAGAGGTTCTCCTTGGTTTGAAAGTAGTAGTAGAGATTGGCCTTGGGAATGCCTGCGCGTGCCGCGATATCACGGGTCTGGGTGGCGTTGAAGCCGTTGACGGAAAACTCTTCACTGGCCGCTTTCAGGATCAGGTGATGATTCCTCTGGCGGATGCTGGGTTTGTTCAGGGCATGATCCCGCGCGCTGCACAGGTCGCCGATTTCGTAGTTTGAAAGTTTCATCATGTCGGGTTGAAGCCGGGGGCATGGCTTTGTCCTGGGTATCGTGCTTCGCAATATACAAAAATATATAGCGATTGACCTACGCTTTCTTGCCAGACGGCGAGTTGTATGAAGACTTGCCCGTCTGATCGCAATGCCAGAGGCCCCCGGGGGCACTTTTTATGTCCGGACTCTGCGCTACGCTTGAGGCTGTTGCGAATTCCCAACCAGAACATCTGCCAGGAGCTCCCCATGAAAGTCAGTGCACGTAATGTCCTCAAGGGCCAGGTCACCCAGGTTCAAGAGGGGGCGGTCAATGCCGAAGTCAGCTTGAAGTTGCCGGGCGGTGAACAACTGGTCGCCGTGGTGACCCTGGAAAGCGTCCGCAACCTGCCGATTACGGTGGGCAAGGAAGCCATCGCCCTGATCAAGGCGCCGTGGGTCATGCTGATGACCGAGTCCAGCGACATTCGCCTCTCGGCCCGCAATTGCCTGCAAGGCAAGGTGCTGAGTGTCAACGACGGCGCCGTCAACGCCGAAGTGGTCATCGAACTGGCCGGTGGTTCGAAGGTGTATTCGATCGTGACCCGCGATGCCGTTGCGGAGCTGGGGTTGAAGCCGGGCGCCAGCGCGACGGCGGTGATCAAGGCGTCGCACATCATTTTGGCGGTGCCGGCCTGATGTGCAGAAGCCAAGGATCGATCATTCAAGCTGCAGGGTAGGGCATGAATGATGAGGGTTGGCCGATTGCTGATGATCGTGCCCGGCAGCAATCGGCCAACAGCGCTCTCTCAAAAGCGACCTGGGTCCCAGCGCAGATCATTTCCCCGAGAGTCCGGATGAAACTCAGACCGCCAATGACCGCTCGCGCAATTCACTGTTGAGGATGCGGTCGTTCTCGCTGTAATCGACCGGGCAGTCGATCACATGCACGCCCGGGGTCTTGATGCAGTGTTCAAGCAGCGGCAGGAAGCCTCCGGCGCTTTCCACGCGATAGCCATGGGCACCATAGGCCTTGGCGTACTTCACGAAATCCGGGTTGCCATAATCCAGGCCGAAATCGGTAAAACCCATGTTCGCCTGCTTCCAGCGGATCATGCCGTAGCCGTCATCACGCAGGATGACCACGGTGATATGCATGTTCAGGCGCACTGCCGTTTCCAGTTCCTGGCTGTTCATCATGAAGCCGCCATCGCCGCACACCGCGATCACGGGGCGATCCGGGTACACCAGGTGCGAAGCCATCGCCGATGGCAGGCCGGCGCCCATGGTCGCCAGCGCATTATCGAGCAGTACCGTGTTCGGCTTGTGCGCCTTGTAGTTACGGGCGAACCAGATCTTGTAGATACCGTTGTCCAGCGCCACGATGCCCTCGGACGGCAGCGCACGGCGGACATCGGCCACCAGGCGCTGCGGATAGACCGGATAGCGGTCGTCATCAGCCCCTTCGGCGATCTGCACTTCGTTGGCCTCACGAATCGCCAGCAGGCGGGTGAAGTCCCAATGCGTGGTGTCGTTCAGCGCCTCGCCGATTTGCCAGACCGCGTTGGCGATGTCGCCGATCACCTCGATTTGCGGAAAATACACCGCATCGACTTCAGCGGAACGGAAGTTGATGTGGATGACCTCGGTACCGCCGCGCACCATGAAAAACGGCGGCTTCTCGATCACGTCGTGACCGATGTTGACGATCAGGTCCGCCGCTTCGACCGCTCGGTGCACAAAGTCACCCGAGGACAATGCGGCATTGCCGAGGAAGCGCGGATGACGCTCGTCCACCACGCCCTTGCCCAACTGGGTCGTCACGAATGGGATGCCGGTCTTTTCGATCAGATGCTTGAGGACCTTGGCGGTCATCTTGCGGTTGGCGCCGGCGCCGATCACCAGGATCGGGCTACGGGCCTGTTCCAGCTTCTCCACCGCGGCGTCGATGGCACAGTGCTCGGCCAACGGGCGGCGATGCAGGCTACGGGGGATAGGCAAGCTGTCGGTCTGCTCGGCGGCAATGTCTTCCGGCAGTTCCAGGTGCACGGCGCCGGGCTTTTCCTCCTCTGCCAGGCGGAAGGCTTCACGCATGCGCGAAGGGATGTTGTCGGCTGAAGCCAGCTGGTGGGTGTACTTGGTGATGGGCGCCATCATGTCGCACACGTCGATGATCTGGAACCGGCCCTGCTTGGATTTCTTGATCGGCTTTTGCCCGGTGATCATCAGCATCGGCATGCCGCCCAGATAGGCATAGGCACCGGCGGTGACCAGGTTGGTCGCGCCAGGGCCGAGGGTCGACAAGCTGACGCCGGTCTTGCCAGTGAGGCGGCCGTAGGTGGCGGCCATGAAACCTGCGGACTGCTCGTGGCGAGTCAGCACCAGCTTGATTGGCGATTGGCGCAGGGATTCCAGCAGGTCCAGGTTTTCTTCGCCGGGAATGCCGAACACATACTCGACACCTTCGTTTTCCAGGCATTGCACAACGACATCGGCGGCCTTGGCCATCTTGCTTGTAACCTCACGGAATATTGTCGGGATTGGCATTGCAGGGCAGGGGCCCATGCACGGCCCCTGTCATGTCGGCTCAGAAGAGGTTGAACGGAATGGTTGTCACTATCCGAAGCTCTTTGACACTGCCATCGATTTCATTGGGGGTCGCGCGATGCGCCACATAACCCACTTGAAGACTGCTGTTTTTCAGTGCACCGCTTTGCAGGGTGTATGAACTCAAGAGACCCGACTCCTGATGTTTATCGCCATCGGAGCGTTTTGAAGGGTAACTGTTACCCTGGTAATGAGTGCCATCGATGCCCCAGCCACGCACGTTGTACAAATAGAAGGTCAGCCCCGGTAAACCATAGGGGGCTGCATCGAAAAGGTAGGCCAGTTGCACTGACTTTTCATTGGGCCCGTTGTAGTTGGACAAGAACGAGTTGGCCAGCGTCGTCCCTTTACTTTCATGAATATAGTCAAAGTATTCATTGCCATTGATCTGTTGCCAGGCGAACACCAGGCCATGGGCGCCATGCGTCAATTTAAATGCGAGGCTATAAGCATCATTATCGATGGGACCCATTTTGGCCGAGCCCTGATCATTGGTTTTATAGTAGTTGAACGACGTGTTCAGCCCCAATGCCGCTTGATTTCCCGCATTGTGCACAAAGCCGAAATAGTATTGATTCCAGAAATCTTCAACTTGAGTTGCATAAACGCTTGTCTTCAAGTTTGCAAAGGGTGTGTAGGTCGCCCCTGCAATGTAAGCGGCGTCGCTCGACACGTTGCGGTTACCGTACTCGGAGACGATATCCGTCGTACTTTGCTCCGAACGCGGAGATACCTTGTCAAATGCGCCCAGGTCGAAACTCAGGTTATTGAATTCGACACTGTTCAGGCTGATACCCTCGAAACTTGAAGGCAGTGCCCTGTTAGTGTTGTTTGCAATCATGGGCGTTTGCATGTTCTGCCGGCCAACTGTCAGCGTCGTGTTGGATACCCGTGCCTTGATGTTTGCCAGCCCCAGCTTGCTCCATTGATCGACGGCATTGCCGTCACTGTCGGTCAGTGTCCGATTGCCACCACCGGCAATACGTCCTTTTCCCTGTTCCAGGGCAATGGCGTTATAGGCTGCCACTTCAACGCCAAGACCCAGCTGGCCTTGAGTAAAACCGGAGCGATAGTCCAGGATCGTGCCCTGTACCCAGGTGTCTCGACGATCTGTTTTCTCCAGCGAGCCATCACCTTTCTTGATGAAAAATGTGCTGTTGCGGTCCGCTTGCTCCTTGGACAGGAAGTTCTTGGTGGTTCCTGACAGCGATTGCCCGGCCATCAGGCCAGACGCTTCATCCTGGGCACTGCTGGATTTGAGCTGGGTAGCGATAAAACCCTGGCTGGCATTTTCCGCCAGGGCCGCAGGTGTCGCTACAAGAAAGACCAAAGGCAAAACAGTACGCTGCATACGCATCATATTTAACACCGACATTTTTATTATTAGGCAGGACTAAGAAAGCCAACCGCTCTCGACAACACCGAATTTGAATCGCAACGAAAAACATCAATGGAAAGGGCGCTCAACTCCAGGAGAGAAGAAGAGTGCAGCGCCCTATCGACTAATGCTGAATGGATTCACACTTTAAGAAGGCTCGGATAGGCATGTAACCAAATACAGTTAACTAGCGATATCGAGCTTTTCAACGAACCCGATACATCACTTTCGAACGTCCATGTTTTTTGATTCAGGCAAGAACAGCATGGCCAGAAGACTTACAACACTGACTCCCGCCAAATACCATGCCGGCGCCATTGGGCTGTTAGTTGCCGCAATCAGCCAGGTCACGACGAACTGAGTGGTCCCGCCGAATATCGCTGTACCCAGCGCATAAACCAAAGACAATCCCGTGCTGCGGACGGCGATCGGCAACAACTCAGGTATCTGTACCAGGCCGGCAGTGGCAAACATGGCGGTCAGTGCCGCAATCACCGAATTCACCGTGAACAGCGTGAGCAAAGTCGGTGCATTCACCAGCCACAAGAACAGCGGAACAATGGCCAGGGTCAAAGCAACCCGGGGAATGAAGTTAGTAATCTTTCTGCCCAGGCGATCGCTGAGGAAACCGCCCAGAAGCGCAAAAACAAACGTCACGAGTCCGCCCACCAGTACGCTGCCCTGGGCGATGGGCGCAGACAATTTAAGTACTTGTACGGCGTAACTGACCATGTAGTTGCCGATTTGCGATGCAACGCCGATCGAAGCGAACAGCAGAACACCCAGCAGCAACACCTTTTTATGCTCACGAATGACAACGCCAACGATTTCAGAACTTGATCGTTCTTGCGCGGCTTCATGGGTTTCCGGCAAGGCCCTGCGCATGTAGATAACGATTGGAATCAGCACCAGGCTCAGGAAGAACGGAACACGCCATCCCCAGGTTGCCAGCTGCTCGACACTCAACCACAGGGACAGTGCAACACCCAGTACGCCACCCACCGCGACAGCGATGCCCTGGCTTGCAATCTGCCAGCTGGAATAAAACCCGCGACGATGAGGGGGAGCGGCTTCAATCAACAGCGAAGTTGCAGGTCCGACTTCTCCACCCAGCGCCAAACCCTGAATCAAGCGGCAAATGACGACAATGATCGGCGCGGCAATGCCGATCGATTGGTAACTGGGTGTCATCGCCAAACCGATCGTACCGATCGTGATCATGGCGACTGTAAGAATCATGGCGGGCTTGCGTCCTGCCCGGTCGGCGTAGGCGCCGATCAGAATGCCGCCCAATGGGCGCGCGAAAAAACCGACGCCAAAGGTTGCCACGGCGGCCATCAGGCTGCCGTACTCGCCAGCCACCGGGAAAAACGCTTTGCCAATGTAAACAGCGAAGTACGCATAAATGACGAAATCATAGAACTCAAGGGCATTGCCAGCGACCGCCGCCGCAATCGCCTTTTTATTGATGGTGCCATGATCAGTGGCCGCTTCGGCGACTGAGCCGCTCATATCGACCATTTCAGATATTGTTTGATTATTCATTTAATGATCATCGCGTTAGTTGAAATTCACGGTCACTGGGCTTTTTGGCTGGCGCAAATCAGCAAGGCCGGCAAGGGCCTGCACAGCGCTTTGCGCCCCTTGCTCCCAAACCATGCGCTGCCACTCAAGCTCGTCGGGGTAGAAGGTGTCCTTGAGATGGCGGGCTATTGCTGATCCCTTTGCGGTCAAGCGCGCACCATAACGGTGGGCCCAATGATCGGCTCTAAGTGCCGTGATCACGCGTTCAAGTGGGTAAGTGCCGTACTCAAGACAAATACCGATGTGCCTGGCACTGGCACACTCTTGAATAATAGCGGTCTGAATCGGGCCACTCATGGCCACGCTGGTAGAAGTGCCTGTGTGCACATTGGTCAGTTCGCCCCACCAATCCTGGGCAAGTTTGAAAGTGTCATGGTCATAACCGGCGAATATCTTTTCACCGTAACCATAAGGCCCGAGCCCGGTGTGAATATCGATTGAAGCCAGTACTTCTACATTCGCCGTGTACTTTCGCAGAATGTCCCTGAAGGTATCGTTGCTCCAGGTTGGCGCACGGCCACCAAACCACATGCCATCGTCAGATGTGTATTGGCCAATGGACATCGCCTGTTGCAGAGCCTTGCCACCATGTTCCAGGCGGTACTTCTCCAGCACTTCGTCACTCTCGGGCGGCCATATTGGCGGAAGCAGGGCCTCATGAATGTGCTCATAACCCGGGTTCTGCGGCAGGTCCGCACCGAAGTCGATAAAGTTTCTATTAAGGTCGACGTTTTCCTGGGTGACGCGGCGCAGATGCGAGAATCCGAACGGATTGATCGCGTGGACATATAAAACAGACACATCGTCCGGTTTTGGCAGCGCCATCCCGAGCAAACCGGTTTGCACGGCCGAACCGGTAAAGCCTTCGACGCCATGAACCCCGCTGATCACAATCAGCATTCGGGAGGCATCCAGCGGACCATCGAGCACCACATCGGTGGCGAGCGTCTCACCTTCCGCACCTTTGAGCTTCAGCTCATGACTATCGACTGCCAGACCCCTGGACTGTGCAGCCGTCAGGAATTTTTGCCTTGATTCAGCGTACGTCTGGCTGAACAGCTCAGATATTGTTTTTGTGTTCATTGGATTCACGTTTTTCACCGGCCTGCCATGCACGATTGGGCACGAATTACCGATCGCTGGCGGCAGGCTTCACCAAAGGCTTCGAATATCTTGCGGGCCAGGTCACTGTCATGGACGCGCATTTCCGGATGCCACTGCACAGCCAATGCAAAGCCGGGCGCTCCCTCTACCGAGAACGCTTCGACCAGCCCATCCGGCGCGAGCGCTTCCACCTTCAATCCCGTGCCTAATTTCTCTACGCCTTGATGGTGCAGCGAATTCACCAGCACGTTTTTTTCCTCACACAGCCCCGACAACACGCCACCAGCCAAGATCTCCACCGAATGGCAGTCCTGGTACCAATCCTGGACAGGTCGGGATTGATCACCTTCCCGATGGTCGATGGCCCCCGGCTTCTCATGGACAGCGGTGTTCAAGGTCCCGCCCCAGGCCACATTCATTTCCTGAAAGCCGCGGCAAATCCCCAATACCGGAATGCCCGCTGCAACCAGTGCCTTGACCAGCGGCAAAACCGTTGCATCGCGTGCCGGGTCAAGCATCACCTCCTGCGCAACCGCCGTTTCTCCATAGTGATGAGGGGAAACGTTCGATGGACTGCCCGTCAGGACCACACCATCGACATGAGCGATCAAACTGGCCAGATCGATGGCCGTTTCATCAGCCGGCAGTGCCAGGGGCATTCCTCTGGAAATCGACACCACCGCATCCACGTAACCGTGGAGCAAGGCGTGGGCTTGATGACCGTAACGCTCCACCCGGTCGGCAGCGATGACGACCAGTGGCTTGACGGGAGAGGAAGGGGAGAGGGGTGATGGGTGAGCCATGGATTTGTACTTGTCATTGGTTTGTATGGCCTGGAGTGTAAGGAGCGACCTTTATTTAGGTAAATTGCAATTTTACGCCTAATATCTTGCAGTACTTGCAAGTGGAGGCCCGCCCATGAACACCCGACAGCTTCACCATTTTGTGGCCGTGATGGACACCGGATCACTCAGCGCGGCAGCCGAGGCTGTACACCTGAGCGTCCCGGCGCTATCCAGAAGCCTCAAGGCTCTGGAGGACGAGCTGCGCGTGTCTCTTTTTGATAGAAGCAATCGCCGCTTGCACCCCACGCCTTACGCGCTGGAGTACCTGGATCGAGCCCGGCGCATTGTCTTTGATGAGCGCGAAGGCGCGCGTGCCTTGAGCCTGATGAAGAACGGCGCCTATGGCCCCCTGGCGTTCGGGCTGGGTTCCTCGTTGGCGGTCGACTTGCTCGCACCCTTGATCAACGAGTTGATTGCCAATGGACCCAACCTGAGGGTTCAGGCACAGGTCGAAAGCACCGATGCGTTGCTGGATTCACTGCGAAGAGAAAAACTGGATTTTTTCGTGGGCGACGTCAGCTCGGCGGCGAGTTCAGCGGATCTGATCGCGGAGCCTTTATATAAATGCACTTACGGTTGGTTTGTCCGGCATGACCATCCGCTGGCCGGCAAAAAGAAAATAACCATCAGCGAGCTGGAGAACTATCCCATCATCGGGTCCGGCTATATCAGCGACACACTGGCCTTCAACATTTCACAACTGTATGGATGGAGGTTGCCGCTGGAAAAGAACTTTTCCGTCAACATCAACAACCTGGAAACCATCCATAAACTCCTTTCCACGTCCAACATGATCTCCCCCTCGACCTACAATGCGATGCATCAACCCTTGAAAAGCAAAGCGGTTGTAGCGCTGGACGTTTACCCAAAGTTAAACCTGGATATGACGTTGGGCATTGTAAGGTTGGCGCTGCGCACCCTGGTGCCGTCTACGGAACATGCCTTTGAGATCATAAGAGACTATTTCATCAAGATAGAAAAAGAGGTTTCCAAGTACACGGTTTAGCCTCGGTTCTGCCGCTTGCAAGCTATGCATTGCTTGCCGGCTGCAACTGCCCGTTGATTGCCTTGCGGGTCGCTTTTCCAGCTCGTCGCCCCAGGATCACCCTGTCATGAAATGAAAACTCGCTGTCGTGCGATGCAAGGTGGCCTCCGTCGCGGCTGCCCTAGAGTCGGGGCACAACAACACTGCGCCCCGAAACACGAGAGCCGATATGAGCAGATCCACCCGAACCAGCGAGACCGCAACCCCCACTCAGCGCCCCTCGGCAACCGGCCGAAAAACTCGCGCTCGAAAGAGTGGCGATCTCCCGGACAGTACCCGGCAAGAAGAACTGATCGGCACCGCCGCCAACCAGACCCTGGCCGGCAATCCGCTGGTCAGCGTGCGCGCGGCGGACCTGGCCAGCTCGGCCGGTTATCTGCTCAAGGCCGTGGGCAAGTCGCCGCTCAAGGCTGGCGCTCATCTGGGCGGCTACCTGAAGGCGATGCGAGGCATCGTCAGGGGCACGTCCGACATTGCGCCGGACCCGAAGGACAAGCGCTTCGCCGATCCGGCGTGGCAATCCAACGCCTTCCTGCGCGCACTGCTGCAGAGCTACCTGGCCGGCCAGAGCGAGCTGACCCGCTTCATCGAATCCACCGACCTTGCCCCGCTGGAAAAGAGCCGCGCCCGATTCGTCGCCGCGCTGCTGGCCGATGCCATGGCACCGAGCAACTCACCGCTGACCAACCCGGTAGCGCTGCGCAAGCTGGTGGACACCGGGGGCATGAGCCTGGCCAGGGGCGTGCGCCAGTTCGGCGAGGACATGCTGACCAATCGCGGGCTGCCGCAACAGGTCGACAGCACTCCGTTCAAGGTCGGGGAGAACATCGCCACGGCCAAGGGCGAAGTGGTGTTTCGCAATGAGATGTTCGAGCTGCTGCAGTTCGCGCCCACCACGCCAAACGTCTTTGCCCGGCCCCTGGTGATGTCGCCGCCGCAAATCAACAAGTACTACGCCATCGACCTGTCGCCGGAGAAAAGCCTGATCAAGTGGATTCAGGACAGCGGCGTTACCCTGTTCGTCATCAGCTGGCGCAATCCCACCCGTGAACATCGCGACTGGGGCTTGTCCGATTACGCAATGTGCCTGGACCAGGCAGTGGACGTGGCGCGCAGGATCACCGGCAGCCCGGATGTGAACATGTGGGGCTCCTGCTCGGGCGGCATCACCCTGGCGGCTTACCTCGGCTGGCTGGCGGCCCGGGGCGAAGGCCACAAGGTGGCCAATACCAGCTGGGCGGTGTGCGTACTTGATATGCCTTCGGCGCTGGACGACACCACGTTGGGCTTGTTCACCACGCCGTCCGCCCTACGCGCGGCCAAGGCCAGCTCCCGGCGCAAGGGTGTGCTGAGCGGGCAGGGCATGGCTCGCATGTTCGCCTGGATGCGGCCCAACGATCTGATCTGGAACTACTGGGTCAACAACTACCTGCTGGGCAACAAGCCGCCGGCCTTCGACATCCTGGCCTGGAACAACGACACCACGCGGCTGCCCGCGCAACTGCACGCCGACTACCTCGACCTGGTCCAGCAGAACCCCTACAGCAACCCGGGCACCCTGGAGATTGCCGGCGAGTCGATCGACATGACCCAGGTGAAGGTGGGCGCCTACGTGGTGGGAGGCACCACCGACCACATCACCCCCTGGCAGGGTTGCTACGGCACCGCGCGGCTGTTTGGCGAGGACACCACCTACGTGCTGTCGAACGCCGGTCACCTGCAGAGCCTGGTGAACCCGCCGGGCAATCCCAAGTCGTTCTATTACGCAGCGCCGGCCGCAGCCGAGACGCCAGAAGCCTGGCTGCAGGAGGCCGGGGAGCGTCAGCAAGGCAGTTGGTGGCCGCATTGGCGTGAATGGATCGGGCAGCGCTCGGGTGACAGCCTGCCTGCACCGAAGAAGCCGGGCTCGCGCAAGTACCCGGCCCTGTGCCCGGCACCGGGTACCTATGTCATGGAGCGTTGAGGCTGGCGTCTTCTGGTTGAGCTGAGCCCACGCAAACCGTGGGCCTCAGCAGTCCAGTGTGTCTGGATCACGTCAGTTCAAGCCGCTCCAGCGCATAATCCTTGCCTGCCAGGGTCAGCTCAAAAGTGATGGCGCCGAACGTACCCCTTGTCACGTTTTGCCTGACCAGTCGTTTGGCCTGCAGTTGCTTCAAACCCGCTTCTACTTCGGCGGTGCTGAGCGAGACAAGCTTGCAAACCGAGTTCAGGTTCGCGACTTTTCTGAAGTTTGCGTGATAGGCCAACGCTTCCATCAACAGCGTCTGGTTATCGGTCAGGCGTGGAAACTGAGGGTTGTTCTTTTTATAAATTTTTCGCTCTATCTCGTGTAACTCAACGTAAGTCCCATCCGTGATGCGAGCGTAGTGGATCGCTACACACAGAGTGCCGATCAAGACCGCGACAGTCAGCAGCAGCGCCCAGTTGGGTATTGACGTTTCAAGCACCAGCCAATCTCGAAAACGCAGCAGCCAGCCCGTGGCATCTGCCAACAGCGTCAGCTCGAAGTAAAAATCGAGCAGCAATAAGGCAGCCCCGGCGATAAGGAGGGTTGCGGCTGAGCAGGCCATGGCCTTGAGCATGAACGGTAAATGCTCGCCTATTGCTGCCATGCTTCTCGTCTCTGGGATAGAAACAGATCCATTCAGCATAGCAGTGGAAAAGCGGCCATCTGGCCGCTCAGGGTGCCCGGCGTTTCCCAACTGCCGAATGACGCCGGGGCTGTAGCAGGTGAAGGAATGCAGGCCGGCAGAGAGGGCCGCGAATGTCCGTTACGCCACCATGCTTTCAGCGCAACCAGACCTGCCACTTTTTTACACATTTGTGAATTTACTACCCATTTTCCTGAGCAAAAACAGTGCGTTTCGGCGCTGTGGATTTATTGGATTCCAAATTGGCGCCAATATTGATTGGGTTTTTGCAAAATTGGTCTGATCCTTGCTCGGTGTCTTGCTCAAACAATCAGAGGGCAGGACATGACGGGTTTATTTCCGTGTATCGAACTCAGTGGCGGGGCATTTGCCCGTGGTGTGCAGTACGGCAAAGCCTGCCCGCAGATCATCGCCCGCAGCATTGAAATCTACGGCCAGCAACTGCTGGACATGGGTTACGACTGGGCCGGCATCAAGCGCCTGGTCAATCAGTTCATCCCGAACATCGAAGCGTTCGAGCCGCAGTACCTGGAAGAGATGCGCGGCATCGCCGAAGGCTCGGGTCACGACTTCGAAGCCATCGTGATGATCAACGCCCGCACCGAGATCATTCATCTGGGGCGGCGCAACCTGCAGGACAAACCGGAACTGGACGGCTGCACCGGCGCGATCATCCTGCCCGGCGCCACTGCCAACAACGAAGTGCTGCACGGCCAGAACTGGGACTGGCGCATGGAGTGTTCAGAGACCGGCGTGGTCCTGCACATCCGCCGTGAAGACGGTCCCGACATTTTGACCTTCACCGAGGCTGGCGGCCTGGCGCGGGCCGGCATGAACTCGATCGGCACCGCGATCACCGGCAACAACCTGGAATCGGACCGCGACTATCAAACCCTCGGCGTGCCTCTGCCACTGATCCGGCGCAAGGCGCTGGAAGCCAATCACTTCGCCCTGTCGATGAAAGCGGTGGCAGTGACGGCAAAATCCGGCTCGAACAACATGATGCTCAGCCACGCCTCCGGGTTCGGCATCAACTACGAATGCGCGCCCGATGAAGTGTTCCCGCTGTACGAGGTCAATGATCTGCTGGTGCACGCCAACCACTGGCGCAGCCCGGTGGCGCAAGTCAAGTTGAAGAACACCGGCATCGGTGGCGCCCCGGAAAGTTTCTATCGCGATATTCGCGTCGAGAAAATGCTCCGGCCGTTCCATGGCAGCCTGACCCTGGAACACCTGAAAGACGCGTTTTTCGATGACTTCGGCAAGCCCTTTGCGGTCTGCCGCCCACCGCGCCCCAGCTCCAGTGGCGAAGACAATCTGTCGGCCACCGTGGCGATGATTCTGATGCGCCCGGCCAGCGGCTTCATGGAAGTCGCGCCCCTGCCGGCGATCAACCGCACCTTCGGCCAATACCGTCTGGAGATGGAATCGGACTATGCGCGCTACGCCACCTGGTAAACACTGGGCGATTGCCGGTTTGTGATCTGCCCGCTTGAGGGCTGCGTACCCACATCGAGGAACCCACATGTTTCGTTTGATCGTTCAGCGTCTGGCCATGGCGGTCCCGACGCTATTGCTGATCTCCATTGCGGTGTTCGCCATGATTCGGCTGATACCCGGTGACCCGGCGCTGCTGATGCTGGGCGATATGGCCGACCCGGCCAGCCTGGCCAAATTGCGCCAATCGCTGGGGCTGGATCAGCCCTTGATCGTGCAGTACCTGATCTGGCTCAAGGCATTGTTCCAGGGCGACCTGGGTTTCTCGATCACCAGCCACCAGGCGGTGCTGCCCCTGGTTCTGGAGCGGTTCAGCGTCAGTGTGACCATCGTGTTGACGGCGGTGGCGCTGGCGGCGGTGATCGCTGTTCCGCTGGGCATGTTGGCGGCGTGGAAGCAGGACACCCTGGTCGACCTGGGGCTGGTGACCACCGCGACGCTGCTGCTGTCGATCCCCGGATTCTGGATGGGCCTGTTGCTGCTCTACGTGTTCGGCTTGGAGCTGGGCTGGTTGCCGGTGGTGGGTTACGTGCCGTTCTCCGCCGATTTCGGCAAGGCGCTGGCTTACATCATTTTGCCGGTGGCGACGCTGGTGCTGCATGAGAGCGGGGTGATCATCCGCATGCAGCGCGCCAGTTCGATCGAAGTGTTGCGCCTGGACTACATCGCCCACGCACGGGCCAAGGGCCTTTCCGAACGCGCCGTGCTCTGGCGCCACACCCTGCGCAACGCCTTCGCGCCGACCTGGACGCTGATCGGGCTGATCCTCGGCAACCTGTTGGGCGGCATCGCCGTCATCGAAACCGTGTTCACCATCCCCGGCATCGGCCGGCTGATGGTCGACTCGATCTATGCCCGCGATTACCCCGTGCTGCAGGGCTGCCTGTTGCTCATCACATTCGTCTACGTGCTGGTCAACCTGCTCGTGGACTTGATGTATCCGCTGTTCGATCCCCGGGTGAAAGCATGAAGACCTTAAGTGAAGTTGCCGTGCCACCGACCGTGGCACCCAAGGCCGCCGGGCATCGGCGCCCGCTGCCGTTCAACGCGCTGATCGGCGGCAGCCTGCTGATTGTGCTGATCGTTCTGGCAGTGGCAGGCATCGTCTGGACACCCTACGACCCGCTGCGCCTGGACCTGGCCAACCGCTTCCTCGCACCGTCGTGGTCGCACATCCTCGGCACCGACGAATTCGGTCGCGACGTGTTCAGCCGCATCATCATCGGCGCCCGCACCAGCCTGTGGATCAGCCTGTTGACGGTGTTGCTGGCGATCAGTGTCGGCACGCTGTTCGGTCTGCTCGCCGGTTACCTGCGGGGCTGGACCGACCGCCTGCTGATGATGGTCAACGATGCCTTGCTGGCGTTCCCCGGCATGTTGCTGGCGCTGGGGCTGCTGGCGATTGTCGGTGCCAGCCAGTACGGCATCGTGCTGGCGCTGGGCCTGGCCTACATCCCCACCGTGGTGCGGGTGGTGCGCAGCACCGTGTTGTCGCTGCGTGAACGGGAGTTCATCGAAGCGTCTCGCGTGATTGGCAACAGCGAGCTGTACACCATGTGGCGGCACATCGCGCCGAACTGCGTGGCGCCGTTGATCGTGCTGGCCACCAGCATGTTTGGCTGGGCGATTCTCTCGGAGAGCGCCTTGAGCTTCCTCGGCCTCGGTGTTCCGCCGCCTGCCGCCACCTGGGGAAACATGCTGGCCTCCAGCCGTCCTCATCTGGTCACGGCGCCCTGGCTGGGTTTTTTCCCGGGCCTGATGATTTCCATCGCCCTGATCGGCATCAATCTTTTCGGTGACGCCCTGCGTGATCGCCTCGACCCCCGGATGAGTCGCTAATGGATACCGTCAAGCCTTTGCTTCGCGTCAGTAATTTTTGCATTCAGGTGGCCGCCGACGGACCGCTGGCGGTTGACCATCTGAACTTCGACATGGCCCCCGGCGAGATCGTCGCGCTGGTGGGTGAGTCCGGCAGCGGCAAGACCATGGCCGCCCGCGCGGTGATCGGCCTGTTGCCGCCGCCGATGCGTGTCGCCTCCGGGCGCATCGAGTTTCAGGGCAGCGATCTGTGCAGCTTGTCCTACGAACAGATGCGCCAGGTGCGCGGGTCGAAGATCGGCATGGTGTTCCAGGAACCGATGGTTTCGCTCAACCCGACCTTGACCATCGGCCAGCAGATGGCCGAAGGCATGCGCCTGCACACCGACCTGGACGACAAAACCATTGTTGCCCGCTCGCTGGAAATGCTGCGACGGATCGGCATCGACGATCCGCAACGCTGCCTCAATGCCTTCCCCCATGAGTTCTCCGGAGGCATGCGTCAACGCATCATGCTGGCTTCGGTGATGTTGCTGCGCCCGAAACTGTTGATCGCCGACGAGCCGACCACCGCTCTGGACACCTTGGCCCAGGCCGACGTGATCGAACTGATGCTCGAACTGACGCGGGAGGAGGGTACGGCGATTCTGTTCATCAGCCATGACTTGTCGCTGGTGGTGCGCCATGCCCACAAGGTGGTGGTAATGCGCAGCGGCAAGGCCATCGAAAGCGGCCCGACGCAGCAGATCCTGCTCGGTCCCAAGGCTGACTACACCCGGCAACTGCTGGAGGCGCTGCCGACTCGCGGCCATCTGGACAGTGCACCGGTGGCCAAGCCGCTGGTGGACATTCGCAACGTCACCATCGATCACCCGGGGCGTCAGGGTTTCCTGTTTCGCGGCAAACCCAAGCGCGCCGTGGACGGGGTCAGCCTGCAAATCGCCGCCGGAGAAACACTGGCGCTGGTCGGCGGCAGCGGCTCAGGAAAAACCACTCTGGGGCGCTCGGTGGTGGGGCTGGTCAATCCGGTGGCCGGGGAGATTTTTTTCGACGGCATCGACATCCTCAAAAGCGCCAACCGCGAACATCGGCTGCAATGCCAGATGATCTTCCAGGACCCGGTGTCCTCCCTCGATCCACGGGCGCGGATTTCGCAGATCCTCGCCGAGCCGTTGCGCCATGTGCCGGGCCTCACACCTGAACAGCGCGCCGAGCGCGTGCGCACCATCCTCCACGACGTGGGGTTGTCGCCGGTGTTCGCCGAGCGCTTTCCCCATCAGCTCTCCGGTGGGCAGCGCCAGCGGGTGGCGATTGGTCGGGCGCTGATTCGCCACCCGAAACTGGTGATCGCCGACGAGCCGATCTCGGCGCTGGACATGACCATCCAGAAGCAAATCCTCGAGCTGTTCGAGCGCCTGCAAAAACAGTACGGCTTTGCCTGCCTGTTCATCTCCCACGACCTGGCGGCGGTGGAGCGTATCGCCCATCGCGTGGCCGTGATGCAGCAGGGGCGGCTGGTGGAAATCGGCAGCACCGCACAAGTGTTCGATCACCCGCAACACGCCTTTACCCATCGCCTGCTGGCGGCGGCCAATCCGTTGGTGCGTCAGGACGATGGCAGTTACCAATTGCGCAGCAGTGCTGCGTCATGAAGGACCTCGAAGCCGCCGCACCCGTGGCGGCACTCACCCGTATCAGCTCAATCAAGGACACGCTTATGAATCGTTTTTTACTGAACGCTCTGACGCTGGGCATGCTGACCGTGATCGGTTGCGGTGCCGCCCAGGCACAAACCCTGCGCCTGGCGATGAACTCCGACATTCGTAGCCTCGATCCGGGCGTCAATCGTGACGACCGCTCCGACGCGGTGGTGCTGCACATGACCGAAGGTCTGGTGGCCTACGGCGAGAAGGGCGAGGTCAAGCCGCTGCTGGCGGAAAAGATCGACGTGTCCGCCGATGGCCTGACCTACACCTTCACCTTGCGTCAGGGAGTTAAGTTTCATAACGGCGAAACGATGACTGCTGACGATGTGCTCTGGAGCTGGAACCGCGACATGGACCCCAAGACCCAGTGGCGTTGCCTGCCCGAGTTCGACGGCAGCGGGCTGACCAAGGTGACCAGCGTCACGGCAGCGGATCCGCACACCGTGGTAATGCAACTGGAAAAGCCCAGCGGCATGTTCCTCGCGACGTTGGCGCGCACCGATTGCGGTGGCACCGCGGTATTGAACAAGGCTTCGGTCAACGCCCAGGGTGAGTTCGTGACACCGGTCGCCACCGGCCCCTACCAGTTGGGCGAGTGGAAACGCGGACAGTACGTGACGCTGAAAAAATTCGCCGGCTACCAGCCTTTGTCAGGCCCGCGCGACGGCTACACCGGCGGCAAGACCGCGCTGGCCGATGAAGTGCGCTTCGTGATCATTCCCGATCAGGCGACGGTCAAGGCGGCGCTGTTCTCCGGGGACCTGGATATGGCCGAAGTCACCGAGACCGACCTGCCGGAAATCAAGACCCACGCCAGCCTCAAGGTCTCAAGCGCCCCCAGCGCGACCATGAACGTGCTGATGTTCCAGACCCGCGATCCGCTGCTCAAGGACAAGCGCATCCGCCAGGCCATCGCCGCCGCCATCGACGTCAAGCAACTGGTGGCCACTACCAGCAACGGCTTCGGCGTACCCAACAACTCGATCATCAGCGTGGCGTCCAGTTACTACGGGACCGCCGAGCAGCGCGGTTTCACCTACGACCCACAGAAGGCGACCCAGCTGTTGCAGGAAGCCGGTTATCGCGGCCAGCCGCTGACCATCATCGCCAACAAGCGTTCGATGGTGCCCAGCTATGACCTGGCGATCATCGCCCAGGCCATGCTCCAGGCAGTGGGCATCAACGCCCAGGTCGAAGTCATGGAGTGGGGCACTCAGCTTGAGCGCTACCAGAGCGGGCGTTATCAGGCGATGTCCTTCACTTACTCGGCACGTTTCGATCCGGCCCTGAGTTTCGAGCAGGCCACGGGTAACAAGGACAAGGAATCACGCAAGGTCTGGGAGGATCCGCAAGCCATCGAGATGCTGACCCAGGCGCTGAAAGAGGGTGACACCGCCAAGCGTCAGGTGATCTTCGACCAGCTGCACGAACGCTTCATCGATCAGGTGCCGATGATCGTCATGTACAACGGCCTGGACATTGTCGCGCTGAATGAAAAGGTCGAGGGCTATGACGCCTGGATCGGCCAGAAGCCGCGCCTGTGGGGGGTGAGCGTCAAGCAGTGACGCTCATTGCTCCAGCGGAACCTGGCGGATGTGCGCCGCGATCAAGCGCTTGAGCAGGTCGCGGTCACCACTGCGCAGGGCGTCGACGATCTGGAAGTGTTCGCGGCTGGACTGCTCGGCGCGCAAGTGGGTGCGCCAGGTACCGCCGGGAGAGGAGGGTGGACGGCTGCGAATTTCCTCGATGAATTCGATCATGACCCGGTTGGTGCACATGTCGTAGATCGCTCGGTGGAACTCCAGGTTGGCGCTGTAGCACTCCTGCATCGTGCCTTCGTTCACCAGACGGCCGAAACGCTGGGCGATGACATCCAGGGCTTGCAGGCGTTCCTCGGTGACGACCATCTGGTCGACGGCTGCGCATTCCAGGGCGATGCGCACTTCCCGGGTATCGGACACCTGGGTCGGGTCCGGCGTGTGGACGTAGTAACCGCGGTTGGGGATGTGCTCGACCATGCTTTTGAGGACCAGTTGGTCCAGCGCCCGGCGGATGTCCAGCCGGGTGCAACCGTAGCGGTGTTCAAGATCGATTTGCTTGAGCCAGCTGCCGGTCGGCAGCACACCGGCATTGATGTCGTTGGAAATCAGCAAGACCAATTGGCTGCGATCAGTTTTTTTATTCAAGAGTGAACTTCCACAAATCCCGGTCGTGGTGAGGCGTCGAACGTGCATGACCCTCACCCGCTGAAGTTACCAATAATGGCACAGTTATCAACGAGGTTTCACAATGTTGAGCAACCCTCAAGACACACCCGAAGTACGCCATCGTCAGATGTACTACCGTGGCAGCACAACCATTTTTTCCTGCCGCAAGGATCCGCGTTTTTCCTACTGCCTTTATGTGCCACAGACCTTCGATCAGGCCCCCGAAGGGCACCAGCTGCTGGTGACGGTGCATGGTACCGGACGGACCATGGTCGAGTATCGGGGCGCGTTTGCCGAGTTCGGCCGTTTCAACCGCTACATCATCCTCGCGCCGCTGTTTCCGGTCGGCCCGCTGGGCGATGGCAACCCCCACGGCTTCAAATACCTCAAGGAAGGCGACATTCGTTATGACGAAGTGCTGCTGGCGATGGTCGACGAAGTCGCGGCGGCGTTGAACACCACGTTCGAAAAGTTTTCCTTGTTCGGTTATTCGGGCGGGGGACACTTCGCCAACCGCTTCTATTACCTGCACCCCGAACGCCTGCGGTCCGTCTCCATCGGCGCACCCGGCTCGGTGACCCTGATCGATGAAGGCCGTGACTGGTGGGTGGGCACCGGGGGCATCGAGGCCATCTTCGGCAAACGCCTGAACCTCGATGCCTTGCGACAGGTCGATGTGCAACTGCTGGTCGGCGCGGCGGATCTTGAGACCTGGGAGATCCACTACGCACCGGGTTCTGTGCAATACATGGAAGGCATCAACGATGCCGGGCGCACGCGGGTGGAGCGCAACACGACGCTGGCGCGCAACCTTGAGGCGCATGACATACGGGTGCAGCAGGACATCGTGCCGAATACGGCCCATGCGGGGATATCGGTGGTGCCGTACGTGCAGGACTTTTTGTTGCAGTTGGGGCGTTGAGGCGGGGCGTCGTCGAGGTTTGTTCGACGGCGTTTTACTTCGGGACTGTGCCGGCCCTGAAAAGATCGCAGCCTGCGGCAGCTCCTACAGGTCCGATGTTCGACGCCATTGCGCGGGTGAACACCAGCCCCTGTAGGAGCTGCCGCAGGCTGCGATCTTTTGATCTTGCTCTTTGTTTGCTATCCCCAAAAATGCCCGTATCTCGCGATGCGGGCATTTTCATCTCAGGTTCAGACTCAGAAGGCGTACCTGACCAGAAAGCAGAAATCCCCGGCACAGGTACTGACAGGTTTCACTTCGGACATGACGGCGGCTCCGGCAGATGCAGCGGGGTCTTGATCGGGTATTCGGGGCTGCCGTAGGCGTAGCAGGAGGTGGTGACCTGAAGCTCGTCGCAGGGCAGGAAGTGCACGGTGAGGCCGCAGGTTTTTTGGCCGGTGTAGTCGGGGATGGGGGCTATTTTGGTGTGTTGGCGTTTTTGAGCCTCCATTTTGTCGAGCCACGCATCGTACTTCGCCTCATCAGCGAAACCGGGGAAGCCTTTGGACCCAGCTACACCAGTTTCCCAGTCTATGCGCACCGTCATCCCCGGTTGCCAGCGTGAAGGGGCGACGTAGCAGCAACCGCCCCCTCCACCTTGGTAAGCACCAATAATGTCGATCCCCGAGCGCCCCTCAACACTGAAGCGATTGATGGCCCAGTGGGTGTGGTTGATGGCTTCCAGAGAGCCGGCCTCGGCGGTTTGCAGGAGCACGGTCGCCATTAATCCCGCAAGCGCCCTAATCCGTAGGCGACACGCATGGCGATGGGGCATGGATTTTGTTCCTTTTGCCGAGTGTCGAGTAACCGAATCAAACCTGCCCATCGTTCACCTCGCCGACCGTGGCGTAAAAGTCGTCCCAGATGGCATCGATGGCTTTATGCACCTCAGCCAGGCGTTGGGCATTCATGACGGGCGGTCGTGCTGTCGCAGCCGGTGAATAGACTGGCAAGGGAGTTCCGCTGGCCAGCATGGCCGTCTGGATTTCCGGATTGAGGGCCAACTCCCGGCGGCTGGCTTCACCGAAGAACACCATGCGTTCGCGAAAATAGCTGCCCAGCGGTTCGCGCCCGAACGAGTAAAGGAACCAGGCGCGGGAGTCGTGGACTTGTTCATCGAACAACGCCCGCAGCAGTCCGGCCGGTTGATGGGCGTTGCGGCTCTCGTCGACATTGCCACGGCTGTTTTCGTCCCAGCGATTGCGTTCATGTTCCGCACGTGGAAACAACTCGTTGACCCGGGCTTTGCCTGCGGCCTTCATCTGCCGGCTTTCGACATGGGCATCGGCACTGATGA
Source organism: Pseudomonas putida (assembly GCF_003228315.1). Taxonomy (NCBI): domain Bacteria; kingdom Pseudomonadati; phylum Pseudomonadota; class Gammaproteobacteria; order Pseudomonadales; family Pseudomonadaceae; genus Pseudomonas; species Pseudomonas putida. Next base: position 6,793,354 of record NZ_CP029693.1, read on the forward strand.
TGCGCAGGACGGCGGCAGGCGGGGCATTGGCCGGTAAGACTCGGCTCAGACTGGAGGCCAGGTGGTCGGGGTCGTGGTAGTGCGCACGGAACTCTTCGGCCGCCTCGCGCAGTTGGGTTCTGGCGATGTCCGGGTCGAAATCCGGGAGGCCGGGTTCCAGCGGGCTTTTCGGAGTGCGGCCATCGCGTTCGCGGGCGCGTTGTTGGAGACGTTTTTTTTCAATGTCTGCCTGTTCTTTTTTGCGCTCGGCCTTGGCGATGGCTCGCGCCTCGGAATTAGCGTGGGTATCGCTTGCGTCGAGGTAGAAAGGGGTTTTTCTCAGGCTGGCAAAGGCATAGCGGTCGATGCGCCAGGCGGTGATCCAGCCGAGTTGTTCGCGGACGGCCTGTTCCAGCGTGGTGGTGGATGGTAGGGATTGGTAGTGTTCGGTTTGCTCGGGGAGCAGTGGTTCGGCAACGGGTGGCAGGCCTAGAGTTATTACGCGCCAGGCGTTGAAGCGATGGATTAGATTAGGGGCCGCAATGCACTCGAGTACCAACTCAGGCTCTAACGCCCGCCAGAGTTCATGACGCATCTCGATAGGCAGGGCATTTTTCGGCACTTTCAGTGGTGCGCCATGCTCAAAGGCGTCGGCATACAAGTCATTTAAGGCAATCTGCGACAACAGCAGGTGATCACTTTCTCCCACCGCCTTGCCCTGATCCCCCGGCGGATACCCGCCACCCAGATCGGAATGCACACCCGGATAGATCACTTCCTCACTGTTGATCGGATACTCACCGCTCTCACGCCGAATCGATTCCAGTGGAAAACACAACCGCTGTTCATGACTGGCCACAAGGTGCAAACAGCGCTTGACCAGTCCACCACCAGGTAACTGCTGATTACCATCGGCCCAGCTCATATGCCCGTCCGCTCCGGGCACGATATCGGCGAAACCCACCGAAGCCACGGTATCCAGCAACCCCAGATATTCCACGCTGACGGGCAGCTCCAGATCGCCCAGTTTCAGCGCTGGCGTATAACGCATCAGCTCATTCAACCAACTGACAAAGGCCCGCGCCGCCGCCGCGCCACGGGAAAAGCCATAGACAAACAGCTTGACCCCCAACAGCTTGCACATGCCGGGCTGCGGTTGGCTCAAGGCGAACTGCAAGGGTTTTTCAATGATCTTGAGCTGCTTGTAAATCTCGGCGCGACGGTTGGTCTGCCCCGTCTTCCACTCGAAGCCCGGCACCGTACCCATGGCCTTGACCGAAGCCAGCAGGCTGGCGTCGTCCAGCCGTGGCAGGTCCATCGTACGGCGCAGGGCATCGATGATCATCAGCAGGCCCCAGTTGATCCGCTCCTCGCCATACCAGGCATGGGCCAGCCCCAGGATGGTGTAATCCAGATCGCCGACTTCGGCGAAAGGCGTGCCGACACCCGGCATGTAGTACTTGAAGTACTGACCCAAACCGGTACCCGCGGCATCGGTCAGGCGCCGGGCCTTGCTGCTGCCGTGGTGGGTTCCGCCGGCGTGACCGTCGCCGATGGTGGCGCGAAACAGGCGGGCAATGTTGGTCGGGTGCGGCGTAGTGGATTCGTACAGATCGTTATTGAGGTTGTTGCCGGTGCCGTCGAAGAACAGGCTGATGTGCAGGGATTTGCAGCAGGGCATCAGCACCCGGCGCCCGGCTGCCTGACACAGAGCGTCATGATAGTCGCTCTCCTGCTGGCGCTGTCGATCAAGATTTTGGTAGACCTGATAGTCCTCGCGGGCAAGCGCCCCTCCTGAGGAAACGCTGGCGGATAGCAGACGGGGGCGTGTTTCATTTTGGACATGACTGAGGCTCCGGCAAGTGCAGAGGAGTGTTGATCGGATATTCGGAGCTGCCGAAGGCATAACAGGAGGTCGTGACCTTTAGCTCGTCACAGGGCAGGAAATGCACAGTGAGTCCGCAGGTTTTTTGGCCGGTGTAATCTGGGATGGGGACTACTTTGGTGTGTTGGCGCTTCTGTGCCTTTATCTCTTTCTCCCATTCCAAGAACTTGGGCCAATCTCCAGTACCGGGAAATCCTTCTGAACTACCGGCGCCAGTCTCCCAATCAACCCGAACCGTCATCCCCGATTTCCAGCGCGATGGCGCGCTGTAGCAACACCCGCCCCCGCCACCTTGATACGGTCCAATAATGTCGAGCCCCGACCGCCCATCAACGCTGAAGCGGTTGATTGCCCAATGGGTGTGGTTAATGGCTTCAAGCGTGCCAGCCTGAGCGCATTGCATTAGCGCCACGCCAACCAGCATGCCGACCATAGCGATGCAATTACGCCGGTTATTGGAATTGGGCATCGGGTTCATTTCCTGATCTCGCTGTTTGGCGTCATGCACGCGTTGCGTAACCGCTCAAGGCAGCGGGCTTCACGTTCGGGCTTGTTAAACAAACCGTCCTCGGTGGCTTCGAGCATTGCCGCAAAGCACGTTTGAAAGCGCTGCTCGGCACTCAACTGCGGCGGTATTGCCTTGCCAAGTTTCTTCATCGCCCCAGTGGCATCGCTGACACACCTAAACGTTTCCAGCTGACTGTCACTCAGCACAATGGGCCGCCGTTCTTCCGGCCACACCGGCTCGTCACAGGTACCCACCAGCCGCTGGGGACGACCATCGCGATCCAGCCAGCTCCAGAACACCGCCGGACGCAGCAGCAGTCGTTGCTGTTGGGGTTCAAGCACATGACTGAACATCAACGGAAAAAGACGCGGGTCGTAATAGCGCAGCAACCCCGACTGCCCGCCGTTACAGGCTTCCAGGCATCGACCGAGGTATTCGGCCAATGCCGGAAACGGCCAGTTGGAGGCCAACACCAACAATCGCGAGTCCCGGTTCAGCGCCTGCATCAGGCCAATGAGCCATTGCCGTTGCAGCGGTATCGACAGATCAACCCGCACCAGCAACGGCGCCAGATCCTCGGCACCGGCCTCCGGCAAGTCGCTGAACAACGAGTGCCAGGGCAGGGCGGGTTCGACACTGAGCACACTGCCGAGCAGCGGCATTTCGCTGCCGGTCTGGTCGATGATGATGTCCAGGCAGGAATTGGTGGACTGGGCACAAGACGCTTCCAGCAGTTCGATCCAGAGACCGTTATCGACAGTGGTCATGCTCGTGTCCCCCTGGGCATGCCGTTCGAAAATTCAGGCATGAGGTTCATTTCCGGACTTCGCCGTAGGAGGCAAGCAGGCGTCCTGCGCCATGACGGGCAGGAACATCGAGGAGAGTTTTCAATGTCGCGGCCCCACCAGTGGTGGCGGCTGCGATCGGCGATGGCGGGCAGTGCGTTGTGCAAGTTCAATCCTCCCTGTGGCATTCGGGGAGGCTTCATTTCCATCCCCGTTCAAGCGCTGGACAGCTTTCTCGAGGGCGACAAAGGATGAAATAGGATGATTCGGTTAAGCGTGTAGGACACTTCCGTGAATTGGGATATCGGGCTGTGGGATTTTTTACGGGAGTGATTGAAGGGTGATGAATCGAGGGTGTTTCGCTCTCCATTCGGAGCATTTTGGCGTGGGTTTTAATCGGTGTTTAAAAGTCCGTCAGGTTACTTGATGTAAGCCACAGTTTCTTGCGTCGTTGCCTACGGTTACGCCAGAATCCGCCGGCTTGTGCGCCTTGGGGCCGGGTTTTATCGTTGGTTGGTCGCTGAAAACAACAGCGATCGGGTTTGGTAGCCCGGAGTGTATGAGGTGCACGGCATCATCATTTCGCAGCGCTTTTTTGTCTCTGCTTTACGGTGGTCATGCACAGGGCGTTTTAGGACGCGCCGGTTTCCTCATACCCGGTCTACCAACCTGCGTATGGCCACCACCCTTCGTTTGGTAGCGAAAGTGATGGCTCCTTTTTCACAGTATGAGGAGTTCCAACTATGTTCAAACCAACGCCCAATCCCCCGGAAAACGATCCTGACCGCATCCCCTCAGCCGCCGACATCAACGCCACCCCCCGCACACTCGACACCACCTTCATCGTCAACCCCGACCTCGACACCCAAACCCTGCTGGCCCACGCCTGCGAGTCGTTGGCGTCGGCCAATGTCATGACCCTGGATCTGGCAGACCGCACGGAGGGGACGAGTCGCAACACGCTGCTGGGTATCGCGCAGGTCATCATGCTGGGTGAGTTGGCGGTGAGTCGGGCACTGGATCGGGTTGAGTCGGCAGGATAGAGAAGCAAAAGATCGCAGCCTCGTTGCACTCGACAGCTCCTACAGGGGATGGTGTTCACCCGCGAAATTGCGCCGAACATCGGTCCTGTAGGAGCTGCCGCAGGCTGCGATCTTTTGACCTTCGTTCTAGAGCCCGGACGCCAGCGCCGCAGGCTTGTCCGCCTGTTTCCGATATCGCCCCGGCGATACCCCATACCAGCGCTTGAACGAGCGGAAGAAGTTGCTCGGATCAGAGAAGCCCAACTGAAAGGCAATATCCAGCAACGGCCGGGTGCCTTGAATCACGTACCCCCGGGCCAGCACGGCCCGGCGCTGATCGAGCAAGGTCTTGTACGTGGTCCCTTCGGCCAGCAGCCGGCGATGCAGGGTGCTGGGGCTCAGGTTGAGCAGGCCGGCAACCCGTTCGCGCGACGGTTCGCCCTCGGGTAGCAGTTGCTGCAACACATTGCCCACTTGCAAGGCAATCGACTGCTGGCGCCGCTGCTTCAGGCGCTCTTCCAGATGCTCGCGGTGTACTTCGAAGACCTGCGGGTTGGCCAATGGCAGGGGCGTTTGCAGGTCGCGCGAGGACAGTTGCATGCAGTTGTTCGGACTGTCGAAGCGTATCGGGCAGTCGAACACGCTGCGGTACAGCGCCAGGTCCGCAGGCGAGGGAGGCGGGCGGCGCAGGCACACTTGCTTGGGCCGGAACCCTGCACCCAGCAGCCAGCGGCAGAACACCATCGTGGCGCCCATCGTCATGTCGGTGATGGCCTGGGGAATGGCATAGACCTGTGGCGTGACATCCAGGCGCAGGGTGGCGCCGTCGGCCTGCGGGCTGAAGTCGCAGTCCGAGACATCACTGAGCAGTTGCTGGTAGCGCATGAGGTGGGTCAGGGCATCGGCCAGGGTCGGCGCGGCGAGCATCAGGTGACCCACCTGGCTCATGCAGCCGGGGCGGAAATCCTGGCTGGCGCGCAGGGCCAGCAGGGGATCGCCGGTGAGCTCGCAGGCCTGGGTCCAGAAGTGCGCGATCTGGATGTGCGCGATGCTCGCCTCGCTGTCGTTCAATACCTGCGGGTCGATGCCGCTGCGGGCAAGCAGGTGCTCCACGTCCACGCCGCGCTGTGCGAGCGCTGGCAGCATGCCTTGAAACCACTGAGCGGATGCTCTGGGCATTGTCATGGAGGTCACCTGAGGGTTGATGAATTCTTATTGTTGAAGGACTTTCTGTACTTTTGTATGGAATCCTATTCGAGCTATGATCAGCCCGTCAATCACCAGCCGACCGAACACCATGCCCGATCCAAGAGTCCTGCGTAGCCGCCAGAAAATGGCCAATGCCTTGTTCGACCTGATTAGCGAAGGTCATACCTACCCACCGGCGGTGAATCTGGTACTGGAGCGTGCCGGGGTTGCCCGGGCCACGTTCTACAGCCATTTCACCGACATGGACGCGCTGCTGGCCTGGGAGGTGGAGCGCATCCTCGATGAGTTGCAGGCCAGTATCGATTGGCAAGGGCACGCCCAGGATGCGCCGTTCAGCGGTCGCGTGGTGCACGCCGTGCTGCTTCGGGCCCGGGAGCGCACGGAACTGTTTCGCCTGTTGCTGACCGGGGGCGCCGGGCCGATTCCGCTGGAGCGTTTCTACACGCGTTTCTACGAAGCCTCGCTGGCGTTCAACCGCCGGCGCTGCGCCGACATGAACCTCACCCCGGCGATTCCGCTGGAGGTGATCTGCAGCAGCATCAGCGGCCAGGTGATGGGCGTGCTGCGCTGGATGGTCATTCACCAGCCCGACGCCGATGTCGATCAACTGGTGGGCTGGATGCGCAGCATTTACCAGCAGGGCATGAGTCACTTGCTGATGCCGCCGGCTGACTCCCAGGGACAGTGAGTTGAACGGCAGGGACAGTTTTATCCAGAAGTAGAACCCCATGCTGGGGGCATGAGGCGGCCAATGTCGGGCCCGCCAAGAGGTTCCCCCATGCACCTGTCCCTTGCGTTCCTTACGCTGCTGGCCAGCAGCGTTGCGCTTGCCGCGCAGCCACCCGTCGACCGTCTGGAGCGACCGGCTCCGGATCAATCCCATGTCCAGTTTCAGTCATTCAATGACGTGCAAAGCCTGCCCGCAGGCTTCGTCGCCGCCGGGCGCGATGGTCTGCTGGTGCAGGGTGACGGCAAGGGCAACCTCAGCCCGTTGCCCAGCCCGACCAGCGTGTTGTTGACGGCGGTCCGTGGTCAGCCGGGTCAGGCTCTGTGGGCGACCGGCCACGATGGCCTGGTCCTGCGCCAGGCACCGGGCAAGCCGTGGCAGCGCGTACTCGATGGCAACCGAATCAACGCGATGTTGCAGGCGGCTGCACAGCAGCGGCTGGAAAAGGCCCAGGCCGCCAGCGATGCATCCCCCGGTGACAGCCAACTGAGCCAGCAACTGGAAGACGCGCAGTTCTATGCGGACGACGCGCAAGCCAGTCAGGACGCCGGGCCGGCGCGCCCGTTGCTCGACCTCTGGGTTAACGATGACCGCCGTGCGTGGGCCGTGGGGGCCTACGGCGTGATGCTGGCCACCGACGATGGCGGCGCGCAATGGCGCTTGCTCGACAACCTGCCCAACCCCGAACGCCTGCACCTGAACAGCGTGCTGGAAACCGCACCCGGCGTACTGCTGGTAGCCGGCGAAGGCGGGCGGCTGTATCGCTCCGACGACGGCGGACAGCACTGGGATGCGCTGCGCCAACTGGGCAATGGGTCGCTGTACCGCCTGATTCCGCTGGCCAAACCGGGCGATGTGCTGGTGGTTGGCTTCGGCGGTTTCGTCGCGCGTTCCCAGGACGCCGGCGTCACCTGGCAGACGCTGCCCATCCCAGCCAAGGCCAGCCTGTTCGGTGGCACGCGCCTGGACAACGGCGGAGTGCTGCTGGTCGGCCAGGGCGGCAACCTGCTCTACAGCCAGGACCTTGAGCATTTCCGCCTCTGGCGCGACCCGCAACAGCGGGGCTGGATGGCCGCCACCCAACTGGCCGATGGCAGCCTCGAACTGGCCGGGCGCCAGGGGCTGTCGAACCTGGGACGAAATGAACTGCTGGAGCACTTTCAATGAACATGCCGGCCAACCCGAATGACCGCCGCCTGATCAACACCCTTGAGCGGGCCCTGTTCTCGCGTCGTCCACTGGTGCTGCTGGCCTTTTTGCTCGCCACCGTCGTGCTGACCTGGCAGGCCCTGCACATTCGTCCGGACGCCAGCTTCAGCAAGATGATCCCGCTCAATCATCCCTTCATCGTCAATTACCTGCGCTTTGAGGACATGCTCCGGCCGCAGAGCAACCTGCTGCGGGTGATCGTGGAAAACCCCAAGGGCTCGGTCTTCGAAAAGGGCTTCATGGAGCGCCTGCGCGAAGTCAACGACGCGATCTTCTACCTGCCGGGCGCCGACCGGGGCAACCTCAAATCGCTGTGGACGCCCAACGTGTTCTGGCAGGAAGTGACCAGCGATGGCTTGCGTGCCGGGCGGATCATTCCCGACGGCTACGATGGCAGCCCGGCCGCGCTCGAACAGGTGCGGACCAACGTCGCCCGTGCCGGCTTGATCGGTTCGCTGGTGGCCAACGACGAGCGTTCGGCGATCATTCTGGTGCCGCTGTTGGAGAACGATCCGCAGACTGGCCAGCCCCTCGACTATGCGCGTTTTACCCAAGCGCTCGAGGCTCAGGTGCGCGAGCATTTCGACGGGCCGGACAGTCACATTCGCGTGGTCGGTTTCGCGCAGATCATTGGTGATCTGATCAGAGGGGCAGCGGTGATCCTGCTGTTGTTCTGCGCCACGCTGGTGCTGATCAGCGTGCTGATCTACCTGTATTGCCGGTGCTGGCGCAGCACCCTGGTGACGATCGCCACCTGCCTGCTGACCGTGGTCTGGCAACTGGGCCTGCTGCGCCTGCTGGGCGTGGGGCTCGATCCGTATTCGATCCTGGTGCCGTTCCTGATCTTCTCGATTGCCACCAGCCACGCGGTGCAGAACATCAACCTGATGGCCAGCGAAATGGCCACCGGCGCAACGCGTCTGGAGGCGGCGCGCAAGAACTTCAGCATCCTGTTCATACCCGGCTCCATGGCGCTGATCGCCGATGGCATTGGCTTCGCCACCTTGCTGATCATCGATATCGGTGTGATCCGGCAGCTGGCACTGTCGGCCAGCCTCGGCGTGGCGGTGGCCTTGCTGACCAAGATGCTGCTGTTGCCGGTGTTGATGTCCTATGTCGGCGTCAGCCCCCGTGGCCTGGCCCGCCAGCGCCTGCGCGATGCCTCGCCACGTCCGCTGTGGCGGCTGGTCAGTCGCGTGGTGCGGCCGCGTCCGGCACTGCTGTGCGTGCTGGTCAGTGGTGCGTTGCTGGGGGGCTCGATGTACCTGGCCCGTGACCTGCAAATCGGTGACCTCGACCGGGGCGCACCGGAGTTTCGTCCGGGCGCGCGCTACAACCAGGACAACGCCTACCTGCTGGAGCACTACACCACCAGCACCGATGTCCTAGTGGTGCTGCTCAACACCCCGCCCGAGCAGTGCGCACGCTTTGCCGCGGCGGATCTGGTCAGCCTGCTGGAGCAGCGCCTGCGACAAGTGCCGGGGGTGACCCGCACCGACTCGCTGTATCAGCGCATGCGTCAGGCGATCTTTGCGCGCAACGAGGCCAACCCGAAATGGGATGAGCTGTCCCGTGATCGTTTCGTGATGAATGCCGCGCGCTCCAGTGTTTCCAGTGAGTTCGCCAGTTCCGATTGCAGCAGCGTGCCGATCAGCGTGTTCCTCGCCGATCACAAGGCCACGACCCTGGCCGGGCTGGTCAAAGCCATCGATGCCTTCACGGCCGAATACCAATTGCCCGAGCACAGTCTGCTGATCGCCGGCGGCAATGCCGGTGTGGAGGCGGCGACCAATCAGGTCATCGAAGTGGCCAACCACCGCATGCTCGCGCTGGTGCTGGGGATCGTCGGGCTGATGGTCTGGTGGGAGTTCCGCTCGTTGAAAGTGACCATCAGCCTGGTGGTACCGCTGTACCTGTCGGCGATGTTGTGCGAGGCGCTGATGGCGCGCATGGGCATGGGCGTGAAGGTTGCCACCTTGCCGGTAATCGCCCTGGGCGTGGGCATTGGCGTGGACTACGGCATCTACCTGTACAGCCGGCTGGACGGCTTTCTCAAGCGCGGTCTGTCGCTGGAGCAGGCCTACTTCGAAACCCTGCGCAGCACCGGTACCGCCGTGGCCTTCACCGGCTTCACCCTGGCCCTGGGCGTGGCCACCTGGGTGTTCTCCAGCATCCGTTTCCAGGCGGACATGGGCTTGCTGCTGACGCTGCTGTTCCTGTGGAACATGCTCGGCGCCCTGTTGTTGCTGCCGGCACTGGTGGCCTTGCTTTCCAGAGTCAGTGTTTTGAATCGCAGGGTCAGGGCACCAGGCAAGCAGAACCTGACAATCGTTTCGTGAGCCCGGCATCCGGGCTCGACCAACACTAAAACAAGAAAGGTCATTTTCCATGAACCGCTTCGTTCATCGTCGGCGCCTGCCAGCGTTTCGACCGCATCGCCTCGCACTGCTGATCGCCCTCATCAGCAGCCCGGTCCTGGCGGCCGAATTCCAGGTGGGGGAGATCCAGGGGCGCGCCAACGCCAAGTTGTCCCTGGGTGCCCTGTGGAGCGCCGAAGACGCCAACAAGGCCATGATCTACCCGCAGAACGCCCAGGCCATCGGCCAGACGTTCGACCCCAACGGTGTCGGCCGCAACAGCGATGACCGTCGCCTCAATTACCGCAACGCCGGCACGCTGATCTCCACGCCATTGACGTTCCTCGGTGAGATGGACCTGAAGTGGCAAAACTACGGTGTCTTCACCCGGGCCAAGACCTGGTACGACTACCGCCTGAACCATGACGAAGTGTCCTGGGGCAGTGCCGCCAACGGCTACGATCACGGCGCGCGGCTGGACGACAGTCACTACGACGACCTGGCCAAGTTCCAGGGCGCCGAGTTGCTCGACGCCTATGTCTATGGCGATTTCCAGCTGGGCGAAAGTGCCTTGCAACTGCGTGGCGGCAACCAGTCGGTGAATTGGGGCGAGTCGCTGTTTTTCCTCAACGGCATCAACAGCATCAACCCGGTGGACACTGCCGCACTGCGCCGCCCTGGCTCCGAGGTCAAGGAAGCGCTGGTGCCGGTGCCGATGCTCTACACCGCGTGAATCATGTTGCGTGGAATGCCCGGAAAATTCGGGTCCTTGGGGAAGTTGGTCATTTCCGCTATCTCCATGATGTTCAGGTGATAGAGAAAACCGAAGAACTCATCGAAGCCATGCACGGTAGGCAGGTATTCATTGCGATCGCCGACGTGGGACTTGCCGAACATGCCGGTGGAGTAACCCTCGGCCTTGAGCAACTGGGCCAGGGTCACATCGGTGTCCTGCAAGCCGACTTTCGCGCCGGGCTGCCCAACGGCCGTCAGGCCGGTGCGGATCGGGTACTGCCCGGTGATGAACGCTGCGCGGCCGGCCGTGCAACTGGGCTGGGCGTAGTAGTCCGAGATCATCACCCCTTCCTTGGCGAGGCGATCGATGTTGGGTGTGGTGACGGCACCCAGGCCACGGTTATAGGCCGACAGGTCCATGGGGGCCATGTCATCGACCATGATGACCACGATATTGGGTTTCTCTGCGGCCTGAGCCGAGCCGAGGGCGGCAATGCCCACGCCGATACCGAGCAGAATGCTTCTCAAGAGGTGCATGACGGAGCCTCATTTATCGATGTGATAACCGCCAACGCGATGGACATCTGCCTGGATTGTGGGTCACCGGCGGGGCGATTTCTGTACAACGGGGTGAATTCTGTATAGCACAGGGTTTGCGAGGCGCTCGGGGATTGACCTGATCGACGTCAGGCGCTTGATATCGGGTAACGGCGTTGCGCATGACCGGTCTTGCCGACCTGTTGTTTGCGCCATTCCCTGGGGCTCATCCCATGCCAGCGCTGAAAGGCACGGGTGAATGCGCTTTGGTCGCTGTAGCCGAGCAGGTCGGCCAGTTGCGAAATCCTGATGGTCGAGTCTTGCAGGTAATGACAGGCCATGTCCCGGCGAACCTCGGACAACAGATCCTGAAAGGTGAAACCTTCCAGTTCCAGCTGGCGTTGCAGCGTGCGGGTACTCATGCGCATGAACGTTGCGAGGTATTCGATGTTGGCCCGGCCCTCGGGCATGAAATTTCGAATCAGTTGCCGGATCAGGGTTGGCAGTTCCTCGTCGGACATCTGTGCCAGGTGATCCAGGTGCTGGCGGATCAGCCGATGCAGGGCCGGGTCAGCGGACTCCAGTGGCGTATCCAGCGCGCTGGCGTCGAACATCAGGCCGTTATAGGTGGTGTTGAAGCTTGGGGTCATGCCGATGAGGCGGCGAAATTGCGCAGGTTCCGCAACCGGGGTATGGCGGATCAGCAGGGCCTGGGGTTGCCAGCGCTTGCCCAGCAACGTGCGCATCAATTGCAGGCCGACGCCCAGTGCCAGCTCGGAACCCTGGCGATAGCCGGGCAAGGTCGTGTCGCTGATGGAGTAGGACAGGATCGCGTGCTTGCCCGATTCGTCGAGGACGATTTTCGCCGCCCCTGAATGGATGTGGTAGTAGGCCGTCAGGCCGGTCAGCGCTTCACGCACATCCCGGGCGTTGCGAAACAGGTAGAGCAGGGGGCCGAAAACGTTCACGCCCTGGGCCAGGCCGTATTGCAGGGCGAACAGGCGGTTGCCGGACTCCATTTCGCACAGCACCAGCAGATCGAGCATTTTGCTGTAGGCAATCAAACTGTCGGGAAACTGTTCAAGGTCCAGGGGCAGGCCGGCTCGTTTGAGCATTTTTTCGGGGTTCAGCCCCTGTTTCGACGCGAACTCGGCGAAGTTTGCCAGCCCTGCGGCGCGGACGAAGTCGATCATGTTCAGCCCATTTATTGTTTTTGTGGGTCGTGCGAGGGGTGGGAAAACAGGCGTCGTTTCCCCTTGGTTTTGGCGCGCATTGAAAGATTGCTGGCACGAAATGTCAAATTTTCACTGCGCGCGTCATGCAGCATGGAAGCCGATTCGGTCGTGATCCAAAGCCGCAAATCAGGTGAACACGCGCCCGCAAGGGTCGTTCGTTGCATGGAACCGCAGGGATAAAAACAAAATGAAAACCAGACTCCGAAAGGGCCTTTTCTGGCCCCTGATCGCGGCTGCGTCACTGATCGTGGGCAGTGCCTCGGTGTGCGCCGCACAAAAGCAACCCAACATCCTGGTGATCTGGGGCGATGACATCGGTTGGCAAAACGTCAGTGCCTACGGCATGGGCACGATGGGCTACACCACGCCGAGCATCGACAGCATTGGCGCCGAAGGCATTCGCTTCACCGATCACTACGGGCAGCCTTCCTGCACGGCGGGGCGCGCGGCGTTCATCACCGGCCAATATCCGATTCGCTCTGGGATGACCACCGTCGGCCAGCCGGGGGACAAACTGGGCTTGCAGGCCGCCTCACCGAGCCTGGCCGAAGTGCTGAAGAAGGCCGGTTACGCCACCGGCCAGTTCGGCAAGAACCACCTGGGTGATCGCAACGAGCACTTGCCCACGGTGCACGGGTTCGATGAGTTCTTCGGCAACCTGTATCACCTCAACACCCAGGAAGAATCCGAGCAGCGCGATTACCAGAATTTCGCCAAGACCTATTCCGGCAGCGTCGAAGCCTATGAGGGCAAGTTCGGTACCCGCGGCGTGATCCATTCGTTCGCCAGCACCACCGATGACCCGACGGTGGACCCGCGCTTTGGCCGGGTGGGCAAGCAGACCATCGAAGACACCGGGCCGCTGACCCAGAAGCGCATGGAGATGTTCGACGAAGAGGAAGTCGCAAGCAGGGCCATGGAGTTCATGAAGAAATCCAAGGCCAACGACAAGCCGTTCTTCGTCTGGCTGAACACCTCACGCATGCACCTGTACACGCGCCTCAACGACAAATGGCGTTATGCCGCCGAACACTACAGCTCCGAAGGCGACCTGTACGGCTCCGGCATGTTGCAGCACGATCATGACGTCGGTCAGGTGCTCGACTTCCTCAAGGAAAACGGTCTGGATGAGAACACCATCGTCTGGTACTCCACCGACAACGGTCCTGAGCACTCTTCCTGGCCCCATGGCGGAACGACGCCGTTTCGCAGTGAAAAGATGTCGACCTATGAAGGCGGCGTACGGGTGATTTCGATGCTGCGCTGGCCTGGGGTGATCAAGTCCGGCCAGGTGCTCAACGGCATCCAGTCGCACATGGACATGTTCACCAGCCTGGCGGCCGCCGCCGGCGTGCCCGATGTGGCGGCTGATATCAAGCAGGAGAAAAAGCAGTACATCGACGGGATCAACAACCTGCCTTACTGGAAGGGTCAGGCGAAGGACTCGGCGCGCAACAGCCTGTTTTACTACTACGAAAGCAAGTTGACCGCGATCCGTCTGGGGCCGTGGAAATTCCACCTGTCGACCAAGGAGGACTACTACGCCAACCTGGTGCCGCGCACCGTGCCGCTGTTGTTCAACCTGCGCATGGACCCGTTCGAAAGCTACGACAACAAGGATTCCTACGGGCATCTGCTGCAGAAAGTCTCGTGGCTGATCCAGCCCGTGGGCGAAATCATCGGCGCGCACTTGAAAACCCTCGCCGAGTACCCGCCGGTACAGGGTGGCAAAAGCTACGACATGTCGAACCTGGTGCAGGATTTCCTCAGCCGCGCCAAACAATAGACCGGCTTGAACCTGTAGGAGCGAGCCTGCTCGCGATGAGGTCATAACATTCAACATCAATGTTGCCTGACCCTCCGCTATCGCGAGCAGGCTCGCTCCTACAGAAAACCTTCAGCCCAGCTGTTCGGCCAGCCCGACAATAATGCCCTCGGGGCCACGGATGTAGGCGAGCCGGTACGCCGTCCCGTACTGCATCCGGCCAATGAGCTCCGCGCCATGGACCTGCATCCGCGCGACCACAGCGTCGATACCCTCCACGGCGAACATGATGCGCCGCAGCCCCAGGGTGTTCACCGGCGCGTCCACGGGGCCGAACCTGATGGCGTCTGGTGTGTGGAACTTGTCCAGTTCGACTCCTTGTCCGTCGGGGGTGCGCAGCATCGCGATCGTGGACCGCACGTCGCCGAGCCCTATGAGTCTCCCCACTTCAGACCCTTCAACCGTGGTCTGGCCCTCGAGCTTGAGGCCCAGTTCGATAAAGAACGCTTTTACCGCTTCGAGATCGTCGACGACGATCAGGACGTTGTCCATTCGCTTGATGGTCATGGCTCTTCTTCCAATGGTGTCGCGTTTCTGGGGGGAATGCCGTTCGGGTCGGATAGAGCTTAGTGCCCCAGAAGCAACCCACCGTTCCCGAACAGTGACCGGCGTCGGCAAGCACACCGGTCACCTTCATGGTCTTACTTTCCGATAGACACAATGGTGGCCTTGCCACCGTCTACCCGAAACGAAAACTTCACATGGTCACCGACTGTCAGGCCCTTGAGTTGGTCTTGCGTTGCGGAAAACGCCATGGTCATCGGCGGCCATTGCACGGCGGGGACAGCCCCGTGGGCGAGGGTCACCGTATGTTTGGTCGTATCCATCGCCTTGATGGTGCCTTCGGCTTGGGCAACCTGGGCCTGTGTTGTTTCCTGTTGCATGTCCATACCGTCCATTTTCATGCCCGGCATATCCTCTGCGTGGGCAGAGAGTGAAAGTGCCAATGCGCTACCGGCAACGGCGATCAGGGTCAGTTTCATGCGATTTTTCCTCGAGGGTTAACGGGTTCAACGATGAGATGCCGGCGACGCATCAAACGATAGGCCGCCGGGATGACAAACAGGGAAAGCAGGGGTGCGGTGACCATGCCACCGACCATGGGCGCGGCGATGCGGCTCATCACTTCGCTGCCGGTGCCGCTGCCCAACAGGATCGGCAGCAGGCCGGCAATGATCACCGCCACGGTCATGGCCTTGGGTCGAACACGCTGCACGGCACCTTCGCGAATCGCCGCCACCAGAGCGCGTTCGGAGCGGTCGCCGAGGTCTTCACGTTCGGCCCAGGCGTTCTTCAGGTAGAGCAGCATGATCACGCCGAACTCGGCGGACACCCCGGCCAGGGCGATGAAGCCGACGCCGGTGGCGACCGAGAGGTTGAAGCCCAGCAGGTAGAGAAACCATGCGCCACCCGTCAGGGCGAAGGGTAGGGTGGCCATGATCAGCAGGGCCTCGTCGAAGCGGGCGAACGTCAGGTAGAGCAATACGAAGATGATCAGCAGCGTGGCCGGCACCACCAGTTTGAGGCGTGCGTTGGCCCTTTCGAGAAATTCGAACTGCCCCGAGTAACTCAGGCTCATGCCGGGCTGCAACTTCACCTGTTCGTTGATGATCCGTCGCAGGTCACCGACCACCGAGGCAATGTCCCGACCTCGCACATCGATGTACACCCAGCCCGAAGGCCGAGCGTTTTCGCTCTTGAGCATCGGCGGACCGTCGTTCACCTTGACCGTCGCCACCGTGCCGAGGGTGATCTGACTGCCTGACGGCGTATAGATCGGCAATTGCTCCAGGGCGCCGACCGAGTCACGCCACTCTCGTGGGTAACGCACGTTGATCGGAAAGCGGGCGAGGCCTTCGATGGTTTCCCCGACGTTCTCACCGCCAATGGCACCGGCCACGATGGCCTGCACATCGGCGATGTTCAGTCCGTAGCGCGCGGCGGCCTTGCGGTCGATGTCCACGTCCATATAACGGCCACCGGTCAGTCGTTCGGCCAGCGCCGAACTGACACCTGGCACACCCTTGGCCGCGCGTTCGACCGCCTGGGTCGCGGCATCGATCTCTGTCAGGTTGCTGCCGGCGACTTTCACCCCGATGGGGCTCTTGATCCCGGTGGCCAGCATGTCGATACGGTTGCGAATCGGCGGTATCCAGATGTTGGTCAGCCCGGGAACCCGGACCACCCGATCCAGTTCTTCCACCAGCTTTTCCTGGGTCATGCCCGGGCGCCACTGGTCATGGGGCTTGAACTGGATGGTGGTCTCGAACATCTCCAGTGGCGCCGGGTCGGTGGCGGTTTCGGCACGACCGGCTTTGCCGAATACATGTTCGACCTCGGGCACGGTCTTGATCAGGCGGTCGGTCTGTTGCAGCAGTTGCGCGGCTTTCTGCGCTGACAATCCCGGCAGCGCCGACGGCATATAGAGCAGATCACCCTCGTCCAGTGGCGGAAGAAACTCGCCGCCCAAACGCGACATCGGCCAGAGCGCACTGACAAACACCAGTAGCGCCGCGAGCAATGTGATTTTCGGTCGGCGCAGGACGGCGTCCAGGGCCGGCTGATAGATCCGGATCAACCAGCGATTCAACGGGTTCTGTTGTTCACCGGGTATTCGCCCGCGAATCCAGTAGCCCATCAGCACCGGCACCAGGGTCACGGACAATCCCGCTGCGGCGGCCATGGCGTAGGTCTTGGTGAATGCCAACGGGCCAAACAGCCGTCCTTCCTGGGCTTCCAAAGTGAACACCGGAATGAACGACAGGGTGATGATCAACAGACAGAAAAACAGCGCCGGGCCGACCTCGGCCGCCGCTTCGGTCATCACCTGCCAGTGACGTTCACCCGTCAATGCCTCCCCGGGATGGGCCGCATGCCAGGCTTCGATTTTCTTGTGGGCGTTCTCGATCATCACCACGGCAGCATCGACCATCGCGCCAATGGCGATGGCGATCCCGCCCAGGGACATGATGTTGGCGTTGATGCCCTGGTAGCGCATGACGATGAAGGCCATCAGCACCCCGACCGGCAGTGAAATGATCGCCACAAGGGATGAGCGCAGGTGCCAGAGAAAGAGCCCGCAGACCAATGCGACCACGATGAACTCTTCGATCAGCTTGTGGCTGAGGTTTTCCACGGCGCGGTCGATCAGCTTGCTGCGGTCGTAGGTGGGGATGATTTCCACCCCGGCCGGCAGACTGCTTTTCAGTTCGTCGAGTCGGGTCTTGACCGCCGCAATGGTCTCGCGCGCATTCTTGCCGCTGCGCAAAATCACCACGCCGCCGACCGTCTCGCCTTCGCCGTCGAGTT
Source organism: Pseudomonas putida (assembly GCF_003228315.1). NCBI lineage: Bacteria > Pseudomonadati > Pseudomonadota > Gammaproteobacteria > Pseudomonadales > Pseudomonadaceae > Pseudomonas > Pseudomonas putida. Next base: position 6,810,676 of record NZ_CP029693.1, read on the forward strand.
CGCTGATGCCACGGCGCATTTCCGGTCCCAACTGGATCGTCGCGACATCGCCCAGGGTCACCGGCACGCCACCTGCGCCCAGCTTGAGCGGGATCGCCCGGAAATCATTGAGGGTCTTCAGGTAGCCGGACGCGCGCACGATGAACTCGGTTTCGGCCATCTCCAGCACTGCACCACCGGTCTCCTGATTGGCCTTGCCGATGGCTTCGCTGACTTGGGCCTGGGTGATGCCGAGGCTGGCCATTTTCAGCGGATCGAGCTGCACCTGATACTGCTTGACCATGCCGCCCACGGTGGCCACTTCCGCCACGTTGGGCAGGGTCTTGAGTTCGAACTTGAGGAACCAGTCCTGCAACGCGCGCAATTGCGCCAGGTCATGCGTCCCGCTGCGGTCTACCAGCGCGTACTGGAATATCCAGCCCACGCCCGTGGCGTCCGGCCCTAACGCGGGTTTGGCGTTGGCCGGCAAGCGGCTTTGTATCTGGCTCAAGTACTCCAGCACCCGCGAGCGCGCCCAGTACAGGTCGGTCCCGTCCTCGAACAGCACATAAACGAAGCTGTCGCCGAAGAAGGAATAGCCCCGAACCGTCCTCGCCCCCGGCACCGAAAGCATGGTGGTGGCCAACGGATAGGTGACCTGGTTCTCGACAATCTGCGGCGCTTGCCCAGGATAGGGGGTGCGGATGATCACTTGCACATCGGACAGATCCGGCAGGGCATCGATGGGCGTGCTCTGCACTGACCAGATGCCCCAGGCCGTGACGAACAGCGTGGCCAGCAGCACCAGGAAACGGTTGGCCACCGACCAGCGAATGAGGCGGGCGATCATGGCTGGCTCCCCGATTTTTCCAGGCGTTCGACACGCAAGCCATCGTCGGTCTGGCTCACGGCGATGCGCACTTTGTCGCCGCTTTTCAGGCCCTGGATCAGCGCCGGATTGGCCAGTGGGAAGGTCATCGTCATGCCCGGCATGCCGAGTGTCTTGAAGGGGCCGTGGGCGAGGGTGACTTCCTGCTCGCTGATCTCGACGATCTGCCCATCGGCCTCATGCAGGCTGTTGGTTGCCGGACCGGGTGCTGATTCCTCCGCCGAACTGGTGACGATGCCCTTGAGACTGGCCTCCGAGTCGAGCAGGAACTGGCCTGACGTGACCACCTTCTGGCCTTCTTCCAGGCCTTTCAGGATCGCAGTCTTGCCGTCGCTTTCCTGTCCGAGTTGCACCTCCACCGGGCGATAGCGACCGGCGTCTGCGGCGAGCATCACCAGGGCGCGTCGCCCGGTGCGAATCACCGCCTCGCTCGGCACCCACAAAACACTTTGAGCGGTCGAGCGGTTCAGGCGCACTTGAGCGGTCAAACCGGGCCTGAGGTGCCCGTCCGGATTGGGCAGCTCCACCCGCACACGAAGGGTGCGGCTGTCCGGATTGGTCTCGGGCAAAATCGCGCTGACCTTGCCGTTGAGCACTGTCCCCGGGAAGGCGGGCAGACGTGCTTCGACGGTCTGTCCCACGACGATCGATCCGGCATCCGCTTCCGGTACGGCCACCGCGAGCCAGACGCTACTCAGACCGTTGACCCGCGCCAGGGTCTCGCCGCTCGCCACGGTCATTCCCGTGCGTACGTCCAACTCTTGCAGCACACCGGCAATCGGGCTGGTGAGGGTCAGGTAGGGCTGGACCTTACCGCTACGTTCCACTTGCGCAATCAAGGCGGCCGGCATCCCGCTGAGCCGCAGTCGCTGACGGGCCGCCGCCAACAGCTCGGCATCGCCATTGCGCTTGAGCGCAAGGAACTCGGTCTGCGCAGCGGCCCATTCGGGCACCAGGACATCCGCAAGCGCCGCGTTGGCCTTGAGCACATCGCCGGGCGCGAGCGCGTAGACCCGCTCAACAAAACCTGTGGTGCGTGCCTGAACCACCGCCACATCACGTTCGTTGAACGCCAGGATCCCTGTCACATCGAGGCTGGAATCAAGGACACCGCGGGTGACGGTCGCATAACGCAGCCCCAGATTCTGGGTCAGGCCCGGATCGATGTTGACCGTCGCTTGATCCCCGGCATCGCTGGCGTATCGAGGCACCAGTTGCATGTCCATGAAGGGGGATTTGCCCGGCTTGTCGAATTTTTGCTGCGGGTACATGGGGTCGTACCAATACAGCGCCTTGCGTTCCTGCGACGAATCGAGGCGCTGTTCTGGAGCGTTGACCGGATCGGCGCCTGTTCGCTGTTGAGCGAACCAATAACCTCCCGCAATGCCCAGCGCCAGCGAGATCCCGGCCAGCCATGGCCCATTCCATTGTTTAAGGTTCATAGGCTGGACTCCCCATAAGCAAAATGCAGGCGCGCACTGCTCAGCGCGCGCTGCTCTTCCACGTCGATCTGTTTGAGACGGGTTTCGATGAGCTCGCGCCGGGCGGCCACCACGGCGTTCAAGTCGCCACTGCCGGCGCGATAACCGGCCATGCTCAGCTCGACCTTTTCCCTGGCCAGCGGCAACAGGCTGTCCTGGTAGCGGCGCACGGCACGATCGAGGCGCGCATAGTCGGCCAGTTCGTTTTCCAGTTGCTGGGTGTGCTCGCGGGACAGGGCTTCGCGCTCTGCCTCCAGCTGGCTGAGTTCAGCCTGTCTGGCAGCGATTTTCGGGTCCTGGCGGGTGCCGGGAAACAGCGGCAGGTCCCAGGAAAACTGCACGCTGACCATGTCGCCGAACTCGCGGCCACGACGCTGGTAATCCACCTCCCAGCTCCAGTCCGACTGTTTCTCCGACACGGCTTCATTAACCTTGGCTTGCGCTTCGCGGGTCATCGGCGCGAACGCGGCCAGCTCGGGATGGTGTTGCAGTTTGTGGCCGTAGCTGGCGGGGTCGACCGGCCATTCAGGCAGGCGGCCCATGGGCTTGTCGTTGGCGGCTGGGCCAATCCAGCGCTTGAGGGCCGCTCGTGCCTGGGCTCTCTGCAGCGTCAGATCGTCCTGTTGTTCAGCCAGCAGCGCCGCTTCCTGTTTGGGCGTCACGGCGTCGGCGGGTTGTGCGCGACCGCCGGCGATTTGCGCGCGGACGGTGTCACTCAGCAGGCGATTTTCCTTGTAGAAGTCCTGGAACAGCGCGTCTTTTCGCTCAACGGAATAGCTGCTGATCCAGGCCAGCGCAGTGGACTGGCGTACCTTCAGCCGTTCGACCCGACGCTCCGCCGCCGCGCGGTCAATAGCGGCATCGGCTACCTCGATGCGCGCCTTGCGCTTGTCGCCGTTGGGCATCTCTTGCCTGACCCCAACCATCTGCATGGTCATGAAGTCCTGGTCGATGCTCCAGCGATCCGGACCACCCACGGGGTAGTTCTGCACCCCCAGCAGCAGCTTGGGGTCGGGCAGTTCACCGGCGGGAATGGCGGCGCTGCTGGCCGCCTGGATTTTTGCGTCTTGTGCGGTCAGTGACGGCGCGTTGTTTTCCGCCAGTCGCAACGCTTCATCGAGGGTCAAGGCGCTGGCGAAGCCGGGCAATGCCAATACGCTTGCCAGCAGGCCGGCCACGAGCGGCCCGCCTGTGCAATAGCACTTGCAGTTCATGTTCAAGATTCCTGTAAATCATCCACTGCACGGGTCAAAAGACACGCGCGCAGCCAGTCCATCCCGCTAACGTGGAATGAGGCTCAAGGTCGGACAGGAATCAAACGCGGGGCGGTCGCCAGACGCCGGACGGGGTCTGTACGGGCAGGGAATCGCTGAAAAAGGAAGTCGTCACAGGGCTGAACAGGGTGACAGCTGGCTTGAAGATCGACACTTGCAGCATGCTGCCTGCCTTGCACTCCTGGCCCGGCTTGCAGGGTTTGCCGTGCTCGACGGGGCTTTTCATGTCGTTGCAGCAGTCCATCCCCATGTCATCCATCATCGCCATGCCCATGGTCTTCATCGGGCAAGGTTCTGTCGGTGCCTGAACGCCCGCCATCCCGCTGAGGGGAAGCGCCAGGCTGATCAGGAAGATGAGACAAAACCGCAGGTAGCGTTTCATGGGCTGGAGTCTAGTCGCTGAAATTTGCCCATACAATTGGGCGGGTGCAAAAACGGTCTGCAAGTGCTTCAGGTGGGCGATCACACCGAAGGCGGATTAAGCCAGCATTACAGGCATTCAACCCAAGCTCGTCACCCGCCGGAGGAGGGCGATTGTCAGAAATGGGTTGTCTTATACATATGGATATCCGTATATTTGTTTATCCATATGTAACAGGTCCCCGGCATGCTCACCCCTCCGGAAGTCTTCAAAAGCCTGGGCGACGAAACCCGCGCCCGCGCCACCTTGCTGATCGCCCACCAGGGCGAGCTTTGCGTCTGCGAACTGATGTGTGCCCTCGACGACAGCCAACCCAAGATCAGCCGCCACCTCGCGCAACTGCGCAGCAGTGGCCTGCTGCTCGATCGCCGCCAGGGGCAGTGGGTTTACTACCGCCTCAATCCGGACCTTCCCGCCTGGGTGCACGAGATGCTGCAAGTGACGTTGCAGGCCAACGCCGTGTGGCTGCAGAACAACGCGTCCCGCCTGCAGCACATGGATGGGCGTCCTGTCCGTGATGCGGCCTGTTGCTGAACCCTGAATGAGTGAGTCTTCAATGCTGGTCGCTGTCGCTGTTTTCGTGTTCACCCTCATTCTGGTCATCTGGCAACCCAAGGGGCTCGGCGTGGGCTGGAGCGCCACGATTGGCGCACTCATCGCCCTGGCGGTGGGCGCGGTGTCGTTGCAGGACATTCCCACGGTGTGGGCCATCGTCTGGAACGCCACCGCCACGTTCATCGCCGTCATCGTCATCAGTCTGCTGCTGGATGAAGCGGGGTTCTTCGAATGGGCGGCGCTGCACGTGGCGCGCTGGGCCCATGGCAGCGGCTACCGGTTGTTCGCGTTCTGCGTGCTGTTGGGAGCGGCGGTCTCCGCGCTGTTTGCCAATGACGGCGCGGCGCTGATCCTCACGCCCATCGTCATGTCCATGTTGGTGGCGTTGCGCTTTTCCCCGGCCGCGACGCTGGCCTTCGTCATGGCCGCCGGCTTCATCGCCGATACCGCCAGCCTGCCGCTGGTGGTGTCCAATCTGGTGAACATCGTCTCTGCCGACTACTTCGGCCTGGGCTTCGCCGAGTACGCCTCGGTGATGGTGCCGGTGAACCTGGCCAGCGTCGCCGCGACCTTGCTGGTGCTCTTTTTGTATTTTCGGCGGGATCTGCCGCAACGCTATGCCGTCGAGGTACTGCCGGAGCCTGCGTCGGCCATTCACGACCGCGCCACGTTCATCGTTGGCTGGTGGACGTTGGTGGTGTTACTGATCGGTCTCTTCGCCCTGGAACCATTGGGCATTCCCATCAGCGCGGTTGCGTCGGTGTGCGCCGCAATCCTTTTCGCGGTCGCCGCGAAAGGCCACAAGATCTCCACTCGCCGCGTGTTGCGCGAAGCCCCGTGGCAGGTGGTGGTCTTCTCCTTGGGCATGTACCTGGTGGTGTACGGCCTGAAGAACGCCGGGCTGACCGATGCACTCACCCACGTACTCGACCGCCTGGCCGAACAGGGGCTGTGGAGCGCCGCCATTGGCACCGGCCTGTTGTCCGCGCTGCTGTCGTCGGTCATGAACAACATGCCCAGCGTGTTGATCGGCGCACTGTCCATTCAGGCCAGCGGGGCAGAGGGGCTGGTGCGCGAGGCAATGATCTACGCCAACGTCATCGGCTGCGACCTGGGCCCGAAAATCACCCCCATCGGCAGTCTTGCCACGCTGCTCTGGCTGCATGTGCTGGAACGCAAGGGCATGCGCATCACCTGGGGTTACTACTTCAAGGTCGGCATCCTGCTAACCCTGCCGGTTCTGTTGATCACCCTCTCGGCGCTCGCTTTGCGCCTGAGCCTTTGATGTCCGCCGAGGCGGAAGGAGTACCCATGCGAGTCCTGTTCATGTGCACGGCCAACAGCTGCCGCAGCATCCTTTCCGAAGCCATGTTCAACCACCTGGCACCCCAGGGAGTTGAAGCGGTGAGCTCCGGCAGTTTTCCCAAGGGGCAAGTGCTGCCCCGCAGCCTGACCACGCTGCAACAGGCCGGCATTTCCATCGAAGGCTTGAGCAGCAAGGGCAATGACGCCTTCGAGGACAACTTGCCGGATATCGTCATCACCGTGTGCGACAAGGCGGCCGGTGAAAGCTGCCCGGTGTATTTCGGCCCGGCGCTGAAAGCCCATTGGGGGCTGGAAGATCCTTCCGACGTGGTGGGTGACGAAGCGACGGTCGACGCCGCGTTCCGCGCCACGCTTTCGCACATCGAACAACGCTGCAAGGCTTTCCTCGCGCTGCCCTTCAGCAGTCTCGGCCGTGATGAACTCAAGCGTGAGCTGGACCGTATCGGCGCTCTCTGAGCAGGAGGACCTATGTCAGAGCAACTGCCTAACCTTGACCTTTCCCTGATCGACGACACGCAGATCGCGCCTCGCCCGGGCGAGCACAAACCGCGCATCCTGTTGCTGTACGGATCGACCCGCGAGCGATCGTTCAGTCGTTTGCTGGTCGAAGAGGCCGCGCGTCTGCTGGAGCACTTCGGTGCCGAAACCCGCGTCTTCAACCCCTCCGGGTTGCCATTGCCTGACGACGTACCGGTGGATCATCCCAAGGTGCAGGAACTGCGCGACCTGGTGTTGTGGTCGGAAGGCCAGGTCTGGTGCTCGCCGGAACGCCATGGCGCGATGTCGGCCGTGTTCAAGGCGCAGATCGACTGGATCCCCCTGGCACTCGGCGCCATTCGCCCGACCCAGGGCAAGACGCTGGCGGTGATGCAAGTCTGCGGTGGTTCGCAGTCGTTCAACGTGGTCAATCAACTGCGGGTGCTGGGGCGCTGGATGCGCATGTTCACTATCCCCAACCAGTCCTCGGTGCCGAAGGCGTATATGGAGTTCGACGAAGCTGGCCGAATGAAGCCCTCGGCGTTCTACGACCGAGTGGTGGACGTGATGGAAGAACTGGTCAAGTTCACCTTGCTGCTGCGTGACCGCCAGGACTTTCTGGTGGATCGCTACTCGGAACGCAAGGAAAGCGCTGAACAGCTGATGGCGCGGGTGAATCAGCGTTCGATTTGAGGTCTGCATCTTTCGGGATGTGCGGAAAAAAAAAGCGCTCAGTCGGCAACGACGAGCGCTAAAACCCGGCTTCGGAAAGGAGGTACCAGAACCGGGGGTATAACTGTGATGCCCGATGCGCAGTTGAACTATCGCGATAGGTTGGCTGATTGACGGATCGATCCGTGTCAATCCATGGAGAAGTGGGCCCGCACATCCATCCCCGAACCATAGGCATTGCCAATATCAGCCACTCGGCGTTCATTGCGCTCGATCAGCCGATCCGAGCCACCTTCGGCGACACGGCGCTCGTTGCGCTCGATCAAGCGGTCCGAGCCACCTTCGGCGACACGGCGCTCGTTGCGCTCGATCAAGCGGTCCGAGCCACCTTCGGCGACATTGCGTTCATTGCGCTCGATCAGCCGATCCGAGCCACCTTCGGCAACACGGGTGGGGGCCGATCGGGGGCGGTTCTGTTGAACGGGGGCTGAAAGATCATCCGGGGCGCTATTTTCCCGGTTTCTCGTGATATTCGATTCAGCGTAACTTTCGACTGCATTAGCGTGCGTGGCGATAAAACCAGTTGCCGCAATAAAGGTAATGGCCATGGCCAAGTCGGTAGTTTTCATTTAGTTCACCCTAAATAATTGTGAGGTGCTGCCAATGAGTTTGCCAGACTGATCCGGACGCACTTTTACGTTCAACTGGTCGCTAACTTAAACGCCGTTATTCATGCGTATCTTGAATGGCTGTAACTGTCTTTATAATAGTCTTTTAATCGCTCATGTAACTTATGCTCGAGGATTGTTGGCAGGCATATTCGTATCGGTCACTAACCCCTAAGTATGGGTTTTTATTGATTTGCAGTGTTTAACTGGATGGGGAAATTAAAAGCCACTGTCACCGATCCAGGTGCAGTGGCTTTATTGCGAGGCTTTTTGGGCTTGATGACTCAGACAACAAGAATCGCAGAGCCTGTGGTGTGGCGTTCCTCGAGATCGCGGTGTGCATCTACCAGCTGTTCGAATGGGTAGACGTGGCTTGGCTCGACGTCGATCACCCAGGTTTCGATCGCGTGAAACAGGTCCCTGGCCGCGTCGGCCAGCTGTTGCGCGGTGGCGACATAGACCGGCAGGACCGGCCAGGTCAGGTTGAGTGATCGTGGCGCCAGCGCAAACGGGTCAATCAGTGGAGGATTGCCGGACGCTTTGCCGAACACGACGAGGGTGCCCCTGGGTTGCAGAACCGACAGCGAGTCGACAAAGGTGTCCTTGCCCACGGAGTCGAATACTGCCTTGACCCCGACTCCTGCGGTGATCTCCATGACCCGGGCGGCGAAGTTTTCCGTGCGGTAGTTGATCACGTGGGAGCAGCCCGCCTGCAGCGCGACGGCCATCTTCTCCTCGGAAGAGACGGTGCCGATTACACGGATCCCCAACGCCGAGGCCCACTGGACGAACAGCTTGCCGACGCCACCGGCGGCAGCGTGATACAGCACGGTGTCACCTGCCTTGAGCGTTACCGTTTCCTTGAGCAAGTAGCGCGCAGTCAGGCCTTTGAGGAAGCTGGACGCTGCCTGCCTGTCGCTGATGCCGGCGGGCACGAGGGCCACGCGGTCGGCGGGATAAACGCACAAGGTGCTATAGGCGCCGTGCACATCATCGGAATAGACAACCCGGTCCCCGACCTTGACGCGGGTGACGCCTTCACCCACGGCCTCGACCACGCCCGCCGCTTCATTACCGAGCACAGCGGGGAATGCGGGCACGGGAAAAGTCCCACGCCGGTAATAAACTTCCACGAAGTTCAAACCGATAACGGTATTGCGGATCAATATCTGGCCCGGGCCGGGGGAGGGTACTTCAATCTCTTCAAATACCAGAACTTCGGGTGGACCATAAGTATGGATGCGGGCTGCTCTTGCAGTATTGGACATGCTGATATTCCTTTTTTGCGGGGGCGCAGCCACTTGATTGATCAGTGGCGTCGTGGTTGAAACGATGGGTCGAGTTGTAAGTGTCGGGTGAATTATAAGATCTAACTTTGTGGTGATAATCGAGTCATCGGTGCACGGACTGTGCAGCCAGATTTGACAATCAACCACCAGTCATCGTGTTGCCAATGGGTGCGTTAAAACTCGGATTCGCCTGATAGATGACTAATACCTTCATATGATTCAACCAAACCTAAGTATCCAAAGAGGCCTGGCGGTATCTGGCACTATGGTGAAAGAGACAGGATTTCAGAGGCTTGGCCTATATCCATGTATTTGAAATCGACTACCGAGTTTAAGGACGACCCTTTGTGACGATCGACAGCGATGGATTCGAGCTATTGACGGTTTTTGTCTGCGTGGCCGATACGCGCGGTTTCACCGCCGCCTCGGTCATGATGGGCGTGAGCAAGTCGGCGGTCAGTCATGCGATCCGACAGCTGGAAAAAAGGGTGGGCGTGCGATTGTTCAACAGAACCACGCGCAGCGTCGGCCTGACCGAAGCGGGCGTCGCGTTCTACGGCAAGGTCGCGCCGCTGGTCAGGGAGCTCAAAGGCGCTTTCAGCGATTTGGCCCAGGTGGCCGACATACCTTCAGGCACGTTGCGCCTGACCATGTCTCGCAGCGCCTATGTCATGTTCCTGGAGCCCATGCTGCCCAGGTTCCTGGCGTCCTATCCGGATATCAACCTGGACATCGGCATCGAGAGTCGGTCGGTGGACATCGTCAATGACGGTTATGACGCGGGCATCCGGGTGGACCGAATTCTGGAACAGGACATGGTGACCGTCCCTTTGGGCACCGACATCCGCATGGCCGTTGTCGCATCACCGGACTACGTCGCTCGCCATGGCATCCCGCAAGTCCCGGTGGATCTGTTGCAGCATGACTGCATCCGCTACAACAGCGCGGTCACCGGGGCATATGAACGCTGGGTATTTTCACGGGAAGGCCAGGACGTTGAAATCGATACCAGGGGGCGCATTTCCAGCAATGACGGCATGACCATGCTCAAGGCCGCGCTCGATGGTTGCGGCTACGCCTATTTCTACGACCGTTATGTTCAGGATCACCTGGCCGACGGTCGCCTGGTCCGGGTGCTGCAGGACTGGAGCCCCAAGCGCAGCCTGTCACTGTATTATTTCACGCGTAGCGCAATGCCGCAAAAGCTGCGGGTGTTCATCGATTTTCTGAAGCAGCACGAACACCATCGTCACAGCACAGGTTTCGATCATGTGGAGGGTGTGGCAGGCGTTCTTGCGCCACGTTAGTGCCGTGGCGGCCTTGATCCGCAAGTCAAGGCTGATTCTCCAGCACGGGCAGGGCAATCGAGAACACCGCTCCGCCGAGTTCGTTGCTGGTCGCCCAGATTCTGCCGTCGTGAAACTCGATGATGGAGCGACAGATCGACAAGCCCATGCCCAGCCCTTCGGTCTTGGTGGTGAAGAACGGCTTGAACAGCGACTCCATCGCTTGCGCGGTAATGCCGACGCCGCAATCGCGGATCTCCAACATGGCTTCGTTGCAATGCACCCATGTACGGATCTTCAGGATCCGGGAACGTGGATCGATCTCGGTCATCGCCTGGCAAGCGTTGATGATCAGGTTGAGGATCACCTGTTGCAGTTGCACACGGTCAGCACTGACGTAGGTCACCGCCACATCCAGTTCAACCCGCAGCTTCACATGGCTGCGGCTGAGTTCGTATTGCACTAGCCCCAACGTGTCACTGACCAGTTCGTTGAAGGATTCGCACCGGCGCTCCGGGTCGCAGTTACGGGACAGTGTCCTGATTCGCCGGATGACTTCACTGGCGCGGATCGAGGCGCTGATCATGCGGTCGAGCGATAGCCGGATTTCGGTCAGGTCCGGCTCGCTGCGATCGACCCAGCGCAGGCCGGCTTCGCCGCTGGTCCTGATGGCTGCCAGGGGCTGGTTGACCTCATGGGCGATAGAGGCGGCCAGTTCGCCCAGCGACGTCACGCGCGACGCGTGGGCCAGTTGCGACTGGGAACGGAACAGCGCGTTCTTGGCTTCCTTCGCAGCCGTCACATCCATCACGGCGCCGAGGTATTCGAAGCCGTCGTGTTGAGTCTCCAGCGGGTTGGCGATCAGGTGGATGTGCTTGATGCGTCCATCGGGCATGACCAGTCGATGCTCGACCTCCAGGCGCGGCACATGGTTGGACGCCTGTTCGAAGATGCTTTCGGCCAAGTGTCGATCCTCAGGGTGTGTGCGCTCCAGAATCTTGAGCATCGTCGGACGCTCGTGGGGTGGGTATTCGAAAATCCTCGCGGCCTCCGCCGACCAGAACAGCTCCGAGCGCCCGACCCGGAAACCCACGCTGCCCACCTGGCTCAGCCGTTGTGCACCTTCCAGGTACGCCTCGTTGCGACGCAAGGTGTCCGACAGAAGTTTGCTGCGCACGGCCAGGAAAGTGATGGCCGACAGCGAAACGATGCAGCGCACATAGGCGCCTATCGCCTCGGTGTGCAGATAGTCCTGATCGACAATGAAAATCACCGTCAGGATAAACAGACACGCCAGGGCAACAACGATGACGATACGGATCGAAAACACATTGGCCGACATCAAGACCAGGGTCACATAAAGCACGGTAGTTGCCACACTCAAGTCGGTGACGAACTTGAAGAGGACAACGAAACAGGCGACCGATAAAGCAACCAGCAGGGCGACCGTATCAATCTGAAGATAGGATTTTTTCAGTGTCAGTGGCGTCATGAACTTGTCCGGCTTAACGGGTGAAAGAAATGGGCCGTGGCGCAAGCAAGGCTTCTGAGGAGCTATATGAGATCGGTTGTGCGGTGTGGCCGACGGTCCGCAGCGAACCTTGATGGAGACTACCGAGTTAGGGCGATGCTCGGTCATGCTAGAGGGGCTTGTTGAAAAGATAATCAGCTGACGGTGATACAGGCTGTCGCGACAGATTGCACAATGGATCGGGCTACCTGCAGTTGCCCGTTTCATGGGGTTTGTGTGGGGCGTTGGCCGTGAACAGATGGCGATTCCAGAGTGACAGGAGGCCCTGGCTCAATACCTGGCTTGAAGCTATACCGAAAGGGTCCGGAGTGGGGGATGGACCACAGGCTCGGTTAGCGGCTGAGGAGAACTTCGCGGTGTCGAATGAGCTGGTCATACGCAACATGACCCGTGCCGAGCTGGACGGGCTCGTCGATTGGGCTGCCCGCGAGGGCTGGAATCCCGGCGTTCACGATGCCGAGCTGTTCTGGGCGACGGACCCTGAAGCCTTCATCGCGGCGTCCCTGGGTGGCGAGTTGATCGGCGGTGGTGCCATCACCTCCTACAACGGCGAATTCGGGTTCATGGGGTTCTTCATCGTCCGGCCTGAGTATCGCGGTCAAGGTCTGGGCAATACCCTCTGGCATGCACGCCGCGATCGGCTCCTTGGCCGGCTGCGCCCAGGCGCGAGCATCGGCATGGACGGTGTCTTCGCGATGCAGGACTACTACGCCAAGGGTGGTTTCGTCTTCTCCCATCGCAACCTGCGTTTTCGTGCCGAAATCACGGAACGCCCGGCGACCTCGCCGGCAGACGACCAGGACATCGTCCCGTTGGCCAGCTTCCCTTTCGATCAGGTTGCCGATTACGACCGCACCTGCTTCCCCGCCCCGCGCGAAACCTTCCTGCGCGGGTGGATAGCCCAAGCTGACGCACTCGCCGTGGGTTGCCGGCGCGAGGGCAGGCTAAGCGGTTATGGCGTGGCAAGGCGCTGCCGGGAAGGCTGCAAGATCGGCCCCTTGTTCGCCGACGACGCCCAGGCCGCCAATGCCCTCTACGCACGCCTGGCGCAATTTGCACAAGGTGGCCCGCTGTATCTCGATGCCCCGGAGAACAACCCCGCCGCGATGGCACTCGTGCGCCGGCAGGGCATGGTCGAGGTTTTCGGCTGCGCCCGCATGTACCTCGGCCCGCTTCCGGCAATCGCGCACGAACGGGTGTTCAGCGTCACGACCTTCGAGCTCGGCTGATGGCCACTCGCGATCTGATCGGTTATGGCGGCCGCCCACCGCACCCGCGATGGCCCGGTGATGCGCGTGTCGCGGTCCAGTTCGTGCTCAACGTCGAAGAGGGCGCGGAGTCCTGCATCCTCAATGGCGATGCACAGTCCGAGGCCTGGCTGCACGAGCTGCCGGGCCGCCCGCCGCGTGTGGGCGAACCGGACTTGAGCGTCGAGGGCATGTACGAATACGGATCGCGCGCCGGTGTGTGGCGCATTCTGGAATTGTTCAGCGCCCGAGGTTTGCCACTGACTGCCTTCGCCGTCGGCCGGGCACTGGAGCTCACCCCGGCGATTGGCCATGCGCTTTGCGCGGCCGGGCACGAGATTGCCGGGCATGGCTACCGTTGGCTGGACTATCGCGACATGCCCGAAGACCAGGAGCGGCAACACATTCGCCTCACCCTCGACGTGATCGAGCGGATCTGCGGTAAACGCCCCGTGGGTTGGTACACCGGCAGGGTCAGCCAGAACACCCGCCGCCTGTTGCGCGAGGAGGGTGGGTTTCTCTACAGCTCGGACGCTTATAACGATGATTTGCCCTATTGGCTCCCGGGCTCACCGGCCCACCTGGTGATCCCTTACACACTGGTCAACAACGACGCCCGCTATCTGCTGCCCAACGGTTTCTCCTGCGGCGAAGACTTCTTCCAGTTGCTCAAGGATGCGTTCGACCTGCTGTGGGAGGAGGGTGCGCACCACCCGAAGATGATGAGCGTCGGCCTGCATGGGCGCATCAGCGGCCATCCGGGGCGTGCGATGGCGATGGCGCGCTTTCTAGATTATGTGCAAGGCCACGACAAGGTGTGGATCTGTCGGCGGGAAGACATTGCCAGGCACTGGATGGCCCGATTTCCTGGGTGAGTGGCAAGTGGTGCGTGACGGATGGGGTACGCGGGCGTACCTGTTCGATGTCGGGTTGGATGAGGGGGTGTTGCACGGTCTTGGCGAGGAGCGTCTGAGCATCTGGTTTCAACACCTGTTTCGCTGCTCGGGATTAGCCGGTAGCGACCTGAATCTGTCGCCGGCGACGGGCAGATAGCGGCTAGAAACGGTTATTTCGTGCGCCCACACATGCAGGGTCGATTCACAAGATTCTCGACAGTCAATTCGAAATGGACAAACTCTCTTGTCGCGCTATGGTCCATTGATGCTCGATTCAGTTACACACTGAGGCAGAGGAATGGACTTCACTCATAGCTTCATGCAGGTTTGGGATGCTCTTCGCTGGTTTATCCCGCCTTTGCTGCTAATCGGTCTACTGCAATTACGCTGGGTCAAGGGACACATCGGCGAGCTCCTGGTACGGCTGGTTGCCAGATGTCGACTGGACAAGCGAATTTACCGCCGCATGCACAACATCACGCTGAATACGATCGATGGCACCACCCAGATTGACCACGTATTTCTGTCTCCCTACGGCGTTTTCGTTGTGGAGACCAAGAATAAAAGTGGCTGGATATTCGGTAGCGAAAGGCAATCGCAGTGGACACAGAAGTTGTATAAAAAGACATTCACGTTCCAGAACCCACTACGGCAGAACTACAAACATCTCAAGGCCCTGCAGACCACTCTCGGCGTAGAACTTGAACATCTGCACTCGGTTGTCACTTTTGTTGGCTCAAGCACCTTCAAATCTGTGATGCCCGAAAATGTCACCCAGGGTAGTGGCTTCATTCGTTACATCAAGTCATTCAAGCAGCAGGTATTCACTGAGGCTGAAGTTGAAGCACTTGTGCAAGCGCTGCAAAGCGGCCGGCGCCCGCCAAGTCTGGCCACCCACCGTGAACATGTACAAAACCTCAAGCGCCGCAATGATCCAACAGCCGAGCGCAAGTGCCCCAAATGCGGCAGTGCATTACTCATTCGTACCGTGAAGTCCGGCCCGAACGCGGGGCAACAGTTCTGGGGCTGTTCGATGTTTCCCAAGTGCCGAGTGACGCAGAAGTTGTAGTGGGCGCATGAGTAAGGGTCGGCAGACAGGGCCGATTTCGGTCAGAGACGGACACCGAGTATTAACAGATTCCAGGGCGACTCAGGCATGTCACTCAGACGCCGATGATCCATCCTGTACGGGACCCGGTGATGGTGCTCAGTGTCTTGTTGTTTATAGATAGCACCATAATCAAGTTAAAGAGTGGGCTTTGCTCATTCTCCGTCCTACGCTTCAACCGTTATGACCTCGAACTAACGCGATCAAGAAGGGCTTGCTATGAACTCACTCATCATCAAAACGATGCAGTTTATTGCGCTCCTGAACATCTGGCTGTACATGTTACTGGGGCTTGCTGGTGGTGTTGTAATTGCACATTTTCTTGATACCGGTTCCGGCGTAACCCTGAAGCTTGGCGCGACAACCATCTCGATTGCACCACCTGGGTCCTATCTATTGTTTGGGTTCGTGGGGCTGATTCTCATGTTTTTGTTCGCCGTTCCTTTTTATGCGTTGTGGGTGCTGATGTATACGAACCACCAACTACTCAGACAGATTGAGAGGAATACCGCAACAATAGCTAATGCCGCAATTAATGCGGACAATCATCAAAGTAACGTATCTCCTATTGATGACTGCCTAAGAGCAGACCCAAGGCCCCGATAACAAGCAAGAACTCTGCGAGGTATATTCGTTTCCAGCAGCGAGTGATTACTGTCTGTTTTGGGTCGAAAACTTCTGGCCCTGTTTGGCTGATTTCGACCACAAGCGAACGCTTGATTAGCTCAATTCTCAGCTACTAATTGGAGCCTTCACCCCATCGTTTTTTTTGGTTCTGAAGCAAGCAGGGGGCAGTATTCAACCACCCCCCGCCCAGTTGCCTAACCCCGCACGAAAGCGAGCAAGTCCGCATTGATGGTATCGGCGTTCGTCGTAGGCATACCGTGCGGGAAGCCCGCGTAGGTTTTCAGCGTGCCGTTCTGCAGGAGTCGGGCTGACAGGAGCCCGGAGTTTTCATAGGGCACGATCTGATCATCGTCACCATGCATCACCAGCACCGGGATCTTGATGCTCTTCAGATCATCGGTGAAGTCGGTCTGGGAGAAGGCGACAATCCCGTCGTAGTGGGCCTTGGCGCTGCCCATCATGCCCTGGCGCCACCAATTGAGGATGGTGCCCTCGGACGGTTTGGCGCCCGGGCGGTTGTAGCCGTAGAAAGGTCCAGCCGGAACGTCATGGTAGAACTGGGCGCGGTTGGCTTTGAGCTGGGCCTGCAAGTCATCGAAAACCGACTTCGGCAAACCTCCCGGGTTGTTCGGGGTCTGGACCATCAGCGGTGGTACGGCGCTGATGATCACCGCCTTCGACACGCGGTCCTCGCCGTGGCGTGCGATGTAATGGATGACTTCACCACCGCCGGTGGAGTGGCCGACATGGACTGCGCCCTGCACGCCAAGATGGTCGACCACCGCCGCGACGTCATCGGCATAGTGGTCCATGTCGTGCCCGTCCCACACCTGGCTGGATCGCCCGTGACCGCGCCGGTCGTGTGCAACCACCCGGTAGCCGTTGGCCAGGAAAAACAGCATCTGCGCATCCCAGTCGTCCGAGCTGAGCGGCCATCCGTGATGAAAAAAGATCACTTGGGCATCGCGTGGCCCCCAGTCTTTGTAAAAGATCTCAACACCGTCCTGCGTCGTGACATAACCCATGTTCGCATCTCCCGAGTGAAGTGGAGGGCATGACCCATCGTGTTCTGATCGTGACCCTTTGCGTTTTCGCCCGCCCCTGAATGCCATGGCGTTTCAGCCACGCGTTCGCCGCCAATTCACTTTAGGTTTAAAGTCAACTTCAAGGTCAATGGCATTGGGGAGCGGAACATGAGAATAGGCGAACTGGCGAAAATCACCGGGCTGGCGACTTCACGCATCCGTTTTTACGAAGCGAGCGGCCTGATCAAGTCTGTCGCGCGAAAGGCCAACGGGTATCGGGACTATGCGCCTGATACGGAGTGGGTGCTGGAGATCATCACGGGCGCCCAGGCCGCCGGTTTTTCATTGGAAGAGATCCGGCAATTGCTGCCGATGAATGCCAACGGCTGGAAGCATGAAGAGCTGCTCGGCGGGCTCAGGCGCAAGGTCGAAGAGATCGAAATCCTCCAGCGACGGCTGGCCGAGAATAAAGCGCAACTGTTGCTGGTGATCGAGGGCGTTGAAAGCAAGCCCGAAGGCATGGGGTGCGTGGATAACACCCAGTTGTTGCTGCATCGCCTGCGCGAGAAAGGTGTGGCGCCGCGTTAGCAGGATGGCTGGTCCGCTACGTTTGCCTTTCCCGTGTCTGAATGTCGGGACGGGAACTTCAACGCACGGGCCAGGTCGATGGGGGCCCTGAGTCGTAAATGCCGAATGGCATCGTGGCCTGTTTTGTGGCAGTGCCGTGCGAGATCTGTCGAGTCCGTCCCCTGATGCCAACCAAAAGTCTTCTATCGGCTCTCATCCTGGCGCTCTGCGCTATGGCGTCGTCCTGTTCGATGGCTGCCGAGCGAAGCGCAACCGCGCAAAGCAACAGTGCCTCCACCGCCCTGATCGAAACCGCCTCGCGACAGTATGGAAACGGCCAACTGGACCAGGCCGCTGCCACGCTGGAGCGCGCCCTGCATATCCAGCCGAACAATCCGGCGACGCTGCATTACCTCGGTGTGTTGCGGCTGCAACAGGGGGATTACCAGCAGGCGGAAACCCTGGCGGCGCGTTCGAACCTGCGGGTAGGGCGCAACGTTGCATTACGCAACCGCAACTTCCAGTTGATCCAGGCGGCGCAGCAGGCCCGGGCGTCAAACGACCCGCCCAAGGCCGGCGAGCGTCTGGTTGCCGTTCAGGAGGGGCTGGAGGAAGAGGTTAAACAGCGTCGTGAAGCAGAGACGTCCGCTGCCGTACCCGTTACCTCGAAGACGCTGCGTGAGACGGGCGCCTTGACACTCGAACCGGCGCAACCGGTAGCGATCCCGCCCACAACGGACACTCCGCCTGTCGAACGGAACATGCAATTGGCTGCCGTCCAGCCCGAGCCGGTGGCGATACCCCGCGGTCATTGGCCACCGCCGGGCAAATGCCGAATCTGGTTCCCCGATCGCCCGCCGGGGCATCAACCCAAACCCCGCAAATGCAAGAAGCTGATGGGGCGGGTGCCGGCGGGGGCGTATTTGGTGAGAGGGTGATTGGGTCAAATCACAAATCTGGACACCAGGCCGTTGAGTGAAACCGCCAGCCGCGAAAGCTCCTGGCTGGCCGCGCTGGTCTGTGTTGCACCGGTGGCGGTCTGCGTGGCCAGTTGGCGGATATTGACCAGGTTGCCATCCACTTCCCGGGCGACTTGCGCTTGCTGCTCGGCTGCGCTGGCGATCACCAGGTTGCGTTCGTTGATCTGCGCGAAGGAGGAGGCGATCTGATCCAGGGCCTGACCCGCCGCCTGCGCCACTTCCAGGGTGTCGCGGGCGCGGGTGTTACTGCCCTGCATCGCGTTGACCGCCTGCACGGTGCCTTGCTCAATGGCCAATACCAGCTGCTCGATTTCCTGGGTCGAGCGCTGGGTCCGATGGGCCAGGCTGCGCACTTCATCGGCGACCACCGCGAAGCCACGGCCGGCTTCACCGGCACGGGCCGCTTCGATGGCCGCGTTGAGTGCCAGCAGATTGGTTTGCTCGGCCACCGTGCGAATGACATCGACCACCTGACTGATGTCCCGCACCCGACCGGCCAGGTTTTCCACTTCACCCGCCGTCGCCGTGACGCCGCTGGCCAGTTCGCCGATCGCATCAACGGTGCGCAATACCTGCTGCCGGCCTTGTTGCGCGGTGAGGTCCGAGGCCCGTGTGGCATCGGCCGTGGAGGAGGCGTTGCGGGCCACGTCTTCGGCGGCAATGGTCATTTCGTTGATTGCCGTGGCTGCCTGCTCGATCTCGCCATTTTGCTGGTGCAATCCACGGCTGGCATCTTCGGTCACCGTACTCAACTCTTCGGCAGCCGATGCCAGCTGATTGGAAGACTCGGAGATCGCCAGGATGGTGTCGCGCAGATTGCCCTGCATGATTGCCAACGCACCCATCAAGCGTGCCGGTTCATCACTGCCGACCACCACCGTGCGGGTGGTCAGATTGCCGGTGGCCACCGTCTCGGCCAGTCGCACCGATTGGCGCAGGGGCAGGACGATGCTGCGAATCAGGCCGACGGCGACCACGCAGGAGGCCAGCGCGACAACCAACAGCACCCCGATAACGCCGGTGCGCGCACTGTTGAACACATCGACGCTGTGGGCGGCAGCACCGTTGGCGCCACGGTTGTTGAATTCGATCAGGTCGGTGAGCGTCTTGCTCAGCTCATCGGCACGGGGGTTCATCTCACCATTGATCAGGTCTCGGGCTTCGTCGAGTTGATTCTTGCGCGACAGCTCGATGACCTTGGCCTGGAGCGCCATGTAGGCCGCCTCGGCGCTCCTGAACCGGTCGAACAACACCCGGTCTTCATCGACGAGAATGGTCTTTTCGTACTGCCCCATTTCCTTGCGCGATTCGGCCTTGAGCACGTCCATCTTCTTGTAGTTCTGCTCGAGGGTCTGCGGATCGCGGCTGATCATGACGCGCAGGGTCAGGGCACGGATGCGTTGCACGTTTTGCGCGCCGTGACTCAAGGCCATCACCCCGGGCAGCCAATCGTCACTTATCTGTCGGGTGCTTTCACGCATGTCGTCCAGCCGGGACAGCGCAAATATTCCCAATCCCGCAGTCAGTACGACAACCAGACTGAAACCAATGGATGCACGCCAAGCAATACTGATATTCCTGATCATTTTCTGGATTCTTCTTATGAGTTTTTGGCGATTGGCTCCCGCCATTCAAGGCCGATCGCTGGAAAATGAAGGCGTGGAGCGATTTGTTTCTAAGGGGTTTTCAGGCGGTCGGCTTTTCATTGGACGACATTTGCTTTTCATTTCATGACAGATTCACGGCGCTCAAAGGGCGAATCCTTTCAGCTTGCTCAGCGAAGGCTTAAGCCTGCGAAAGCTTCATCCTGAAGGATTGTCTTGAGGACCTGTGGGAGCGAGCCTGCTCGCGAAAAATGTCAGAGCCACGTGGTCAGTCAGACGCCCCGCGTTATCGTTGACGTCCATCGCGAGCAGGCTCGCTCCTACAGAAAAGCCGAACGCATTTCCTTGTGGGAGCGGGCTTGCCCGCGATGAGGCCGGTACATTCAACATCAATGGCGCCTGACAAACCGCCATCGCGAGCAGGCTCGCTCCCACAGGAGAACGCATTTCCCTGTGGGAGCGGGCTTGCCCGCGATGAGGCCGGTACATTCAACATCAATTGCGCCTGACAAACCGCCATCGCGAGCAGGCTCGTTCCCACAGCGGCGAACAGAAAAGTCAGCCGGCGTGACCGGTCACTTCGGTGCAAAGGGCTGTCAGTTGTTCGGCCAGGTCGATCACCCGGCGCGGGGCGTCGGGGCGCAGGTGCAGGGCGATTTCCAGGGGCGCCAGTTCGGCGAAGGACTCGGCAGGGCCCAAGCGTCGGTGGCCGGGCAGGGCCAGTCGCGAGGGCAGCACGCTGACGCCCAGGCCGTTGGCCACGGCCGAGCGGATGCCGGCCAGGCTGGCGCTGCTGTAGCCGATGCTCCAGCGTCGGCCGGCGCTCTCCAGCGCGTGGATCATTTCATCGCGATACAGGCCACCGACCGGAAACACCACCAGGGGCAGCGGGTCGCGTTCGTACGTGGGTTCGCTGAGGCTGTCGAACCAGGCCAGCGGTTCGGGCCAGGCGGCATGGCCCACGGCCTGGCCCGGACGCTGTTTGATCAGCACCAGGTCGTAGTCGCCGGCACAGAATTGCTTCCATAGCGTGTTACTCAGCCCGCTGCTGATCTCCAGCCGTATCGACGGATGCGCGCGGGCGAAGGCGCCGAGCGTGGGTGTGAGCAAGTCCGAGGCGAAGTCTTCCGGCACGCCGATGTGCACCTCGCCCTGGGCGTGGCCCTTGCGCAACTCTTGCACCATCTCCTCCATCAGGCCCAGGAGCCGGCGCGCGTAGCCGAGCAAACGTTCGCCGTCTTCGGTGGCGACGACGTAGCGCCCGCTGCGGTTGAGCAGCTCGCAGCCAAGTTGCTCTTCAAGGCGCTTCAACTGCTGGCTGATGGTCGATTGGCTCAGGTGCACGCGCTCACCGGCGCGGGTGAAGCTGCCGCTTTCCACTACCGCGACGAAGCTCTTGAGCAGCAGCGGATCGATCAGTGTTGAGGTCATTACGTTTCCCACTACCCGTCATTCGATCATTTCATTTCCGAATAATAGCACCAGCTTTTAATCTCCTTAACAAGCGACTCACCCCTGTGGCGAGGGAGCTTGCTCCCTTGCCACAAGTGACTCCATTACCAGGATAAATGTGATGACGAATGACGTGACACTGACAGCGACAAGCGTGCCGCGCACTCATGAAGTGTCATTGGCCGCACTGGTACTGCTGATGCTGCTGGGCCTGAATCTGCGGCCATTCCTGACCTCGGTGGGGCCGGTACTGGATCTGGTGCGCGTCGACATCGGCCTCGATTTTCGCGCCGCCGCGCTGCTCACCACCCTGCCTTTCGTGCTGATGGGCCTGGTTGCCTTCATGGGCATCGGTGTCGCTCGTCGCTTCGGCGAACGTGGGGCGCTGGCAGGTGCATTGTTGCTGTTGATGCTCGGATGCGGCTATCGCGCGGTGGTCCAGGACGGCGCGCAGTTGATTGCCAGTGCAGGTATCGCCGGCGCCGGCGTGGCGATGATCCAGGCCTTGATACCGGGTGTCGCCAAGCGCTGGTTCGCCGATCGCATCGCCATGGTGATGGGGCTTTACTCGGCGGCATTGGTGGGCGGCGGGGCGTTGGGCTCGCTGGCCAGTACCTGGCTGAATGCCTATGGCGGCTGGCGATTGGGGTTGTCCATCTGGGCATTGCCGGCGCTGGTGGTGTTCCTGCTGTGGCTGGTGTGCGCACCACGCACGGCGCCGGTGGCCGCTGGCGGACCTGCGCCGGTGTCGACCCGCAGCTTCTTCAGGAATCGGCGTGCCTGGCAGTTGGCCGCCTATTTCGGGCTCACCAACAGCGGCTACTCGAGCCTGGTGGCCTGGCTGCCGTCCTTCTACCAGCAGCAGAACATGAGCTTGCAGGCCTCGGGCAACTTGCTCGCGTGGCTGGCGATGTTCCAGGCGACGGCGGCGTTCGCCATGCCGATGCTCGCCCGCCGCAGCATCGACCGGCGCGCGGCCCTGTGGCTGACCATCGTGTTGCAGATGGTGGGCTTTGCCGGTTTCGCCATGGCCCCCAACGCCGCGCCGTGGTTGTGGGTCGCACTGGCCGGTTTTGGCCTCGGCGGGTTCTTCTCGCTGAGCCTGATCGTCAGCCTCGACCATTTATCCGGGGCGCAAGCGGCGGGCACCCTGGCGGCCTTTGTCCAGGGGATCGGCTTTTTACTCGCGTCCAGCGCGCCCTGGTTGATCGGCTGGTTGCGCGACTGCGGCGCCAGCTTCATCACCGGCTGGTGGCTGCACGTCGGGGTACTCGTGGCGATGGCGGTGCTGACCGTCAAGTTCGCTCCGGCGAGCTACCGGCGCAGCATGCAAAGTCTTATGTAGGAGCGAGCACGCTCGCGATGGTCGTTAACGATTACGCGTGTTTACCGGTTAAACGCGGCGCCTTTGAGTCCATCGCGAGCAGGCTCGCTCCTACAGGGAGCAGCATTAAAAACAGGGATGGCCATTTTTATAACCGCAATACCCACATGCATACGGAGAATAAAAAATGAAGAAGTTTGCAGTTTCGGTGGTTCTGGCCCTGGCCGCGAGCGGCGTGTATGCGAAAGACTTGCAAGTCATTCGTTTCGGCGTCGACCCCACTTACGCCCCGTTCGAGTCGAAAGCGCCCGATGGCTCGCTCGTGGGTTTCGATATCGATCTTGGCAACGCGATCTGCGAACAGCTGAAGGTCAAATGCGTGTGGGTCGAAAACTCGTTCGACGGCATCATCCCGGCACTCAAGGCCAAGAAGTTCGACGGCATTCTGTCTTCCATGAGCATGACCGAGAAGCGTTCGGCGCAGATCGCGTTCACCGACAAGATCAGCAATGTCCTGCCCCGTCTGATCGCGAAAAAAGGCTCACCGTTGCTGCCCACACCGGAATCCCTGCAAGGCAAGCGTGTCGGGATCGAGCAGGGCTCCACCCAGGAAGTCTATGCCAGGGCTTACTGGGCGCCGAAGGGTGTCACCGTCATGACTTACCAGAACCAGGACATGGTGTATCAGGACCTGATTGCCGGACGCCTCGATGCCGCGTTGCAGTCTTCGGTCCAGGCCGACCTGGGCTTTCTGAAAACCGAGGCCGGGCGTGATTTCGCCTTTGCCGGCGACTTGCTGCGCGACCCGAAAACATTGGGTGAAGGCGCAGGGATCGGCTTGCGCAAGGAAGACACTGAACTTCGCGAGAAGATCAACGGCGCATTGGCCGCGATTATCAGTGACGGCACTTACAAGACCATCTCCGACAAGTACTTCTCCTTTGATGTGTACAACTGACGGGAAGCAACTTCCGCGTAGCGGTGAAGTTTAAAAACAGCAAAAACAACAGTTAGACAGGCAATGCAAAGTCTGTTTGCGGGGGAGTCGTGCGCCCTCAAAGCACACGACTGATTTGCGAAACCGGACTTTGCGGCATTCAAAAACAAGAAAAGCACGATTGGACACGCCAGGTGGCATCGGTCGCCGTGACGGGTTCAAGGAGAATGTAATGTCCTTGGTAGATTATGGGCCGCTGATTGCGAGCGGCACCTGGATGACACTGAAGCTGGCGATATTATCGCTGCTGGCCTCAGTCATCATTGGTCTGGCCGGCGCCAGTTCCAAGTTGTCGGGGCATCGGTGGCTGCGCAACATCGCCACCGTCTATACCACGATGATTCGCAGTGTTCCTGATCTGGTGACCATGCTGCTGTTGTTCTACAGCATTCAAATCGTCCTCAACCAGATCACCGAAGGGCTGGGCATGGATCAGATCGATATCGATCCGTTTCTCGCCGGTGTCGCGACCCTCGCGTTTATCTACGGTGCCTACTTTACCGAGACCTTTCGCGGTGCTTTCCAGGCGGTCCCCCGTGGCCAGCTGGAGGCGGCCATGGCCTATGGCCTGAGCCCATGGCAGGGGTTTCAGCGCATTCTGTTCCCGCAAATGATGCGTTTTGCCTTGCCCGGTATCGCCAACAACTGGCAGGTCATGATCAAGGCGACCGCACTGGTGTCCATCATCGGTCTGTCCGATATCGTCCGGGCCACCCAGGACGCCGGGAAGAGCTCCATGCAGCTGTTCTACTTCACCGTGATCGGTGCCCTGATCTATCTCGCCATTACCACGCTTTCAAACGGCGTCCTGACCTGGCTTAAACATCATTACTCCGTCGGTATCCGGGAGGCAGAACTGTGATCGCGATTATCCAGGAATACTGGCAAGCGTACCTGTGGTCGGACGGCGCCAACTTCTCCGGCCTCTCAATCACCCTGTGGTTGCTGGTGTTGTCGATTGCGATTGGCTTCGTACTGTCGGTGCCGCTGGCCGTGGCGCGGGTGTCGAAAAACAGGTTCGTGCGACTGCCGGTCTGGTTCTACACCTATGTGTTTCGCGGCACGCCGCTGTATATCCAGCTGCTGATCATCTACACCGGTGTCTACAGCCTGAGCGTGGTGCGCGAGCACGAGTTCCTCGACATGTTCTTTCGCGAGGGCTTCAACTGCACGGTGCTGGCGTTCGCGCTCAACACCTGCGCCTACACCACCGAAGTCTTCGCTGGCGCGATCCGGTCGGTGCCGTATGGCGAGGTGGAGGCGGCGAGGGCTTACGGCCTGTCCCGGTTCAACCTGTACCGCCGGATCATCCTGCCTTCGGCGCTGCGGCGCGCGCTGCCGTACTACAGCAACGAGGTGATCATGATGCTGCATTCGACCTCGGTGGCGTTCACCGCCACGGTGCCCGACATCCTGAAAGTCGCCCGTGACGTCAACTCCGCCACCTATGCTTCATTCGAGGCCTTCTTCATCGCCGCCCTGTTGTACGCGGTGATTGCGCTGTCGCTTGTCTGGCTATTTCGTCGCGGTGAAACCCGCTGGCTGGCCTTCCTGAAACCCCAGGCCGCCTGAAGGCCGCATACCCAGGGCAACACCATGTACAAACTGACCGTAGACGATCTGTACAAGAATTATGGCAACCACGAAGTGCTCAAGGGCGTGTCGATCAAGGCCAAGGCAGGGGATGTGATCAGCATCATCGGCTCCTCAGGTTCAGGCAAGAGCACCTTTTTGCGTTGCATCAACTTCCTCGAACAGCCGTGCGCCGGACGCATCACGGTGAACGCCGAGGAAATCCGCACCGAAAAGGACAAGAACGGCGGGCTGCGCGTGGCCAACCAGAAGCAGCTGCAAAGCATGCGCACCAAGCTGTCGATGGTGTTCCAGCACTTCAACCTGTGGGCGCACATGACGGTGCTGGAAAACGTCATCGAGGCGCCGATGCATGCGCTGGGCCTGAGTCGCGACGAGGCGCAGGCCCGGGCGCGCAAGTACCTGGCCAAGGTCGGCCTGCCGGCGAGCATGGAAGCCAAATACCCGTCGCACCTGTCCGGTGGCCAGCAACAGCGCGTGGCGATTGCCCGGGCCTTGGCGATGGAGCCGGAGGTGATGCTGTTCGACGAGCCGACCTCGGCGCTGGACCCGGAGCTGGTGGGCGAGGTGCTGAAGGTGATGCAGGCGCTGGCCGAAGAGGGGCGGACCATGGTGGTGGTGACGCACGAAATGGCCTTTGCCCGCGAGGTGTCCAACCACGTGATTTTCCTGCACCAGGGCAAGATCGAAGAAGAGGGCAACCCGGAGCAGCTGTTCAAGCACACCAAAAGCGAGCGGCTCAAGCAGTTCCTGGCTGGCAACTTGAAATAGCCCGATGGGTGACTTGGTAAAGCCTGCTTCCGTTGGCTATCACGGGGGCAGGTTCAAACAGTGATGAGGTTCCAATGATGTTCTGGTTGCGTAATGTCCGCCCTTACGGCGGCGAAAATGTAGACCTGCAAATTGTCGACGGTCGCATCGGTGAACGTCGGCCAGCCAGTGGCAGTCCAGTGGTCGGCCTTGATCTCGATGGGCAAGGTCAAATACTCGTGCCGTCGCTGGTGGAAAGCCATATCCACCTGGACAAGACCCTGTGGGGCCAACCCTGGCGCCCGCACAGCGCAGGCCCGAACCTCAAGGCGCGCATCGCCAATGAGCGGCAAATCCTGCGCGAGCTCAAGTCCCCCATCGCCGAGCGCGCGGGTGCCTTGCTGGAGCAGTGCATCGCACGCGGCTCGCTGCTGCTGCGCTGCCATGTGGATGCCGATCCCGAATTGGGCATCGAACATGTGCAAGCCATGCTGGAACTGCGGCAACACTACGCCGATCTGGTGGACATCGAGTTCGTCACCTTCCCGCAAGTGGGCCTGGTCAACCGCCCCGGTGTTGAAGACTTGATGCGCGAAGCCCTGGCGCTTGGAGTCGAGGTGGTCGGCGGGCTGGACCCTTGCGGCATCGACAACGATCCCATCGCGCACCTGACGACCCTGTTCGAACTGGCCAGCCAGTTTGATCGCGGCATAGACATCCACCTGCATGACGGTGGCGAACTGGGGCTTTGGCAGATCGCGCGCATCGTTGATTTCACCGAGCGCTATCAGCGCCAGGGGCGAGTGATGATCAGCCATGCCTTTTGCCTGGGCATGAAGGACTGGTCTCAAGTACAGCCGCTGGCTGAACGGCTGGCGGCCAATCGGATTTCCCTGATGACCACGGCGCCGTCGGACATCGCCTATCCGCCGTTTAACGAATTGCGCTCGGCAGGCGTCAATGTGTGCCTGGGTTCCGATGGCATTCGCGACGCCTGGACCCCCATGGGCAATGGCGACATGCTCGAACGCGCGATGCTGCTGGCGTTGCGCTGCGGCATGCGGACCGACCCGGAAATCTGCGCCGCCTTCGACGCCGCTTCCACCAATGGGGCGCGGGCACTGGGGCGCAGTGATCACGGCCTGGCAACCGGGCAAACCGCCAACCTGTTGTTGCTGCCGACAGAGACGCTCAGTGAAGCCGTTGTGTCCCGACCGCTGGCGCGCACGGTGATCAGCCGCGGCAATGTCGTTGCGAAAAACGGCAGCCTGCTGCACAGCCGCCTGTGATCCCCAACACTTTCTCCGGATGCCTTGCATGACATTTCAATACGACGCCCATGCACCCTTCACCAAAGTCGACCTGCTGATCGAGCACGGCGTGGTCATTACCGTGGACGATCAACGGCGCGTCATCGAGGACGGCGCCGTGGCCGTGCACGGCGACCGCATCGTGGCGGTGGGGCGCACCTATGAACTGCGCGCGCGCTTCACGGCGCACAAGATCATCGATGCCCGTAACAAGGCGGTGCTGCCGGGCCTGATCGACAGCCACGCCCACGCCGGCCACGCCATGCTCAAGACCATTGGCGGCGGGGAGGGCGATGCCTGGATGCAGGCGTGCCAGACCATCTACACCTCGGCTTCCGGCGTGGAGTTCTGGGAGGTCGAGGCCAAGTTGTCGGCGCTGGAACGGCTCAAGTGCGGCACCACCACCGGCGTCTCGCTGTTGGGCGGGGGCGATTCGATCATGCGGGTCGATGATCCGGTCTATGCGCAACGTCACGCTCGGGCAGTGGCCGACATCGGTACCCGCTCGGTGGTCGCCGTCGGGCCGTCGCGGCCGCCAGCGCCGCGCACTTATCTGGACTGGTCGAGCGAGCCGCCCATTCGCCGTGACGTCAGTTTCGAGACCATGTTCGAGGTCTGCGAAGAAGTCGCCCGGACCTGTGACGGCATGGGCGACGGCCGGGTACGCATCGCTATCACCTTGCCGGTGTACGCGCCACAGTACGAGCCCGAGCATCTGGCGCTGGCACCTTTGTTCCGCCAGCAAGCTCGGGATTACCAGGCGCTGGCTCAGCGTTACGGCCTGACGTTCACCCAGGATGGCCACCGCGCCGGCACGCTGGCGCTGGCCCATCGTGAACTGGGTTTGCTTGGCCCAACTTCCTTCATGTCGCACTGCATCGACCTGACCGAAGAAGACATCGCCCTGTGCCACGAGACCGGGACCAGCATCGTGCACAACCCGAGCGCGATCATGTCGATCCTGGGGCGTTGCCCGGTGCCGGAGTTGATCGAGGCCAATGTCACGGTTGCCATCGGCTCCGATGGCGCCGCCCCGGACCGTGGCTACGACATGTTCCGCCACATGTTCCAGTGCATGCACTACCACCGCCGGCATTTCCGCGACCCGGACATCCTGCCCCAGGGCAAAGTCCTGGAAATGGTCACCATCGATGCCGCCAGGGCGCTGTCGATGGAGCATGAGATCGGTTCGCTGGAAGTCGGCAAGAAAGCCGACATCATCCTGATCGACCTGTTCAAGCCGCACCTGATGCCGATGAACATGCCGGTCCACCGCGTCACCTGCTTCGCCAACGGCGCGGACGTGTGCACCACCATCGTCGACGGCAAGGTCCTGATGGAGGACTACGTCGTGCACGCCGTCGACGAGGCCGCCGTGCTGGCCGAGGTGCAAGCGGAGTCGGAACGCATGCTGGACCGCAGCGGCTTGCGCCATCTCACACAAGAATCGCAAAGCCTCTGGCGCTCGGCGCGGTATCAATCCCCCGGTTAAATCACCGCTTTACCTGTGGGAGCGAGCTTGCTCGCGATGAGGCCGGCACATTCAACACCTGTGCCGACTGCCAGATCGCTATCGCGAGCAAGCTCGCTCCCACAGAAAAGCGACTCATAACCTGAGTCCCGATAACGCTCTACCTGTAGGAGCGAGCCTGCTCGCGATGAGGCCGGCACATTCAACACCTGTGCCGGCTGACGGATCGCCATCGCGAGCAGGCTCGCTCCTACAGAAAAGCGACTCATAACCTGAGTCCCGATAACGCTCTACCTGTAGGAGCGAGCCTGCTCGCGATGAGGCCGGCACATTTAACACCTGTGCCGACTGCCAGATCGCTATCGCGAGCAAGCTCGCTCCCACAGAAAAGCGACTCATAACCTGAGTCCCGATAACGCTCTACCTGTAGGAGCGAGCCTGCTCGCGATGAGGCCGGCACATTCAACACCTGTGTCGGCTGACGGATCGCTATCGCGAGCAGGCTCGCTCCCACAGAAAAGCGGCTCATGACGTGAACCCCAACAACGTCCTGCCAATGGTCAGGCGAATGGGCGAACTCGCCTTGAAAAAAACAAACAGTCACCCCCGAACAACGGCTGGGGCGACAGCACTTTCAATAACAAAAAGAGCAAAACACGATGCAAATGATGAAGTGGAACCTGGTTGCCCTGTCGGTTGCCGCCAGCCTCTCGCCACTGGCAATGGCCGCCTCCCAGGACGACAGCAAGGGTTTCGTCGACGACAGCACGCTTTCGATCCTGACGCGCCTGCAATACATGAACCGCGACTTCAAGCACGGTTACAGCAACCCTACCAACGGTGGCAGAAGCGGTTACCGTCAGGACACCGGCCTGGCCGAGCGCATCAATTACAGCTCCGGTTTCACGCAAGGCACCGTCGGGGTGGGTGTCGATGCTTACGCCACAGGTACCGTCAACCTCGACGGAGGCAAGGGTCGTGCAGGCAGTGACATGTTCCAGGTCAACAACGATGGCTCCGAAGCCAAGACCCAGTCGGCCGCCGGAGGCGCGGTCAAATTCCGCGTGTCCGACACCGTCGCCAAGTACGGCAACCAAGTGGTCGTCAACCCGGTGTTCAGCATGAGCGACAGCCGCCTGATCCCCGAAATCTCGACCGGCACCCTGGTGACCAGCAAGGAAATCAAGGGGCTGGAATTGAACGCCGGCCACTTCACCGCGCTGCGTACCCAGACGGGTCAGTTCAATGACAGTGCAGGTCTGGACGCTGCCGATTTCGTCAGTGCCACCTACAAGTTCAGTCCTGATCTGGTGGCCGGTGTCGCCGCTTCCGATGTTGAAGACAACTTCAAGAAGAAGTACCTCAACCTCAATTACAACCTGCCTCTGGTCGAGGGCCAGGCGCTGAACTTCGACCTCAATGCCTACCACACCAAAAGCCAGGGGCAAGAACTGTCGGGCAAGGTGGACAACAATCTGTGGAGCCTGGCAACCGCCTATAGCCTGGGGGCGCACAGGTTCACCGTGGCGTACCAACGCTCGTCCGGTGACACCCCCTATGCCTATGGGGTAGACGGCGGCGATGCGGTTTACGTGGCCAACTCCATCCAGATGTCCGACTTCGACGGCGCACAAGAACGCTCCTGGCAGGGGCGCTACGACTTGAACATGGCAGGCTACGGCGTACCGGGCCTGAGCTTCATGACCCGTTATGTGTACGGCGACAACATCCGCACCACAGAAGGCCCCGAAGGCCGCGAGCGCGAGCTCAACGTCGAAGTCAGGTATGTCGTACAGGATGGCGCCGCCAAGGATCTTTCGATGCGCCTGCGGGTGGCTTACTTCCGCGCCAACGATGCTTACATCCAGGCCGCCAACAACAACGATATCGGCCCTGGCAATGACGACATCCGGCTGATCTTCAACTATCCGCTGAACATTCTGTAAACCGCCAAAGCCGCCTTTCAGGGGCGTCTTGAACTCGGAAAACACAGCAAAGGCGCCCATCCCCGGTGGGCACCTTTGATTATTGCGTGACCGCGATACTGAACGCGGACAACGCTAGCCTTTGCCAGCGCTGCGTGTACTGCCTGTGCCGCTGTTATCTCCCTGGTTATTGTTGACCTTGACCTGTGGGCCGACGCCATCTCCGGTACGGAAGGTCGGCAGCGCAACCGAGTTCACGAATTTCACGCCGTCCCAGCTGGGTAATGGCGTGGGCATCAACTGGATCTGGCCCGGGTGCTCGGAGTCCCAGCGCAGCAGCATCGAGGTGTCCTCATGCTGTGTGTTGTGGCAGTGCTCCATGTAGGTACCGGCAAACTCGCGAATGTGCAGGGCCATTTCAACATTGTCGAGGCTGTCGGGATCCGGGCCTATGCGGTAGACATCCTTGCGCGCGCCTTTTTCCCATTCCGGTGGTGCCTTGCCACCCCGACTGAGAATGATCCCTTCCTCGAAGTGCACATGCACCGGGTGGGTCCAGCCGTTGCCGCCGTTCTGGATCTTCCAGACTTCCAGTGTGCCTTCTCCCTTGAACCCGGCCGGCGTCGGGCCGGTGGTCAGTTGTGGCGCGGCTGAAATCCGCCGCGGGTCCATGTTGAAGCCGGCGCCGCCATCGGTCTTGATCGTCCAGGGTTTGAAGTCCGTACCGTCGGAGCGGCCAAAGATAAAGCTGCGATGCCGAGCCTGGGCAAGTTTGGCGATATCGGCAGGGTCATCGCGGTGCAAGGGCAGGGGGATCATGAACTTGCCCTCGGGCTTGCCAGGCTTGGCGGGCTCGAAGTCGACCGGGTTCATGCTCAGGTCCTGGCCGGTGTAAGGCTGGACGTTCAGTTGCATGAACGCGCCCACCCCCGGGTCACCGTTGATCCACTGCGGCCCGTGGCTGGTCTGCCTTACCACCGGCAGGTACTTCTCGGAGAGCACATCGGCCAATGGAATGTCGCGGTTGGGCAGCTTGCCGTTTTCATGCTCCTCGATGTTGACGAAGAACAGCTTGTCGCCCGGCTTGATGCCGTTTTTCGAGAAGTCGACGACGATGTCATAGCGTTCGGCAACGCCCATCATCGGCAGAATGCCATTGTTGTCCTGTTTGTCGCCGTCGCCATTGAGGTCCAGGGTGCCATCGAACGGCACCGCGTGTTCCATGATATTGCCGTCGTTGGCAATCATGTGGAACGGCACCCGGTTGTAGGACACCCCGGAGTTTTTCGGGCCGGGAAACTCGCCACCGTTACCCTTGACCTGACGCACCACCGCCAGCTTGAAGAAGCGCGAAACCGATCCATTGAGAAGGCGGAAACGGTAGCGGCGGGCGCGTACGTCGAGGAAGGGTTTGTACTCCCAGTTGGTCAGTATCTGGTCACCGAGAAACCCGTCGGTGTTGAAGGGGTTGAACCACAGCTGCCCGTCCTTATCCCAGGCCTTGTCGGCGATCGTCAGGTTGATGTCGTAGTCACGGTTACCCCAACCCAGCGCCGTACCGCTGGGCAAACGCAGGTTGACGCCGTCGTCGACCGACTCGTTGCCACGGTCCACGGCGCTGTAGTAGTTCATCATCGTCGCGTTGCCCTTGTAGACGTTCTGCGCGGTGAAATCGAGCATGTGGTCGTGGAACCAGTGGGTGCTCATGGTCTCGCGCCAGTCACCGCGGATCTTGATGCTGCCGTGGTCGCAGGTCTTGAGGCCGGGGTTGGCATCGTTGACGAACAGGGTTTCACCGGGGTCGCACGGGAACGCAGCCCGTGGGTCGTCGGCGCTGGTATTGATGGTGTCATAACCGGCCAACTGGATCGGCCAGCGATAGTCGTAGTACTGCCCCGGGAAGAAGAAGGCGTTGGTAAAGCCGTCGCTTTCGGCAGGCGAGTGGCCGTTATGTTCGTGGGTGGTGATGGTGTGCAGGCCAAAGCCCCGGTTGGCCGCCGGGTCGATGGGCAAGGCATCGTAATGACGCATCAGCATCGCCTGGCCATAGCGCACCTGAAGCAATTTGGGTGGAAAGGTGCCGTCGAACGTCCATAAGGCGTTGTGGTCCTGGATGGGCAGGTTAGGGTGAAACTGCACTTGAATGCCCTTGGTGGTGCCCTCGTTGGCAGGCTCGCCGTTGGTGTTGTGGTAAAGCCCGCCTGGCGCAAATTCCCCCACGGCGTAATTGTGCCGTTGCATGTGATCGCGCAAGCCGCTGTTGACGTGTGCGCCGGCTTGCACGGTCTTGAAGGCGTCGCGGGGGAAAAATTCATTGAACCGCTGGTGCGCCCAACCTTTTCCCGGTGGCCGGCCTTCTGCTGGCGAATCGACCCGGCGATTGAGGAAATCCTCGATCTGCGCTTTCCACGGGTTGCGGTCCAGCACATTGGAAAATTCCGTGGGGAAGGGCGTCAATGCCGGCTGCCTGAGAAAGGCATCCAGCGCATCCGGCGACGGACCACTACGCGCCACCTTCAATGGATCCTGCGCTGGTGCGGGGCCCACCGTCGGGACCGGAAACGGCACAGGTGATGGCGGGTCGGCCGCATTGAGTGCGTTCGAACCGAACTCCTCGAACAGTTCAATCTTTTGCGTGAAGGGTTGAGCCCCGAACAACGGGCTGGCGTTGCCGTTCGTGGGGATATTGAAACTCGGTTGCAGATCGGGTGGCAGCACATTGTCGGCCAAGGGTGTCTGACGGTTGCCCACCACGCCATTGGGCAAGTCGAAGGCACCGATGTTTGCCGCAGGCTGCTTGATCAAGGCCTTCGATACTGCATCGGGGTTGGCAGGCTGATCGGTGAACGCCGATGGGTCGGTGGGAGGTGGAGGGTCGGTGTTGTCGAGAACAGCGGCCTGGGTGTGGGACAAACCCAGGCCCAGCATGATCGCGGCGGCAGAGATACAGAGTGCCAGCCTGGTTTTGGACAATGAACCATGATGCAACCTTGCGGTAACTAGCTTCATCGCAAACACCTCTGACGAAA
Organism: Pseudomonas putida; assembly: GCF_003228315.1. Taxonomy (NCBI): domain Bacteria; kingdom Pseudomonadati; phylum Pseudomonadota; class Gammaproteobacteria; order Pseudomonadales; family Pseudomonadaceae; genus Pseudomonas; species Pseudomonas putida. The sequence continues at coordinate 6,844,429 of NZ_CP029693.1, forward strand.
TGTGCGGAGCGCGTGGCAATGCCTGGACAACGTGTCACGGCTTCAATATCGGCTGGCAAAAGTTTCATTTCCAACCGGGATGATGGCGACGCAATTTTTTAGCCAGAAATGAAAGGAAAGGATGAGTGGCTCTACGCCCTATGCCCCTTGCTGTGGGCTTTGAGCGGGCGAGTCAAACGCTTGGGGAAAGCCACCCGTTAACGGGAAATATCCCCCAATACAGGGAGGTTTTTGCGAGGAATTCGGGATGGCGGAGGTGGCTGCTCTTTGAATGTGTCGATGGTTGCATTTGGCTTAAAACTGACTGATCAAACTCATATCTCTTTTAGTCCGTCCGAACGCAACCCGAACCTTTGGCAGTGCCTGCATGGAGCTGCGTGAAAATGCTGCGGAATCATTGAGTTACTTGATGGTCATAACCATCGACACCACCCACTTTCAGAGCATTTCCATGAATCGCGCAGTCATTCTGTTCCTGGCTATTTTCAGTACCTTGTTGTTGGGAGGCTGCGGCCCTCACTGGGATGATGGCGATCGGTACGGCCGCTACCACGACCATGATCATCGTCGTGGGTACGATCAGGGCAATGACAACGATCAGGGTTATGACCACCGTTATGATCGGCGCGACTATGATCGTGACCACCGTCGTTACCGCGATCGCGATGACAACGACTGATGTAATCACTCGGCATTAATTGTTTTTTCGGCGGCCTATAGTGCATCCCGACACCCATCCGCTGTCGGGAAATGCCAAACACCTGACCGCA